>NZ_JBYSWB010000005.1:0-313718 GCF_058986725.1 Pseudomonas sp. GW821-FHT01A09
GAATAGCTCAGTTGGTAGAGCACGACCTTGCCAAGGTCGGGGTCGCGAGTTCGAGTCTCGTTTCCCGCTCCATATTTGATGAAAGCGCCGCTCAGAGATGAGCGGCGTTTTTGTTTGTGCTTGAAAAATATTGACTGAATCATAAAAAACGCCGCTGAAGTCAGCGGCGTTTTTTTATACCAGAGTCAAGCTATGCGCCGGTATGCGGTCACCTGGCGGCGATTCAGTGCTTGCTACCATCCATAGACATCGCCAACAACTGCTTCTCCTGATTCCAATCAAACGGCTCATCATCCTGCTCAGCCTCATAGCGGCGCTCTTCCAACGCCTGATACAAGGCAATTTCCTCATCCGGCATGTAATGCAGGCAGTCCCCGGCAAAGAACCACAGCAAGTCCCGCGGAATAAGATGAGCAATCTGCGGATAACGCTGAATCACCTGACAGATCAGATCCTGACCCAGATACTGGCTCTCGATCGGGTCTATCGGCAGCAGGGCACGGAGTTCGTCATAGCGTTCGAGGAACAGCGCATGGCTTTCTTCCGGCACCTGATCCGCTTCACCCAGGGCTACCAGAATGGTACGCAGATGGTCCAGAAGCACCAGGTGGTGTTCGATGATTTGGGTCGCCATGGTGGGGTCCTCTTGAGCAAAACGGGCGCGGGAGTATAAGTCTCCCTGCGCCCGCTGTCGTCAGCGAATCCGCCCATCGGTGGGTAGAAGCTCGTCTTTGCTGAAGTCGTCGACATCGATGACCTTGCGCCGCGCGGCTTCAGCCTGGCGCAATGTCTGAGCTTCAGCAGCCTGCAGAACCCCAGCTTCCAGGGCCACGTCGATGAGCGATTGTCCCGGTACCGGCTTGAGCTGGCCAGCTTTGGCGGCCTGATGCAGCTTCTTGTGCAGGGGCAGGGCGGTATTCAGTTGAGTCACTGCATCGTGTAAGGCACCTACTGCATCTTGTGGGTCTTGCGGTTGATAGCAGCCTGTCAGCAGTTCCTGCAGGGTTGCATCGCCTGGAGCACGGCCCAGCACTTGCGCGACGTCCGCATCCATTCTATCGGTAGGGCCGGTATGCCGACGGCCGAACGGGAAGACGATACGGCGCAATAGCCAACCCAGCACCGGGCTCGGGAAGTTGCGCATCAATTGCTCGAGGGCGTGCTCGGCTTTGCCCAGACTTTCGGCCATCGCCCAGCGCAGCAGCGGTTCCATGTGCTCAGGGGAGCCAAGATCGTGGTAGCGCTTGAGCGCTGCGGAGCCCAGATAGAGATAGCTGAGCACATCGCCCAGGCGGGCCGACAGGCGTTCTCGGCGTTTCAGTTCGCCGCCGAGCAGCATCATGCTCAAGTCGGCAAGCATGGCAAAGGCGGCGGCCTGGCGGTCGAGGGCACGGAAGTAGTCTTGGCTGATGGCATTGCCTGGGCGACGTTCGAAATGCCCAAGGCCGAGATTCAGGGCGATGGTACTCCCGGCATTGCTGAGCGCGAAGCCGATATGCTTGAGCAATAACTGGTCGAACTCGACCAGCGCCTGGCCTTGGTCGGGCCGCGACGCGAGGGCCATTTCCTTGAGCACGAAAGGATGACAGCGAATAGCTCCCTGGCCGAAGATCATCAGGTTGCGCGAAAGGATGTTGGCCCCTTCGACGGTGATGAAGATCGGCGCGCCCTGCCAGTTGCGGCCAAGGTAGTTGTTGGGCCCCATGATGATGCCCTTGCCACCGTGCACGTCCATGGCGTGGGTGATGCACTCGCGGCCACGTTCTGTCAGGTGGTACTTGAGGATGGCCGATAATACAGACGGCTTCTCGCCCAGATCGACCGCGTTGGCGGTGAGCATTCTGGCGCTATCCATGAGCCAGGCGTTGCCGCCGATGCGGGCTAGCGATTCCTGAATACCTTCGAAGGCCGCTAGCGGCACATTGAATTGTTCGCGTACCCGGGCGTATTGGCCAGTTACCAGACTGGTGTACTTGGCGGCACCGGTGCCTACGGCGGGCAGGGAAATGGAGCGGCCCACCGACAGACAGTTCATCAGCATCATCCAGCCTTTGCCGAGCATGTCTTGCCCGCCAATCAGGTATTCCAGCGGAATGAATACGTCCTTGCCGGAGTTGGGACCGTTCATGAACGCCGCACCCAGCGGCAAGTGTCGACGGCCGATCTCGACGCCTGGTGTGTCGGTGGGGATCAGTGCGAGGCTGATGCCTAGATCCTCCCGCTCACCCAATAGGTGCTCAGGGTCGTAAGCCTTGAACGCCAGGCCGAGCAGGGTGGCGACCGGGCCGAGGGTGATGTAGCGCTTCTCCCAGTTCAGGCGCAGGCCTATCACCTCTGCGCCTTGCCATTGGCCTTTGCAGATCACGCCGGTGTCCGGCATGGCCCCGGCGTCGGAGCCTGCCAGCGGCCCGGTGAGCGCGAAACAGGGGATCTCGTCGCCGCGTGCGAGCCGTGGCAGGTAATGGTTACGTTGCTCGTCGGTGCCGTAGTGCAGCAATAGTTCGGCCGGGCCGAGGGAGTTTGGCACCATCACCGTGGAAGCGAGGTCGCCGCTCCGGGTGGCGAGTTTCATCGCCACTTGTGAGTGGGCATAGGCCGAAAAGCCTTTGCCGCCAAACTCCTTGGGGATGATCAGGGCAAAAAAACCGTTGGATTTGATGTGCGCCCACGCCTCGGGGGGCAGGTCCATGTCCTGGCCGATCTGCCAGTCGCTGACCATGGCGCAGAGCTCTTCTGTCGGGCCGTCGATAAAGGCTTGTTCTTCCTCGGTCAGTTGCACTTTGGGGTAGCTGAGCAGCTGATGCCAGTCCGGCCGGCCGCTGAACAACTCGCCGTCCCACCACACGGTGCCGGCGTCGATCGCCTCGCGCTCGGTGACCGACATCGGCGGCAGCGTCTTGCGAAACCAGGCGAACAGGCGGGCGCTGAAGAGTTTGCGGCGCAGGTCAGGTAGCAACACGAATGCCGCTGCAGCAATCAGCAGAATCCATAGCACTGCCAATACCACCGCACGGATGGCGCTGTGACCATGGGTGAAGATTCCCATGGCGATGAGATAGACCGCGACGATGCCCAGTGCGGGCACCACGTCGACCCGCCGATGGGCCAGCCAGGCAAGGCCGATGACCAGTACGACCAACCACAACAGCAGCATATGCATTCCTCCGTGACGACAGGTATGGCGACAGTGTAGTGACCCTGGGGGTTTCGGGGAGTTCGAGTGTTTCGGGATTTGTCCTGGCTTCTGCAGTCCGGTGCTGACTGCGGGCCAATGCACCGCACCCCGGAATTTCAGCCTGGTCCCTGGATGAAATTCGCCCGCCCAACGTATTCTCTGAACCCCGCCCGAGTACACTGGTCGGATAATTTCACAAGGAGAAAAGCATGCTCAAGGTCTGGGGACGCGCCAATTCCAGCAATGTTCGCAAGGTGCTGTGGTGCGCAGAGGAGTTGGGGCTGGCCTACGAGCGGGTCGATGCCGGAGGCACCTTCGGGGTGGTCAACGAGGCCTATTACCGAGCCATGAACCCGAACGGCCGGGTGCCGGTGATCGAGGACGATGGCTTCGTACTGTGGGAATCCAATGCCATCGTGCGTTATCTGGTGAATCGCGATGGAATGGGCAGCTCATTGCTGCCCGCCGATATTCGTCAGCGCGCCAGCGCCGATCGCTGGATGGACTGGATGACTTCCTCACTCGCTGCGCCGTTTCGCGACGTGTTCTGGGGTGTGTTGCGCACGCCACCGGCCGAGCAGAACTGGGCAGCGATCAATGCCGCGCAGGACGTCTGCACGGAGTTGCTGGCCATGGCCGATCAGGCCCTGGCGACGCAGCCATACCTGTCGGGCAGCGAGTTCGGCATGGGCGACATCCCGCTCGGGAGCTTTGCCTACGCCTGGTTCGAAATGCCCATCGAGCGTAAGCCCATGCCTCACCTCGAAGCCTGGTACGCACGGCTCAAGACCCGCCCGGCTTACCGTTCAGCGGTGATGACCGCGTTGACCTGATAGCTACTATTAACCGGCGTCACTGTACTTGTGGCGTCGGGCGCGTCAGCATTGTCTCATTCAGCAACATCTATCGGACGCAACGCGTCGCCCGGTCCACAAGAAACGTTTTTCACGGCGGTTGTATCGCTAGCGCGCAGCCCCTTGTCATTCTTCCGTATCAATAGGGTGCAAATACTTTCTATGAGTTCTGCTCTGTCCATCCGGCAGCTTACCAAGACCTACGGCAATGGTTTTCAGGCCCTCAACGGCATTGACCTCGATGTAGCCGAAGGTGACTTTTTCGCACTGCTCGGCCCTAACGGCGCCGGCAAATCGACCACCATCGGCATCCTCTCTACCCTGGTCAACAAGACCAGCGGCAGCGTCAGCGTCTTTGGCCACGACCTGGACAAACAACCGGCGGCGCTCAAGCGCTCCATCGGCGTGGTGCCCCAGGAGTTCAACTTCAACCAGTTCGAGAAGACCTTCGATATCGTCGTGACCCAGGCCGGTTACTACGGTATCCCTGCGAAAGTCGCCAAGGAGCGCGCGGAGCAGTACCTCAACCAGTTGGGCTTGTGGGACAAGCGCGATGTGCCTTCGCGGTCGCTGTCTGGCGGCATGAAGCGCCGTTTGATGATCGCCCGGGCGCTGATCCATGAGCCACGGCTGCTGATTCTCGATGAGCCCACCGCGGGCGTGGATATCGAATTGCGTCGCTCGATGTGGACCTTTCTGACCGAACTCAATCAGAAAGGCATCACGATCATCCTGACCACCCACTACCTCGAAGAAGCAGAGCAGCTGTGCCGCAACATCGGCATCATCGATCACGGCACCATCGTCGAGAACACCAGCATGCGCAATCTGCTGGGCAAATTGCATGTCGAGACCTTTTTGCTCGATCTGCGCCAGGACCTGACGGCTGCCCCACAACTGCAAGGCTATCCGTGCAAGTTGCTGGACCCGCATACGCTGGAAGTGCAGGTGGACAAGACCGTCGGCATCACCGCGCTGTTCACCCAGCTGGCCGTGCAGAACATCGAGGTCGCGAGCTTGCGCAACAAAACCAATCGCCTGGAAGAACTGTTCGTCTCCCTGGTGGAAAAAAATCTGGCGAAGGTAGCGATATGAGTTCGGAATTCTCGGCCAACTGGGTCGCGCTCAATACCATTGTTTATCGTGAAGTCCGGCGTTTCATGCGGATCTGGCCGCAGACGCTGCTGCCTCCGGCGATCACTATGGTGCTGTACTTCGTCATTTTCGGTAACTTGATTGGTCGCCAGATTGGCGACATGAATGGCTTTACCTACATGGAATACATCGTGCCGGGGCTGATCATGATGTCGGTGATCACCAACTCCTACGGCAACGTTGTCTCGAGTTTCTTCGGCAGCAAGTTCCAGCGCTCCATTGAGGAATTGATGGTGTCGCCGGTGTCGCCGCACACGATTCTGGTGGGTTATGCCCTGGGCGGGATATTGCGTGGCCTGATCGTCGGCATCATCGTGACCTTGCTGTCGTTGTTCTTTACTCATCTGCAGGTCCACCACCTGGGGGTCACCTTGTTGGTGGTGATTCTGACGGCGACGATCTTTTCGTTGCTGGGTTTCGTCAACGCCGTGTACGCGCGCAATTTCGATGACATCTCTATCATTCCGACCTTCGTGCTGACGCCGTTGACCTACCTGGGCGGGGTGTTCTATTCGATTACCTTGCTGCCGCCGATCTGGCAGACGATCTCCCTGGCCAATCCGGTATTGCACATGGTCAACGCCTTTCGCTACGGCATCCTCGGTGTCTCGGATATCAAGATCAGCAGCGCGCTGACCTTCATGCTAGTGGCCACGGTAGTACTGTATTTTGGCTGCGTGCGCCTGTTGGTCAGTGGCCGTGGCATGCGTACCTGAACCCTGCGCCCCTCCGAAGCGGGGGGGCATGCTTGCGCTAGCCACGCCCCTGACGTCGTCGCCACTGTCGCCCCACCCACCACCGCCAATACCCCTGCGTCACACCATATCCCAACGCCCCCATCAGTAATGCAGTCAAGACCGAGCCCAGCAGGAACGGCTGCCACATGCTGCTGAACTGACTGCCGATCCATTCCAGCGTCATGCTGTCAGGCAACTGGCGGGGCGGCGTATCCAGCAACCACGCCCCGAGTTTGTAGGTGCAGTAGAACACTGGCGGCATGGTCAACGGGTTGGTGATCCAGACCAGGCCGGCGGCGATCGGCAGGTGCGCGCGGGCCATGATTGCCAAGCACGCGGCGAGCAGCATTTGCATGGGGATGGGGATGAATGCTGCAAACAGCCCGACGCCCATGGCGCGAGAAACCGATCGACGGTTGAGCTGCCAGAGATTCTGGTCGTAAAGCAGGCACCCCAGAAAGCGCAGCGATCGATGCTCGCGGATACTGGCGGGGTCCGGCATGTAGCGTTTCAGCAACTCGCGGGGCATGGCGCTAGCCTGAAGAGAGTGACGAGTCGCGCAGTATGCCCAAGATCGGCGTGCGGGGCGGGTCAGACTTTGTGACAAATCTTGAGGCGCGAGTGGTGAGCCATTGGCCTAGGCTGCCCGTTGTTTTCAACACCGCGACTCGAGGTTCAAGCTTATGCGCCCAAGGATGGTCGCACTGGCGGCGGGATTGCTGGCGATTCGCTGGCTACCGGCGCTGCCGTCGGTCTGGATGGTCATCGGTATCGCGCTGTTGGGCGTGGTACTTGTCTGCCGCCGCGGGCATTGGCTGGGCTTCACGCTTGTGGGCTTCGCGTGGGCCTGCACATCGGCGCAATGGGCGCTGGATGATCGATTATCGCCGGCACTCGATGGTCGTACGCTCTGGGTCGAGGGCAGGGTCGCCGGACTGCCCAGTAGCCAGAACGGTACGGTGCGTTTCCAGCTGGAGCAGCTCCAGTCGCGGCGCGAGGCACTGCCCGCCACGCTGAGGGTCAGCTGGCATAACGGTCCGCCGGTCATGAGTGGCGAGCGCTGGCGGCTGGCGATCAAACTCAAGCGCCCGCGTGGGCTGATCAACCCGGGTGGCAACGACTTCGAGGCCTGGTTGCTCGCGCGACGCATCGGCGCGTTGGGCAGCGTCAAGGATGGCGAGCGGCTGGCACCGGCCACGGGTGCCTGGCGCGATGCGGTACGTCAGCGTCTGCTGGCCGTGGATGCGCAGGGCAGGGAGGGTAGCCTGGCGGCCCTGGTGCTGGGTGACGATTCGGGTGTGCCGCGTGATGACTGGCAGATCCTGCAGGACACCGGCACCGTGCACCTGCTGGTGATTTCCGGCCAGCACGTTGGCTTGCTGGCGGGGCTGGTGTATGGGCTGATCAGCGTGCTGGCGCGGCTCGGGCTGTGGCCGCCACGATTGCCCTGGTTGCCTTGCGCCTGTCTGCTGGCCTTCGCCGCGGCGTTGAGCTACGGGCTGCTGGCCGGGTTTCAGGTCCCTGTACGACGGGCGTGCACCATGATCGGCATGGTGCTGTTGTGGCGCTGGCGCTTTCGGCATCTGGGGCTGGGGGTGCCGTTGCTGGTGGCGGTCAATGGGGTACTGGTAGTCGAGCCATTGGCCAGCCTGCAGCCGGGCTTCTGGTTATCGTTCACGGCGGTGGCGATACTGATGCTGGTGTTTTCCGCACGCCTGGGGGGCTGGCCCTGGTGGCAGACCTGGACCCGAGCTCAGTGGATGATCGCCATCGGCTTGCTCCCGGCACTGTTGATCCTCGGCCTGCCGGTCAGCCTCAGTGGCCCGCTGGCCAACCTGCTGGCGGTGCCGTGGGTCAGCCTGTTGGTGCTGCCGCTGGCCTTGCTGGGCACCGTGTTGCTGCCTGTCCCTGCGCTGGCCGAGCCGATACTGTGGCTGGCCGGGGGGCTGCTCGATGGCTTGTTTCGGTGGCTGGCCTGGATGGCGAATTGGCTGCCGGCCTGGCAGCCGCTACTGATTTCGGGTTGGCACTGGCTGCTGGTGTGCCTGGGCGCGTTGATGGTGTTGTTGCCCAGCGGTGTGCCGTTGCGGCCCATGGGCTTGCCGCTGTTGCTGCTGGCGCTATGGCCGGCGCCGGAGCGTATCGCCCATGGGCGCGCGCAAGTCTGGCAACTCGATGTCGGTCAGGGCCTGGCCGTGCTGGTTCGCACGCGCGAGCACACCTTGCTGTACGACACCGGGCCGCGCCTGGGGGAAATGGATGCAGGCGAGCGAGTGGTGCTGCCCACCCTGCGCAAGTTGGGTGTCGAGCGGCTCGACAAGATGCTCATCAGCCACGCTCATCTCGATCATTCCGGCGGTGCCGCCAGCCTGCGTCGCAGCTTGCCGGTGGGCACGGTGATCGCGGGCGAAGCGGACAAAATGGCGGGCGCGCAGGCCTGTATCTCCGGCCAGCAATGGCAGTGGGACGGTGTCCATTTCAGCCTGTGGCGCTGGCCAGGGGCGCGGGAGAGCAATCCGTCCTCCTGCGTGCTGCTGATAGAGGCCAACGGTGAGCGGTTATTGCTCAGCGGCGATATCGATGCCGCCGCCGAGCGCGAGTTGCTGCGCTCGCTTCCGAACTTGCAGGCGCATTGGCTGCAGGCGCCCCATCATGGCAGCCGCACGTCATCGTCGCTGGCACTCCTGCAGGCCTTGCGGTTGCGCGGGGTGCTGATCCCTCGCGGCTACGGCAACTCCTTCGGGCATCCGCACCGAGAAGTCCTCGCGCGTTATGCCGCACTGGGGCTTGAAGTCCATGACACGGCCCTGGACGGCGCCATTCATCTGCCGTTGGGGAGCTTCGAGGGCGCCCGCGGCTGGCGCGAGAATCGCCGATTCTGGCGCTCGCCAAGTGGCGCGAGGGACGAGTGATGGGGGGATGGCGATGTGCCGGTCTTCGACCCCGCAACCCCCTATGGTAGAGTGGCGGACTTTTTCGAGGGGGTGGTTACTGTGTGGGAATTGGTCAAGTCCGGTGGCTGGATGATGCTGCCGATTATTCTGAGCTCGATCGTCGCCCTGGCTATCACCGCTGAACGCCTCTGGACCTTGCGCGCCAGCCGCGTGGCTCCGGCCCATCTGGTCGGCCAGGTATGGCGCTGGATGAAAGACAAGCAACTCAATAAGGACAAGCTTAAGGAGCTGCGCGAAGATTCGCCCCTGGGTGAGATCCTCGCCGCCGGCCTGGCCAACTCCCGGCATGGTCGCGAAATCATGAAGGAGAGCATCGAAGAAGCCGCTTCGCGGGTCATTCACGAGCTGGAGCGCTACATCAGTACCCTGGGGACCATCGCGGCCATGGCGCCTCTGCTCGGCCTGCTGGGCACGGTACTGGGCATGATCGATATCTTCAGCTCGTTCATGGGCACCAACATGGCGACCAACCCGGCGGTCATGGCCGGAGGTATCTCCAAGGCGCTGGTGACCACTGCGTCGGGCCTGATCGTGGCCATTCCGGCATTGTTCTTTCACCGCCTGCTGCAACGGCGCATCGACGATCTGGTGGTCGGCATGGAGCAGGAAGCGATCAAGCTGGTCGAGGTGGTGCAAGGCGAGCGTAGCGAGGACGACGCGTGAAATTCCGCCGCCGCTCCCGCGAGAACATCGAGCTCAACCTGATCTCATTGATCGACGTGGTGTTCGTGTTGCTGCTGTTTTTCGTGGTGACCACCACCTTCACACGGGAAACTCAACTGCGCGTCGATCTGCCCGAGGCGGTCACCGGTGCGCCGGCGGACAACGCCAGCAAGCGCCTGGACATCGCCATCAGCGCCGACGGCATCTACTCGCTGAACAACCAGCTGTTGCCCAAGAGCGACCTCTCCACCCTGATGAATGCGTTGCAGAAAGAGTCCGATGGCGACACCGCACTGCCGCTGTCCATCAGTGCCGACGGCAAGACCCCGCATCAGGCGGTCATCACCGCCATGGATGCCGCGGGCAAGCTGGGTTTCAGCCACCTGAGCATGACCACCGTCGAGGCGCAGAGCGCGCCCTGATGGCCTTTTCTGATCGTTTGTTGCGCGCCTGGTACGAGGGGCATCCTGGCCTGGCGTTGCTGCGGCCGCTGGAATGCCTTTATCGGCACATTGCCGGTCGCAAGCGCGAGCGCTTTCTCAGCGGCCAGAGCCCTTCCTACAAGGCGCCGGTACCGGTGCTGGTGGTGGGCAATATCACCGTCGGCGGCACCGGCAAGACCCCATTGATCCTGTGGCTGATCGAGCATTGCCGCCAGCGTGGCCTGCGCGTCGGCGTGGTCAGTCGCGGCTATGGCGCCAAGCCGCCGCAGCTGCCTTGGCGAGTGCGCGCCGATCACAGTGCCGAGCACAGCGGCGATGAGCCGTTGCTGATCGTGCAACGCAGCGGCGTACCGCTGGTGATCGATCCGGATCGCAGTGCGGCGGTGCGCGCCTTGCTGGACGCCGAGCCCCTGGACTTGATCCTCTGCGACGACGGCCTGCAACATTACCGCCTGGCCCGCGACCTGGAGCTGGTGCTGATCGACAACGCCCGCGGCCTCGGCAACGGCCACTGTTTGCCGGCCGGCCCGTTGCGCGAACCTCGCGAGCGCCTGGGCAGCGTCGACGCCGTGCTTTACAACGGTGCGGCGGCCGATCGCGATGGCGGCTATGCCTTCACCTTGCAGCCCACGGCCCTGGTGCATGTGGCCAGCGGCCAGCGCCAGCCGCTCGGTTATTTTCCCCCTGGCCAGGCAGTGCACGCCGTGGCGGGCATCGGCAATCCGCAACGTTTCTTCAATACCCTGGAAGCGCTACACTGGCGCCCATTGGCACACGCCTTCGCCGACCACGCGGTGTTCAGCGAGCGGGCCCTGACGTTCGAGCCCGCGCTGCCACTGGTAATGACGGAAAAGGACGCGGTCAAGTGCCGTGCCTTCGCTGCTCAGGACTGGTGGTACCTGGCGGTGGACGCGGTGCCGTCGCCGGCCTTCGTCACCTGGTTCGACCAGCAACTGTCGCGCCTCTGTGCCCCCCTTACACCGCCCTGATTCCGGGCTGCGGCCCACCTGCAAGGATTTCCCCATGGACACCAAACTGCTCGATATCCTGGCTTGCCCCATCACCAAAGGCCCGCTGAAACTCAGCGCCGACAAGACCGAGTTGATCAGCAAAGGCGCCGGCCTCGCCTATCCGATTCGCGACGGCATCGCCGTGATGCTGGAGACCGAAGCCCGTACCCTGACCGATGACGAGCGTCTGGACAAATGACCGCAGCCTTCACCGTCGTCATTCCGGCCCGTTTCGCTTCCAGCCGCCTGCCTGGCAAACCGCTGCAGAGCATCGCCGGCAAGCCCATGGTCCAGTGGGTCTGGGAGCAGGCGCGCAAGAGCAGTGCCGAGCGTGTGGTCATTGCTACCGATGACGCGCGCATCTTCGAGGTATGCCAGGGTTTCGGCGCCGAAGTGCTGATGACCCGTATCGACCACAACTCCGGCACCGATCGCCTGGCTGAAGTGGCCTTGGCTCTGGGGCTGGCCGCCGATGCCATCGTGGTCAACGTGCAAGGCGACGAGCCGCTGATTCCTCCGGCGGTGATCGATCAGGTGGCGCGCAATCTGGCGGCGCATCCGGAAGCCGGGATTGCCACTCTGGCCGAGCCCATCGAGCATATCGACAGCTTGTTCAATCCGAACGTGGTCAAGGTCGCCGCCGATATCAATGGCCTGGCGTTGACGTTCAGCCGTGCGCCGTTGCCTTGGGCGCGCGATGCCCTGGCACGCAATCGCGACGAACTGCCCGCCGGCGTACCCTATCGCCGCCACATCGGCATCTACGCCTACCGCGCCGGCTTTTTGCAGGATTTCGTGACCTGGGGTCCGTGCTGGCTCGAAAACACCGAAAACCTGGAGCAACTGCGCGCGCTCTGGCACGGCATCCGCATTCATGTGGCCGACGCTCTTGAAGCACCGCCCACCGGCGTCGATACCCCTGAAGACCTGGAGCGCGTAAGGCGCTTGCTGGAGGCGTGATGCGGGTTTTGTTCGTGTGCCTGGGCAACATCTGCCGTTCGCCCACAGCCGAGGGCGTGCTGCGTCATCAATTGCAGGCGGCGGGCCTCGACCGGCGTGTCGAGGTGGCCTCGGCGGGCACCGGTGACTGGCATGTCGGCAAGCCGCCGGATCGGCGCGCGCAGCAGGCTGCGGCCGGCCGTGGCTATGATCTGTCGGCCCTGCGTGGCCAGCAGGTCAGCGTCGATGACTTTCATGAGTACGACCTGATTCTTGCCATGGACGAGAGCAACCTGAGCAACCTCAAGCGCCTGCAACCGGTCGGCGGCAAGGCTGAGGTGGATCTGTTCCTGCGTCGCTACCAGGCAGCGGTGGATGAAGTCCCGGATCCGTATTACGGCGGCGATGACGGCTTCGACCAAGTGCTGGATCTGATCGAGCACGGCTGCCGTGGGCTGGTGCGCGAACTGCAGGGCCGGTCATGACCCTGCAGATACGCAGCAACCTTTCCCTCAAGCCTTACAACAGCTTTGGCATCG
Organism: Pseudomonas sp. GW821-FHT01A09; assembly: GCF_058986725.1. Classification (NCBI taxonomy): domain Bacteria; kingdom Pseudomonadati; phylum Pseudomonadota; class Gammaproteobacteria; order Pseudomonadales; family Pseudomonadaceae; genus Pseudomonas; species Pseudomonas sp. GW821-FHT01A09. Next base: position 12,470 of record NZ_JBYSWB010000005.1, read on the forward strand.
ACGTGACGGCCGAGCAGTTCGTCGATGTGCACGACGATGCGCAGATACGCGAGGCCTTGCAGTACGCCGAAGCGCGGCAGATGCCATTGCTGGTGATCGGCGGTGGCAGTAATCTGCTGCTGACTCGTGATCGCGAAGGCCTGGTGATGCGCATGGCCAGCCGTGGCGTGCGGATCGTCAGCGAAAGGGCGGGGCAGGTAGTGATTGAAGCGGAGGCGGGCGAGCCCTGGCATCCGTTCGTCGTCCATTGCCTCGAGCTGGGTCTGTGCGGGCTGGAAAACCTCAGCCTCATACCGGGCACCGTCGGCGCCGCGCCGATGCAGAACATCGGTGCCTATGGGGTCGAGATCAAGGACGTGTTCCACAGCCTTACCGCGCTGGACCGGCAAACCGGCGAGGTGCGCGATTTTCTCGGTCATGAGTGCGCGTTCGGCTATCGCGACAGCCTGTTCAAGCAGAACCCCGGGCGCTGGTTGATCCTGCGGGTGCGTTTTGTCCTCAGTCGGGAGGCCACATTGCATCTGGACTATGGCCCGGTACGCCAGCGCTTGCAGGCGCAAGGCATCAGCGAGCCGACGGCAATGGACGTCAGTCAGGCGATCTGCAGCATTCGTCTGGAAAAATTGCCGGACCCTGCCGAACTGGGCAATGCCGGCAGCTTCTTCAAGAATCCGGTGATTCCCGCCGCCCAGGCTGCCGCATTGAAGCTCGAGTATCCCGGGCTGGTGGCGTATCCCCAGGGCGATGAGGTCAAGCTGGCGGCCGGTTGGCTGATCGAGCAGGCTGGGTGGAAAGGCTTTCGTGAGGGCGATGCTGGCGTTCACCGTCTGCAGGCCTTGGTGCTGGTCAACTATGGCAGCGCGACCGGCCAACAGTTGCAGGCGCTGGCGTTACGTATCCAGGCGGACATCGCCGAGCGTTTCGGTGTGGAGTTGGAGATGGAGCCTAATCTGTATTGAATGTGGGTGAGGCTGCTGGCGCTTTCGCGAGCAAGCTTTGCTCTCACAGCCGATGCAATGCCGTACACCTGTAGGAGCAGGGCTTGCCCGCGAAGAGGGCCGCCCGGATACCCGATAGTCCACTGACACCGCACAAGGTCATCGCCATGTCCAACCCCGTCGCTATCATCCTCGCCGCCGGGCAGGGCAGTCGCTTCCGCGCCGTGGCAGGGGCTGCTCAGGACAAGCTCCTGGCGCCGTGCCGCGGCTTGAACGGCGATGAGCGTCCGGTCCTCGAACATGTCCTCATGAATCTAAGCGATCGCGTAACTCGTCGCCTAGTCATCACCCGTCCCCAAAACAGTGCTGTCATCGCCCTGGCTGGCGCCTACGGTTGTGAGGTGTTGTTGCTGGATTCGACCGGCATGGGCGACAGTGTAGCGGCCGCTGTGGCAGCCAGTGCCGAGGCGTCAGGATGGTTGATGGTATTGGGCGACATGCCGTTCATCGCGGGCGCGACCATTGATGCGGTCATCGACGCCATGACCGATGAGCGTATCGCGGTGGCGACGGGAACAAGCGGCTATGGGCACCCCGTCGGCTTTGGTCGTGAGTTTGGTGCTGCACTGTCAGGGCTCGAGGGTGACCAGGGGGCTCGCAGGCTGTTCGCTCCCGACCGTGTGACTGAAGTAGCGGTCACGGACCCTGGCATCTATCGCGACATCGATATTCCCGCCAATCTCCTTTAACCAGCCGCAATAAAAAACCCCCGCTACCTTTCGATAGCGGGGGTTTTCAGTTGCCGCTGAAATCAGCCGAACGGTTTAGGTTCTTGGCTTTCTTCGGCGTGGACCTTGGCAGCGTTGAACGACACTGCCTGCTCGGCTTCCTTGGCAGCGGCTGCGGCCAGTTCAGCTTCGCGCTTGCGGCGACGTACTTCACGCGGGTCGTTCGGGGCGCGACCGTTGCTTGGCAGCTCGACGACCGGTGTCGGTGCAGGCACTTGCGGCTCTACCACCACAGGTTCGGCAGCCGGTGCAGCTGGCTCTGCTGCTTCAGGCGCCGCAGCGTGAGCCACAGGTTCGGCTTCGACGAAGGTGGCTGGCTCGCTCACCACTGGCGCTTCGACGACGGGCTCGCTGGCGTGCACTTCGACCGCCGGCGCTTCGACCACAGGCTCTTGCACCTGAGGTGCAAAGCTGACTTCGGACACAGGCTCGACCACCACTGGCTCGGCCGCTGGGGCTTCGACGGTTTCGGTCACAGGCGCTGCGTACGACTCGCGGGCAGGGGCATCGGCGGCAGGGGCTTCGACCACCGGCTCTGGCGCTTGAACCGGGGCAGGTTCAAAGGCCGGAGCGGCTTCGAAGGCCGGAGCAGCATCAGCCAATGGCTCGGCTTCTACTGGAGCCGGGGTTTCGACCACCGGTGCTTGCTCGGCCACTGGCTCGAAAGCGGCCTGAGGCTGGGCAGTCACTGGTTGGGCTTCTGGCTGAACATCGGCCACTGGTGCGAAGGCAAAGGATTCCTGCACTTCGGTGGTCGGGGTCACGACGATTTCCGGCGCGGCCAGTTCGGTGCTTTCCAGCGTCGAAGCGGTAGCGCGTTCGGCTTGCTGATGGGCCTCGGCTTCGGCGTTGGCGCTGATGACGCCTTCAGCGACCACGACGGCAGCAGCGGTACCGGCAGCGACTGCCGCAACATTGTTGCCTTCGCCTTCCTGACCTTCTTCGGAGCCTTCAGAGCCTTCGATCACATCGCCGTTGGCATCACGTTGACGCTCGCGACGGTTGCTGCGGCGACGCTGACCACGGGAGCGGCGACGAGGACGCTCGCCATCGGTGCCTTCCTGAGTATCGTCCTGCAACAACTCTTCGTTCGGCAGTGCCTCTTCACCAGTGGCCTCGGCTGCCAGCTCGGCGCGTGGTTGACGCTCTTCGCGAGGCGCGCGCGGGGCGCGTTCTTCACGAGGCGCACGCTCTTCGCGCGGTTCCCGTGGCGCACGTTCTTCACGTGGCTCGCGTGGTGCACGCTCTTCACGAGGCGCTCGCTCCTCACGCGGGGCACGCTCTTCGCGCGGTGCGCGCTCGGGACGTTCTTCGCCCAAGGCGGCTGGCTCGGCATCCAGTGGCTCGCGCAGTACGCGGACCGGGCGATCTTCACGCGGACGACGTTCTTCACGCGGAGCGCGTGGCTGGCGTGGTGCGCGTTCTTCGCGAGCGGCCGGAGCGTCTTCACGCGGGGCCCGGTCTTCGCGAGGCGCACGCTCTTCACGCGGGGCGCGATCCTCACGTGGCGCACGCTCTTCGCGCGGTTTACGTTCTTCATCACGACGGCCGTTGCGGCTGCGGCTCTGCTGGCGACCGTTACGGCGCTCGTCATTGCGGGCAGGGCGCGGCGCTGGCGCGGCGACAGGCTTCTCAGCCACGACCGGTGCAGCCGGCTCTTCCTTGGTGGCGAACAGGCTGACCAGCGATTTCACCAGGCCTTTGAACAGGCTAGGCTCGGCGACCACCGGAGCAGGGGCAGCGACGACTGGCGCGGCTTCTTCGGCCGGAACCGGTGCGTTGGCACGGGCCGGAGCCGTCTTGACCGCGGCTTCCTGGCGAACCAAGGTGCGAGTCGACGCCGGTGCGGCCGGGGCTTCTTCGACTTCGGCGGCAGCGATTTCGTAGCTGGACTGGTTGTTCAGCGCTTCCGGGCTGTCGTCACGCAGGCGCTGCACTTCGAAGTGCGGCGTCTCGAGGTGATCGTTCGGCAGGATGATGATGCGCGCACGGGTGCGCATTTCGATCTTGGTGATCGAGTTGCGTTTTTCGTTGAGCAGAAACGCGGCGACCGGGATCGGCACCTGGGCACGTACTTCGGCGGTACGGTCCTTCAGGGCTTCTTCTTCGATCAGGCGCAGGATCGCCAGCGACAGCGATTCGACGTCGCGAATGATGCCGGTACCGTTGCAACGCGGGCAGACGATGCCGCTGCTTTCACCCAGCGATGGGCGCAGGCGCTGACGGGACATTTCCAGCAGGCCGAAGCGCGAGATGCGTCCGACCTGGACGCGGGCGCGGTCGGCTTCGAGGCTTTCGCGGACCTTTTCTTCCACGGCGCGCTGGTTCTTGGCCGGGGTCATGTCGATGAAGTCGATGACGATCAGGCCGCCGATGTCGCGCAGGCGCAACTGACGGGCGATTTCTTCGGCGGCTTCAAGGTTGGTCTGCAGGGCGGTTTCTTCGATGTCGCTGCCTTTGGTGGCGCGCGCCGAGTTGATGTCGATGGACACCAGGGCTTCGGTCGGATCGATGACGATGGAGCCACCGGAAGGCAGTTCGACGACACGCTGGAAGGCGGTCTCGATCTGGCTTTCGATCTGGAAACGGTTGAACAGCGGCACGCTGTCTTCGTACAGCTTGATCTTGCTGGCGTACTGCGGCATCACCTGGCGGATGAAGGTCAGGGCTTCGTCCTGGGCTTCGACGCTGTCGATCAGCACTTCGCCGATGTCCTGGCGCAGGTAATCGCGGATGGCGCGGATGATGACGTTGCTTTCCTGGTAGATCAGGAACGGCGCGGAGCGATCCAGCGAGGCTTCCTTGATTGCGGTCCAGAGTTGCAGCAGGTAGTCGAGATCCCACTGCATTTCTTCGCTGCTGCGGCCAAGGCCGGCGGTGCGCACGATCAGGCCCATGTCGGCAGGAGCGACCAGGCCGTTCAGTGCTTCACGCAGTTCGTTGCGTTCTTCACCTTCGATGCGACGGGAGATACCGCCGGCACGGGGATTGTTAGGCATCAGCACCAGGTAGCGACCGGCCAGGCTGATGAAGGTGGTCAGGGCAGCGCCTTTGTTGCCGCGCTCTTCTTTCTCGACCTGAACAATGACTTCCTGGCCTTCGCTCAGGACTTCCTTGATGTTCACACGGCCTTCGGGCGCCTTCTTGAAATACTCGCGAGAGATTTCCTTGAGGGGCAGGAAGCCGTGGCGCTCGGAGCCGAAGTCGACGAAAGCGGCTTCAAGGCTAGGTTCGATGCGAGTGATGCGGCCCTTGTAGATGTTGGCCTTTTTCTGCTCGCGGGCGCCGGATTCGATATCCAGGTCGTAGAGGCGCTGGCCGTCTACGAGGGCAACACGCAACTCTTCGGGTTGAGTCGCGTTAATCAGCATTCTTTTCATGTAGTACCGTCGGTTTCCGGGCTGCCGGAAACGGCGTTCGGCACACACGACTTCTCACGGTCGGTGTCAGGTGCGTCAGGAGCGTTGGCCACTCCAGTGTCAGGCAGGCCTGGCCGGTACTGAGGGTCCAGTGGGGCCAGGGGGTGCGACGACGCGTCCTGCTTGCTGTGGTGTCAAAAGCACTCAGTCAGGAGGAGGAATCAACTTCTGGCCGTGGATACCCGCAGGCATCTTGATCAAGACCCGGGTCAATGAGGGAGGGCCTTTGGCCACTCCCGGCAGGGACGCGGTGCTACACGGTCCGAACGTTGTGCATCTCCACCCTACACGTATCCCTGATAATTCGGGTGCTGCCGCGCGCTGAATCCGCAACGGGTTGGCTTTTATCGCCAGCTCTTGTCGGGAGCTGACGCATCATGGCTAAGGCTCTGTTTCCGAAACATTCACCTGGATCGGGTGCTACGCCGGCGCGGGAGATCTGGCGTCGGAAAATTTCGATGAAATGCGTGCAACCTGCACTGCTTTTTTCACCTCTTTTCGGACTTCTCCCGGGTGCGCTACTGGCGATTGCTAAACACCCGTAAACAAGCGAAAGCCCCGTCGGACGGCCTCGCGTCCTCGATAACTGCGTGGGTAAGGGGCAATCAAATGTCGCCTATCCACTTCCCAGCCGCTTTAGGCGGCGTTCGCGACTATAGCAGCATTGATTAAGTGCTTCAATTGCCTAAAAAATTGCTATCATTCGCAAATGACGACTACAACTCCCCCAACCTCCGGCGTCCAGCTGATCGAGGTTGCACCGGAATATGCCGGCCAACGCATCGACAATTACCTCATCACTGCGCTCAAGGGCGTCCCCAAGACCCTGGTCTACCGGATCCTGCGCAAGGGCGAAGTGCGCGTCAACAAAGGGCGTATCAAGCCCGAGTACAAGTTGCAGGCGGGCGATATCGTGCGCGTGCCACCGGTCCGATTGCCCGAGCGTGACGAGCCGGTACCCGTGGCTCAGGGGCTGCTGCAGCGCCTCGAAGCGGCCATCGTCTACGAAGACAAGGCCCTGATCGTGCTCAACAAGCCGGCCGGGATTGCCGTGCACGGTGGCAGCGGCTTGAACTTCGGGGTCATCGAAGCGTTTCGGCAGATGCGGCCGGATGCCAAGGAGCTGGAGTTGGTGCATCGCCTCGACCGCGATACCTCCGGCCTGCTGATGATCGCCAAGAAGCGCAGCATGTTGCGCCATCTGCATGCCGCCTTGCGTGGCGATGGCGTCGACAAGCGCTATATGGCGTTGGTGCGGGGCAACTGGCCGACCGCGCAGAAATCCGTCAACGCGCCGCTGCTCAAGAGCAATCTGCGCTCCGGCGAGCGCATGGTCGAGGTCAACCCTGAGGGCAAAGAGGCCTTGACGATGTTCAAGGTGCTGCGCCGATTCGGCGACTTCGCCACCATCGTCGAGGCCCGGCCGATCACCGGTCGCACCCACCAGATTCGCGTGCACACCCTGCACGCCGGGCATTGCATCGCCGGGGACAGCAAGTACGGCGAAGAAGGCTTCAGTCGTGAAATCCGCGAGCTGGGCGGCAAGCGCCTGTTCCTGCATGCCTACGCCCTGACCGTGCCGCTGCCCGATGGTGGCGAGCTGAAATTGCAGGCCCCGGTGGATGACGTCTGGGCCAAGACCGTGGACCGCTTGAGTGCCGAGTAAGTACCAGCTGTTGATCTTCGATTGGGATGGCACGTTGGCCGATTCCATTGGCCGTATCGTCGAGGCGATGAACCTGTCCGCGGTGGCCTGTGGCTATCCCGAGCGGGATGCGGTGGCGGTCAAGGCCATTATCGGTCTGTCGTTGTCCGAGGCCATCAGCGTGCTGTATCCGGCGCTGGATGCTGGGCAGGTCGCGGCCTTTCGTGAGCAATACGCGGATGTCTACAAGGCCCTGGACGAGCAGCCGTCGCCATTGTTTCCAGCGGTTCGCGAGTCGCTGCAAGCTTTTCGCCAGCAGGGCTACAAGCTCGCGGTGGCCACCGGCAAGGCCCGCCGCGGCCTGGATCGGGTGTTGCAGTCCAATGGTTGGAGCGAATTTTTCGACATTACCCGCGCTGCCGATGAAACCCAAGGCAAGCCACATCCTCTGATGCTCGAAGAGATTCTCGCCCACTGCCAGGTCAGTGCCGATCAGGCGTTGATGATCGGCGACTCGGCCTTCGACCTGCAAATGGCCCGCAACGCCGGCATGGACTCGGTGGCCGTCGGCTATGGCGCCTTGCCGCTGTCGGCCTTGCGCGAATTCGAGCCGACCCTGAGCATCGAGCATTTCGCTCAGCTGGGGCAATGGCTCGATAATCCGCAATAGGGCAATCCTTCCCATTGCAACGCGCAAGGGTGTTGCGCAGTATCCGTGTTCCCGAAGACTGCTGGAGTAGTTGATAGATGTCAGACGAATGGAAGGCGCCCGACGCCGACGAGCAGTCGCCGCAAAGCGAGCGCCGTGAAAACGACCGTAGCTGGAAGCTGTTGGAAAAGACCTTGCTGGCCAGCGTTCAGGAGCAGCGGCGCGCAAGGCGTTGGGGAATTTTCTTCAAGTTCCTGACGTTCGCTTATCTGCTCGGTGTGCTGGCGATGTTCACGCCGCTGTTCAGTGGCATGGAAAAGTCCGCGGGCAAGGGTGATCGTTACACGGCTGTCATCGATGTGCGTGGCGTGATCGCCGACAAGGAAGCGGCCAGCGCCGACAACCTGGTCGGTGCCCTGCGCGCGGCGTTCGATGACCCCAAGGTCAAGGGTGTGATCCTGCGCATCAACAGCCCGGGCGGCAGCCCGGTGCAGGCCGGCTACGTCTATGACGAGATTCGTCGTCTGCGCGGCTTGCATCCGCAGGTCAAGGTCTATGCAGTGATCGCAGACCTGGGCGCATCGGGTGCGTACTACATCGCCAGCGCGGCCGACGAGATCTATGCCGACAAGGCCAGTCTGGTGGGCTCCATCGGTGTGACGGCGGCGGGCTACGGCTTTGTCGGCACCATGGAAAAGCTCGGTGTGGAACGCCGCCCTTACACCTCGGGTGCGCACAAGTCGTTCCTTGACCCGTTCCAGCCGCAGAAGCCTGACGAGACGCAGTTCTGGCAGGGTGTGCTCGACACCACCCACAACCAGTTCATCGCCATGGTCAAGCAAGGGCGCGGCGATCGCCTGAAGGACAAGGACAACCCGGACCTGTTCTCCGGGTTGATCTGGTCGGGCGAGCAGGCGCTGAAGCTGGGCTTGATCGACGGTTTGGGCAGCAGCAGTTCGGTGGCGCGGGATGTCATCGGCGAGAAGGACATGGTCGATTTCACCGTTGAAGAGTCGGCCTTCGATCGCTTCTCCAAGAAGCTCGGCACCAGCGTGGCCGATCGTGTGGCGATGTACATGGGCTTCAATGGCCCGTCGTTGCGTTAATACCTGTAGCGAGGGGGCTCGCCCCCGAAAATTCGTCCGGGCTCAGCAGTTATGTGAGGCTGGCATTTTCGGGGGCAAGCCCCCCCGCTACAGGTGGTGGCCTCAGGGCACCTGCACGCCTTCCTTGAGCAGCATATCCACCAACCTGATCAGCGGCAGCCCGACCAGGCTGGTCGCATCGTCGCCGTGGGTGCTGCGGAACAGGCTCACGCCCAGGCCCTCCGCTTTGAAGCTGCCCGCGCAGTCGTAAGGCTGCTCGGCGTGCAAATAACGCTCGATGCGCGGCAGGTCCAGTTCACGCATCTGCACCGTGAAGGGCACCACGTCGACCTGGCATTCGCCGCTGTGGCTGTTGAGCAGTGCCAGGCCAGTCAGAAAGGTCACGCTGGTGCCGCTGGCGGCCAGCAATTGCTCGCAAGCCTTGTCGAAGCCGTGGGGCTTGCCCAGAATCTGCTCGCCCAGCACCGCGACTTGATCGGAGCCTATTATCAGGTGGCCAGGATAGGCCGCCGCCAACGCCTCGGCCTTGAGCCTCGCCAAGCGCCGCACCAGGTCGCTGGCGTTCTCGTCGGGCAGGCGGCTTTCGTCGATATCCGGCGAGGCGCAAACGAACGGCAGGCGCAGCCGCGAGAGCAATTCGCGACGATAAGGTGAGCTGGAAGCGAGTAATAAAGGCAGCATGCGCGGCTCCTGACGATGAGCGGTCATTCTAGCATGCAGCCTTGGGCTGAATTTCCTTTGACAGGTGAGGGGGGCATCCCTAGAATGCTGCGCCTATGTTGAATGACCCGATTCCACCTCACGTTGACCCGCGCAAATTGGCAGATCGTGGCACCACCCTCCAAGGTGAATTGCTGCTGGCCGATTTGGAGAGACTCTGCGACCCGCTTTCCGACAATGTCGGTACGGTGCAGGCTAAATTCGTTTTTGAACGAGATGAACGTAAAGCCGTGGTCATCCACAGCTTTATCGACACCGAAGTCAAAATGGTTTGCCAGCGTTGTCTTGAGCTGGTCACCCTGCCGATCCATAGCGAATGCAGTTACGCTGTGGTGAAGGAGGGTGCGAATACCCAGTCGTTGCCGTCAGGCTATGACGTGCTGGAACTGGGCGAAGATCCTTTGGATCTGCAGGCATTGATCGAGGAGGAGCTTCTGCTCGCCTTGCCCATTGTGCCTGCTCATCATCCGGAAGAATGCCAGCAGCCGGCGGGAGCAGATGAGCCCGAGCCGAGCGAGGACGAGGTAACGCGGTCCAACCCGTTCAGTGTATTGGCGCAGTTAAAGCGTGACCCAAACGTTTAGGAGTTAATCAATTATGGCTGTTCAGCAGAACAAAAAATCCCGCTCTGCCCGCGACATGCGCCGTTCCCACGACGCTCTCGAGGCTAGCACTCTGTCTGTAGAAAAAACCACCGGTGAAGTTCACCTGCGTCACCACGTATCGCCAGAAGGCGTATACCGTGGCCGTAAAGTGATCGACAAGGGCGCTGACGAGTAATTACTTGTCCGCTCAGATCATCGCGATCGACGCAATGGGCGGGGACTTCGGTCCCCGCAGCATTGTCGAGGCCTGCCTCGCCTGCCTGTCTGCAAACCCCTCGCTGTACCTGACCCTCGTCGGTCAACCCCAACTCCTTGAACAGCTTCTCGCCCAGCATCGTGGTGTGGACCGCTCGCGTCTGCAGATTGCTACGGCCAGCGAAGTGGTCGGCATGGACGACAAGCCCTCCGTAGCGCTGCGTGGCAAGCCTGACTCATCGATGCGGGTGGCGCTGGAACTGGTGCGCGACGACAAGGTCCAGGCGATGGTCAGCGCCGGCAATACCGGGGCGTTGATGGCGTTGTCGCGTCACGTGCTCAAGACCGTGCCGGGCATCGATCGCCCGGCCATGGTCGCGGCGCTGCCGACCCAGACCGGCCACTGTCAGTTGCTCGATCTGGGCGCCAATGTCGATTGCAGCGCCGAACAGTTGTTGCAGTTCGCCGTCATGGGCTCCGTGGCCGCTCAAGCGCTGGGCATTGCTCGGCCGCGCGTGGCGCTGCTCAACATCGGCACCGAAGACATCAAGGGCAACCAGCAGGTCAAGCAGGCGGCGGCGTTGCTGCAGGCGGCGCGCGACCTTAACTACATCGGCTTTATCGAAGGCGACGGTCTGTACCGCGGCGAGGCCGATGTGGTGGTGTGCGACGGATTCGTCGGCAACGTGCTGCTCAAGTCCAGCGAGGGGCTGGCGAGCATGATCGCTGCGCGCACCGAGGCGGTGTTCAATTCCGGGATCTTTTCGCGCCTGGCGGGGGCGGTGGCCTTGCCGCTGCTCAAGCGCCTGCGCAGCGAATTGGCGCCGGCGCGGCACAACGGCGCGAGCTTTCTCGGGCTGCAGGGCATCGTCATCAAGAGCCACGGCTCGGCCGGTGCGGAAGGCTTTCGCAGCGCCATCGAGCGCGCCGTGGTGGAGATTCGCGAAGATCTGCCGCGACGCCTGCAAGGCTGCCTTGCCGATCGTTTGCCTTAGGCATGATCGGCCAAGGAATGCTTAAATGTGACCACCCGGTTTCAATTGCCATCCAATTGTCAGTTTCGCGCGGCCTGCGTGTTGGGCCGTCAACTCCGTGACGACACGATCATTAAGGGCTCGTTTCATGTCTGCATCCCTCGCATTCGTCTTTCCTGGGCAAGGTTCCCAGTCCCTCGGCATGCTTGCCGAGCAGGGCGCCCAGCATCCGCTGGTCGTCGATACGTTCGCTGAAGCGTCAGCCGCCCTGGGTTACGACCTGTGGGACCTGACCCAGCGCGGCCCGGTCGAGTTGCTGAACCAGACCGACAAGACCCAGCCCGCCATCCTCACCGCCTCCGTTACGCTGTGGCGCCTGTGGCAAGCGCAAGTCGGCAAGCAGCCGGCATTCGTCGCCGGCCATAGCCTGGGTGAATACAGCGCGCTGGTCGCCGCTGGCAGTGTTGGCCTCGCCGATGCCGTCAAGCTGGTGGAAAAGCGCGGTCAGCTGATGCAGGAAGCCGTGCCGGCAGGCATGGGCGGCATGGCCGCCATTCTGGGGCTGGCGGATGCCGAGGTGATCGCTGCTTGCGCCGAAGCGGCCCAGGGCGAGGTGGTCAGTGCCGTCAACTTCAACTCCCCTGGCCAGGTGGTGATCGCCGGCTCCAGAACCGCGGTCGAGCGTGCCATTGAAGGCTGCAAGGCCCGCGGTGCCAAGCGCGCCATGCCGCTGCCGGTCAGCGTGCCGTCGCACTGCGCGCTGATGCGCCCGGCGGCGGAAAAGTTCGCCGCCTCGATCGAAGCCATCGACTGGCAGGCGCCGAGCATCCCGCTGGTGCAGAACGTCAGCGCCAGCGTGGCGACCGACGTCGCCACCCTCAAGAGCGATTTGCTCAAGCAGTTGTACATGCCGGTTCGTTGGGTCGAATCGGTGGCCTTCCTGGCCAGCCAGGGCGCCGTCAACCTGGTCGAATGCGGCCCGGGCAAAGTGCTCGCGGGCCTCAACAAGCGCTGCGCCGAAGGCGTCAGCACGACCAATCTGGATACCCCCGATGCCTTCGCCGCCGCTGCTGCGGCGCAGGCTTGAAGCAGGAGATAGTTGCATGAGCTTGCAAGGTAAAGTTGCGCTGGTGACCGGCGCCAGCCGTGGCATCGGCCAGGCCATCGCCCTTGAACTGGGCCGTCAGGGCGCCACCGTGATCGGCACCGCGACGTCCGCGTCGGGCGCCGAACGTATTGCCGCCACGCTCAAGGAGCATGGCATCACCGGGACCGGCCTGGAACTCAACGTCACCAGCGACGAGTCGGTCACCGCGACCTTGGCCGCGATCACCGCCGAATTCGGCGTACCGGCGATTCTGGTGAACAACGCTGGCATCACGCGCGACAACCTCATGATGCGCATGAAGGACGACGAGTGGTACGACGTCATCGACACCAACCTCAACAGCCTGTTCCGCCTGTCCAAGGCCGTTTTGCGCGGCATGACCAAAGCGCGTTGGGGCCGAATCATCAGTATCGGTTCGGTAGTGGGTGCAATGGGCAACGCAGGCCAAGTAAACTACGCCGCCGCGAAAGCCGGGCTCGAAGGTTTCAGCCGCGCTCTGGCGCGTGAAGTGGGCTCCCGGTCGATCACGGTCAACTCGGTGGCGCCTGGTTTCATTGACACCGACATGACCCGTGAGCTGCCTGAAGCACAACGCGAAGCACTGCTGACGCAAATCCCGCTGGGCCGTCTGGGCCAGGCCGAGGAAATCGCGCAAGTGGTCGCTTTTCTGGCTTCCGAGGGTGCAGCTTACGTGACCGGAGCTACAATTCCGGTGAACGGCGGCATGTACATGTAAGCTGTGTGCGACATTTTTTCGCTAAAAATGTCATACGAGGCGAGCAAAAATCCGTTATAAAGCTGCAACCCAATTCGGGGCAGCGGGCCAATGTTAGATCGCTGCGACGCTTTCAGTTTGAAAAGCCGAGCGCTTTCGATAAACTTACGCACCGGCCAGCTGCCTGACTTATGTCCATTAGGAGTGAAAACAAGGTATGAGCACCATCGAAGAACGCGTCAAGAAAATCGTTGCCGAGCAACTGGGCGTTAAGGAAGAAGAAGTCACCAACAGTGCTTCTTTCGTAGAAGACCTGGGTGCCGATTCCCTTGATACCGTTGAGCTGGTGATGGCTCTGGAAGAGGAATTCGAGACCGAGATTCCAGACGAAGAAGCTGAGAAGATCACGACTGTACAAGCGGCCATCGATTACGTTACTGCCCACCAGGCGTAATGATTGTGTAATCGTCGCTTTGCTGTCTCGGAAAAACCGCACTGCCTTTGCTGGCGTGCGGTTTTTTCTTTAGATGGCAGGCGCGCCGTCGTCAATAGAATAAGGAGAGTACTGTGTCGCGTAGACGCGTCGTGGTCACTGGTTTGGGTATGCTGTCGCCGCTGGGCACTGACGTGCCGAGCACCTGGCAGGGCATTCTGGCTGGCCGCAGTGGTATTGGTCCGATCGAACATACGGATCTTTCTGCCTATTCGACCCGTTTCGGCGGCTCGGTCAAGGACTTCAAGGTCGAGGAGTACCTCTCGGTCAAGGAGGCTCGCAAGCTCGATCTGTTCATTCAATACGGCCTGGCAGCGGGTTTCCAGGCAGTTCGCGATGCGGGCCTGGTCGTCACCGATGCCAACCGCGAGCGTATCGGCGTGGCCATGGGCTCGGGTATCGGTGGCCTCACCAATATCGAGGAAACCAGCCGCACCTTGCATGATTCCGGCCCACGACGGATTTCACCGTTCTTCGTGCCTGGCTCGATCATCAACATGATTTCCGGATTTCTGTCCATCCATCTGGGTGTACAAGGTCCCAACTTCGCCATCGCCACGGCGTGCACCACTGGCACCCATTGCATCGGCATGGCCTTTCGCAATATCGCCTACGGCGAAGCCGACGTGATGATTGCCGGCGGTGCCGAGATGGCCGCCTGCGGCCTGGGCATGGGCGGTTTCGGCGCGGCGCGGGCAATGTCCACGCGCAATGACGAACCCCAACGCGCCAGCCGCCCTTGGGACAAGGGCCGTGACGGTTTCGTGCTGGCCGACGGTGCCGGCGCCCTGGTGCTTGAAGAGCTCGAACACGCTCAGGCTCGCGGCGCCACCATCTACGCCGAGCTGATCGGCTTCGGCATGAGTGGCGACGCCTTCCACATGACCTCGCCGCCCGAAGACGGCGCCGGTGCCGCGCGCTGCATGGCCAACGCCCTGCGCGATGCCAAGGTCAACCCGAATGAGGTGCAGTACATCAACGCCCACGGCACTTCGACGCCGGTCGGTGACCTGGCCGAAGTACAGGCGATCAAGTCGGTATTCGGCGAGCACGCGCACAGCCTGGCGGTGAGCTCGACCAAATCCATGACCGGTCATCTGCTGGGTGCTGCGGGCGCCGTCGAGGCGATCTTCAGCGTGCTGGCGATCCGCGACCAGGTGGCGCCGCCGACCATCAACCTCGATGAGCCGGACGAAGGCTGCGATCTCGACTTCGTTCCCCATGAAGCACGGCGGATGCCGATCGATGTGGTGCTGTCCAACTCGTTCGGATTTGGTGGCACCAACGGCTCGCTGGTGCTGCGCCGGTTCGTCGCTTGATGCACAGCTGGGTCGACGGCGTTGCGCAGTCGCAGGTCGGGCTGAACAACCGCGGCCTGGCTTATGGTGATGGTCTGTTCGAGACCATGGCCGTGCGTAGCGGGCGGCCCATGCTGCTCGACCGGCATCTGCAGCGTTTGCACTCGGGCTGCGAGCGCCTGGCGCTGGTGGCCGACCCGCAGCAGGTGCGCGAGGAAGTCCTCGCGTACTCTGCGGCGATGGGCGAGGGTGTGCTCAAGCTGATCCTGACCCGTGGCGACAGCCCTCGCGGCTATGCCGCCGACCCTCGAGCGCCAGCCCGGCGTATCTTGCAAGCCAGTTCGTTGCCCAGCTATCCGGCCGCTCACGGCGCCGAGGGTGTGCGGCTATTCCCTTGTCGTACGCGTCTGGCCGAGCAACCGCTGCTGGCCGGTCTCAAACATCTCAATCGCCTGGAGCAAGTGCTGGCCCGTAACGAATGGCAAGGCAGCGACTATGCCGAGGGCTTGATGTGCGACGGGCAGGGCCGGGTGATCGAGGGCGTCTACAGCAATCTGTTTCTGGTCCGTGACGGCATGTTGTACACAGCCGATCTGGCCCGCTGTGGCGTGGCGGGCACCTTGCGCGCAGAGCTGCTGGATCAGGCCCCGGCACTGGGCATCCGCGTGAAAGTCTGTGACCTGACATTGCAGGATCTTGCCGCTGCGGATGAAGTCTTCGTGTGCAACAGCGTCTACGGCATCTGGCCAGTCCTGGGCGCCGATGCGCTCCGCTGGTCGGCCGGTCCGCTGACCCGTAAACTGCAAACCCTCGCCTGTGCACTATTGGACCTGTGATCTGTGATACGTAAATTCTTGGTACTGCTCGAAACCGTGCTGATCGTCGCAGTCCTGGTGGTGGGCGCTGCCGCATGGAAAACCCGACACGCGCTGGACCAGCCGCTGACCATGGCCAACGAAACCCTGGTTGAAGTCCCGAGCGGTTCGACCCCGGGGCGCATGTTCAATCGCTTGGAGGCCGACGGCCTGATCGACGATGCCTGGTGGCTGCGTCTGTATTGGCGCTTCAACCTCGAAGGCCAGCCGTTGCACACCGGCGAGTATCGCCTGACACCCGGCATGACCGTACGCGACATGCTCGGCGTGTGGCAGCGCGGTGAAGTGGTGCAGTACAGCCTGACGCTGGTGGAAGGCTGGAATTTCCGTCAGGTCCGCGGCGCCCTGGCCAAGCAGGAAAAACTCCAGCAGACCCTCGCCGGCCTCAGCGACAGTGAGCTGATGGACAAGCTCGGCCATCCCGGGGTGTTTCCCGAGGGCCGGTTTTTCCCCGACACCTACAAGTTCACCCGCGGCATGACCGATGCCGAAATCCTCACCCAGGCCTACAAGCGTCTGGACGAGGTGCTGGCTCAGGAGTGGAGCCAGCGTGCCGACGATCTGCCTTACACCGAGCCTTATCAGGCACTGATCATGGCCTCGATGGTCGAGAAGGAAACCGGCGTGCCGCAGGAACGCGGCGAAATCGCCGGTGTATTCATCCGTCGTCTGCGTACGGGCATGTTGCTGCAGACCGACCCCACCGTCATCTATGGCATGGGCGAGCGTTACAGCGGCAAACTCAGCCGCGCCGACCTCAAGCAGCCGACACCCTACAACACCTACCTGAACGCCGGCATGCCGCCGACCCCTATTGCCATGGTCGGCCGCGAGGCAATTCATGCGGCGCTCAATCCGCAGGACGGCACCAGCCTGTATTTCGTCGCCCGCGGTGATGGCAGCCACGTGTTCTCCGACGACCTGGACGCCCACAACAACGCCGTGCGCGAGTTCCAGCTCAAGCGCCGCGCCGATTATCGCTCCAGCCCGGCGCCCATCCCGGTGCCTGCTCCCAATCCTGAGCAGACGCCCACTGATGTCGCCACGCCGCCGGCGCTGCCAGCCCAGGCCACCGAGCCTGGCCCCACTGCACAAGATAAGGACGCCCAGTGACCGGTCTGTTCATTACCCTTGAAGGTCCCGAAGGGGCCGGCAAGAGCACCAATCGTGAATACCTTGCCCTGCAATTGCGCGCCGCCGGCCTGGATGTGGTGCTGACCCGCGAACCCGGCGGCACGCCACTGGCCGAGCGCATCCGTGAAGTGCTGCTGGCGCCCAGCGACGAGCCCATGAACGCCGACGCCGAATTGCTGCTGATGTTCGCCGCCCGTGCCCAGCACATCGCCCAGGTGATACGCCCGGCGTTGCAGCGGGGTGCCGTGGTGCTCTGTGATCGTTTTACCGATGCTACTTACGCCTATCAGGGCGGCGGTCGCGGCCTGCCGGCAGAGCGTATCGCCACCCTCGAGCGCTTCGTGCAAGGTGACCTGCAGCCTGACCTGACGCTGATTTTCGACCTACCCATCGAAGTCGGCCTGGCGCGGGCCAGCGCACGGGGGCGGCTGGATCGTTTCGAGCAGGAGGGCCGCGTCTTCTTCGACGCCGTGCGCAGTGCCTATCTGGCCCGCGCCGCCACCGACACCCAGCGTTATCGCATCGTCGATGCCTCGCGGTCCCTCGCTGAGGTGCAATTGGCGCTGGACGCGCTGGTGCCGGTGATGCTGGAGTCGGCCCGTGGCTGAATACCCCTGGCAGCAGGCGTTGTGGCAGCAGTTCGCGGGGCGTGCCCAGCACGCCCACGCCTATCTGTTGCACGGGCCCAAGGGCATCGGCAAGCGCGCGCTGGCCGAGCGGCTGATGGCCTTGCTGCTGTGCCAGCACCCACGCCCCGAGGACGCCTGCGGCAGCTGTAAATCCTGCATGCTGCTGGCGGCCGGCACCCATCCCGACAATTACGTGCTGGAGCCCGAAGAAGCCGACAAGGCCATCAAGGTCGATCAGGTCCGCGATCTGGTCGGCTTCGTGGTGCAGACTGCGCAACTGGCCGGCCGCAAGGTAGTGCTGATCGAACCGGTGGAGTCGATGAACGTCAACGCCGCCAACGCCCTGCTGAAGAGCCTTGAGGAGCCGTCCGGCAATACCGTGCTGCTGCTGATCAGCCACCAGCCCAGCCGCCTGTTGCCGACCATCAAGAGCCGTTGCGTGCAGCAGGCCTGTCCGTTGCCCGGGCGCGAGCAAAGTCTGGCATGGCTGGCCGAGGCGCTGCCGGCGCTGAGCCAGGACGAGCGCGACGAATTGCTCACCCTGGCTGCGGGCTCGCCGCTGGCTGCCGTCGATCTGCAAGCCCAGGGTGTGCGCGAACAGCGCGCGTTGGTGGTGGAGGGGGTCAAGAAGCTGCTCAAGCAGCAGGCCTCGCCCACGCAGCTGGCCGAAGGCTGGAACGCGGTGCCGCTGTTGCTGCTGTTCGACTGGTTCTGCGACTGGTCGAACCTGATCCTGCGCTATCAGCTCACCGATGACGAAGCCGGCCTGGGCTTGGCGGACATGCGCAAGGTGGTGCAGTATCTGGCGCACAAAACCCCTCAGGTCAAGGTCCTGAGCGTGCAGGACTGGATTCTGCTGCAACGCCAGAAGGTGCTCGCCAAGGCCAACCTCAATCGGGTGCTGTTGCTTGAGGCGCTGCTGGTTTCCTGGGCGGCCTTGCCGGGCAACGGCTAATGGAGCATTGTGGTATTTTGGCGGTCTGATGTTCAAAGTGCCATCAGTTGTCGATATTGCTTCAGTCGATTCAACCCAGCGTGTCCGCGGCTTCGATGCCCGGCCGCAGTGAAGGAAGCCGCATGAATCAGCCAGTCAATCCGGGCCCGCGCAACGGTATCCTGTCCCTGACCATCAAGGACAAGGCCGTGCTTTACGCGGCCTACATGCCGTTCATCAAGAACGGCGGCCTGTTCATTCCCACCAGCAAAAGCTACAAGTTGGGCGACGAGCTGTTCATGCTGCTCAACTTGATGGATGAAGGCGAGAAGATTCCCGTGGCCGGCAAGGTCGCCTGGATTACCCCCAAGGGCGCCCAGGGTAACCGCGCCGCCGGCGTCGGTGTGCAGTTCAACGATGGCGACGACACCGCGCGCAACAAGATTGAAACCTACCTGGCGGGCGCCCTGAAGTCCGACCGTCCCACTCATACGATGTAGTTGCCCATGTCTGCCGATAGCCGTTTGCTCGTCGATTCCCACTGCCACCTCGATCGCCTCGACCTGAGTGCCCACGATGGCTCGCTTGATCGCGCCCTCGACGCCGCGCGCGCTCGAGGGGTAGGGCACTTTCTATGCATCGGGGTCAGCGCCGACAACGCCGCGGCGGTGAAGGCGCTGGCCGACAAGTACGCCGACGTCGACTGCTCGGTGGGCATCCACCCACTGGACCTCAAGCCAGGTGAGGAGCCCGCCCTGGACTGGTTGCTGCGCGAGCTGGACCACCCGCGGGTGGTGGCCATCGGTGAGACCGGCCTGGATTACCACTACGAACCCGAGGCGGCGCAGCTGCAACAGGCGTCGTTCCGCTTGCACCTGCAGGCCGCCAACGCCACCGGCAAACCCGTGATCGTGCATACCCGCGGCGCCCGCGCCGACACCCTGACACTGTTGCGCGAAGCACAGCTGCCACAGGGCGGTGTACTGCACTGCTTCACCGAAGACTGGGACATGGCCAAGGCGGCCCTGGATCTGGGCTTCTATATCTCGTTGTCCGGGATCGTCACCTTCCGCAACGCCGATGCTCTGCGCGATGTGGCTCGGCAGGTGCCAGCCGACCGCTTGCTGGTCGAGACCGACTCGCCTTATCTGGCGCCGATTCCGTACCGCGGCAAGCCCAACCTGCCGCAGTACGTGCGCGAAGTGGCGGAGTACCTGGCCATGCTGCGCGGCGTGCCGTACGAAGCATTCGCGGCGCAGACCACCGAGAACTTCAAGCGCCTGTTTCCCCTGGCGCACGTGCAGGCCGAATAGCGGATCGACAGGCAAAAAAAACCCGGGTTCTGGGGGGTGAATCCGGGTTAAGACCATTAGGAGTAAAACAAAGGCGCGCGGTCCATCGACACCTTTATTGGCACGTCACTTGGGGGATATGGCGCGTCAACATGCTTGAGTATCGTTGAGGTTTGGCGCTGCGCCAGTAGTTATTGATCGTTTTTTAAACAATTTTGAAATAGGCAGGCCGCTGCTCAGCACCAATGGCCTGATCCCAAGGACGCGTCGGATCTGCGTGATCAGCGGATGATCCGTGCAATTTCGCGCAAGATAGGCATAATACTTCGCTTCGATTTTGACCCAGTCCTTCTTTATGCAGAAAGAACCCCGCAAGGTCCGCGAGTTTCGTCGCCGCGAACAGGAAATTCTCGATACCGCCCTCAAGCTCTTCCTCGAGCAGGGAGAAGACAGCGTCACGGTGGAAATGATCGCCGATGCCGTGGGTATCGGCAAAGGCACGATCTACAAGCATTTCAAGTCCAAGGCCGAGATCTATCTGCGCCTGATGCTCGACTACGAGCGCGATTTGAATCAGCTGCTGCTGTCGTCCGACGTCGAGAATGACCGCGAGTCCTTGTCCCGCGCCTACTTCGAGTTCCGCATGCGCGACCCGCAGCGCTATCGCTTATTCGATCGTCTCGAGGAGAAGGTGGTCAAGGGCAATCAGGTGCCGGAGATGGTCGAGCAGTTGCATGCGATCCGCGCCTCCAATTTCGAGCACTTGACCCAGCTGATCAAGGGCCGCATCGACGAGGGCAAGCTCGAAGACGTGCCGCCGTACTTCCATTACTGCGCCGCCTGGGCCCTGGTGCACGGCGCAGTGGCGCTGTATCACTCGCCGTTCTGGAGCAATGTGCTGGAAGATCAGGAAGGCTTCTTCCAGTTCCTCATGGACATCGGCGTGCGTATGGGCAACAAGCGCAAGCGCGATAGCGATCCCGTGTAGCGGGGGGGCTTGCCCCCGATCATCGTGCCGCCAGCATTGATGTTTGTTGGCCGATTTTCGGGGGCAAGCCCCCTCGCTACGGATACTGGCGCAAAAGCTGCATCACGCCGCTTATTCGCCGGTTTTTCGTCGCCGGTCTCTGGAGGAATGATGCGTAATCTGCTCTTGGTACTGGCGCTCGCGGCGCTGGGCGGTTGTATGAGCGTCAGCGACATGGGTGTGGTGGCGCACGATCAGTTGAGCGATGCCGGAGTGCTGGATCACAGCGATACCAAGCGCTCGACCAATTTCCGTCTGCAACCCGACTCTTTCATCTTCATCGCTCAGGGGCCTTTCGTCCCGCCGGGCGGAGCCTACCCACGGCCCAACGTAGTGGCCGAGGAAGCCTTCAACGGCTTTATCCAGTACTTTCCCATGGTCCGCCGGGCCCGCGCTCCCGAGGGCCTGGACGACGCCATGAACGAGGCTCGCGATGCCGGGGCGCATTACCTGCTGTACACGCGCTTTGCCAACGCCGATGACCGTATCGGCAATACCGATGAATGGCAGGACCAGGAAGCCCTCGATCGTCTGGGCGTGGACCACGCCGTCATCCAGGTGATGGTGATCGAGACCAGTACCCGTTATTTGATCGATACCGCGACCATTCGCTTGCGTGGCGGTTTGCTGACGCTGCACGACAAAAAACCGCAGGATTTGCTTGGGCCACCCCTGACCGATTACGCTCGACGTTTGCTGGGTGTAGAGCGCTAGTCGCGCAGTCGTGTCATTGGCCTGCTCGGCGAAACTGGCGCTCGCCCCCCGGCGGCGATTTCGAGGAGCACGCGATGACCGACGCCAGCAATCTATTGGCGCAAATTCCCCCCGCCAAGGGCCCCGCCCCCGTGCACCTGTGGAACCCGGATTTCTGCGGTGACATCGACATGCGCATCGCCCGTGATGGCACCTGGTTCTACCAAGGTACGCCGATCGACCGTGCACCCATGGTGCGGCTGTTTTCCACCATTCTGCGCCGCGACGGAGACGATTACTTTCTGGTGACGCCGGTGGAGAAGGTCGGCATCCAGGTCGAAGACGCGCCCTTCGTGGCGATCCGGCTGGAAGTCGAGGGGCAGGGTGAGCAACAGCGTCTGCGCTTCTTTACCAATGTCGATGACAGCTGCGAGGCCAGTGCCGAGCATCCGCTGCGCGTACACATCGATGCCGACAGCCAGGAGCCTTCGCCCTACGTGCGGGTGCGGACCAACCTCGAGGCGCTGATCCATCGCAACATCTTCTATCAGCTGGTCGATCTGGCGGTCACCCGGCTCATCGATGGCCAGCCCTGGCTCGGCGTCTGGAGCCATGGTCAGTTCTTCCCTATCGGGCCCGAGCCTGCCTGACCACCTGTAGCGAGGGGGCTTGCCCCCGATAGCGGTGTGTCAGCCATATGGCTATCGGGGGCAAGCCCCCTCGCTACAGGTCGGTGTGGTACTCGTCTCGATTACATGAATGCTGTATCCCGGCACCTTCTTGGCCAGATGCTTGGCCTGCGAGGCCATTTCTGCCAGCACCTGGGCATCCAGCTGCGGGCAGTCACGGGCCTGTAGGTCGACTACGCCGATCGACAGCGACAGCAGTGGGAATTCCTCGCGCACACCCTGACGGTTATGGCTGACGAAGTAGCCCGCCTCCAGGTGCTCGGCGCGGTAGAAGCGTCGGCATTGCATCTGGAAATCCTCGAACAGCTGCCCCAGCCGCTTGCGCCAGTCGCTGGAGCCGAGCACCAGCATGAAATCGTCGCCGCCGATGTGCCCGACGAAATCGCGGCTGGGGTCGATTCGCTCGCTCAGGCAATGGGCCAGGCACAGCAATACCTCATCACCGCGGGCGTAGCCGTACAGATCGTTGAAGGGTTTGAAACTGTCGATGTCGACATAGCAGATCGCCGCCGACAGATTCTGCTGGAGCAAACGCGTCAGGCATTGCTGGATCGGCACGTTGCCGGGCAGCAGCGTCAGCGGGTTGGCATGGCGCGCTTGCTGGATCTTCAGCTCGGTGATCAATTTGAGCACGTCGATTACCCGGCCGAGGCCCAGATAACGGCCGCCCTGGGTGATGATGAAGTCCTCTTCGATGCGCTGTCGTGCGCGGCTGGTGATCAGGCGGCTGACTTGCTGCAGCGAATGGCTTTGCTCCACCGCGAGAAAATCATCGGTCATCAACCGGCTGATCGGCTTGCGGGCATACAGCTCGGTGGCGAAAGGCTTGAGCAGGGCGTCAGACAACGAATGCCGATGCACGATGCCGACGGGGCGTTGTTGATCGTCGAGCACCGCCAGGGAGTTGAGGTTGGCTTGCAGGCGAAATGCTTCCAGCACCTTGGGCGTCGGCGTGTCGCTGGGCACGGCGGCTTGATCGATCAGCAGGTCGGACAGGTCGCGCCGCTCTTCGGTCAGGGACGGTGGGTTGTTGTCCAGCCGCGGCAGCAGGCTGCGGGCGTCCCGGGGTGGCGCCTCCTGCGGGCGGCAGAGTAGATAGCCCTGGACCAGATCGACGCCCATGTCACTGAGCACCGCCAGCTCTTCCACCAGTTCGATGCCCTCGGCGATCACCTCGGCCCGCGAGGCGCGGGCGATCTGCAGGATCGAGCCGACGAATTCGCGCTTCACTGCGTCCTGGTGGATACCGTCGATAAAGTGCCGGTCGATCTTCACATAATCGGGGCGCAGCTCCGACCACAGTCGCAGGCTCGAATAGCCGGCGCCCAAGTCATCCAGGGCAATGGAAAAGCCCATGGCGCGGTAGTGATGCAGTGCGGTGTGCAGCAGATGAAAGTCGTCGGTGGGCGTTTGCTCGGTCAGTTCGATGACCACCTGGCTGGGTGCGATGCCATAGCGCTGCAACAGCGACAGGGTACGCCCGGACTGATGCATGGGTTCGAGCAATGACTCGGGGGAGACATTGAGGAACAGCTTGGCGCCGAGTTTCTGCTCGCTGAAGCTGCGGCAGGCTTTTTCCCGGCAGGCCATTTCCAGTTCGCTCAAGCGCCCGGCATGACGGGCGGCAGCGAATAGATTGATCGGGGAATGCAGCGGGCTGTTCGAAGGGCCGCGGCTCAGCGCTTCGTAACCAAGGATGCGTCGCTCCGACAGCGACACGATGGGCTGGAACAGGCTGTGAAGATTGCCTTGGGCGAGGATCGCCCCCAGGGCACTGAGCTGTTCGGTAATGGTCATGAAATCCTCGACGAGCGAACCCCAACCGTAGCGAGGGGGCTTGCCCCCGAAAATAGGGTCAGCCCCATGCATAGGGGTGACAGTATGATTTTCGGGGGCAAGCGCCCTCGCCACGGGGCATAAAAAAGCCGGGCGCCTTTTCGGCGCCCGGCTATTTCACGACAGCTTCATGACTACTTGATGACAGGTTGCCATCATTCAGCGTTGTTTCATCGAGCCTACTTCTTGGCCACCGAGGTGTTCAACCGCAGGTAGTCCAGCAGGATACGACCGGTTTCACTCAGGTAGGCGTCGTTTTCCGGCTTGGTATCGTTAGGATCGGTAGCCAGAGCGTCTTCGTCTTCCTTCTTCAGCTCGGTCAAAGGCGCTTCGCCCTTGGCTTTGCGACGGGTGTTCTCGAGGGCCAACTGCTGGTTCTCGATATCGGTGTGCTGCTTGCGACGCGCCGCTTCGTTGAGGCTGACGGTTTTCTCTTCCATCAGCTTCTGCGCCAGGGCCAGGCGATCACGGATGAAAATGAACTCCGGGTCGTTGTCGGTGCGCTTGTCATGCAGCGCCTTGAGCTGGGCCAGGAACGGCTTGAACGGATCGCTTTCGGGCTTGATCGCAGGGCGGATGGTGTCCCACGGCATGGCTTCGGGCAGCGCGCTTTCGCCGATTTCCTTGGTGTCGATGATCGACGGGTAGGCGACATCCGGCAGTACGCCCTGATGCTGAGTGCTCTGCCCGGACACCCGGTAGAACTTGGCCAGCGTCAGTTTCAGCTCACCATGGTTGAGCGGCTGAATGGTCTGCACGGTACCCTTGCCGAAGGTCTGGCCACCGACGATCAACGCACGATGGTAGTCCTGCATGGCGCCGGCGAAAATCTCCGAAGCCGAGGCGGACAAGCGGTTGACCAGCAGTGCCATCGGGCCTTTGTAGAAGGCGCCGGGGTTTTCGTCCTCGAGCACGTCGACGCGGCCGTCGCTGTTGCGCACCAGCACCGTGGGGCCTTTCTCGATGAACAGGCTGGTCAGTTCGGTGGCTTCCTGCAGGGAACCGCCGCCGTTGTTGCGCAGGTCGATGACCACGCCGTCGACGTTTTCCTTCTGCAGCTCGGTCAGCAGTTTCTTGACGTCGCGGGTGGTGCTCTTGTAGTCCGGATCGCCAGCGCGGAACGCCTTGAAGTCCAGATAGAAGGCCGGAATCTCGATCACACCGAGCTTGTAGTCCTTGCCATCCTGCTTGAGGTTGAGGATCGACTTCTTGGCGGCCTGTTCTTCGAGCTTCACCGCTTCGCGAGTGATGGACACGATCTTGCTGGTCTGGTCGTTCGGCGCATTGGTATGCGGAATCACCTCGAGGCGCACCACCGAGCCTTTGGCGCCACGGATCAGCTTGACCACTTCGTCCAGTCGCCAGCCGATCACATCGACCATTTCCTTGTCGCCCTGGGCCACGCCGACGATCTTGTCGGAGGGCGCCAGCTGCTTGGTCTTGTCGGCAGGGCCGGCCGGTACCAGGCGCACGACCTTGACCTGATCGTTGTCGCTCTGCAGCACCGCACCGATGCCTTCGAGCGACAGGCTCATGTTGATGTCGAAGTTTTCCGCGCTGTCAGGCGACAGGTAGTTGGTGTGCGGGTCGTAAGACATCGCGAAGGTGTTGATGTACGCCTGGAAGATATCCTCGGCGCGCGTCTGGTCGAGGCGCACCAACTGGTTCTTGTAGCGCTTGACCAGCAGGTCCTGAATGGCTTTCGGGTCTTTGCCGGCGATCTTCAAGCGCAGCACTTCGTCCATGACGCGTTTGCGCCACAGGCTGTCGAGTTCGGCCTGGTCCTTGGGCCACGGGTCGTTCTTGCGATCGACTTCAAGAGTCTCATTGCCGTTGAAGTCCATCTTGTCGACGCCCTTGCCGAGCACCGTCAGGGCGAAGTCGAGACGCTCCTTGACGCGATCCAGATAGCGCTTGTAGATGGTGAAGCCCGCGTCCAGATCGCCCTTCTTGAGGAAATCGTCGAACTGGGTTTTCCACTTGTCGAATTCGGCGATGTCGCTGGCCATGAAGTAGCTGCGCGAGGGATCGAGCAGCTTCAGGTAGCTGTCATAGATGATGACCGAGCGGGCATCGTCCAATGGCGGCTTGCTGTAGTGGTGGCGTTTGAGGAGTTCGACGACGTTGAGACTGGCGATTACCTCATCGCGATCAGGCTGCAACTTGTCCCAGCTGTTGTCGGCAAACGAATTGGCCGACATCGACAGGGTGCCGAGGCCAATGCACAGGGCGAGGGCGGAACTGGGTAAGAAATGCTTCATGCTGATTCGACGCGGGGGCAATTGATAACGCATATTAGGCCGTCTTTGAATTCGCCGGTTCCGTTGAAGCCGGACGCATAATGCGAAAAGCCCGGCGCCAAGGCGCCGGGCTCAGTCATGAGTCAACTATGGAGGCACTGTGAAGGCATTGCAAGGCGTTGAAGGACATGTCGAGTGGGTTGAGCAGCCAGGCCCAACCTGTGATGCAGGTCAAGTGAAGATTCGCGTGGCGGCGGCTGGGCTCAATCGCGCCGATCTGCTGCAGCGCGCGGGTCACTATCCGCCCCCACCGGGTGCCAGCGATATTCTCGGACTTGAGTGTTCGGGGATTATCGCCGAAGTCGGGCCGGGGTCGTCCTGGCAGGTGGGTGACCGAGTCTGCACCTTGTTGGCGGGCGGTGGCATGGCCGAGGAAGTGGTGGTCGATGGCCGTCATGTGTTGCCGGTGCCGGAGGGTGTGAGCCTGATCGACGCGGCGGCGATTCCCGAGGTCTATGCCACGGTCTGGCTCAACCTGTTCCAGCTGGCGGCGCTCAAGCCGGGGGAGAAAGTGCTGCTGCACGCTGGCGCCAGTGGCATTGGCTCGGCGGCGATCCAGCTGTGCAAGGCGTTCGGCAACCCGACCTGGGTCAGCGTCGGATCGGCCGAGCGTCTGGCCTACTGCGAGGCACTGGGCGCGCAGGGCGGCGTGGTCCGCAGCGTCGATCTGGAGGCGCTGCGCGACCTCGGGCCCTTCGACGTGATCCTCGACCCGGTGGGCGGCAACTATGCCGAGTTGAATATCAAGGTGGCGGCGCTGGATGCGCGCTGGGTGATGATCGGCTTGATGGGCGGCACCAAGGCGCAGCTCGATCTGGGCGCGGTATTGGGCAAACGCATTCATTTATTGGGCTCGACGTTGCGCAGTCGCGACGATCAGTTCAAGGCCGATCTGCTCAGCGATCTGGGCCAGCATGTGTGGCCGTTGTTCACTGAAGGGCGCTTGAGTCCGCAGGTGGTACGGACCTTCCCGATCGTCGATGCCGAAGATGCCTTCAACGAACTGGCCGGCAACCAGATCAGCGGCAAGGTGGTGCTGATCGTCGACGAGACGCTGATCTAGACCAACATGAAAGATTCATGAAACCTCGGGTTTGCGCCCGTGATGGGGCCCCTTTGCGGGCAAGCCCTGCTCCCACAGGCCATACCCCTGTAGGAGCCGGGCTTGCCCGCGAAAGGGCCGGCCCAGCCAACACAGAATCCGCTGACTCACCCCTGTAGGAGCCGGGCTTGCCCGCGAAAGGGCCAGCCCAGCCAACACAGAATCCCCTGACTCACCCCTGTAGGAGCCGGGCTTGCCCGCGAAAGGGCCGGCCCAGCCAACACAGAATCCCCTGACTCCCCCCTGTAGGAGCCGGGCTCGCCCGCGAAGTGGCCAGCCCAGTCCACACAAAATCCGTCAACTCACCGCTCGCGCAACGACTCAGTCCGCGCCTTGAGCACCGGCTTGAGCACATAATCGAGCACGCTTTTCTCTCCCGTGATGATGTCCACCGTGGCGGTCATGCCCGGGATGATCAGCAGCGGCTTGTTGTCGCCGCCCAGGTGATTGAGATCGGTACGCACCTGGATCAGATAGAAGCTGTTGCCTTTTTCATCCGTCACCGTGTCGGCGCTGATCAGTTCCAGCTTCGCTTTCAGCCCGCCATAGATGGTGTAGTCGTAGGCGCTGAATTTGACCATGGCTTTCTGCCCTGGATGGAGGAAGGCAACGTCCTGTGGCCGCACCTTGGCTTCGATCAGCAGGTTGTCTTCCACAGGCACGATCTCCAGCATATCGCTGCCCGGCTGGACCACGCCGCCGATGGTATTGACCTTCATCTGCTTGATGATGCCCTTGACCGGCGACACCACCGTGGTGCGCGTCACGCGGTCATCGATGGCGATGGTGGTGGCGGTGATCTTGGCCAGCTCCGTGCGCTTGTCGTTGAGGTCCTTGGAAGCATCGGAGCGAAAGCCCAGGGTCGACTCCTGCACCTTGCTGCGGATCTCGGCGATGGCCGCCTCGGCGCGGGGGATGGCCAGGCTGGTGGCGTCCATCTGCCCGCGAGCCTCCACGGCGCTGCGCTTGAGCCGCAGGATCTCCACCGGCGACACCGCCCCGGACTTGATCAGCGGCGTCGACATGTCCATCTCCTGCTGCAGCAGCGCCAGGCTGTTGCGGTACTGCGCCTGCTTGGAGCGGAACTCGGCCAGCTCCTGAGTCTTCTGCACCAGCTGCTGGTTGAGGGTGTTCTGCTCGCTGGCCAGCTTGCTTTGGCGCGAGGTATAGAAGGCCATTTCATCGGCGGCCACCTGTGGCGCCTTGGCCTTGATTTCATCCGACACTACAAATGGCTTGCCGGTGGCCTCCGCCGCCAGCCGATCGACCTGGGCCATCAAGGTATAGCGATCGGCCTCGCTTTCACCGCGATTGGACAGGTAGCGAGTGTCGTCGAGACGCAGCAGCGTGTCGCCTTTCTCGACCATCTGCCCCTCGCGCACCAGAATCTCCGAGACGATGCCGCCCTCCAGATTCTGGATGACCTGCACCTTGCTTGACGGAATGGCCTTGCCTTCACCCGTAGTGACTTCTTCGATCACCGCCAGCTTGGCCCACACCAGGGCGCAGATGATCAGCGCCGCGACGATCCACACGGTGATCCGCGAGCGCCGCGGCGAGTCGTTGAGGGCGGCGCTGGCGAGTTCGGGCATGAACTCCCGTTCGCCGGTCTTGCCGAAACTGTCGAGGTAGCCGCGCAGGCCACCGGTTGGCGTACTCATGTTCAGCCCTCCTGAGTGGGTGCGGTGCCGACGCGGCCTTTGCGCAGCGCTTCGATGACGGTGTCTTTGGGACCGTCGGCGACGATGCGGCCGTTGTCCAGCACGATCAGGCGATCGACCAGGCTGAGCATGGTGGTGCGATGGGTGACCAGCAGCAGAGTCTTACCCGGCATCCACGCATGGAGACGTTGGCGCAGCAGGTCTTCGCTGCTGTTGTCCATGTGGCTGGTGGGTTCGTCGAGCACCATGATCGGCGGTTCCAGCAGCATCGCCCGGGCCAGCAGCACGGCCTGGCGCTGGC
The DNA here is from genome assembly GCF_058986725.1 of Pseudomonas sp. GW821-FHT01A09. NCBI lineage: Bacteria > Pseudomonadati > Pseudomonadota > Gammaproteobacteria > Pseudomonadales > Pseudomonadaceae > Pseudomonas > Pseudomonas sp. GW821-FHT01A09. The sequence goes on from NZ_JBYSWB010000005.1 coordinate 41,596, forward strand.
CACCGGATAGGAGTTGACCACGCTCGCCCACCGGGCGGTCGAAGCCTTGCGGGTGTTGCCGCGCGAGCTCGCTGACGCCGGTCAGTTGCGCCACTTCGAGCATGCGTGCATCGCTCACGTAGCGCGCGCCAAGGGTAAGGTTGTCGCGCAGGCTGCCGGCCAGCAGCGGCAGGTCGTGGGCGACATAACCGATTTGCTGACGCAGGTCGGCCACGTCCAGTTGGCGCAGGTCCAGGCCGTCGAGCAGGATCTGCCCTTCAGCCGGCTCGTAGAAACCCATCAACAGACGCGCCAGGGTGCTTTTACCCGACCCGCTGCGGCCGATGATGCCGACCCGCTCGCCGGGCTTGATGCTGAAGGTGACGGTGCTCAAGGCCGGGGTGTTTTGCCCGGCATAGCTGAACACCACTTGGCTGAGGCCGACACCGCCCTGCAACTGCGTGCGATCGAGCGGCCTTTGCTTGATGTCTCGCTCCTGCGGCAAGGCCATCAATTGATCGGTGCTGCGCATGGTCAGCTGCGCTTGCTGATAGCGAGTGATCAGGCCGGCGATTTGCCCCAGCGGCGCGAGTACCCGACTGCCGAGCATGTAGGTGGCCACCAGCGCGCCGACGCTGAGGTTGCCGGCGATGATGCTGTAGACCCCGGCGACGATGGTGCTCATGCCGCAGAACTGCTGGATGAACAAGGTGCCATTGGTGGCCAGCGCCGCCAGATCGCGGGCGTGGCCGTCGAGGCGGGTGAGGGCGCCGTGGGTCGATTCCCAATGATGCTGACGCTCGCTCTCGGCGTTGCAGGCCTTGAGGGTTTCCAGGCCGCCGAGGGTTTCGATCAGCAGCGCCTGGCGCTCGGCGCCCAGGGTCAGGCTCTTCTGCACGGTGTCACGCAAGCGAATCTGGATCAGCAGAGCGAAGATGATGGTGATCGGGAACGCCAGCGCCGGGATGATCACCAGCCAGCCGCCCAGCAGGCCGATCACCACCAGCATCAGCACGGCGAAAGGCAGGTCGATGATGCTGGTCAGGGTGACCGCGGTGAGAAATTCACGCAGGCCCTGGAAGTCGTGGATGCTCTGGGCGAAGCCGCCGATGGAGGTGGGGCGGGCCTTCATGGACATGCCAGTGATGCGTTCGAACAGGGTTGCCGAGAGAATCAGGTCGGTCTTCTTGCCGGCCTGGTCCAGCAGGTGGGCGCGAACCACGCGCAAGATCAACTCGAAGCAGGTGCCCACCAGCAGGCCGGCGGCCAGTACCCACAGGGTCGAGGTGGCCTGGTTGGGCACCACGCGATCGTAGGTCTGCATGACGAACAGCGGCACCATCAGGCCCAGCAGATTGATCATCAGGCTGGCCAGCAGGGCGTCGCTGTAGAGCCAGCGCGACAGCTTGAGGGTGTCGCGAAACCAAGAGTCGACCCTGGGCATCAGCGGCGTGCGCAGGTCTTCCAGTTCGTGGCGAGGGCGGGCGAACAGGGCTTCGCCGGTGTAGACGCTGGCGAGCTCTTCACGGCTCAGCCATTGTTCGCCGCCCTCGGCCTCGCTAGGCAGGATCAGCGCCTGGCCATCCTCACCCCAGCGTCGCAGCACCGCGCAGCGGCCTTCCTTGAGCAACAGAAGCACCGGCAGATTGAGCGCGTTGATGCTGTCCAGCTCGCGGCGCAGCACCCGCGCCTGCAGGCTCGCGCGCGCGGCGGCGCGCGGCAGCAGATCCTTGCCCAGGCGCTGTTGAGCCAGCGGCAGCCCGGCGCTCAGGCTGGCACGGCTGACGGTGCAGCCGTGCAGCTTGCACAGGATCAGCAAGCCATCGAGCAACGGGTCGTCGAACGATTGCCGCGGGTCGCCGCTGGTCGGCGCCCGTTCAGGTGTGGGGTCAGGCGTGGGGCTGTGCATCGTGGTCAACGGCTTTACTCCAGCGGTACTTCTGCCAGTACTTCTCTACAAGTGACTCGGCACCGCCTTGGGCGCTGCCTGCTCGCTACAGCGCCCCGAAAGGCCCGCTCAACGCATCTCCGGCAACAGCTGCGCCTCGCTCTTCACTTCGGTCTGGGCGATGGCTTCGGGCGGCAGCACGACGCGGGTCTTGGAGATCAGATCACCCATGTTGGCCAGCACGCGGTACATCGCGTATTCCTCGGTGTAGCGCACTTCGACATAACGGCTGTTGGCGGTATACAGCTCGTTTTCGCTGTCGAGCAAGTCGAGCAGGGTGCGTTGGCCCAGGCCAAACTGGTCCTGATACGCGGCGCGCACACGGGTGGTGGTTTCGGCGTATTCGCGGGCGTAAGGGGTTTGCTGGCGAGCGTTGAGCATGGCGTTCCAGCTCAGCGACATGTTCTCGTTCAACTGGCGCAGGGCATTGTTGCGGATGTCCATGGCCTGGTTGATCTTGTAGGCATCGGACTGCAACCGAGCCTTGTCGCCACCGCCGCGGAACAGGTTGTAGTTGACCACCACACCGGCTCGCCAGCTGTTGTTGTGGCCTTCTTCACCGGAAATATTGTTGTTGGCGCCCACCGCCAGCTCGCCGTCGAGCCGTGGATAGAACGGCGACTTGGCGACTTCGTATTGGCTCTCTGCGGCCTGAACGTCGGCCTGGGCCGATTTCAGGTAGGGGTTGTTGCTCATCATGTCCTTGCGCGCCGCTTGTAGATCGGTGGGCAATTCACCTTTGATCGAAGCGGGGGTTTCCAGCTCGTCGGGCATGCGCCCTACGGCACTGTAGAAGTTGGCCTCGGCGTCGGACAGATTGACCTGCGCGGTGTAGAAGTTGTTCTCGGCCAGCGCGCGACGCGCGCGGGACTGGTCGGTGTCGGCGGTGCTGCCGATGCCCTGCTGGCTGCGCAGGCCGATCTGGTCGTTGATGCGCAAGTGAGCTTGCAAGTTGTTCTTGGCCAAGGCCACCAACTCGCGCTGTTTGAGCACTTCGAGGTAAACCTGGATGGTCCGCAAGGCCAGATCTTCGGCGCTGCCCTGCACGTAGTAGGCGCGCGACGTAGAGACGGCTGAGGTGCGGGCCTTTTCATTCGGGGTGTTGAAACCGTCGAAGAGCATCTGGCGCAGGCGCAATTCCGACTGGGTGTAATTCAGGCTTTCAGTGTGGTGGCCACCCTGAAACCGAGTAGTAGGGTTGTCGGAGCGTTCGCGGCCATATCCGCCGACCAGGTCGACCGTTGGCAAGTAGCCGCTGCTGGCGACTTTGCCGTCTTCATCGGCAGAGAGCCGATTATGGATATTGGACTGCAGGTCGGGGTGGAAATCGATGGTGGTTTGAATCGCTTCCTGCAGGCTCATTGCTTGAACATTGGCGCCCATCATCGCTAACAACATAGCGCTGCACAGAGGGGTCAAAATGCGCATCGGGTACTTCTCCGTGTGAAGGTCTTATAATGGGCGTCAGAAATCTGACTGATAACCATCGATATTTGATTGGAGCTTGTAACACACTATCGCAGAACAAGTTTTCAGAGTGCTAAGAAGAATTTAGAATAAGGCTTATGCAAAAATAAACTTATGCGAGCGGCACCTTTACGGACATTGTTAGCTCCAAGGTGCAGCTAATAACTGCGCACTGCTTGGTGCTGAGCGCAACTCGGAAAGTTCAATAATATTTGTGGCGCAAAAGGCAGGGGAACTGCACAGGAAGAGGAGGGGGCTATCAGGCGACGGAATATTGTCAGGAAGGCATGATTCTTGTAGAGCCTGGTGGATTCCAATAAAAGAGTCTGTGAACTGAATGCCGTTGAATTTATTCATATTTTGTTCTGTGTTTGAGTCTTTTGACGGGCCCGGCGTTGCGCGGCGTCCGTCACTTTCGTGTCGGTTCCGGTCTTAGCCCATAGCCTGAATGTTACGCGCGCGTAGCAACGGAGGATGGCAATGGCAGTATTGATCGGTGTGGTGAAAGGTGTGATCGGGCAGGTGTTCGTGATTCATGGCGATGGTTCGCGACGGGCCGCGGTGGATGGCGAACGCCTGTTCGCAGGGGACACGCTCGACACCGGCACCGCTGGCGCGGTGGCCGTTCATCTGACCAATGGTAGCGATCTGACCCTAGGGCGTGGCAGCAGCCTGCAGTTGACTCAGCAGTTGTTGAGCGATCAGCCGCCTAACATCGTCGTTCACGATCAGGCCACCGCTCCCGATGGATCGCAGCTGACCGAAGTGCAGCAGATCCAGCAAGCCATCGCGGCGGGGGCTGACCCCACCCAGACGCTCGAAGCGACAGCGGCTGGCCCGGCCACCAGCGTGTACACAAGTACCCCAGCCGGCGAGCTGGGAGGCGGCCACAGTTTCGTGCTGTTGACCGAGACGGGCGGCAGCGTTTCACCCACAGTCGGCTTCCCGACCAATGGCCTGGGCTTCGCGTTGCTGGATGCTCAGGAGCCCGTGGGTGATCTGTTCCAGAACGCCGATGCCGGCATCACCACGCCCGTGGTGCCGCCCGTCATCGTGCCGCCGGATGTGCCGCCGGTGGTAACGCCCCCGGATACCACGCCGGTGACTCCTCCGGCCACGCCGCCCGACAACGGCATCACCTTTGTCGATTTGTACCGTGATGGCGGCGAGCAGCGGGTGTTCGAGGCGGATCTGCCCAACGGCACCAACACCGCGCAAGGCAAAGGCGGCGACCTGAGCCGCAGCGATGTGTTCAGCGTGGTCGCGCCGGATGGCCTGGCTTCTCTGACCATCGATGGCGTGCAGGTCGTCAGCAATGGCGCGCTGGTCAGCAATACCGCCGATGGCACCGTGCAGATCGTCGGCCAGCTCGGCAACACCCTGACCATTACCGGCTACGACCCCGCCACCGGCGTGTTCAATTACACCTACGTGCTGTCGGTGGATCAGCAGAACAACCAGACCACCAGCAACACCGAGCTGTCGGAAGACTTCCACCTGGTGGCCAGCGATACCGATGGCGATGCCGGCGATGCCTGGCTGAACGTGCGCATCACCGACGATAGCCCGATCGCCAACAATGACGTCGGCAGCACCGTGACCCAGCAAGCGCCGGAGATCACCGGCAATGTGGTCACCAACGATTTCGTCGGCGCCGACACCAATGCCAATCCGGTCAGCATCGATCCGGCGCTCAACCCGGGCTATACCGTGTCGGGCCAGACCATCATCGGCACCTACGGCACCCTCACCTTAGGTACCGATGGCGCCTATACCTATGTGCTGAACCCCGAGAGCGAAGCGTTCCAGGCGTACAAGGACTCGGGCCTGGCCGCCAAGGAAACCTTCACCTACACCCTGACCGACGGCGATGGCGACAAGACCACCGCGTCCCTGACCGTCAACATCGCCGCCAATCACCAGGTGGTCTTCAACTGGCTGCACGCCAGCGGCGGTGATTTGATCTTCAGCGAGGCCGACCTGCCCAACGGCACCAGCGTCGAGCCGAACAAGGCCAGCTTCCTGACCGACCACAGCAGCGTCTATATCGATGCCAAGGACGGACTGGCCAACTTGAGTATCGAAGTCTATAGAGACGGCCAGTTGCAGAGCACCCAGGTGGTCGCCAACGGCAATCTGGTCAACGCGCAAGGGGTGGCCCTGGTCGGCGAGTCGGGCAATATCCTGACCATTACCGGCTACGACAAGGTTACCGGCATCCTCAGCTACACCTATGTGCTGTCCGAACCAGGTCACAACAATCCGCCTGGCGCGGGAGACCTGGCCAACCTGCAACTGTCGGACGACTTCAAGCTGGTCGGTACCGACACCGATGGCGACACTGGCTCGGCCTGGATCAACATCACCATCAAGGACGACGCGCCCATCGCCAGCAACGATGTGGGCGCTAGCCTGGTTACCGACAAGGCGCCGGAGCTCACGGGCTCTGTGCTGGCCAATGACCAGGTCGGCGCCGATAGCAATGCGACCCCGGTCAGCATCAAGGCCTCGGACAACCCTGATTTCAATGTGCATGGCCAGACCGTCGACGGCAAATACGGCACCCTGACCCTGAATGCCGACGGCACTTACGATTACGTGTTGAACACCGGCAGCGATGCGTTCAAGGCGTTGAAGGCCTCCGGCCTCGGCGACAAGGAAGTGTTCACCTACACCCTGACCGATGGCGATGGCGACTCCACCACCGCCAATCTGACCATCGATGTCGGCGCCAACCACTCGGTGATTTTCAACTGGCTGGGCAGCACTGGCGGCGATCTGGAGTTCAAGGAAGCCGACCTGCCCGGCGGCACCAATACTGGGCCCGACAAGGCCAACTTCCTGACCGACCACAGCAGCGTGTACATCGATGCCAAGGACGGCCTGGCCACCTTGAGCATCGACACGCTGGTCAACGGCCAGACCGTGACCACCCTGGTGGTATCCAATGGCGCATTGGTCAACCCGCAAGGGGTAGTGGTGCCTGGCGAGTCGGGCAACAACCTGACCATCACCGGCTACAATCCGGACACCGGCGTGCTCAGCTACAGCTACACACTGGCCGAGCCGGGCCACAACAATGCCCCCGGCAGCAACGACCCGCTGGCCGAAACGCAGCTGTCGGACGACTTCAAGCTCACCGCCACCGATAGCGACGGCGATACCGCCTCGGCGTGGATCAACATCACCATCAAGGACGATTCACCGGTCGCCAGCAACGACCAAGGCGACAGCGTCCTGAGCACCAAGCTGCTGAGCATCACCGGCGACGTGTTGACCAACGATCAGGTCGGCGCCGACAGCAACGCCACGCCGGTCTCCCTCAAGGACGCCAGCGGCAATGTGGTGACCAGCCTCGAGGGCCATTTCGGCACGCTGGAAATGGGCACCGACGGCAAATACACCTACACCCTCGACCCCAGTTCGCCGGACTATCAGGCCCTGGCGTATGGCCAGACTGCGACTGAAACCTTCACCTATACCCTCACCGATGGTGACGGCGACTCGACCACCGCCAATTTGGTGATCGATGTCAAATGCGACCCGATTCCCGTCGCCGCCGCTCAGGAGGCCACCGTCACTTCCGGTGCCACCGGCGCCAACGTGCTGCTGGTGATCGATGTGTCCAACAGCATGAACGACGTGGTCAAGGGCACCAACCTGACGCGCCTCGATCTGGCCAAGCAGGCCGTCGACAAGATGCTCCAGCAGTACGCTGATATCGGCGATGTGAAAGTGCAGGTCACTACCTTCAATAACCAGACCCATCAGGTCAGCGGTGAATGGGTCGATGTCGCCAAGGCCATCAGCCTGGTCAACGGCCTGACGGCGGGCGGCGGTACCAACTACGACTACGCGCTGGATGGCGCCAAGACCGCCTACGCCGCGGACGGCAAGCTCGAAGGCGTGGGCGTGCAGACCGTGTCCTACTTCGTCTCGGACGGCAATCCGACCCTGTCCAGCGACAACCCTAGAGTCACCAGCGAGCAATCCGGCAACCAGACCAATACCAATCTGGGCGACGGCATTGACAGCGATGAAGCCGCGGTGTGGACGGACTTCCTCAAGCTGCATGACATCAAGTCGGTCGCCATCGGCATCGGCAATAGCGTCCAGGCCGAATACCTCAACCCGATCGCCTACGACGGCGTTACCGGCAAGGATATTGCCCCGCAATTGGTGCGCGACGTCACGCAGTTGCCCGATATCCTCGGCGGCACGGTGCAAGGCCAGCCAGTGGTGGGTTCGCTGACCGATAACGGTGGTTTCGGTGCCGACGGCGGTTTCGTCAAGTCGATCAGCGTCGATGGCGTCCAGTACAGCTTCGATGGCAGCAATACTCTTGCCGCGGGCGCCGGTGCGGTGGCCGACAACTATCGGTATTTCGCTTCTTCCCACGAGCTGGCGGTCACTACGCTGGAAGGCGGTCTGCTGCAGGTCAACCTGCTCACGGGCGCCTACAGCTACACGCCACCGGTCGGTGCGGCGCAGTCGTTCACCGAGACGGTGCTGTTCACCCTCACCGACACCAACGGCGACGTCGCCAGCAACGCCCTGACCGTGCATGTGCTGGCCGATACGCCGGTGATCGCGCCGACGGAAACCATTATCACCAACGTGCTCGATTCAAGTATCACGGTACCGGCGGCGGCCTTGCTGGCCAACGGGACGGCCGGGGCTCACCTCACCAGCTCGGCGGTCTTCGATACCGGCTGGGGCGCGCCACGAGGCGCCGACTTCACCAGCACCTCGACGACCCCGGTGGCCTTCCGGGGCCCCTCCGCGAACCGCCTGGATATCGATCGCTCGCAATTCTCGGTCCGCCAGGCAGGGCCCATGGCCGCTGCGCTGGTGGTGTTTGGCGAGTTGGGCGCTGTGGGTAGCGCTTTCGCCTCGGACACCCTGACGGTGGAGCTGAAAAAGGGCGAGACGATGCATTTGCAGTCCAGCCTCTCCGATAGTCACGCCAGCCTGTCCTGGGCGGCTGCGGACGGCACCTACACCGTGCTCGGCAAGGATGGCAACTTCACGGCGACCGAAGATGGCATCTACAAAATCCACGTCACCAACCTGGCCGGCGCCGAGGGCAATCAGGGCGAGACCTATCAGCTCACCCTGACGGTCGACTACAGCAACGCCACGACCACACCGGTACATAACGACACCTACAGCGTTGCCGACGCTCATGGCGATGCAGCGACCGGTGCGCTGGCCATTCACTACCAGGCCGGTAACCATCTGGTGGGCACCGACGCCAATGACGTACTGATTGGCGGCGCCGGCCAGAATGTGCTCGAAGGCGGCAAGGGCGACGACGTGCTGGTAGCCGGCGATCAGGGTGACCAGCTATCCGGCGGCGATGGCAACGACCTGCTGATTGGCGGCGCGGGCAACGACACTCTGGATGGCGGTACCGGCAACAACACCGCCAGCTACGAAAAGGCCACAGCGGGTGTGCACGTCGATCTCACCCAGGTGGACGTCGCCCAGGACACGGTGGGGGCAGGGCACGACACGCTGTCGAATATCCAGAACCTGATCGGTTCGGATCACAACGACTGGCTGGTCGGTGATATGCACGACAACGTCATCACGGGTGGCAAGGGCGATGATCGCCTGACCGGCGGCGGTGGCAGCGACACCTTCAAGTGGCAGGACGGCGACAGCGGTCACGACACCGTCACCGACTTCAAGCTGGGCAGCGACACGCTGGACCTGTCGCAACTGCTGCACGGTGAGAATTCGGTGGCCAGTTCGCTGGAAAACTTCCTGCAGTTCAAGGTGACCGGTACTGGCGATGGGCTGGTGTCGACTATCGAGATCAGCGCCCTGGGCAACGACAAGACCACGCAGACCATCTCCCTAGAGCATGTCGATGTGGCCAGCAATTATGGCGTGCAGGTCGGGGCGGGGGGCATGGTCGCCAACGGGCATGATACGGCGACCATCATCAGCGGCATGCTGAACGATCATTCGTTGAAGGCCGATACGGTCTAAGCCTCTGACCCTGTAGCGAGGGGGCTTGCCCCCGATACGTCCTGGCAGTCCCTGTGATGTGGCTGACACAACGTATCGGGAGCAAGCCCCCTCGCCACAGGGTTTTTTCATTCATTCTTCAGCGGCACCGGCACCCCGATCCAGCGGCCCATGGCGCCAAACACCCCCAATTCCTGCAGCACCGCGAACTCCTCGGCGGTCTCGACCATCTCGGCAATCAACGGCAGATCGATGCTGCGCGTGGTGCGCAATACCGCATCGATGAACAGGCGCTTGTCCGGATAGGCGTCGATGGCGTGGATGTAGCTGCCGTCGAGCTTGAGGTACGCGAGCCCCAGGTGACTGAGGTTGCCGATCTGACTGAACTGCCCGCCAAAGTGCTGCAAACCGAAGGCATAGCCGCTGCCGATGATGCCTCGAGCCAGGAACTGCAGCGTGGCGGCGACCGGCAGATTGCGTTCGTCTGCCTCCAGCGTCAGCCAGCGGGCCTGGGCCGGATGGGCTTTGAGCGTCTCGATGATGGCCGCCATCGCCAGCGGGTCGTTGAGGGTGCTGCTGGACAGGCTCAGCGCCAGGGGTTGCGACTGATGCTGCAGGGCCACCAGGGTGTGTTCGAGCATCAGCCGGTCAAGCCGGGTCGACCATCCGAGGCGTTGAATCCAGGGCAGAAAACGCCCGGCGGCAATGGCTTCACCGGTGTGGTCCAGCAGCCGCGCGAGCACCTTGCGATGCAGCACAGTGCCTGGGTCGGCGCAGGCCACTACCGGTTGGCAGTACAGCAGCAACTTGCCCTCGGTCAGCGCCACGTCTATCCAGTCGCGCCAATCGTGGGGGCTGTACGCCGGTGGATGGGGGTAATCGGTGGACACCGCCCACGGCTGTTGGGGCTGGGCCTGCGCCATGGCCAGCGCCTGGTCGAGCTCGCGCATGATCTGCTCCAGCGTCTGGCCTGGGTGATAGTCGGTGATCCCTATGAGCGCCACGGGTTGGTGATCGCTGGCGCCGGTCGGGAACAGGGTCGCCACCCGTTGGACCAGGTCAGCGGCCAACTGCTCGGCGTCCTGGGCGGTGATACCCGGCATGAGCAGGCTGAATTCGCCGCCGCGGTTGCGCGCGGGCAGCCATTGCTGGCGATGCGGGGTGGTCATCAGCCCGCGCAGCAATTCGCCGACCGCGCGTATCAGGCCGTCGGTGTGCTGGCCGCCGAGGCGCTGGTTGATGCCGGCCAGATCGTCCAGGCGCAGCGTCAGCACGTAGCCGGGGCCGTTGTGTTCGGTTACCAGCAGCGCCTGGGTCAGACGCGCATCGAGCAGCCGCCGATTGGCCAGCCCCGTGAGGCTGTCCTGAAAGGCCTCTTCCTGCAGGCGATCGCTGCGCGCGGCTTGTTCGGCGAACAGCTGCTTGAGCTTGCTGACCATCTGATTCATCGCCAGTACCACCCGGCGCAGTTCCGGGGTGTGGGGGATGTGATCGAGCAGGCGGAATTCGCGCTGGGCAATGGCGTCGGCCTGGCGCGTCATGTCGTCCAGCGGGCGCAACTGGCGACGCAACAGCCAGCCGCCGAAAATCGCACTGAGCAGGGCGCAGCCGCTGAGCCAGGCGAGGCTGCCCAGGGCCATGTCCCACAACCGCCCCAGGGCGAACCTGGGATGACTGACTACCTGAACCTGCGCGGCCTGCTCCCAGCCGCGCATGATCAGCGCCGCGCCTTGCTCGGGGCGCAGGTCCACCAGGCGCGCGAACCAGGCGGGCGCGCCGTCGTCATCGTCGGGGTCGCTGGTGCGTTCGACCATGACCTGGTGATCCTTGATGTTGATCACCCGGATGCTGGCGTAATAGCCGCTGTCGAAGATCGAGGTGACCATCAGTTCGACCATCGCCGGGTCGTCGATATTGGCGGTCAGGGTCAGGCCCAGCGCGGTGGCGGCGTCCTGGGCGTGGGCGCGTAACTGATCGGTCAACTGCGAGCGCGAGGTCTCGAGGCTGACGAAGAAACTGCCGCTGAATGCCACCACCAGAAACACGCAGATGGCCAGGAACAGTTGTTTGAGCAAAGACATTCATACCTCCTTGGGCAAGGTCTGTCTGGCACTGACTGCATTCGGCCATCGACGGTGAGTACGTTGCTGCGGTACTGCCGGTGCGGACTCAGCCCGCACCGATGTTGAATCCTTCGTTGCGCATCTTTCTCAGCACCCCCTGCCAGCGCGACAACTGTTTGGGGTCGCCGCGGGTGATGGCGCCTGTGAACGGATCGATCAGAAACAGTCCCTCGGCATTGAAGGCGTACACCGGCAACAGGTCGCGGCGCTGAGAAGCCGGGAGGATCTGCCCGATGAGGTTGTCGAGCACCAGTGGATCGCTGCTGTCGCTGACGTAGTAGCTGAGCACCATGTGCGCTTGATTGAGCTTGAGCGACTTGACGTAGGTGATGCGCAGGCGCTCGGCCGGTACCCCGAGCTGGCGCAGGCTGAAATACTTGGCCAGGGCGAAATCCTCGCAATCACCGGCGCCCTTGGTCAGCGCTTCGACCGGCGTGGCCCAATAGTCGACCTGGCCCCAGATGCTCTGGTCATCCCGAAACGCCATCTGCTGATTGAAGAAGCGATTGACCGTTTCCAGTTGTTGCTGCTCGGGTTGGCGGGTGCTGTTCTGCAGCAATTGCGCCCAGGCCTGCAGGCGTTCCTGGGCGCTGCCGAGGGCGCCTTGGGATTGGGCGATGGCGAGTATGCGGCCCATGTCCCAGTTGGCGGCTAGATGGCTGAAAAGGGCGAAGCTCACGCACAGCAGGAGCAGCCGAAGCACGGGATGATTCGGTGACCTGGGGGCTTTCCTTGCGGGGGACGGTCGTGACACCAGCCGTCGCGGGCTAAGAGGCATGGCGAATGCGCTCTCTGATCGAGATCAGTGGAGTCTAGGTCAGGCGCGCCAGGGCAGAAGGCTTTCTTGTAGCGAGGGGGCTTGCCCCGATAGGGTGCTGCAGACACGACTGGGTGTCTGAGCGATTTTTTTCGGGGGCGAGCCCCCTCCCGGCAGGGCAGTCGGCGATCAGTGGTGACGCGGTTTGAGGATCGCCGGCTTTTCGTCCGGAGCGTTGCACAGCAGGTACAACGCGGTCAGCGCCTCTGGAATCTGCACGATCATGTCGTCCATCAGATTGGCATCGGCGGCGATATCGGCGAACTCGGGCTGTTCGTCGAACAGGCCGGAACCGACCATGATCGGCAGGAGCATCTCGCTGACTTCTTCTTCAGCCGTCTCGAACCAGGCTGCTTCGCGCAGGAACACGCCTTCCATGAAGCCGATGCACCAGCCGCGCAGGTCGGAGTCGTCAGGGTCGTCGCCCAGGTCGAGCTCGCAAGGCAGCTCGAACTCCTCGTCGCTGGCCAGTTGGCGGGCGATGTGGGCCTTGAGGGCCAGCAAGGTCGACTCGATCGCATCACGCTCGGTGTCGTCGGCGTAGTGCGGCTCTTCGGCGAACAGGGCGTCGATCCACTCGCGATCGGGCACCACGTCGGCGCAGATCGACAGGGCAGTCAGATAACCATGCGCGGCCACGTAATCCAGCGCTTCTTCGTGCAGCTCGTCGGCGTCGAGGAAGACTTGCAGGCGGGTGAGTTGCTCAGCGAAGGACATGGGATGACTACCTTGGGAATATACGATGGTGAATTCTAGGCTTTGTAAGGCCTGCGCGCCACCCGCGCGCTCAACTATGGGCTTACCAGCGGTCACACGGGCGGTGCCCTGCGCTGCGAATGGGTCGGGTATACTGCTGCGGTTTGTGACCGCAGCGGTGTTCTTGTAACGCTCGCTTACGTGTTTTTTAGTGTAGCGCGATGATTTTTCATTCAGCCTGACGGCCGAATGGTTCTGCGATTTCTGGAGTTTTTCATGCTCGAACAGGCTCAACGGGTTCTTAAGGACATCTTCGGTTACGACAGCTTCCGCGGTCGCCAGGGTGCCATTATCGAACGCGTGGCCAACGGTGGCGATGCCCTGGTGCTGATGCCTACCGGTGGCGGCAAGTCCTTGTGCTTCCAGGTTCCGGGGCTGCTTCGCGAGGGGCTGGCGGTGGTGGTGTCGCCGCTGATCGCATTGATGGACGACCAGGTCGCCACCCTTGAGGAGCTTGGCGTATCCGCCGCCGCGCTCAATTCCACCCTGAGTGCCGAGCAGCAGCGCGATCTGGCCGCGCGCATTCGCCGTGGCGAAGTGAAAATGCTCTATCTCGCCCCCGAACGTCTGGTTCAGCCGCGCATGCTGGAGTTCCTCGGCCAGTTGCAGATCGCCCTGTTCGCCATCGACGAGGCGCATTGCGTATCCCAATGGGGTCATGATTTCCGCCCGGAATACCTGCAACTGGGCCAGTTGGCTGAGCAGTTCCCCCATGTGCCGCGCATTGCCCTGACCGCCACCGCCGACAAGCGCACCCGCGAAGAAATCGTCACGCGTCTGCACCTGCAGGATGCCGAGCGCTTCCTGTCGAGTTTCGATCGGCCGAACATTTTCTATCGCATCGTCCCCAAGGAGCAGCCGCGCAAGCAGTTGCTGGCCTTCCTCAGCGAGCGTCGCAGCGACGCCGGTATCGTCTACTGCCTGTCGCGCAAGAAGGTCGACGAGGTGGCGGCGTTTCTCTGTGAGCAAGGGTTCCCGGCGTTGCCGTACCACGCAGGCCTGCCGTCGGATGTGCGCGCGGCCAACCAGAAGCGCTTTCTCAACGAAGAAGGGCTGATCATGGTGGCGACCATCGCGTTCGGCATGGGCATCGACAAGCCCAACGTGCGCTTCGTTGCCCATATGGATCTGCCCAAGTCGCTCGAGGCCTACTATCAGGAAACCGGCCGCGCCGGCCGCGATGGCTTGCCCGCCGACGCCTGGATGGCCTACGGCCTGCAGGACGTGGTGATGCTCAAGCAGATGCTGCAGAACTCCGAGGGCGATGAGCGTCACAAGCGCGTCGAGCACCACAAGCTCGATGCCATGCTGGCGCTGTGCGAAGAGACCCGCTGCCGTCGCCAGGCGCTGCTCAAGTATTTCGACGAAGACCTTCCCAATCCATGTGGCCATTGCGACAACTGCGTCGACGGCGTGCAGACCTGGGATGCCACCGAGCCTGCGCGTCAGGCACTGTCGGCGGTATTCCGCACCGGCCAGCGCTATGGCGTCGGCCATCTGGTGGACGTGCTGCTGGGCAAGGACAACGAAAAAATCCGCAGTTTCGGCCACCAGCAGTTGGCGGTCTGGGGTGTGGGCAACGCCCGCTCGGAGCACGATTGGCGGACCCTGTTCCGCCAATTGGTCGCGCGCGGCCTGGCCGACATCGACCTCGAAGGCTACGGCGGCCTGCGCCTGAGTGAAACCTGCCGGCCGTTGCTGCGTGGCGAGGTGACCCTGGAGCTGCGTCGCGAGCTCAAGCCGCAGACGGTCGCCCGCAGTGGCGGTGGCAGCCCCGCCAGCCAACTGGTGCGTACCGATGAACGCGAGCAGTGGGAAGCCCTGCGCGCGTTGCGGCGCAAACTGGCCGAAGAGCACGGGGTACCGCCGTACGTCATCTTCCCGGATTCGACCTTGCTCGAGATGCTGCGCAGTCAACCGCAAAGCATGTCCGACATGGCCCGCGTCAGCGGCGTCGGTGCGCGCAAGCTGGAGCGTTACGGCGAAGCCTTCCTCGAAGTGCTGGGCGGTACCGCCGAAGCGGCGCCTGTGGTTGCCGATATCCGTCACGAACTCATCAGCCTGGCTCGCGCCGGCATGACCCCGTCGCAGATCGCCGGTCAGCTCAAGTGCACCGAAAAGAACGTTTACAGCCTGCTGGCCGAGGCCATCGCCGCGCAGCAGCTGTCGCTGGAACAGGCGCTGGATCTGCCTGAAGACCTGATGGCTGAAGTGCAGGACGCGTTTCTCGACGGCGAGGGTGAATTGCCGCCGGTGGCGGCCGTCGCCGAGCTCTTTGCCGGGCGCGTGCCGGAAGGGGTCTTGTACTGTGTTCGCGCAGCGCTGCAATCGGAATTCGAAGTCTGATTGCGCCCGCCTGGGGTATGGATATCGGCATGACTATTGCGTCTGGCCTGCGGCCATGCTTAGCTCACTAATTATTAGTAATGTAACTCCGTGAGTCGAATATGCCGTTGACCGATCAACATCGTTTTGGAATGCAATTGGCGCAGCTGTCTCGCGGCTGGCGCGCGGAGCTCGACCGGCGGCTGGTTGGCATGGGCTTGTCCCAGGCGCGCTGGCTGGTGCTGCTGCATCTGGCGCGTTTCACTGAAGCGCCGACCCAGCGCGAACTGGCCCAGAGCGTCGGCGTGGAAGGGCCGACCCTGGCACGTCTGCTCGACAGCCTGGAAGGCCAGGGGCTGGTCAGCCGTCAGGCCGTACTGGAAGACCGTCGCGCAAAGAAGATCGCGCTGAGCCCTCCGGCCCTGCCGATCATCGAGCAGATCGAGGCGATCGCCAACGACCTGCGTGTTGAATTGTTTCAAGGCGTGGACGATGAAGAGCTGCGTATCGCCATGGGTGTGCATTCGCGTATTCTCGCTAATCTGGAAAAATAACCCCCTGAGCCATGCTCAGGGTCGTGTCGGCCCCGGGCAGCTTCCGGCGCCCCGAGCGTTTGCGCGCTTGGTGAAAACAGGGCGGCACGCTATAAAAGAGTCATCGGAAGCAGTTTCCTCAAGGGATTCCCATGCAAGAGCGCGTTTGGTCAGGTTTCGGGCGGGTCATCCCCTCTCGCAAGGTTTCCCTTTTGGCCGCCATGGTCGCCGCCGGGGCGCTGTTTTACTCGGCGCTGGCGCCGGCGTTGGGGTTGGGGGAGATCAGCCTGCACTCGTCGCTCAATCAGCCGCTCAACGCCGACATCGAGCTGGTCGATGCCGAAGGCCTCGATCGCAGTGACCTGGCCGTTGGTCTGGCCAGTGTCGATGAATACAGCCGCGCTGGCATCGATCGCTCGTTCTTTCTCAATGATCTGCGCTTTACCCCGGTGTTTCAGGGTAATCGCAAGTTCATTCACGTCAGTTCCGTGCGCCCGGTCGTCGAGCCATATCTGAGCTTTCTGGTGCAGGTCAGTCGCCCGGGTGGCCAATTGCTGCGTGACTATACGGTGCTGCTGGACCCGGCGGGCACCGTATCTCTGGCCCCGGCGAGCATTCCCACCGGCAGCACCGCCGGCGCCGACCAGGGTACCGATTACACCCGTGCCGCGGCTTCGTCGTCTGCGCCGCCACCGGCCAAGGCTGCGGCCAAGCCTGCGGCGAACGTGCCGGCGACCAGCGAGAACAAGCGTTACACCGTGGCGGCCGGCGATACCCTCTGGACCGTCGGCAAGAAACTCACCGCCGCCGGTACGACCACGCCGCCCAACCAGTTGGTACGGGAGCTGCGCGAGCTGAACCCCACGCGGGGGCCGTTGAAGGTGGGGCAGAGCTTGCGGGTGCCGGATTCCGCGGTGTTGCCGGATGCGGCGGGTGACCAGGTGACCCCGGTCAGCGATACCGATGCCGCCGCCCCGCCGAGCGGTCCTGCTGCGGCGGCCAACGCGCAGACGCCGGAGCAATTGACCGCGACCGTGCTGCAGAATCAGCAGCTGCAACAGAGCCTGGACGAAGCCAACGCCCGTCTGCAGGCCATACAGCAGCAAGACGCGCTCAAGGATAAACAACTGGCCGATCTGCAGGCTCGGGTAGGCGGTACGCCTGGCGCAGCGCCGCCAGCGAACACCTCGCCGCAACCTGCGCTGGCGCCGAATGCGGCTGTTACGGGTACGGCGCCGGCAGCGGCTGCACCTGCACCTGCACCTGCAGCCGCAGGTATGACGCCAGCAGCGGGTGCAGTCCCAGCCGCGACCAGCCCGGCCGCGCAGCCGGCCACAGGCGCCAATCAGCCCCCACCGCGCCCCTCTGTAGCCACGCCTGCGCCCGCGGCACCCGTGGTGCAAGACAGTAGCGACGACAATTCCTGGCTGCTGATTGCCGGTGCCCTTGCTGCAGTCCTGCTGTTGCTCGCCGCGTTGCTATTGGCAAGACGGCGCCGCCAGCAGCAATCGGCCACCCTCGCACCGGTGTTGACCACTCCCGCTGTGCACGACGATGTGGTGGTGCGCACCGCGCGTACGCCGGTCATGGCGCTGACCGAGACCCAGCTCGACGACAACAGTCGCTACGGCGCTGATCGCGCGACCAAGACCGAGCCGCCGCTGGTCACTCCCGCGCCCGCCGCACAAGCGCCTGCGCGGCGCGAAAGCGGTCCTGCGACCGATGCGCTGGATGGCGCGAGCATCTATATCGCCTATGGGCGTTTCAACGAAGCCTTGGGCATCCTGCGCGAGGGCTTGAGCAACGAGCCCAACCGTACCGATCTGCGCGTGCGCATGCTCGAAGTGCTGGGTCAACAGGGCGATGCGCAGGGCTATGCCGAGCAGGAGGCCCTGCTGCTGGCGGGTGGCTATAGCGCCGCGACCCTTGAGCAGACCCGCGCCCGTTACCCCAAACTGGCGCCGGCGCCCGTGGCATCATCGCCATCGCCAACTGCCCCTGGCGAAGCCGCCCATGCGCCCGCCACTGCCGCTTTGGCCGCTGGCGTCATCGCCGCCGGAGTTGCCGCCGCCCAGGCGCTGGATCGCGAGACCACGCCGCCCGTCGAGGCCCAGGAGCAGGTCGGTTCGCCACCCAACCCCGATGCATTCGATTTGCTGTCAGGCGCTGAAGCGGTGGCCGAGCCCGATCCGTCACCGGCAGGCAGCGTCGACCTGCAGGCCGATGACTTCCCCGATCTGGGCGATTTTGACCAGATACCCGAGCTCGAACCTGTCGCCGATCCGGTGCCGGAATCCTTCGATGAGTTCCAGCTCAATCTCGATGACCTGTCACTGGACGCCGATTGGGGCATGGTCAGCCCGTTCGACACTCCTGGGCGCCCCAAGGCCAGCGTACCCGAAGCGCCCGCCGCGCCGCCGGAAGTCGATCACGAGTTCGCTTCCAATCTGAAGGAGCTGCCGGAAGTCTTCGAGATGCCCGACGAGCAGTTTCTCAGCGACTTCGCCGATCCGCAGCTGCCTGTGGATCTCGAAGCGGGTATCGAGCTGGACGAGCCCGACGCCCATCAGCTCGATCAGGAGGCATTGGACAACGCTTTTCTGGACAGCTTCATCACCGATGCCGACTTGCCGGAGCTGGACGCCTTGACCGTCGATTTCGATGATCTCGAACGTCAGCAGGCATCGGCGGAAAAACTCGAGCAGGCGCAGGGCCTTATCGAGCAAGGGGATTTTTCCGAGGCCAGTGACCTGTTGCTCGAACTGCTGCGCGAAGGGGATGACTCCTGCAAGCATGCCGCGCGACAGCTACTGTCGAGCATCAGCTGATGGCCAACGAGGCGGTCAAACCACAGGTGGCGATCACCTACTGCACGCAATGCCAGTGGCTGCTGCGTGCCGCCTGGCTGGCGCAGGAGCTGCTGAGCACCTTCGCCGACGATCTGGGCGGCGTGACGCTGGTGCCGGCCACCGGTGGCGTGTTCGCCATCACCTGCGACGGCGTGCAGATCTGGGAGCGCAAGGCCGATGGCGGCTTCCCCGAGGCCAAGGTGCTGAAGCAGCGTGTGCGTGACCGAATCGATCCGCAACGGGATCTGGGTCATAACGACAGAGCCACTTGACCAATACCCACCGTTGAGCTGCCTTGCGTGCCGAGCCCTGTTTGCGGTATAGACCCAAGCAATGACAGGGCAGGGAAACCCCATGGCCGCGCGTACCACTTCTTCAAGCTGGGCAACCGGCATCGTCAAGGCCCTGGAACTGGCTGGCCTCGACTGCGCGGCGCTGTTCAAGCAATTGGGCCTGGATTTCGCCGCGCTGCAAGACCCGGATGCGCGTTTCCCTCAAGACGACATGACTCGCCTGTGGCAACTGGCCGTGGAGCAATCCGGTAATCCGGCCATTGGCCTGAACATGGGCAAGGTGGTGCGTCCGGCATCCTTTCATGTGGTCGGTTACGTATTGATGTCCAGCCCGACGCTGGCGAACGGTTTCGAGCGGCTGGTGCGGTATCAACGCATCATCGCCGAAGGCGCCGATGTTATTTTCCGCCGGCTACCAGACTGCTACCTGCTGATCCTCACGGTGCATGGCGACCTCTTGCCCCCCACCCGGCAGAGTGCCGAGGCCTCACTGGCCACGGCACTGGCGCTGTGCAGTTGGTTGACCGGGCGGATGCTGGAGCCGATGAAAGTGCTGATTCAGGGCGATGCGCCGGTTGATCTTGGCCCCTACCAGGAAGCGTTTCATGGGCCGTTGGAGTTCAACGCGGCCTATGACGCGTTGATGTTTCGCCACGAAGACATGGACGCACCGCTGCCCACCGCCAACGCTGCCATGGCCGCCTTGCACGATCGATTCGCCGGTGAGTATCTGGCGCGTTTTTCCGAAAGTCAGGTTACGCACCGGGCGCGTCAGGCGTTGTGCCGGATGATGCCCCACGGCGAGCCCAAGCGTGAACAGGTCGCGCAGAGCCTGCATCTGTCTCAGCGCACCTTGCAGCGTCGGTTGCAGGAGGAGGGCACGAGTTTTCAGGCGTTGCTCGACGAAACGCGGCGGCAGTTGGCCGAGCAGTACCTCGGACAGCCGCGCATGACCCTGCTGGAAATCGCCTACCTGCTGGGCTTCGCCGACCCGAGCAATTTCTTCCGGGCCTTTCGCCGCTGGTTCGATGTCACCCCAGGCGAATACCGCGCGCGCCTGGGGCAGCAAGAGCCGCCGGATCCCCTCAGTGACGCCAGAACGCCGGCATGCACAACACCAGCACCGTGATGATCTCCAGGCGGCCCAGCAGCATGCCGCCGGAGAGGATCCATTTGGCGGTGTCCGGCAGGCTGGAGAAGTTGCCGGCCGGACCGATGGTTTCGCCTAGCCCCGGGCCCACGCCGGACACCGTACTGGCCGCGCCGGTGAGAGCGGTCATCCAGTCCAGGCCCAGCAGCGACAGAGTCAGGGCAATGGCGCAGATGGTGATGGCGAAAAAGAACGAAAAGGTCAGGATCGAGCGGACGATTTCTTCGTCCAGACGGTGACCGTTGTATTTCTGCCTGATCACCGCGCGCGGATGAATCAGCTGGTTGAGGCTGGCCTTGAGCAGGATGTAGGCGACCTGGAAGCGGAAGATCTTGATGCCGCCGGCGGTCGATCCCGAACACCCACCGATAAACCCCAGGTAGAAGAACAGCATCAGCGAAAAATTGCCCCACAGGCTGTAATCGCCCAGGGCAAAGCCGGTGGTGGTCACCACCGAGGTCACATTGAGGGCGACGTGGCGAATGGCTTCCCACCAGGGCAGTTGGGTGGTCCACCAGTACCAGGTGCCGAGCACCAGCCAGGTCACCACCAGCAGGCCGAGAAAACCCTGCACCTGCTCATCGCGGATCAGCGCCCAGCGATTGCCCCGCAACGTCGCCACATACAGGGTGAAGGGCACGCTGCCGAGGATCATCACCACCACCGCGACCCAGTGCACGGCTGGTTGCGACCACTTGCCCAGGGACTGGTCGGAGGTCGAGAAACCGCCCGTGGAGATCGCCGACATGGCGTGGTTGATGGCGTCGAACGGGCTCATGCCGGCCAGCCAGAAGGCCAGTGCGCCCAAGGCGCTGATGCCCACGTACACCATGACGATGTACTGCGCGACGCGGTGCGAGCGCGGCATGAGTTTGTCGGAGCGATCCGAGGATTCGGTCTGGAACAGGCGCATGCCGCCGATTCGCAGCAGCGGCAGGATCGCCACGGCCATGCCGATAAAGCCGATGCCGCCCAGCCAATGCAAGAGCGAGCGCCACATGAGGATGCCGGGGGACATGTTGTCCAGGCCGCTGAGCACGGTAGAGCCGGTAGCGGTGATGCCAGACATGCTTTCGAAGAAGGCGTCGGTGTAGCTGATGTGCTGGGTCAGCAGAAACGGCAGGGCGGCGAATATCGCCACCACCACCCAACTGCTCACCGTCAGCATGTACATGTCCCGCGGGCGCAGTTGCGCGTTGTCGGGCCGGCCGGGGATGACCAGCGCCAGGCCGCAGATAAAGGTGATCAGGCTGGCCCAGAGGAATGAGTGCATGTCGCTGGTGCGGTGGAAAATCACCAGCGTCAGCATCGGGATGACCATGCTGATGGCCAGCGTGACAAGGAAGATGCCGATGATGAAACCGATCATCCTGAGGGTCGGCAAGGCCATTGAATCCGCTCGGGCATAGGAGAAAGGCGGCCATTCTACCTGCGGACCTGGCCATGTAAACGCTAGAATAGCCGCTCATTGATCACAGGAGGTAACCGATGGAAGCTCTTGACGCGTTGCTCAACCGGGTTTCGGTCCCCCGTCTGGAAGCCCCCGCCCCGAGCGCCGAACAGCGCGAAGTATTGTTCCAGGCCGCGCTGCGCGCACCGGATCACGGGCAGTTGCGGCCTTGGCGGTTCCTGACGGTCGAAGGCGATCGTCGCGAACAGTTGGGTGAAGTCCTCGCCGAAGCGGTGGCGCTCAAGGGCGGCGAAGTCAGCCAGGCTGCCCTCGACAAGGCCCGTGCCATGCCGTTGCGCGCGCCGTTGGTGGTCGTGGTGATTGCGCGCCTGCAGGACCACCCCAAAGTGCCGAAGCATGAGCAGTTGCAGGCGGCGGCTTGTGCCGCCCATGGCATTCTGCTGGCGGCCTACGCGCAGGGGATCGGCGCGGTATGGCGCACCGGTGAGCTCGGTTATACCGAGCATGTCGCCAAGGCGCTGGGGCTGGGGGAGGGTGAGGAATTGATCGCTTTCCTTTACCTGGGCACGCCGATGAAGGCGGCGCGGGTGCCGGAGCCCTTGCCGACGGCGGATTTCGTGCGGGCCTGGTAGATCCCGTCATTTGCGTGGATGCTGATGGCCCTGTCGCGGGCAAGCCTTGCTCCCACAGGTGCAGAGCCTGCCGATGTCGCGGGCAAGCCTTGCTCCCACAGGTGCAGGGCCTGCCGATGGAAGTAGGCCTTGCTTCTCTGTGGGAGCGAGGCTTGCCCGCGAAGGGGCCGTGACTGCTGGCGCAAGTTTGAAGGATCAAACCCCAGGCCGCGGCTCCAATGGCAATTCCAGCTTTGCCACAAACCCCCCGGCCGGGTGATTGCTCAACTGCAGACTGCCACCATGGCGCTCAGCCGCGCGCCGAGCGATCGCCAAGCCCAGGCCGTGCCCGGCCGATGTCTGCCCAGGCGCACGGAAAAACGGCTCGCCCAATTGGCTCAGGTGCTCGACCGATGCCCCCGGCCCGTGGTCGCGGACAGTAATCTCGATCTGCCCATTGCGCTGTCGGGCGTTGATTTCGACCGGTTTGTCCGCCGGACTGAAGCGCAGCGCGTTGCGCAGCAGATTATCCACCGCACGCTCCACCAGTGTCGGCCATCCCTGCAAGGTCAAGCCTGGCTGCGCATCGATGCGCACGTCGATATCGGCCGCGCTCAATTGCGCATCCTTGCGCACCCCGCCCAGCAGCATGTTGATGTCCACGGTTTCGGCGCTGGCGTGTTCGGCATCGACCCGTGCCAGCGCCAGAATCTCGCTGATCAGGTCTTCGAGGCGGTCGCATTCGCGGGTCAGCCGCGGCCACAGCGTTTCGCGCTGCTGCGCTTCGGCGCGTTCGGCCAGCGCCAGGGCGATACGCAGGCGTGCCAAGGGCGAGCGCAGTTCATGGGAGACATCGCGCAGCAATTGGCGCTGGCTGCCGATCAGGCTCTGCAGGCGCGAGCCCATGCGGTTGAAATCGGTGGCCAATACGCCGAATTCGTCGCGTCGATTGGCCAGTTGCGCCAGGCTGTTCTGCTGGTAGCTGGCTTGCCCGAGGTCATGCACGGCGCCGCGCAGGCGGTTCAGCGGGCGAGTGATCGACAAGGTCACCAGCAGGCTGAACAAGGTCAGTACCACCAGTGAGATGGCCAGCGCCGACAGCGGCCAGAACAGGCTGTGCTTGCGCCATTCGTCAAGCTCCGGGAAAGGAATGCGATAGATCAGCAGATAGGTGTCGCCCGACGTCGGACTGGTGTATTCAGTGGCCAGGCGTCGCCATGGCAAGGGGCGATCGTCGGTGCGGTTGTCGTTGCGCTGGCGCGCTTCCATGGCCTCGGCGCGGGGCGGCACGGTGCCAGGCACCACCGGATCACCGGATTCATTGAGCACCTGGATGCTGATATGGAATTGCCGGCGACGTTGCTCCAATAGCGCCTGGGCGGCATCTTTGCCCTGTGCTTCGTAGGTCTGCGTCCAGGTTTCGGCGAAGTCGCGGATGGCCGGATGGCGACTGAGGATCCAGGCATCCTGGTTCAACAAGTAGCCCATCAGTATCGACAACCCGGCGACGAGCGCGATGGCAAGCCAGAAACTGGCCAGAATGCGCCAGAACAATGAACGCAACGTGCACCTCAATGAGCAAAGCCCGGGCCCGCATGAGCGGGGCCGGGCGGTGGATGTCCGGGCAAGGCCGACCTTGGCCTTGCGTCAGCGCTTACTGAGCCTTCTGGCCTTTCTGCGCTTTCCAGGCCTGGAACTCGGCCCATTCGGCGCGACGTTCGTCCTGTTTCTTTTTCATCTCGTCGAATGCCTTCTGCTGGTCGGGCTTGAGCACGGCACGCACGTCGGCCTGGGTCTTGGTGCGGTTGGCGTCCATCTCGTCCTTCAGCGCCTTTTGATCGGCGGCGGGCAGCTTGTGCAGGTACTTGTCGGCGATTTCGCGGCTGTGCTCGCGTTCTTCACCCATCAGTTTGCCGATCTGCTCGCGCTGATCGCGGCTCAGGTCGAGTTTCTCGAAGGGGCCTTCGCCACGACGATGCTCCATGCCCGGGCCACCGAAACCTGGACCGCCTGGACCGAAGCCAGGGCCTTTGTCCGGGCCATCACCTGGGGCTGCCATGGCGATGGTCGGCAGTGCGGTCGCGAACATCAGAGCGATCAGGGTCTTGCGCATGGTGTATCTCCTTGTCTTGTCGCCGGTGTCTGTACCGGATGTGGCCAGTTTAGGGAGATCAAGGTCAGCAGCAGTCAGGCGAGCGTAAAGCTTGAGTAAAGAGGCGCTTGCTCGAACCTGACAGATCATTCGGCGTAGTAATACCCGCGGCTGCGCAGGGCGACGATGCGCGGGCGGCCATCGGCGTGAGGGCCGATCTTCTTGCGCAGGTTGCTGACGTGCATGTCCAGGCTGCGGTCGTACAGCGTCAGTTTGCGGCCCAGGGCGATCTGCGCCAGCTCCTGCTTGTCCAGAGGCTCGCCGGGCTGACGCAGCAGTGCTTCGAGCAGGCGGCTTTCGGAGATCGTCAGGGTGATGTCGTGCTCTTCGATGGTGACCACGCCTCGCGCCGGACTGAAGCACAGGTCGCCCAGCTCCAACTGCCCGGTGGCGGCGGCCGGATGGGTGCGGCGCAGCACGGCGCGCAGGCGCGCGGTAAGCTCCCGTGGATCGCAGGGCTTGGCGAGGTAGTCGTCGGCGCCCAGTTCCAGGCCGAGAATTCGGTCCAGTGGCTCGCCGCGCGCCGACAGCATGACCACCGGCAGCTCGGCATGCTCGCTGCGCAGTTGCTTGAGGACCTCCAGGCCGCTGCCGTCCGGCAGCATCACATCCAGCACCACGGCGTCCGGTTCCTGCTCGGCCAGTGCCTTGCGGGCGCTGGCGCCGTCGTGGCAGGCACGCACTTGGAAGCCTTCCTGGCTCAACCAACTACTCAGCAGTTCGCAAAGTTCGACATCATCGTCAATCAGTAACAGGTCGCTCATGGGGTACTCAGGCGCAGGGCTTCAAGGCAGCACTTGTTTGAACGGCTTGACCAGCACCTGCTGGTAGACGCCGGCACCGATATACGGATCGGCATCGGCCCAGGCCTGTGCGGCGTTCAGCGACTCGAACTCGGCGACGATCAGGCTGCCGGTGAAACCCGCTTCGCCCGGATCGTTACTCTCGATCGCCGGATGGGGGCCGGCCAGGGTGAGGCGGCCTTCGGCCTGCAGCTGTTTGAGGCGCTCGACGTGGGCAGGGCGCACGCTCAGGCGTTTTTCCAGGGAATCGGCAACGTCGGTGGAGATGATGGCGTAGAGCATGTCAGTCCTCGGATGCAGGTTTTTCGTGGAGGTAGCGGGACAGGTAGATGCCTTGGCCCACCAGGAACAGCAGGGTCATGCCCAGGCTGCCGAACACTTTGAAGTCGACCCAGAAGCGCTCGAAGGTGAAGGCGACGAACAGGTTGGCGGCGCCGCAAATAATGAAAAACACGATCCAGGCGATGTTCAGGCGCGTCCAGACCGGTTCCGGCAGAGTCAGGGCGTGGCCCATGACACGCTTGATCAGCAGGCGGTCGCCGATGAAATGGCTGCCGGCGAACACCAGCGCGAAGATCCAGTTGACCGCCGGGGCCTTCCATTTGAGGAAGGTCTCGCTGTGGAAGGCCAGGGTCAGGCTGCCGAACACCAGGCAGGCGATCAGGGTCAGCCACTGGCCCTTCTCGAGCTTGCGCTGCTTGAGGTACAGCGCGCCGTAGACCACGACGGAACTGACGATCAGCACTTTGGTGGCGCTGTAGATATCACCCAGCTGCAGGCTGTAGCCGGCCAGGTCGAGGGTATGGGCCGGGACCTTGTAGACGATGAAAAACAGCAGCAGCGGGATGAAGTCGATTAATTGTTTCACGGAAGGCAGCCAGAATCAGGATGTGGCGGCATAATAACAAACATCAATGACCGAGAAAGCGCGCCACCTATGAATGTTGATCTGCACTGTCACAGCACTGCCTCCGATGGCGCCCTGGCGCCCGCTGCGGTGGTGGCTCGTGCCTTCGACAATGGCGTGCGCTGTCTGGCTCTGACCGACCACGACACCCTCGAGGGCCTGGCCGAGGCCCGCGAGGCCGCCCAGTATCTGGGAATGCAGTGGGTCAGCGGGGTGGAAATGTCCTGCACCTGGGGTGGCGCGACCATTCATGTGCTGGGCTATGGCTTCTCCCTCGATTCACCGCCGTTGCTCGCCGCCATCGATAAGCTGCACCACGGCCGCTGGCTGCGCGCCGAGGAAATCAGCCGCAAGCTGGCGCTCAAGGGCATGCCCGGGGCCATGGAAGGCGCCCGCGCGATCCAGCAGGCGCTGGGGGACAGCGGCAATGCTCCGGCGCGCCCGCACTTCGCCGATTTTCTGATCCAGGCCGGTCACGTCAAGGATCGCGCCGAGGCGTTTCGCAAATGGCTGGGCGCCGGCAAGCTGGGCGACGTCAAACTGCATTGGCCGACTCTCGAAGACACCGTGGCCACGCTGCGAGAAGCCGGCGCCTGGGTCAGCCTGGCCCATCCGTTGAACTATGATTTCACCCGTAGCAAGCGTCGGCGGCTGATGGCCGAGTTCATCCAGGCCGGTGGCCATGCCATCGAAGTGGTCAATGGCCTGCAACCGGCCGACCAGGTCGGGGTGCTGTCGATCCTGGCGCGGGAGTTCGGCCTGCTGGTCAGTGCCGGCAGTGATTTTCACGCGCCGGATCAATGGGCCGAAATTGGTGTCTACCGACCCGTACCCGAAGACCTCCCATTGCTACTGGGGCGTTTCAAACATGAGCCACTTGTCGTCTGACCAGGAAGAGCACGTGAGCCAATTTTTCCAGATACATCCGGAAAGTCCCCAGTCGCGCCTGATAAAACAGGCCGCAGAGATCATCCGTCGCGGCGGCGTGGTGGTGTTTCCCACCGATTCGTCCTACGCCCTGGGCTGCCAGATCGGCGACAAGGCGGCCGTGGAGCGCGTACGACGCCTGCGTCAGCTGGACGACAAGCACAATTTCACCTTGATCTGCGCCGATCTCTCGCAGTTGGGCCTGTTCGCCAAGGTCGACACAGGTGCCTTTCGTCTGCTCAAGGCGCATACGCCGGGGCCTTACACCTTTATCCTCAACGCCACGCGGGAAGTGCCGCGGCTGCTGATGCATCCCAAGCGTCGCACTATCGGTCTGCGGGTGCCGCGCCATCCCATCGCCTTGGCGCTGACCGAGGAGCTAGGTGAGCCGTTGATGAGCGTCAGCCTGATCATGCCCGGCGAAACCGAGCCGATGAGCGATCCCTACGAAATGCGCCAGGCGCTGGAAAAGCACGTCGACCTGATCATCGATGGCGGTTTCGGTGGCGTCTCGGCTTCCACGGTGATCAACCTGGCCGGTGATGAACCGGAAGTGGTTCGCGTGGGTTGTGGCGATCCGACGCCGTTCATGGTCGAGGCATGAGCGATATCGCCGCCGCGAACCCTGAAGCGCTGAACGACGTTCCCCAGCAACTGCAGTTGGCGCTGGTGTACGGTCAGGCCGTCACCGAAATGCCAGTGGACCTGTACATCCCACCGGACGCGCTGGAGGTCTTTCTCGAAGCCTTCGAGGGCCCCCTCGACTTGCTGCTCTACCTGATCCGCAAACAGAACATCGATATCCTCGACATCCCGGTAGCCGAAATTACCCGCCAGTACATGGGCTACGTCGAGCTGATGCAGAGCGTGCGCCTGGAATTGGCCGCGGAATACCTGGTGATGGCCGCCATGCTCGCCGAGATCAAGTCGCGCATGCTGCTGCCGCGCTCCGCCGCCGTCGAAGAGGAGGAGGGCGACCCGCGTGCCGAGTTGATGCGGCGTTTGCTGGAGTACGAGCGCTTCAAGGCCGCCGCCGAAGGGATCGATACCCTCAGCCGCGTCGGCCGCGACATCGTCGTGCCCAAGCTCGATGCGCCTGAGGCCAAGGCGCGCAAGCTGTTGCCCGAGGTCAGCCTTGAAGAAGTGCTGCTGTCCATGGCTGAAGTGCTGCGCCGCGGCGATCTGTTCGAAAGTCACCAGGTCAGCCGTGAGGCGCTGTCGACCCGCGAGCGCATGAGCGAAGTGCTCGAACGCCTCAAGGGTGGCGGCTTTGTGCCCTTCGTCGAGCTGTTCACCGCCGAAGAAGGCAAGCTCGGGGTGGTCGTGACCTTCATGGCCATTCTCGAGTTGGTGAAGGAATCGCTGATCGAACTGGTGCAGAATGAGCCTTTTGCCGCTATCCATGTCCGCGCGCGAGCCGAATAACGAGCACATGCATGAACCTCAATGAACCCCGCGAACTGGCATCTCTGCTGGAAGCCTTTCTGCTGGCCTCGGGAAAGCCCCAGGGCCTGGATCGCCTGTACGAACTGTTCGAAGAAGCCGAGCGCCCCGATCCGCCGGTTTTCAAGAAAGCCCTCGATCTATTGCGCAAGAGTTGCGACAACCGCGCCTTCGAACTGGTCGAAGTGGCCTCTGGCTATCGGCTGCAGATTCGCGAGAAGTACGCCCCCTGGGTCGGCCGCCTGTGGGAAGAGCGGCCCCAGCGCTATTCCCGGGCGATGCTCGAGACCCTGGCGCTGATCGCCTACCGCCAGCCCATCACCCGTGGCGAGATCGAAGACGTGCGTGGCGTGGCGGTCAACAGCAACATCGTCAAGACCCTGCTCGAGCGCGAGTGGATCCGCGTGGTGGGCTACCGTGACGTGCCTGGCAAGCCGGCGATGTTCGCCACCACCAAGGGCTTTCTCGACCATTTCAACCTGAAGAACCTCGACGACCTGCCGCCACTGGCCGCCTTGCGCGAGCTGGAGCCCGAGCCGCTGGCGGACGTCGAGGATGCGCCGGTGCCTGCGCACTTGCAGGCCTTGGCCGATGCCAGTCTGGACGACGAAGACGAACAGGCGGCGCCGCGCGATGAAACCAGTTTCCGCACCTTGTTGCTGGAGCTGGACGAGATGGAGCAGGGGCTCAAGACCGATTTCGATGACCTGCGCACGGAGGAGGTCGAGGCGGCGCCTGAGCCTGATGCCGAACCTGAACCGGTCGCGAACCCGCAGGTTGACGATGAGCCGCCGCCGGTCCGCGCGCCGGTCAACGTGGTTGGCGACTCCCCGGCGATCTTTGCCGAGCACCGAGCCAGCGTTGCCGCCGCCCGTGAAGCGCTCAAGGCCCTGTACCAGCAGACCCTGGATCATCCATCGTCCGATGAAGACGACGACGATGGTGAAGATGAAGATGAAGATGAACCGGACGATTCGTCCCGAGTCTGATGCTGTATGAGCGCTAAAAATCCCTGTATCGACATCTGCAAATTCGACGACAACGTCTGCATCGGCTGTGGGCGTACCAAAGCCGAGTGCAAGGGCTGGAAAAGAATGGAGAAGGACGAACGCCGCGAGGTGAACGAACTGTCCATTGCCCGCCTGAAGGACATGCAGGCCACCGGCCAGCGGAAAAAGAAGAAACACTGACTATTTGCACTACGCTGGGATGCGTAGCGCCGCTCAAGCGCGTATGATTCGCGACCTTTTGCGCTAAAACAGCGCCGGATCAGCGCATCCTGGCGCCGCAAAAGACCATTGATTATCAGCCTGGGCGCCCGCCTGGGCTCGACCCACCGGGAGGTGCTTAAGATGAGTGAACTCGATCAGCAAGATCAGGAAATCGGTCCAGCCGGCGAAAAACTGCAGAAAGTCCTGGCGCGCATCGGCGTCGGCTCGCGCCGTGACGTCGAGGCCTGGATTGCCGCCGGCCGTATCAAGGTCAACGGCCGTGATGCCACCTTGGGCCTGCGCGTTGATCTGCACGATGCGATTACCGTCGACGGCAAGGTCATCAAGCGCGAAGAAGCGTCCGAGACCGTGCGCCGGGTGATCATCTACAACAAGCCCGACGGCGAGATCTGCACCCGTGACGATCCAGAGGGCCGCCCGACCGTGTTCGACCGCCTGCCGCGTCCGCGTGAAGGCCGCTGGATCAACGTCGGCCGTCTCGACATCAACACCACCGGCCTGCTGATGTTCACCACCGACGGTGAACTGGCCAACCGCCTGATGCACCCCAAGTTCGAAATGGACCGTGAGTATGCGGTGCGTGTGCGCGGGGAAGTCGACGAAGACATGCTGCTGCGCTTGAAGAACGGCGTGATTCTCGAAGACGGTCCGGCGCGTTTTACCGACATTCAGGAAGCACCGGGTGGCGATGGTTTCAACCACTGGTATCACTGCGTGGTCATGGAAGGTCGCAACCGCGAAGTACGGCGTCTGTGGGAATCTCAGGGCTTGATGGTCAGCCGCTTGAAGCGAGTGCGCTTCGGTCCGGTGTTCCTCAATTCCGACCTGCCGATGGGGCGCTGGCGTGAACTCACTCAGTTCGAGGTCGATACCCTCAGTACTGAAGTCGGCCTGACGCCAGTCGCTCAGCCGGCGGTCAGCACCAAGATCAAGGACAAGCTCGATCGCATGCAGCGCAAATCCTCGCGGCCGATGGGTCGCGGTGAGCGCGTGCGTCAATTGCGTCCGGCCCACGACGGCGCGGCGCCTGCCGAGCGTCCGGCTCGTCAGCCTCGCGATGAGCAGTCCCGTGGCGGCGAAGCCCCTCGTGCCGAGCGCAGCCGTAGTGATGCGCCGCGCGGTGATGCACCTCGTGGCGAGCGTGGCCGCAGCGAAGCGCCCCGTGGCGACCGCAGCCGTACCGATGCCCCGCGTGGCGATCGGGCTCGCACCGATGCGCCACGCGGTGAAAAGCCGACCCGTGGTACGCCGGTCGCCGAGCGCCCGCGTGACACCACCAAGCGCCCGGCCAAACCGGCTCCCAAGCGCCCGGGTGTCGGCCTGACCGACGCTCCGTCGGGCAAGCGCCGTGGCCCTGCTGCCGGTGACGGCCAGCGCCCTGGCTTCGGTCGCCGCAAGCCGAAACCCGAGTAACTCGGGGGTCGAGATGAAAAACGCCAGCCTTAGGGTTGGCGTTTTTTTTGGGGTGAGGCCAATGTCCCGACAGGTGCGTGTTGATGAGGTACCGTGCCTGAGATACGATGTATCTCAATCTGTATCAAGGAGCCTGTCATGG
Source organism: Pseudomonas sp. GW821-FHT01A09 (assembly GCF_058986725.1). Taxonomy (NCBI): domain Bacteria; kingdom Pseudomonadati; phylum Pseudomonadota; class Gammaproteobacteria; order Pseudomonadales; family Pseudomonadaceae; genus Pseudomonas; species Pseudomonas sp. GW821-FHT01A09. Next base: position 72,853 of record NZ_JBYSWB010000005.1, read on the forward strand.
CTGCTACCACCATGGTTCACGTTCGCGTGGACGAAGACATCAAGGCTCAGGCTGCGCAGACCCTGGCCTCGATGGGATTGACCATTTCCGATGCGGTGCGCGTGTTTCTCACGCGCGTCGTTGCTGACCAGCAATTGCCCTTCGCTATACAGGCGCCAAACGCTGTTAGCCGCGCGGCGATGCTCGAAGCGCGCGCGATCATCGAGAGTCGACAGGCTCGCTTCGACAGTGCCGATGCCTTGATTGATGACCTCGAAAAAAACAGCGGCCAGTAAGCGCGCGGCATTGCCCCGTGCTTCGGATTACACCAAGACCTTTCTGAAGGATTGGGAGCGCCTTTCCCGTTCTGGCCGATTCGATATGAACCGGCTTAAAGAGGCGATGCTGTTCTTGGTCGCGAACACCGCGCCATTGCCTGCCGAGTGGTTGGATCATGCGTTGACCGGGGACTGGATGGGTCACCGTGAATGCCACATTGGCGGGGATTTTCTGCTTATCTACACCTTGGACGATGTCGGCAAGCACGGCATGGTGGTGTTCGTACGCTGCGGCACCCATTCCGAGCTGTTTTCCTGACACGCCTTGCGAGCCCCTGACCCATGCTGGAAATCTCCAACAACGTCCACCTCGCCGATGCCGAGATCGAGCTGACGGCTATTCGCGCCCAGGGGGCCGGTGGGCAGAACGTCAACAAGGTCTCCAGCGCGGTGCACCTGCGCTTCGATATTCGAGCGTCGTCATTGCCGGAGTTCTACAAAGAGCGCCTGCTGGCCCTGCGCGACAGTCGTATCACCAGCGAAGGGGTGATCGTGCTCAAGGCCCAGCAGTACCGCACGCAGGAGCAGAATCGCGCCGACGCCTTCGAGCGCCTGCGCGAGTTGATCCTGGGTGCTGTCAAGGTGGAGAAGAAGCGCCGTCCGACCAAACCGACGCTGGGTTCCAAGACCCGCCGCCTGGAGGGCAAGACCAAGCGCGGGGCGATCAAGGCCGGGCGCGGGCGAGTGGATTTCTGATCGCTAGAGGGCGACGTCCGGATGCCGTGTGGCTTGCTGGCTTTGCCGGAACAGCCGCAGGCTGAGGACCATGCCGCCCAAGGCTGCCAGCGCCGCTACCAGAAAGATCGCGGCGAAGCCGAAGCCGCTGGCGACCGCCCCGGCGAGCGGGCCGGTGATGCCGAGCGACAGGTCCACGAACAGCGAAAAGGCCCCCACAGCAGCACCGCGGCTGGACGCCGGCACCAGGTTGACCGCTTCGACGCCCAGCGCCGGGAACACCAGGGAAAAGCCGAAGCCGCTCAACGCCGCGCCGGCCATGGCCAGTTCGGCATTGGGGGCCAGCCACAACAGCAACAGCCCCACGGTTTCGACGCTGAGGCAGGCGATGGCCACGCGAAAGCCGCCGATACGGTTGATCAGATTGCCGAACAGCAGTCGCGCCAGGATGAAACTGCCGCCGAACAGGCTTAGCGACAGCGCGGCGTTGTCCCAGTGCTGGGAGCCGAAATACAGGGTGATGAAGGTCGCGATGGTGCCGAAGCCCACGCCACCCAGCGCCAGGCCGCAGCCATGGGGGAAGACTTTCCAGAGCACGTGCATGAACGGCAGGCGCTCACCGGCCACGATCGGCGCGGGTGGTCGGTTCCAGGCGAAGGCGATGCCCACGGCGGCCAGCAGCATGATGCTCACACCCACGCTCCACAGCCCCAGATGCGCTGCCATGACTACGCCCATCGGCGCGCCGATGGCCAGTGCGCCATAGTTGGCGATGCCGTTCCAGGAGATCACCTTGGCCGTATGCGCCGCGCCGACCCGGCCGATCCCCCAGCCAATCGCGCCCGAGCCGACCAGACTCTCGGCGAAGCCAAGGATGATGCGGCCGAAAAACAGACTGATCAGGCTGGCCATCGCAAAGCTGTGCAGCAGCGCCGAGAGCAGCATGCACGCGCCGCTGACGCCGCAGGCGGCCAGACCGATCAATACCGCGCGCTTGCTGCCCTGATTGTCGATGATGCGCCCGGCGACCGAGCGGCTCATCAGGGTCGCGAGGTACTGCACGCTGATCACCAGGCCGGCGATGACCGCTCCGAAACCCAGGTCGGTGTGCACATAACCCGGCAGCACCGCCAGCGGAATGCCGATGCTGAGGTAGCCGATGAACGTGAAGACAACAATGGAGACGACTTGCAGCGTGATCTGCATCGGCCGCTGGGAATCAGGCATGTAGGGGTCAACTCTGTTGCACGAAAGGGAAGAGCTGGAGCTGTGACGGTGGCTATGATAAGACGCGCAAGGGCTGAGTTACACCTCGTGACGATTATTTTAAGCGTGCGCTACCAGCCAAAGACTCGGTCCGGGCAGCGCTGTGGGTCAGGGTGTGGGTGCCGGAGGTGCCAGCAACCGGGTCGCGACCAGCGCGGCCACTGCCTTGTCACGGCTGCCGAAGCGGGCCAGCAACGCTTGTTGCTTGGCGGCAGGCAGGCGCTGCCAGACGTCGAGCATCTGTTGCGCGGTTTCGACCATCAAGCCGGCCTGATGTTCGTCGATAGGTGGGTTCATGGTGATGTCTGTCGAGGCTGGGGAACGACCGCCAGCATAGCAGGCGTCTGAGGCGCAGTGGCAAGCAGCTGCGGCTGCCCAGGTTTGCACTGCGCCAGCGGGCGACGTCTAGTCTTCGCGTTTGGCCGGTTTCGGCTCAGAGCGATTCTCGCGGCTCATGGCCTGTCGCTCGTTGGTTGAGACCTTGGATTCCGAGGGTTCTGGCTGGTGCAGGCTCGGGAAGGGGAGGTTTGGGATTTCATGCATCTTGGGCGCTCCACGTGGATAGGAATGTTTGGAATATTACGAACAAGCGCCGACAGGATACCTCAGCGCTTATGACAGGGGGATGATGAGTCGCTTAAATCTGCCAGATGGCAAATCGCCGCAGGCCACCCTCAGGCCGCCAGCTTGAGCCCCAGCAGGCCGATCACGATCAACGCCACACTCACCAGTTTGATCAGTGCCATCGACTCGCCGAACAGCATCACCCCCGCGATGACCGTGCCCACGGCGCCCAGGCCGCTCCATACGGCATAGGCGGTGCCCACTGGCAGCTCGCGCACGGCAACGCCGAGCAGGCCGATGCTGCAGGCAATGGCCAGAACGGTCAGTACGGTAGGGAGGGGGCGGGAGAAACCGTCGGTGTATTTCAGGCCGACGGCCCAGCAGACTTCAAGCAGGCCGGCGCAAAACAGAATGAACCAGGACATGACACACCTCATCGTTAGCAGATGGGGTCGTCCCCGGATTCACAGCTCCCTAGCGCCGAAGGTCGTCCTTCGTGGTGGCTATGGTGCCTAAAATCGACTCCGGGGACAAGTTGCCTCAGTGGGCGGCAGGTTTGCGCTCCAGCGCCTCACTCGGTGCCTGCGGATCCTCCATGCGACGGAACCAGGTCGCCAGCAGGGCACCGGATATGTTGTGCCACACACTGAACAGCGCGCTCGGTACCGCCGCCAGAGGCGAGAAATGCGCGCTCGCCAGGGCGGCGCCCAGCCCCGAGTTCTGCATGCCGACCTCCAGCGCCAGTGACTTGCGTTGCGCCAACGGCAGCTTGCACAGCTTGCCGGTGAAGTAGCCCAGCAAGTAGCCGAAACTGTTGTGCAGCATTACCACCAGCATGATCAGCAGCCCGGACTCGGCGATCTTCGCCTGGCTCAGGGCAACCACTGCGCACACGATCATGACGATGCTGACCACCGATACCAACGGCAATACATCCACGGCCAGCTGCACTCGCTCGCCCAACAGACGCTGCGCAACCACGCCGAGGATGATCGGCAGCATCACGAATTGCAGGATCGACACGAACATGTCCATGAAGGACACCGGCAGCCAGGCCGAGGCCAGCAGCCAGATCAACGCCGGCGTGAGCAGCGGCGCCAACAGTGTGGTCACCGCGGCGATGGCCACCGACAAGGCCAGGTCGCCCTTGGCCAGCCAGGTCATCACGTTCGATGAGGTCCCGCTCGGACAGCAACCGACCAGGATCACCCCGACGGCGATTTCCGCCGGCAGGCGAAACAGCTCGCACAGCACCCAGGCCACGCCCGGCATGATCACGAAATGCGCGACCACCCCCAGGCCGACGCGCCAGGGGTGGCGGGACAGTGCGGCGAAATCCTCCAGCTTTAGGGTCAGGCCCATGCCGAACATGACCAGCCCCAGCAGCGGCACGATCCAGGTTTTCAAGCCCACGAACCAGGTCGGTTCAAGGAACGCCAGCACGGCGAACAGCAAGACCCAGTAAGCGAATGTATTGCCGACGAAGCGGCTCAAGGCGGCCAGTGCACGCATGGCGGTGTGTGTCCTTTTTTATAGTAGGAGCGGCAGATATCCAATCTGGCGAGGGGGCTTGCTCCCGATACGCAGTGCCAGACAGCGTCGATGCGTCTGGCACTCCGTATCGGGAGCAAGCCCCCTCGACTCGGGGAGCAGAATACCCGGATCAGATGCCCTGCGGAATCTCTTCCCCGCCCAAGGCCTCGAACAGCGCCGGGAGGAATTCACCGAAAGTCAGCATCATCAGCGTGAAGCTGGCGTCCTGCTGGCCCAGATCGTCCTCGCCACCGTTTTCTTCGGCTTCGTTGGTCAGCAGCTCCTCGAAGCGCAGGCGCTTGACCACCAGCTTGTCGTCCAGCACGAAGGAGATCTTGTCCTGCCAGGCCAGCGACAGCTGAGTCACCTGCTTGCCGGTGCTCAAGTGCAGCTGGATTTCTTCGCTGGTCAGGTCCTGACGCTTGCAGCGGACGATGCCGCCGTCTTCGTGGGTATCGCGCAGCTCGCACTCGTCCAGTACATAGAAGTCATCAGCGGCTTTTTGGGTCTTGACCCAATCGGTCATCACCGCAGTCGGGGCGATCTTCACGCCCAACGGCCGCACCGGCAGCGATCCGATCACTTCACGCACCGTGGAAAGCAAGTCTTCAGCGCGCTTGGGGCTGGCCGAGTTGACCAGGATCAGGCCCAGTTTCGGGGCGATGGCGGCGAAGGTCGACGAGCGACGGATAAAGGCACGGGGCAGGAAAGCCTGGATGATCTCGTCCTTGATCTGGTCACGTTCCTTTTTATAGACCTTGCGCATCTGCTCGGCTTCGATCTCTTCGACCTTCTCCTTGACCGCGTCACGCACGACGCTGCCCGGCAGGATGCGCTCTTCCTTGCGCGCGGCGATCAGCATGAAATCCTGACTGACGTGCACCAGCGGTGCATCGGCGCCCTTGCCGAAGGGCGCGACGAAACCATAGGTGGTCAACTCCTGGCTTGCACAGGGGCGCGCCAGTTTGGTGGCCAGTGCGGTTTCCAGCGCCTCGGCGTCGAACGGAATATCCTGGGTCAGGCGATAGACAAGCAGGTTTTTGAACCACATAAGGTGAATCTCTCCTTAATACACAAGGCGGGCATTATTCTCCCTGTGGGCGCTCAGGCCAACCGGTTCTAAGTCTTTGGAAGGCCTGAAAAAAATATTTTAAAAAGTGCTTGCCAGAGGTAGGGGGCGTCCGTAGAATGCGCGCCACACCGAGAGTGAAAGGGTGATTAGCTCAGCCGGGAGAGCATCTGCCTTACAAGCAGAGGGTCGGCGGTTCGATCCCGTCATCACCCACCAATCTCTCTTAGTGTATCGCGCAGCGGTAGTTCAGTCGGTTAGAATACCGGCCTGTCACGCCGGGGGTCGCGGGTTCGAGTCCCGTCCGCTGCGCCATATCTCGCTTCAAGGCCCACTGAACACCTTGAAGCAAAAAACAAGCGACCTTCACGGGTCGCTTTTTTTTTTGCCCATTCTGTAGCGAGGGGGCTTGCCCCCGAAAAAAGTGCGAGCAACCGCTACGTGACCGATGCACTGCAATCGGGGGCAAGCCCCCCCGCTACAGGGGCACGTAGCGCAGCGGCATGGCCGTGGTGTACTTGATCTGCTCCATGGCGAAGCTGGAGCTGATATCCGACAGCCCGGGTATCTGGATCAGTTGCTTGTATACCGCGTCATAGCCGGCAATGTCCGGTACCGCCATCTTCAGCAGGTAGTCGGTGTCGCCGGCCATCCGATACAGCTCCACCACCTCGACGATTTCCGCGACCCGCGCGTGAAAGGTCTGCAGCCATTCGGCGCTGTGCTGGTTGGTCTTGATCGACACGAATACCGTCACGCCGATATTGAGCTTCGAGCGATCTAGCAGCGCTACGCGTTTGCGCAGGATGCCTTCCTCTTCGAGCTTCTGAATCCGCCGCCAGCAGGCGGTGGTGCCCAGGCCGATGCGCTCGGCCAGGGCGCCGATGGCGAGGGTGCAGTCATCCTGGAGGATTTCGAGGATGGCGCGGTCGAATTTGTCCATTTTTCTTCCCGATGGATTGAGCTGCACAGTTTACCTTCGTCATGCCATTCGGGTGCTTTCAACAGCGCGCCAGAATCCAGTCCACGAAGTCCTTCACCTTGGGCACCTCGGCCGCGTGCTCGGAGTAGGCCATGAAGTGCGCGCCGTTGCTCGGGGTGACATGAGTCAAGGGGACCACCAGTTTGCCTTCGCGTAACTCCTCGGCTACCAGATAGCGCGGGATCAGAGCGATGCCGCAGCCTGCCAGCGCCGCGTGGATGCACATGTAGAAGGTATCGAAGCGCGGCCCGTGATAGCTGTTCTGCGAACTCAGGCCCTGCGCCAGGAACCATTCATGCCAGGCTTCGGGCCGTGAGGTACATTGCAGCAGCACCTGCTCGGCCAGTTGCGTGGGGTGGTCGAACGGGTTGTCGGCCAGCAGCTCCGGCGCGCACACCGGAACCACGTCTTCGCTGAACAGTCCCAGGCAGGTGGCGCCGGGCCAGGTGCCCTGGCCGAAGAAGAACGCCACGTCGGCCTTGGCCTGCAACAGGTCGAAAGGCTCCAGTTCGCTGCGGATATCCAGATGAATATGCGGGAAGCGCTTGCCGAAGCCCTTGAGATTGGGGATCAGCCAGCGGGCGCCGAAGGTCGGCTGGGTGGCAACCCGCAGCACCTCGGTCTCGGCGCCATAGGAGAGGATGTAGCGGCTGGACATGTCGATCTGGGTAAGGATCTTGTCCACTTCGGTAAGGTACAGCGAGCCTGCCGGTGTCAGTTGCAGGCGCCGGCGTACCCGCTGGAACAGGTGATGCTGGAGCATTTCTTCGAGCTGCGCCACCTGCTTGCTCACGGCGCTCTGGGTCAGGTGCAGCTCCTGGGCGGCGCGGGTGAAGCTCAGGTGCCGTGCCGCTGCTTCGAAGCATTGCAGTGCGGTCATGGAAGGGGTCAGGCGTCGGGACATGGTTGATCGCTTTCGGGGGCGAGCCCCCTCGCTACAGGGTCAGGGCGTCTATTCCCGCATGGAATGACCCTGTGCGTAAAGGCTGGTCTCACGGGTTGCCGTTGCGGCTATGGCGGTAATCGCTGACCGCCTGATAAACCGCCTTGCGCAGGCGGTTGATACCGCCGATGGGGCGGTGCGCTTCGAGGCCGTGCCAGGGGTTGAACGACAGGTTGTCACACATGAGGTTCTGCTCTGGAGTATCGAAGTCCTGGGCCGGCACGCGGATGCGGGCGACGGTTTCGAATGGCGCATCGGCCTCGCGCCATTCGATGCTGGTGTCCTCGATCGGCATATAACGACGTGCGTCCTGACGCTGGATCTGTAACGCGAAGCAGGCCGGTTGGCGATCGGCCGACAGTTGCTGGAACAAGGCCGTGCGCAGGAAATTCGGCAGGTCGGTGTTTTCCGCCGGCAGGCTGTAGGCCGGGCAACTGGCCGGGTCGGGGATCACCCGAAACTTGGCATTGGCGCTGCCGAACTTGTACGGCGATACCGAGTAATAGGTCGCCTGGGTCGGGCTTGCTGGCGCGGCCGCCAGAGTGGCCTTGGCGATCATCAGGTGACGCAGTTGCCAGGTACGTGGGTCCCAGCCAGGGAAAAACGCCATGACCTGCTTGCCGTCCGCCTGGGCCGCGATGTTCTGCCGGTACTCGGCGACGTCGCTGACGAAGAAGTTGGGATGGCTGAACATGACGAAGTCCTGCTCGTGCAGCGCCTGGCCGTCGCTGCCCTTGGCATCGGGCAACAGCTGTGTGCCGGGCACATCGAGCAGCTTGATGGCCATGCCGCGGGCATCGTGGATGGCGTCGAACTGCGGGTAGGCGTTGCCATTGGACAGACGCATCCAGGCGTTCCAGCGCTGCCCGGGTTGGGCGAAGACGCCTTGGCGCAGGTCGCTGCGCAGGTCCTGGGGCACCGTCACCTCGGCCTTGACGCAGCCGTGGGCCTTGGCATGGGCGTCGCGCAGGTAGCGGGTCTGCTCCTTGTGTTGATCGACGATGCGCACGGCGGTCTGGATGATGTCCTGGGTCATGGCCGCTTCGCCGGGGGGGATCTGCTCCTGGGCCGAGACCGGGCCGGAGAACTTCCAGGCGTACCAGGCGGTACTCGCCAGCCAGCCCAGGGCGCCGAGCACCAGCAGCCAGAGCAGCAGACGCGCCAGCAGACGACCGAAACGCAGCCACAGGCGCGCCAGCGGGCTCGGCAGGGCGGGGGTGAACATCCGACGTTCTCTCATTGCAGTTGGCCCTCCAGTGGCCCGCCCAGCACTTTCAGGTATTCGATCAGCGCCCAGCGTTCCTGGGGCTGCAGCAAGCGGCCGATGACCCCGCGACCACGGGGGCCGTCGCGGAATTCATGGCCGCTGTTATGGTTGCCGGTGATACGTGTGTCGTACAGGAAGCCGCCGGGGAAGGCTTCGGTGCGATAGCCGACATGGGCCGGATCGAACTCGAAGGTGCCGCGATAGAAGGTGCGGGCACGCTCGTCCTGTGGCGACAGCAACTGATAGAGGTTGGGCACCGAGCCGTTGTGCAGAAAGGGCGCAGTGGCCCAGGCGCCGTCCAGTGGCCGGGCCTTGTAGGCGCGCTCTTCGCGCACGCCGATGGGCAGGCCGAAGCCGTCCATGACCTTGCGCTGTTCGGCGTCGATGCCGGCTTCGCGATAGGCGCGGTCCTCGACGAAGGCGGTCACGTAGGCCAGGCCTTTGGCCGACGAGAGTTGGTTGAGGTCCAGCTCGGGGTTGGCCGGGTGCAGTTCGACGCCCAGCCTGGCCAGTTCGGCCTTGTCCCATTGCAGGGCGCTGAGGTCGTAACGGTAGTCGGCGATGTTGTCGGCAGCGGTAGAGTCGGTGCCGATATAGTCCACGGGCAGGAGCTTGAGGGTCTGCACCGGCCGCGGCCCGCTGCGGTCTATCGGCGGCACGTGGCAGACGGCGCAGTTTTCCTCGAACAGCGCGCGGCCCTGGCTCGCCAGCGGCAAGTCGATTTTGCCCAGCAGGTCTTCAGGCCAGGTCGGCGGCTGGAGGTGCTGCAGGCTTTGCTCGATACGGTGCAGGTCGGCCAGGCGTACGCTGGAGGGGTAGCGATCGGCGCCGTGCAGTGGCTGGCCGTGGTCGTCGAAGAACTTCAAGGTGGCGCCCACGCCCAGTGACTCGCCGATATTGCGCGCCATGGGCTGCTGGGCCGAGCCGTTCCATTGCACCCAGTCGAAGGTCCAGATGTCCCACAGTTCGGGGTAGTCGACCGGGGCGTTGGCGACACGGTAGTTGCTGGGTGAAATGGCGTCGCCGAAGGTGGCGTTGGCGATGCGCCCGAAGGCGTCGGTACGGCCGGGCCCTTCGAGCGTCGGGTAAAGGCCGCGGCGGGTGTCGTTCCATGCGACCTTGAGGAAGGTGTCGAGGGACGCTTTGAAATCCTTGCGCAACTGCTCGTGCTCGGCCTCGTAGCGATCCTGCAGCACGGCACGGGCGAAGCGATCGAATTTCCAAGGCAGGTAGTAGGTGGCGGCCATGCTGGCGACCAGTGCCTGGCCGAATGCTCCGCCGCGCAAGGTCGGCACGCTGGAGGGCAGCACATGCTGGGCCGGGCCGCCGTCGATGCGCAGGGCGGTACCTTTGTAGCGCAGTTCGCCGGTGTGGCACGCGGCGCAGGTGATGTCCAGGTACTGGGCCGGGTCGCCGGGGTTCTGGTGGCGGGTAAAGCCCACGGGCAGCTGTGCCGGGTTGCTCGGGCTCGGTGGATCGATCAGAAAACCGAAACGGCCCATATTGGCCGGGGCGGTGAAACGCGCCGATGAAAAGGGCATTTCCAGCTGGGTGAACCAGTCGTAGTGCAGGCCCTTGACCTGCGTGCCTTGCGCAGTGAAATAGTAGGCGTCGCGCTGCTCGTCGCTCCATTGCGGCAGATAGCGAGTGCGTTCGGCGGGCTGCCACGCCGGCAGGTTGGGGTTGATGATGTAATGGATCACCACCCCGAGGGCCAGCACCAGAAGCGCACCAAGCGCCAGCAGAACACGATAGAAAAAGTGCAAGTTCGGACATCCTTGTATGAGTCGAACTGCTGTTATGCCTCAGCGCCGGGGTAGTGGCAAGTCGCTATAGTCTGCTTTTTTCAGGGTTTATTCCGAAGGAGCTGTAGGGCGAATCTGATACCGGTTTCAAGTCTAGTCTCGGCAAGCACTTCCTGCGCCTGTGCGATAGAAACTTTTTGCATGAAGGATCGAGCCCAGGCGCCTTTACAGGGCTGTGTGGCACTCAGTCCTCGTAACATCCGGATCAATCTTCTTCTTTTACCGTTGCCACTTCGTCAGCGCGCACGCGTACCTTCTTGCCGGCCACGTCGGTGAATTCATAAAAGCCATCGGCAGTCTTGGTCTTCGGCATGTCCTGGGTGAGGTACTGGGTGCCGTTTTGCAGGGTCACCACGGTTTCGGTCGAGCAACCGGCCAGCGCGAGGGTGGCGAACAGGGCAGGGATCAGGTAGCGGTTCATGTGAGCTCCAATGGGAAATTGTTCGTTCACAGGATTCGAGCTTGGCGCGCGCAAATAATTCTGTCAGAGGGCCATGCTTTATCCGATGGCCGGTTCAACCCCCCGGCGGGCAGGCGTTATAGAGGCAATCCATACCGCTCATAGAAAAATTCGGCTGAACATTTGCGCGTGGTCTATGGTCGACTCTACAGACCGCGATGATCGTCTTGCGCGATCACTCCCCATCCTTGTTCAAACGACTGGAGATCCACCATGGCCGTCGCCAACGTTAAAAGTGAACTGAAAACCGTATCCGCCGTGAAAAGCAAAGCCGAGAAGGGCGAAGATGCGCGCATCTCCAACCAGCCCGAAGTCGGCAAGGAGCTCGCGGTGCTCCTGGCGGACGTATTCGCGCTGTACATCAAGACCAAGAATTACCACTGGCACATGCACGGTTCGCACTTCCGCGACTACCACCTGCTGCTGGAAGAACAGGCTACCCAAATCTACGCCATCACCGACGTGATTGCCGAGCGCGCCCGCAAGATCGGCCAGCCGAGCATTCGTTCGCTCGAGCAGATCGTGCAGATCAAACGCCTGGCCAGCAGCGACGCTACCGACCTGACCGCCGAGCAGATGCTCACCGAGTTGCATGAAGACAACCAGGCCCTGGCCGCCTTCATGCGCACTACCCATACCATCACCGACGAAGCCAACGACGTGTCCACCACCAGCTTGCTGGAAGAGTGGATCGACCAGGCTGAAGAGCGTGCGTGGTTCCTGGGTCAGACCGTCGGTATCTGATACGGTAATTGCGTGATGACCAAACCCCACTTTCGAGTGGGGTTTTTTGTGGGCATAGACCTAGGCCCCAGCTTCAGACGGCCGGCGCGATTTTTTGTCGTATAAATCTCGGGTGTTACTTAAGCCGCGTCAGGCTGAGTCGATAAAGAGATCAATGGCCTGACTGCCGTCAGGCTGAAATCTTTTTCGTCGAGCACCGCCATGAAGCTTTCGGGCCTTTTCAACAAGACCAACACCTCGTCCAAGGGCAGCACCAGCGTGGTCTGCACCGCCGCTGACCTTGAGCGCGAGCTGCAAGGCCTGCGCCTGACACCGGTGCTGATCACCGGCTTCGTCTCGCCGCATGTCGACCTCGACCAGGTCGCGCGGCGCATCAAGCAACGCTTCCCCAACACCGTCGTCAGTCTGTGCACCACCTCGGGCGAGCTGTGCAACGCTGCCAGTCAGCTCTACTGCCCGACGGGCGAGCGCTGGGACCGGATAGTCCTGCAGCTGTTCGACAGCAACGTGATCGCCTCGGCCGAGGTGGTGATGGTACCCCTCGAATGCGAAGACATCCGCAGCGGCGGCAAGCGGCTGGCCATGCGCGAACGCATCGCCAGACTGGTCGGGCACATCAAGCGGGTGCGTATCCAGACGGCCATCGACCATCGCGACACCCTGGCCTATATCGTCTTCGACGGTCTGTCGGCCTCCGAATCGTTTTTCATGGAAGCGCTGTACGAATCCGGCCGCTTTCCCTGCCTGTTCGTCGGCGGCTCGGCGGGTGGCAAGGGCGACTTCAAGCAGACCTTGATCCATGACGGCCAGCGTAGCTACCAGAACCACGCCCAGATCGTCTTTATCAAGACGCCGGCCGACGTGCGCTTCGGGGTGTTCAAGAGCCAGAACTTCCAGGCCTCGAGCCTGAGCTTCAACGTGCTGACGGCCTCGGTCGAGGACCGCACCATTCATCAGATCGTCGACGCCCAGGGCAATATCAAGACCATGGTCCAGGCCCTGTGCGAGGCCTTCAAATGCACCCCGGACGCCCTCGAACGGCAGTTGGCCGATTACTCGTTCGCCATCCGCGTGGGCGAAGAGCTGTTCGTGCGTTCCATTGCCCGCATCGACTACGAGCGCCAGATGGTGCAGCTGTTCTGCGACGTGGCGCCGGGTGAAGAGCTGGTGATGGTCAAGCGCACGCCGATCCGCGAGACCACCCGCAGCGATTATCAGCGCTTCCTGCAGGGCAAGGGGGGAACGCCGGTGGCGGCGATTCTCAACGACTGCATCCTGCGTCGGCTCAACAACGGCAACGACCTGGGCAGCATGACCGGTATCTTCGGAAACGTGCCGCTGGCGGGATTCTCGACCTTCGGGGAAATTCTGGGCCTTAACCTCAACCAGACGCTGACGGCGATTTTCTTCTTCCGGGTGCCCAGGGGCGCCAGCTTCGTCGACGAGTACGTCGACAATTTCATCGCCCACTACGGCGAGTTCAAGGCGTTCTTCCTGCGCCGCCAGATCAAGAAGCTGGCCGGACTCAATCACGTGGTGGTCAAGCAGATCGGCGCGCTCAACCGCAAGGACTTCACCAGCTACCTCGATACCGATGGTATGGATGAAAACGTGCTGCCGGTGTTCAACGGCTTGTCCGACCTGGGCCGGGTGCTGGCCCAGGCCAGCGACCAACAGCAGGAGATCGCCGATCAGTTGCAGCATTATTCGGGTGAATTGCACCTGTCGATGGACGACCTGACCAACACCATCGAGCGGCAGAACGCGGTGGCGGCCGATGCCGGGGCCACGGTCGAGACGCTGTCGACCCAGGCCGGTGACACGGTCAACGGTGCCCGCGAACTGGCGCAATCGAGTTTGCGTATCCAGTCCATCGTCCAGGTGATTCAGCAGATCGCCGGGCAGACCAACCTGCTGGCGCTCAACGCGGCCATCGAGGCGGCGCGTGCGGGGGAGATGGGTCGCGGCTTCGCGGTGGTGGCCGACGAGGTACGCAAGCTGGCGGAAATCACCCGCAAGAACGCGGGGGAGATCGGCGTCGATATCGACCTGCTGGCGGGTGAGATCCAACGGGTGGCGCAACAGATCGAGGACCAGTCCACGGCCGTCGGCACCCTGCGTGGAATGCTCGACACCCTCGAAGACTCCAGCCGCCTGACCGGCGGCACGGCGCAACGCACCAAGAGCATCGCCGACACCCTGACGGGGCTGACCCAGGGCGCCGATTCGCGAGGCTGACCGGCAGCACGGCGACTTCATGGGCAGCTAGGCTCATGGAGCGTCGTGCGGTGCCGATACATCGTTTACCTGACAACAGTTCCAATCCTTGCGGATATCCCCAGCATGCTAAAAACAATACAAGCTCGCTATACCGCTACTTTCGTGGGTTTCATTTTGCTGATCGCCATCCTCACCGGCGTTGGCATCAGCCTGTTCATCACCCCGACCCTCACCGCGACGGACGAACGTCATCTGATCAACGAGGCGGCGCAGATCAGCGGCGTGATCAAGACCGAACTGGCCAGGGTGCAAGCGCAGCAACGGGTGATCACCGAGACGGTGCCGCAGCTGGACAGCGACAGCATCGATCGGCTGTTGCCGAGCATGGTCAACCAGTACGGTGAACTGAAAGTGTTTGGTGGCGGCGTCTGGCCGCTGCCGGACAAACGCACTCCCGGGCGGGCCAAGCACAGCACCTTCTATCACCGCGATGCCAGCGGCAAGTTGATCGTCAACACCCACTGGAACTCGCCCGAGTCGCAGAATTATTTCGAGCAGTCCTGGTACCTCGGTGGCCTCAAGACGCCTGCGGGTCAGTGCAACTGGGCCGCGGCCTATCGCGACGATGCCAGCCCCGAGCCGCGCACCAACTGCGCCATGGCCATCACCAAGGATGGCGCCGCCTATGGCGTGTCGACCATCGACGTGACCCTGGGTTTCTTCAACGACCTGGTCGCCCAGAAGGAACGTGACATTCACGCTCAATTGATGATCGTCGAGGCCGACGGCAAGGTGCTCAGCAACCAGCCGGAAATCCCCGGCAACAACGTGCTGAAGAACCTCAGCGATCTGGCTGGCCAGTACCCCTTTGCGGCAGCCCTGCAAAGCGCTTTGAAAACCCCTGCGGCAGTGGCTGTGGCCCATACCACCTACACCGGCAGCGACGGCAAGGACTACAGCCTGTTCCTGCAGCCGATCGAGGGCACGCCGTGGCTGATGGCCGTGGCGCAGCCTACCGCAGTACTGGCAGCGCTGAGCAGCAAGGTCCTCACGACCTTGGCCATGCTGCAGATCCCCATGGTTATCGTCATGCTGCTGGTGATCGTCTTCGCCCTGAGCCAGCTGATGAAGCGCCTGGCGGTGCTCAAGGCCAACATCGATACGCTGTCGGCGGGCGATGCCGACCTGACCAGACGCATCGTCATCCGTGCCGAAGACGAGGTAGGCGCGGTAGGGCATTCGGTCAACCGCTTTATCGTCTACCTGCAAAAGATGATCACCGAAGTGTCCGATTCGTCATCGGTCATCGCCGGTAACATCGAGCAACTGCGTGGTCAGTCCCATGGCACCAACCAGATTCTTGTCCGGCATGCCAGCGAGACCGATCAGGCTGTCACCGCCATCACCGAGATGAGCTCCACCGCCGAAGATGTGGCGCGCAATGCCGCGCAGACGGCGAGCATGACTCAGGTCGCCAACGAGAAGGCCCGGCACTCGAAGATCGTGGTCGAGGATGCTTCGAGCAGCGTGCGCGAGCTGATCAGCGAAGTGGAAGAAGCCACCAGCAAAGTGCGAGCGATGGAGCAGGATGCCCAGCGCATCAACTCGGTGCTCGGCGTGATCGGCGAAATCGCCGGGCAGACCAACCTGCTGGCGCTCAACGCGGCTATCGAGGCGGCCCGTGCCGGCGAGCAAGGGCGCGGCTTCGCTGTGGTCGCCGATGAGGTGCGGGCTTTGGCGGGACGCACCCAGGCCAGCACCTCGGAAATCAACGAAATGCTCACCCGGTTGCAACAGGGTGTCGGCGCCGCGGTGGTGGCCATGGAAAACACCAAGGAGCGTTGCCAGGCTACGGTAGACAAGACCTCCAGGGTCAATGAGGGCTTGGACGGCATGGCCGAATCGGTAGTGCGCATCAACGACCTCAGCACCCAGATCGCCACGGCGGCCGAGGAGCAGAGCGCGGTGAGCGAGGAGATCAACCGCAACATGGTGGCGGTGCGGCATATCGTAGAGGAGCTGGTGGCGGGCGGTGCGCAGAGCGAGCAGAGTACGGCGGCGCTGGCGGCTTCGAACGACAAGCTGATCGCGGTGGTGCGGCGTTTCAAGGTTTAAACGCTGCCGCGGGCTGCAAGCTTCGAGCTAAAGCCACGGCCGCGGATCATTCGCGGCCGATGCGTTTGCCCTGGCGTGCCCCGATGGCCCGGGCCTGGCCGTCCCGTTGCTTGCCGGTGCGGGCTTCGCTGATCAGGCCGGGAATCAAGGCGCCTTCGGGCAGGTTCTTCCAGAATCGCGTCGGCAGGTGCCCTTGCATGACCTTGGGATTCAGGCGCGCCGGGTTGAAGATGTGGCTGTAGTAGGTCAGCCACAACTCGCCCTGCGGATCCTCGGCACCCTGCGCCAACTGTTGCCATTGTGGTGGGCAGCGACGCTCGTGGATGAGCTGCGTGCCGTCGTAATAGACCCCGTCCTGCGGCGTTGCGATCAGCCAGCGCTTTTGCCCCATGCGGCCGATGAAGTGCTGGCTGGCACTGGCAAGGATGTCGTGGGCAGGCTCATGCCAGGCGACGTACTCGGGGCCTACAGGTGCGCCCTCCGCGGACGGCAACTCGATGAACCGCAAGAACGCATGCAGGTGATGAGCTTCACGCGTGACCTGCTTGATGCGCCGGTGCAACTCGCTGCCCAGTACATCCCCCGCCAGCATGGCCGTGCGGTCGCCATGGCTGACGCGCCAAAGCACTTCGTAGAGCAGGCTCCAGCGCTGTTCGCCACGACAGCGCGCCGCCGTCTGCAACAGCTCGATCAGTGCCAACGGAATACGTGCCTGATAGGGCCCCGGCGTTGGCGGCACCACCTCGTCGGTGGCGAACAGATCGGCCACGGTGTCCCAACTCACCTGGGCCGGATCGATCTGGTGACTGAGCAGCCAGCGCGCCTGCTGGCGCCAGGTGTCGAACAGGTCATCGCAATCCAGGCTGATCATCCCCACAACCCCAACTGCTGGGGCTGCGGGCGGTCACGCATTTGCTCGCGCAACAGCAGGGTGGAGGTTTCTGCCTGCTGCGGGTGATAGTCGCTGGTGATGAAAAACGGCTTTGCCTTGGCCAGTACACAGCGCAAGCGGGTCAGATCCTCGTAGCGAATCCGCCGCTGGCGGCGCAATTCCACCAGACGCTTGGTGGTGCGGATACCGATGCCCGGGATGCGCGCGATCAGGGCGGGCTCGGCACGGTTGAGGTCCAGCGGGAAGACACTGCGGTTTTCCAGGGCCCAGGCCAGCTTGGGATCGATGTCCAGAGCCAGATCACCCGGCCCGCGAAGCAACTCGTCGGCGCGGTAGCCGTAGCTGCGCAAGAGGAAATCGGCCTGGTACAGACGGTGCTCGCGCAGGAGCGGCGGCGCAGCCAGCGGCACGCTCTTCGGGCTGTTGGGGATGGGGCTGAAGGCCGAGTAATAGACGCGCTTGAGCCCATAGTTGCCGTACAGCGATTCGGCGCTGTGAAGGATGGTGCTGTCGTCGGTGAGGTCGGCGCCGACGATCATCTGCGTGCTTTGCCCCGCCGGCGTGAAGCGCGGCGCGCGGGGTTCGTTGAGCACGGTCTGCTGGCCGGTGTAGATGGTGCCCATGGCCCTTTTGATCGAGCCCACGTCCTTTTCCGGCGCCAGAATCTGCAGGCTGGCATCGGTGGGCAACTCGATATTGACGCTCAGGCGATCGGCATAGCGGCCGGCTTCTTCGATCAGCAGCGGATCGGCTTCGGGAATGGTCTTGAGGTGGATATAGCCGCGGAACTGATGCTCCTCGCGCAGCAGCCTGGCCACACGAATCAATTGCTCCATGGTGTAGTCCGCCGAACGGATGATCCCGGAGCTGAGGAACAGCCCGCTGATGCAGTTGCGGCGGTAGAAGTCCAGCGTCAGGCGCACCACTTCCTCGGGCGTGAAGCGCGCCCTGGGCACATCGCTGGAGCGGCGGTTGACGCAGTATTGGCAGTCGAACAGGCAGAAGTTGGTCAGCAGGATCTTCAGCAAGGAGACGCAGCGCCCGTCCGGGGTATAGCTGTGGCAGATGCCCATGCCATCGGTCGCGCCCAGGCCGGCCTTGCCCTCGGAGCTGCGCTTGGGCGCGCCGCTGCTGGCGCACGAGGCGTCGTACTTGGCGGCATCGGCGAGGATGCTGAGCTTGTCGATCAGCTGCATGGGATTTTCCATATACTGTTTTTATGTACAGTACAGGATCGCTGCGAGCCTCACAACGCCTCCGGTCGGGGAAAGCAGCGGCGCTCCGATGGCGCAAATTTGCCAGACAACGGCCGAGGGCACGTCGATGCAATATGGGCTGGCGCAGGGTCGCAGTTGCCCCATTGCCCGGCGGTGCCTATAGTCCTTTGCGATCAGAACCCTTTGGAAACGTCCATGCTCAGCCAAGCACTCAGCCATTTCCCCCGTCTCGAACTGGTCGGCGCGCCCACCGCGCTGGAAAAGCTCGAACGCCTGTCGGCGCTGGTGGGCCGTGAGGTCTACATCAAGCGTGACGACACCACCACCCTGGCCATGGGCGGCAACAAGGTACGCAAGCTCGAATACCTGGCCGCCGATGCGCTGGCACAGGGCGCCGACACCCTGGTGACCGCCGGCGCGCTGCAGTCCAATCATGTGCGCCAGACGGCGGCGCTGGCGGCCAGGCTCGGGCTCGGCTGCCATGCGCTGCTGGAAAACGCGCTGGGCGACAGTGCCGGTGCCGACTACCTCGGCAATGGCAATCGCTTGCTGCTGGACCTGTTCGGCACCGAGGTCGAGAACGTCGACAACCTGGACGACGCCGACGCGCAACTGCTCGCCGCCGCCGAGCGCCTGCGGGCGGCCGGCAAGCGTCCCTATGTAGTGCCGATCGGCGGTTCCAACGCCCTCGGCGCGTTGGGGTATGCGCGTGCGGGCCTGGAGCTGGCCAAGCAGATCCGTGCCAGCGGCCTGGATTTCGCCGCGGTAGTGCTGGCCTCCGGCAGCGCCGGTACCCACAGCGGCCTGGCCTTGGGCCTGAGCGAAAGCCTGCCGCACCTGCCGGTCATCGGTGTGACCGTGTCGCGTCCTTATGCGACCCAAGCGCCGAAAGTCCAGCGCCTGGCCGAGCAGACCTGCCAATTGCTGGATATCGATGTGCCCGAGCACTTCAACGTACAACTGTGGGACGAGTATTTCGGCCCCCGTTACGGCGAGCCGAATGCCGGCACCCTGGCGGCGATCAAGTGCCTGGCGAGTCAGGAAGGACTGTTGCTCGATCCGGTCTATACCGGCAAGGCCATGGCCGGTCTGCTCGATGCCATCGAGCGCGGGCGCCTGCCTGAAGGGCCGGTGATCTTCTTGCATACCGGCGGCGCACCTGCACTTTTCGCCTATCCCGAGGTCTGGAATAAATAGCATAAGACTCGAATTTTTTATTCTTTTGAGTGCTTTGCGGCTCACCTTATAGTGGCGCCGCACATTGACTCCCATCACCACAAAAGGGGCTGTACATGACTTTTTCCGCTTGGCGTCGAAATCTCCTCCTGGGCAGCCTGGGCGTAGTGCTCGGCTCGGCAATGCTGGGCCAGGCCGTGGCCGGCGAGCAGTTGAAGAACATCCAGAAAAACGGCTCGTTCAGTGTTGGCGTGGAGGGCACCTATCCGCCGTTCAGCTTCCAGGACGAGAACGGCAAGCTCAGCGGTTTCGAGGTCGAATTCGCCCAGGCGCTGGCCAAGCAACTGGGGGTCAAGGTCAAGATTCAGGAAACCAAGTGGGACGGTATGCTCGCCGCGCTGGATTCCAAGCGTCTGGACGTGGTGATCAATCAGGTCACCATCTCCGAGGCACGCAAGCAGAAGTATGATTTTTCCCAGCCCTATACCGTTTCCGGTATCCAGGCGCTGGCCCAGAAGAAGGATGCCGGCAAGTTCGAGAAGCCTGCGGACCTGGCAGGCAAGAAGGTGGGTGTGGGCCTGGGCTCCAACTACGAGCAATGGCTGCACGACAACGTGCCGCAAGCCGTGGTCAAGACCTACGATGATGACCCTACCAAATATCAGGACCTGCGCATCGGCCGTATCGACGCCATCCTGGTCGACCGCCTGGCGGCCCTGGAACTGATCAAGAAGACCAACGATACCCTGGTGCTGGCGGGCCCGGCGTTCTCTCGTCAGGAAGCCGGTGTCGCACTGCGCAAGGGCGAGCCGGAATTGCTCGCAGCGATCGACCAGGCGATCGACAAACTGCGTGCCGACGGCACCCTGGCGGCCCTGTCGAAGAAGTATTTCGGCGCTGACGTCACGCAATGATCGAAAGCAGCCTGCAACTGATAGTCGACTCGGCGCCCTTTCTGCTCAAGGGCGCCTACTACACGGTCTTTCTCAGCCTGGGCGGGATGTTCTTCGGCCTGTTGCTGGGCTTCTGCCTGGCATTGATGCGTCTGTCGACCTTCAAGCCGTGGAACTGGATCGCGCGGATCTACGTGTCGTTCGTTCGCGGTACGCCATTGCTGGTGCAGCTGTTCGTGATCTATTACGGCCTGCCGCAGTTGGGTATCGAACTGGACCCGCTGCCGGCGGCGCTGATCGGTTTTTCGCTGAACATGGCTGCCTATGCCTGTGAAATCCTGCGGGCGGCCATCGGCTCCATCGAGCGCGGGCAGTGGGAAGCCGCCGCCAGCATCGGCATGACCCGTGGGCAAACGTTGCGCCGCGCCATCCTGCCTCAGGCGGCTCGCACGGCCTTGCCGCCGTTGGGCAACAGCTTCATTTCGCTGGTCAAGGACACCTCGTTGGCGGCCACCATCCAGGTGCCTGAACTGTTCCGCCAGGCGCAGTTGATTACCGCCCGCACCTTCGAAATCTTCACCATGTACATCGGCGCCGCGCTGATCTACTGGGTGCTCGCCAGTGCCTTGGCGCACTTGCAGCATCGTCTTGAACTGCGGGTCAACCGCCACGACCAGCAGTGAGGAGCAGCACGCGATGATTGTGGTGGACAAGCTCAGCAAGCATTTCAACGGCATCCCGGTGCTCAAGGACATCGACCTGCGGGTCGAGCCCGGCGAGGTGGTCGCTATCATCGGCCCCAGCGGGTCCGGCAAGACCACCTTCCTGCGCTGCCTGAACCTGCTGGAAACCCCCGATGGCGGGCGCATCCAGGTGGGCGATATCAAGATAGATGCCAGCCAGCCATTGGCGCGTCAGCAGGAGCTGATCCGCCGGTTGCGCCAGCAGGTGGGTTTCGTGTTCCAGAACTTCAATCTGTTCCCTCATCGCACCGCCCTAGAGAATGTCGTCGAAGGCCCGATCGTGGTGAAGAAGATGCCCCGTGCCGACGCTCTCGCGCTAGGTCGTCGGCTGCTGGCCAAAGTCGGTTTGGCGGGCAAGGAAGATGCCTGGCCGCGGCGCATGTCCGGCGGTCAGCAGCAGCGCGTGGCGATTGCCCGTGCGCTGGCGATGGAGCCAGAGGTGATTCTGTTCGACGAGCCGACCTCGGCCCTCGATCCCGAACTGGTCGGTGAGGTGCTGGCCACCATTCGCAGCCTCGCCGAAGAGAAACGCACCATGATCATTGTCACCCACGAGATGCAGTTCGCACGGGATGTGGCCAACCGCGTGGTGTTTTTCGACAAGGGGGTGGTCGTCGAGCAGGGCGAAGCCAAGGCGCTTTTCGCTGCGCCGAAGGAAGAACGCACCCGGCAGTTTCTGAGCAAGTTTCTGGCTCATGCGCATTGAGGTTTGCTGTATCCGTCCTTCAGCGGTCAGGCCCGTGCGGTAACCGTCGCGGTCGGGCCTGAACGGGGGGGGCGGCGGCTATCCAGCGCTGGTTGCACGCCCCTGGCTCACCGCTCGGGTATGCCACAGCGTCGGCGCCAGGAACACCATCGCCAGCACGCACGCTGCAATCAAAAGTACGAAACCGCCGTCCCAGCCGAAGTGATCCACGGTGTAGCCCATCAGTGCACTGGCCGCCACCGAGCCGCCCAGATAGCCGAACAGGCCAGTGAAGCCTGCGGCGGTACCGGCGGCTTTTTTCGGTGCCAGTTCCAGCGCCTGCAGACCGATCAGCATCACGGGGCCGTAGATCAGAAAGCCGATCGAGACCAGCGCTATCATGTCGACCAGCGGGTTGCCCGGCGGGTTGAGCCAGTACACCAGGGTGGCAACTGTGACGAGGCCCATGAACACCATCCCGGTCAAGCCACGGTTGCCACGAAAGACCTTGTCCGACATCCAGCCGCACAGCAGCGTGCCGGGGATGCCCGCCCATTCGTAGAAAAAGTACGCCCACGAAGTGGTGTCAACGGTGAAATGCTTGGCTTCCTTGAGGTAGGTCGGGGCCCAATCGAGCACACCGTAGCGCAACAGGTAGACGAAGACGTTGGCGAGGGCGATGAACCAGAGCATTCGGTTGCGCAGCACGTATTTGACGAAGATGTCGCGGGCGCTGAATTCCGCTTCATGGCTCTCGTCGTAGCCCTGGGGGTAGTCGTTCTTGTAGTGCTCTATGGGCGGCAGGCCGACCGATTGCGGGGTATCGCGCATGGTCACCAAAGCGAAGATCGCTACCAGCAATGCCACGGCCGCCGGCACGTAGAAAGCCGCATGCCAATCGTTGGTCCAGCCCAGGCCGAGCAGAAACAGCGGCCCGATCAGACCACCGCCGACGTTGTGTGCCACGTTCCACACCGAGACGACGCCGCCGCGCTCCTTTTGCGACCACCAGTGCACCATGGTCCGCCCGCTCGGTGGCCAGCCCATGCCTTGGGCCCAGCCGTTGATGAACAGCAGGATGAACATGATGGTGACGCTGGAAGTCGCCCATGACGCAAAGCCGAACACGAACATTACCGCCGCCGACACCAGCAAGCCCAGTGGCAGGAAGTAGCGCGGGTTGGAGCGGTCCGAGACCAGCCCCATGAGGAATTTGGACAGGCCGTAGGCAATGGCGATGGCGGACATGGCCATGCCCAGCTGGCCGCGGGTGTAGCCTTCCTCGATCAGGTAGGGCATGGCCAAGGAGAAGTTCTTGCGCAGCAGGTAGTAGCCGGCGTAGCCGATGAAGATGCCGGCGAAGATCTGCCAGCGCAGCCGCCGGTAAGTGGTGTCGATTTCGGCTTGGGCAATGGGGGGCAGGTGCGGGGCAGGGCGCAGGAAGGCGAACATCATGACTCTCCGTTTTTATAGTCAATGCGCGAAAACGAATGTTAAATTTTCGTTACAGAAACGGGGAGAGGTTAACTATTACTGGATGTGAGCACGCGTCGCCATTGCGCAGGACGCAGGTAGCGGGCGAGACGGTCGTATCGATAGGCCATGCGGGTTGGCGATACGCTCATGGCCTTACGGACTGCGGCCTCGTGTTCAAGGCCGGGTTCTTCGCCAGAAGGGTGCGAGTCGGATTTCAGCCCTTGCGGCGGCGGCGCGGGTCGGCGTCCGAGTCCACTTTGATCGGCGCCATGACCATGTCCTGCTGGCGCTTGCCGCCGCGGATCAGGCCGACCGTCATGAAAAAAGCAACAACCAAAGCAGCTATCCAGCACAACGCGAAGGTGGCCATGGGAACTCCAGCATCAAAGGGGTGTTACCGGGTTTTCGGCGGACCGGCACAGGACTTTAAGCCGCTGGTCGGCAGCCGCGGCTTATTAGTCGTCGTGGGGCGCCAGGGCAATGTTGGCACAACCGGAAACAGTTCCTCGGTTCTGCCTGCTTGCCGCAGGGAGGGGGCTGCTCTAAGGTCTGTGGGCGGCTCAGGAACGCCGCTTCTTTTCGATCGATGTCATGGAGACTCCGTTATGCGCAACTATCTGCTTCCTTCCCTGGTACTGGCCCTGGCGACCACCTTCTCTACGGTGCCAGCGTTCGCAGCCAATCCCCCCGCCAGTGACACCGGGAAAATGGCCGAGATGGCGCCAATGGGCAAGATCAATCTCAATACGGCCGATCAGGACACCTTGCAGCGTGAGCTGGCGGGCATCGGCAATGCCAAGGCGGCCGCCATCGTGGAGCATCGACAAAGCAAAGGCGCATTCGCCTCGGTGGACGAATTGCTGGAAGTGCAGGGCATTGGCAAGTCACTGGTGGACAAGAATCGCGATCGGCTGACGATCGAGTGACATTAGGGTGATAGCAATCTGCGGTATTGAAGCCGGTCATTGACCGGCTTTTTCATGGGCGTCGTTCAAGGTACGCAGCGACTGGATGATGACCGTCATTTCATTTTTTAGATTATGGGTGTAATTTAAATCGCCCGGCGGGCTCACGTGCGCCGGCGAACCAATGGGTAGAGGGTCATATGTTGAATCGCAGGATTGTAGTCACCGGGATGGGCGTGGTATCGCCTTTGGGTTGCGGCGTCGAAACGGTCTGGCAGCGGTTGCTCGCAGGGCGTTCAGGGTTGGGGCTGCTGCCCGAGGCCGTGGTGGCGGATCTGGCCGGCAAGGTGGGCGGCAGGGTTCCGGACCTGGCGGATGATCCACAGGGCGGCTTCGATGCCGATGCGGCAGTCGCGCCCAAGGATCAGAAGAAGATGGACCGATTCATCCTGTTTGCCATGGCGGCGGCCCGTGAAGCCTTGCAGCATGCCGGCTGGGCGCCTCAGACAGAGGCCCAGCAAGTACGTACGGCAACGGTGATCGGCTCTGGCATCGGCGGCTTTGGCGCCATCGCCGACGCGGTACGCACCACTGACAGCCGCGGGCCGCGACGGTTGTCGCCGTTCACCATACCGTCGTTTCTGGTCAACCTGGCGGCGGGCAATGTTTCCATCCAGCATGGTTTCAAGGGCCCCATGGGCGCACCGGTAACCGCCTGTGCAGCGGGGGTGCAGGCCATTGGCGACGCGGCGCGGATGATCCGCGCGGGTGAGGCGGATATCGCCCTGTGTGGCGGTACCGAAGCGGCGATCGATCGGGTCAGCCTTGCCGGATTCGCTGCTGCGCGAGCCTTGTCCAGCGGCTATAACCATGCGCCGCAGCGGGCCTCGCGGCCATTCGATCAGGGACGCGACGGCTTCGTGATGGGCGAGGGGGCAGGCTTGCTGGTGATCGAGTCGCTGGAGCATGCCTTGGCGCGGGGTGCGCAGCCGATCGCTGAACTGGTGGGCTACGGCACCAGTGCCGATGCCTATCACCTCACCGCCGGGCCGGAGGATGGCAGCGGGGCGCGTCGAGCCATGGAGCAGGCCCTGGCTCAAGCCGGCATTGCCCCTGAGCAGATCGGCCACCTGAATGCCCATGCCACTTCCACTCCCGTGGGAGACAAGGGCGAATTGGCGGCGATCCGCAGTTTGTTCGGCGAGCAAGCGAAAGTGGCGATCACCTCGACCAAGTCGGCAACCGGGCATCTGCTGGGCGCAGCGGGTGGTCTGGAGGCAATCTTCACGGTGCTGGCATTGCGGGATCAGGTGGCGCCGGCAACTCTCAACTTCGAGACCCCTGACGAGGCCGTCGGCGCATTGGATATCGTCAACGGTCAGAAGCGACCGTTAGCGATGGATTACGCGATGAGCAATGGCTTCGGCTTCGGTGGCGTGAATGCGAGCGTCGTCTTCCGTCGCTGGACGCAGTAGCCCGGCCTGACGGGATCAAGGCACACGGATTGTGCCTGATCAAAAAACACTCATTTTCCTCCGGGCCTTGTAAACCGTGGCCTGCAGCGGGTTCTCCCAAGCTTGTCCACAGGCAGCCCTAGGGAAAATGTGAACAAGCTATTGAAACTGCTCGTTTTTTGCTCAAGCCGCTACAAGCCGCACCGGCTATGGCGTTGCGCGGTGTTCCCCCAGGTTATGCACAGGCTGGTGCAGGTTTTTGTTGAATAACCTTCCTTGCAGCGATCACGGCCCAAGTTCGCCGGCCGCGTATTCGGCAAAGGCAGCCAAGAGGGCTCGACTTGGCACTGGATGCTGTCAGGATTCCGGCACTGTACTGATCAAAAAACAACCAGCTTCCTGCAGCCCTTGTGCGCCGTGGCCTGCAGCCAGTTCTCCCAAGCTTGTCCACAGGCAGAGCTAGGGAAAATGTGCACAAGCTTTTGAAACTGTTCGTTTTTTGCTCAGCAGGTGGAAAACCATACGGGCTATGGCGTTGCGCCATATTCCCCCAGCTTATGCACAGGCTCATTCAAGATTTTGCTGAACAACTAAAACGTTCAAGATTGCAGGAAGGTTTAACCACATCAGTCGCTTACTGTTGATCAATAACTGATCGATCTTGCGCAGCCCTTGCGGGCCGTGGCCTGCAGCCAGTTCTCCCAAGCTTGTCCACAGGCAGACACAGCATAAATGTGCACAAGCCATTGAAACTGCTCGTTTTTTGCTCAACTTGGCGATAGCTGCGGTTTACAAGGCCCGGTAAACTATTCCCCCAGCTTATGCACAGACTGATTCAAGGTTTCATGGGATATCTGCGCTGGCTCGCGCCTGACTCTTGAGTGCTTCACGCGCAGTGCTGAGGATACGCGCGGCGAAATCCTGATCTTCCACGCTGCGAGACAGTACCAGGGCGCCGATCAGGGTCGAGAGCATCACCAGGCTTTGCACCTGCGCTTCATCGTCGTCGCCCAGTGCCTGCGCCATCAGCTCCACGCGCTGATGCACCGCGCGGTCCACCGCTGGGCTGGGTTGGCCGCGCTGGCCGAGCTCGGCGGCCATGGTCGGAAGCGGGCAGCCACGCTCCGGATGCTTGCGATGAGCATCGCTGAGGTACATGTCGATGAACCCTTCCAGCGGCTTGTCCTCGGCGAACTTGCCGGCCACCAAGGCGCCCATTTCTTCGGCGGCCGAACACAGGGCGGTTTCCACCAGATCGTCCTTGGATTTGAAATGGGCATAGAACCCGCCATGGGTCAGGCCCAAGGCTTTCATCAATGGCTGCAGACCGGTAGCGCCGATACCGTCCTTGCGAAAGCGCGCTGCGGCTTCCTTGACGATGCGCTCGTGGGTCTGCGCTTTGTGATCAGCTGAGTAACGCATGAAATACCTCTGCTGGGGAGAGTTGGATGTTGGTCGACATGTTAACAGACGCAAAAAATGAAAGCAGACGGCGCAACTTTCTTGCCGAAGGCGAGAAGGCATGGGTTCGTTATCCCGCCGGGCTGCGACGATACAAATACCCGTTCAGCGTTCTCGCGCCTCTTTGGCATCCATCTCCGAATTACGCTCATGAACTCGCTTGAGCTCTTCAGGCGTCAGCTCTACTTTTTGTGCGCTTTGACGCAGGACCATCAGGCCCCCGACGATCGAGCCGATCGCCACTAACAGAATCAACCAGGCATACCAGGGCATATGACCCTCCTAAGACAGCGGACTCGCCGCAAGGGCTGCGGGGAACTGGCGCTGATAATCGTTGGAGCGACCTGATGTCGCAGTGGTTCCATTGTAGGGGTGTGACGGGTAGCTACGCTTGCACAGTGCACGCGCAAAATCCGCTACAATGCGCGCCGATTTCGACTTGCCCTGAGAGCCCCGCCATGTCCGCCTGCCAGACGCCCATCATCGTCGCCCTGGATTTTCCTACCCGTGACGCCGCCCTGAAGCTGGCCGACCAGCTCGACCCGGCCCTGTGCCGCGTCAAGGTGGGCAAGGAGCTGTTCACCAGCAGCGCCTCGGGCATCGTCGAGACGCTCAACGCGCGGGGCTTCGAGGTGTTCCTGGACCTGAAATTCCACGACATCCCCAATACCACCGCCATGGCCGTCAAGGCCGCCGCCGAAATGGGCGTGTGGATGGTCAACGTCCACTGCTCCGGCGGCCTGCGCATGATGGCGGCCTGCCGCGAGGTGTTGGACCAGCGCACTGGTGCCAAGCCGTTGCTGATCGGCGTGACGGTGCTGACCAGCATGGAGCGTGAAGACCTGGCCGCCATTGGCCTGAACATCGAGCCCCAGGAGCAGGTGCTGCGCCTCGCGGCACTGGCGCAAAAGGCCGGTATGGATGGTCTGGTGTGCTCCGCGCTGGAAGCCCAGGCGCTCAAGACCGCGCATCCGAGCCTGCAGCTGGTCACTCCGGGCATTCGCCCGGCGGGCAGCGCGCAGGACGACCAGCGCCGGATCCTCACCCCGCGTCAGGCGCTGGATGCCGGCTCCGACTACCTGGTGATTGGCCGCCCGATCAGCCAGGCTGCCGATCCGGCCAAGGCGCTGGCGGATGTGGTGGCCCAGCTAGGGCAATAATCCGCCGCGCCTCTGGAGCGACTCCCGACATAGCCAAAAGCGACATCCACATAGCTATTTGCCATTATTCCGACGTCAAACACTTGTTGCCACGCTGATACACAGCCCACTCTGCATGAAACTTGTATGAGGAATGCCGCCCACTGGGGGGCATCAAGGGAGCGAAGCAATGAAGTCGGCCAGCAGTGGATGGTTTGCCAACCTCGCCATGGCGAAAAAACTGGCGGTGGGCTTCGCCTTGGTGTTGCTGCTGACTGTGGCGGTCGCGGCGCTGGGGGTGTGGTCCTTGCAGGCTATCAGCCAGCGGGTCGATGGCCTCCAGCAGATGTCGGCGCTCAAGAGCGAGCTGCTGACCACCCGCTTGCTGGAACAGGATTTTGCCCTGCATTCGGACACCAAGCAGGCCGACGCCCTGCGCAAGGGCGTCGACGCGTTGCTGGCGACCGCTGCTCGACTCAAGACCCTCAATCCGACCAACGAATCGGTCATGAGCGGCGCCGAGGTCGACCTCAAGGCCTACCGCACCGCGTTCGATCAGTTTTTCGATATCAGCCAGAGCAAAGAGCTGTCGCTGGAGATGGCCAGCTGGTCGGTGGCCAACGTCGCCAATAACCTGGATGTGTTGCAAGCCGGGCTGTCCGATGATGGCACCTATGAGCTGAAGAAATCCCAAGGGGAGAGGGGCAGCGAGTTCATCGATCAGGCCAACCAGGTGGGCCAGGTTGGCCGGCTGATGCTGCAGGCCATGGAGGAGGCCCGGGTACGCCTCGACAAGAACCGCAAGGGCGAAGAGGACGACAGCAGCCAAGGCCGCATCACCCAGGCGGACGAGGCATTGACCCAGGCCAAGGAGCTGCAGACCAAGGTTGAAGACGCGGGGTATCAGACCGTGCTCGGCGAGACGGTCACCCATATCACCGCTTTCAGTCAGACGCTGGGCGAGTACACCGATCTGCTGGCCAAGGAAAAACAGACCTCCACGCAACTGCATGACCGCGCCAATCAGGTAGTCAACCGCGTCAATCAGGCCTATGCCGAGCAGAATCAGGCGATGCAGGTCGAATTGCAGAAAAACAGGCTGTTGATCATCGTGGCCTCGGGCCTGGCGCTGTTGGTGGGCGTAGTGGCGTCGTGGTTGATCACGCGCTTGATCGTGGCACCGTTGCGCAGCGTGATTCGCCGCGCCCAGCAGATTGCCGACGGCGATCTGAGCGGCGAGACAAGCGTCGATCGGCGTGACGAAATCGGCCAGTTGATGGCGGCGATGCAGCAGATGGGGGCCGGGCTGAGCCGGATCGTCAGCGGCTTGCAGACCGGCATCGATCAGTTGGCGCACTCCGCGCAATCGCTGTCGGCGGTGACCGAGCAGACTAACCTGGAAGTCAGCACGCAGAAGGAGGAAACCGAGCAGGTGGCCACGGCGATGAACCAGATGACCGCCACGGTCCATGACGTAGCGCGCAATGCCGAAGAGGCGGCACACGCGGCGCAGGCGGCGGACAGCAAGGTCGAGAGCGGTCAGCAGGTGGTGCGCCAGAGCATGCAGCGTATCGAGCAGTTGGCCAGCAGCTCGCAATCGGCCAGCCATGGGATCTCCAGCCTCAGCGCGGAGATCCAGAACATCGGTTCGGTGCTGGAGGTGATCAAGAGCGTGGCCGAGCAGACCAACCTGCTGGCGCTCAATGCCGCCATCGAGGCCGCCCGGGCCGGTGAGCAGGGCCGTGGCTTCGCGGTGGTGGCGGATGAAGTACGGGCACTGGCGCGCCGCACGCAGCAATCGACGGCAGAGATCGAGCGGCTGGTCAGCGCCTTGCGCCTTGGCGCTCAGGCCTCGGTGCAGCAGATCCAGAGCAGTGAGGAGTTGGTCAAGCTGGCGGTCAGCGACGCCCTGCAGACCGAAAGCGCCTTGGGCAGCATTGCCGTGGCGGTGTCGATGATCCAGCAGATGAACCATCAGATCGCCGCCGCAGCCGAGGAGCAGAGCTCGGTGGCGGAGGAGATCAACCGCAGTGTCACCAGCATCCGCGCCAGTGCCGATCAGTCGGCGGTGGCGATGCAGGGCAACGCCGCCTCAAGTATCGAGCTCGCGCAGTTGGGCAACGAGCTCAAGGGCATGGTCGGGCATTTTCGGCTGTAGTACGGCGTGAACTTCACGGCCCCTTCGCAGGCAAGCCTTGCTCCCACAGAGGGTCGGCTTGCACCCTCAGATGCCTATGCTTGCCCCAGTGGGTCGGCTTGCCTTGCTATTAGAGGGTCTGCTTGTACTGTGGGAGCAAAAAGCTTGCTCGCGAAGGGGCTGGCGGCCAAACAACATGATTCAGGGCGCTGTGCTTGACGTCTTCGCG
The DNA here is from genome assembly GCF_058986725.1 of Pseudomonas sp. GW821-FHT01A09. Classification (NCBI taxonomy): domain Bacteria; kingdom Pseudomonadati; phylum Pseudomonadota; class Gammaproteobacteria; order Pseudomonadales; family Pseudomonadaceae; genus Pseudomonas; species Pseudomonas sp. GW821-FHT01A09. Next base: position 103,220 of record NZ_JBYSWB010000005.1, read on the forward strand.
GGCAAGCCCGGCTCCTACTCTGTGGGAGCAGGGCTTGCCCGCGAAGGGGCCCGTACCGGCGCAACAATAATCAGCCTTTACGCCAGTTGAGAATCAGCAGCGTCAACACCCCCGCCACAATGCCCCAGAACGCCGAGCCCACGGAGAACAGCGTCAGCCCCGAAGCCGTCACCATGAAGGTCACCAGCGCCGCCTCGCGCTCTTTGGGCTCGCTCATGGCCTGGGTCAGGCCGTTGATGATCGAACCGAACAGCGCCAATGCCGCGATCGACAGCACCAGCTCCTTGGGCAGGGCCGCGAACAGCGCCGCCAGGGTGGCACTGAAGATCCCCGCCAGGCCGTAGAAGATCCCGCACCACATCGCCGCCGTGTAGCGTTTTGCCGGGTCTTCGTGGGCGTGGGGCCCGGTGCAGATCGCCGCGCTGATCGCCGCCAGGTTCACTCCGTGGGAACCGAAGGGAGCAAGCAGCAGCGAAGCCACGCCGGTAGCGGTGATCAAGGGCGAGGCCGGCACCTGATAACCATCCGCCCGCAATACCGCGACACCGGGCATGTTCTGCGAGGTCATGGCCACCACGAACAGCGGAATGCCGATGCTGATGGTCGCGCCCAGCGTGAACGACGGCGTGGTCCACTCAGGCACCGCCACTTGCAGCTCAAAGCCACTGAAATCCAGCAGCCCGAGCAAGCCCGAGACCAGGGTACCGAGCACCAGCGCCGCCAGCACCGCATACCGCGGCGAAACCCGCTTGACGATCAGGTAGGTGAAGAACATCCCCAGCACCAGCCCGGTGCGGTGCTGGGCGGCGACGAAGATCTCGCTGCCGATCTTGAACAGAATCCCCGCCAGCAACGCTGCGGCCAGGGAGGAGGGCAGGCGCTTGACCATCTTCTCGAAGCTGCCGGTGACCCCGCAGATGATCACCAGCACTGCGCAGGTGATATAGGCGCCGATCGCCTCGCCGTAGCTGACACCGCCCAGGCTGGTGATCAACAGTGCTGCGCCGGGGGTCGACCAGGCTACGGTGATCGGTGTGCGATAACGCAGCGACAGGCCGATGCTGCAGATGGCCATGCCGATCGACAGCGCCCAGATCCATGAAGAGATCTGCCCGCTCGTGAGCCCGGCCGCCTGGCCAGCCTGATACATCAGCACCAGCGAACTGGTGTAGCCGGTCATCATCGCAATGAACCCGGCGACCACCGCCGACGGCGAGGTGTCGGCCAGCGGTCGCAGGGGCGTGTGGGCAGGAGACAGCATGGATACCCTCCTCGGGCGATCAGAGGGGCGCCAGCCTAAACGCCGCGGCGGATATGGCTGCGATACAGGTAGGGAAATGTTTTGCAATACAGTGGCCTGGGCAAAACGCTCGGGTCCGGATTCACCGGACGACCTTTCGCCCCGGCACAGCCAATCCTCGCCTCGGCTCCCCCAGCTTTGCTACAGTCAGCGCCTATTCCATGGGAGACGCGAGATGTACAAGGTCTACGGCGACTATCTGTCAGGCAACTGCTACAAGATCAAGCTGATGCTGCACCTGCTGGGCCTCGAGTACTCCTGGCACGCGGTGGACATCCTCAAGGGCGAAACCGAGACCCCTGAGTTCCTGGCCATGAACCCCAATGGCAAGGTCCCGGTGCTGGAGCTTGAAGACGGCACCTACCTATGGGAATCCAATGCGATCCTGAATTTTCTCGCCGATGGCAGCCGCTTCCTGCCCACCGAGCCGCGCCTGCGCACCCAGGTGCTGCAGTGGCAGTTCTTCGAGCAGTACAGCCATGAACCCTATGTGGCAGTGGCGCGGTTCATCCAGTTCTACCTGAAGATGCCGGAAGATCGCCTGGACGAATACAAGGTCTGCCACAAGCGCGGTTACAAGGCCTTGCGGGTGATGGAAAAGCAGCTGGAGTTGACGCCTTTCCTGGTGGGCGAGCAGTGCTCGATCGCCGATATCGCCTTGTATGCCTACACCCATGTTGCGGATGAGGGCGGCTTCGACCTCGCGCCATTCCCGGCCATTCGCGCCTGGCTCGAGCGCGTCGCGGCGCTGCCAGGCTATGTCGGCATGCGCTGATCAGGCCGCGGCGAAACGCTTGTTGAGGTAGTCGATGATCACCTTGGATTCATACATCCAGGTGGTCTGGCCGTTCTCTTCGATGCGCAGGCACGGCACTTTGATCTTGCCGCCCTCAGCCAGCAGGGTGTCGCGGGCGCTGACGTCGTTTTTGGCATCGCGCAGGGTCACCGGCACGTTGAGCTTGTGCAGGGTGCGGCGGGTTTTCACGCAGAACGGGCAGGCGTGGAACTGATACAGGCTCAGGCCCTTGGCGGCGATGTCGACAGCGGCCTGGTCGGCGCTGTTGCGTTTTTGCTTGCGCGGACGGGTCAGCAGGTCGCCGATCACGATCACCTGGCCGAGGCCTACGCGCAGGGCTTTCATCAACATGATTTTCGGTCTCCACACGTTCATTGTAGCGAGGGGGCTTGCCCCCGAAGACCAGCATCCTGCCACACCATGGGGAATCCGGATCATTCGGGGGCAAGCCCCCTCGCTACAGGTGGTTTACTTGATCAAACTCAGGAATTCGCTGCGAGTCGCTGCATTTTCGCGGAATTCACCCAGCATCACCGAAGTGATCATCGACGAATTCTGCTTCTCGACGCCACGCATCATCATGCACATGTGCTTGGCTTCGATCACCACCGCAACACCCAGCGCCCCCGTCACCTGCTGGACCGCATCGGCGATCTGGCGGCTGAGGTTTTCCTGAATCTGCAGGCGGCGGGCATACATATCGACGATACGCGCCACTTTCGACAGGCCCAGCACCTTGCCGCTAGGGATGTAGGCGACGTGTGCCTTGCCGATGAATGGCAGCAGGTGGTGCTCGCACAGGGAGTACAGCTCGATGTCCTTGACCAGTACCATCTCGCTGTTGTCCGAGCTGAACAGAGCCCCGTTGGTGACTTGCTCGAGGGTCTGTTCATAGCCGCGGCACAGGTACTGCATGGCTTTGGCGGCGCGTTTGGGCGTGTCGAGCAGGCCTTCGCGGGTCACATCCTCGCCCAGTTGGCCGAGGATCTGGGTGTAATTCTGTTCCAGGGACATGGATCTACCTGTCAAGTTTTTCGCAAACGCGAAGGGTACGGTTCCCAGGCACGGGCCGCAAGTTAAAGCTTATTCGTCGCGGCCTTCGAGCATGGTGCGCTTGAGCATCACATAGACCGCGCCAGCGCCGCCGTGACGGGGTTGGCAAGACGTGAAGCCGAGCACCTGGGCATGTTGTCGCAGCCAGGTGTTGACGTGGCTCTTGATCATTGGCTTCTTGCCGTCCAGGCGCACCGCCTTGCCATGGGTGACCCGCACGCAGCGGACCTCGAAGCGTACCGCTTCGGCGAGGAAGGCCCACAGAGTCTCCCGGGCTTTCTCGACGTTCATGCCGTGCAGGTCGAGGCTGCCCTCGAAGCCGATCTGACCGAGCTTGAGCTTGCGCATCTGGCTTTCCTGCACGCCGTCGCGGGCCCAATGCAGATCGTCTTCGGGGCCGACGTCGATGACGAACTGGTCGGACAGGCCGTCGACGAGGGTGGCATCGCTGCGCACCGTTGCGGCCTGGCGCAATGTGTTGAGGTTTTTGCGGTCGACCTTGGCTTTGCCGGTGTCGGCACGGTCATGGCGAATCGGCTTGACGCCTTTCACTTCGCTCTTGAACAGGGAAAAATCATCGTCTTGCATGTCGGCCTCCGGCGCAGGAGCGGGAGTTTACGCGAGTCAGTCGTGCTTTTTCATCAGGTGCGGCGACATGTTCAGCGCGCTGCTCCGGCGCAGGCGTCGGCGGCAGGCACGCCAGAGGCTGACGCCGAGCCACAGCACCAGCAGCCCCACCGCAGTAATGACGCCCGAACCCATCGTGCTGGTGTTGAGGTCGCCGATGGCCGGCGCGTGGCCCAGCAGGCTGCCGATCCCGGCCATGGTCAGCAATACCCCCAAGGTGGCAAGCACAGCCGCGAACGCCGCAGCCAGACGCATACGCCAGGTGCCTGGGCCGCGAGGGCGAAGCCGACGGGCATTGAAGCCGCCATCGGATATCTTCATTGCGCTTTCCTCAATGGGCATTACGTGGTTGATCGTCGGGCTTCGACTGCGCCGCGGCTCCGATGTTCCGGCAGTGCGGGCCCGGGAGCCGAAACGCGCTGGTCGGCCCGCAGGATGAAAATCAGATCAGTTCGGCGGTGGTGCTCACCGAGGCGAAGTTGTCGGCCATGGTCGCCATGCCCACGGCCTTGACTTGCTCGGCGCTGAGCACACTGCCTTTGTAGGGCAGGTCGCGGGTAGCGCAGGCATCTTCGACCAGGGTGCAACGATAACCGTAGTCCTTGGCGGCACGGATGGTGGTGCTGACGCTGGAATGGGTCATGAAGCCGCAGACGATCAGGTCGACGTTGCCCAGGCCTTCAAGGTGCTGGTGCAGATGGGTGTTGTTGAACGCGTTGGGCAGGCGCTTCTCGATCACGGTCTCGTCGCCTTGCGGGCCGACGCCATCGATGAACTGGCCGCGGTTGCCTTGCGGGTCGAACAGACCGCCGACGGTGCCGAGGTGGCGTACGTGGACGATGGGGCGGCCAGCGGCGCGGGCGGCCTGGAGGAGCAGGGCGATGTTCGCGACGGCCTTATCGATCTCGAACAGGGCCAGAGGACCGCTGAGGTACTCTTGCTGCGCATCGATAATCACCAGGGTGGCGTGGCTCAGGCTGGTAGGCGGGTAACCGCGACCGCTGAGTTGAAACATCGTCTTCGGATCGGACATCGAGGGCTCCTTTGGTTAGGGCTTTTGCGACATTCTCCACTGCTTCGCGCGTTCTGTGAATCATTGTGATTGCACGGCCCGTGGTTGTTGGCTTTGCGGCCTGTCCAAGTGGCCAGTATGGGAGCACGCGACGGCCCTGTAGCGAGGGGGCTTGCCCCCGATACGGGGGATCAGCCGACTAATTTGCAACTGATACACCCTATCGGGGGCAAGCCCCCTCGCTACAGGGCCTGGCCATACGAGCCGTGATAAACTCCGCGGTCGTATCGATTGGAGTATGCCTGTGATCACTTCCCGCCTGCGCACTTTGCGCGACCACATCCGTTGGGCCGTCAGCCAGTTTCATGGCGAGGACTTGTTCTTCGGCCACGGCACCGACAACGCCTGGGACGAAGCGCGACAGCTGGTGCTGGGGGCGCTGCACTTGCCGTGGGAAATCGCCGACAGCTACCTCGATTGCCGTCTGGAGGACGACGAGATCAGCAAGGTCCAGCACCTGATCAAGCGCCGCGTCGAGGAACGCATCCCCGCCGCGTATCTGCTGGGTGAGGCGTGGTTCTGCGGCATGTCCTTCATCGTCGACGAGCGCGTGCTGGTGCCTCGTTCGCCCATCGGCGAGCTGATCGAAAACCGCTTCGAACCCTGGCTGGCCCAGGAGCCGGCGCGCATTCTCGACCTGTGCACTGGCTCCGGCTGCATCGGTATCGCCTGTGCCGACGTGTTCGCCAACGCTGAAGTAGTGCTGGCCGACCTGTCGTTCGAGGCGCTGGAAGTGGCCAATCAGAATATCGAGCGTCACGGCGTCGACGCCCGGGTCTATACCGTACAGGGCGATGGCTTCGACGGTCTGCCGGGCCAGCGTTTCGATCTGATCGTGTCCAATCCGCCCTATGTCGACGCCGAGGATTTCGCCGATATGCCGCCGGAGTACCAGCACGAGCCGGAGCTGGGCCTGGCCTGTGGTGCTGACGGCTTGAATCTGGTGCGCAGGATGCTCGCCGACGCGGCTGATCATCTGAGCGACAAGGGTCTGTTGATCGTCGAAGTGGGCAACAGCCAGGTGCACGTCGAGGCGCTGTATCCGGAAGTGGACTTCGCCTGGCTGGAGTTCAGCCGTGGCGGTCATGGCGTGTTCATGCTCAGCGCGCAGCAATGCCGCGAGCATCAGGCTCTGTTCGCTGAGCGCGTCTGACGGACCTGTGACGGACCAGTGACTGGCCTGTGACGGACCGTCACTGACTTGTAGCGAGGGGGCTTGCCCCCGATAGGCCGGCACTGACACCCAGCGGTGAGTCAGCCATGGCCCCTCGGGAGCAAGCCCCCTCACCACAGAGCCCGAGCCTGGGCCTGAGCATCAATCAGAGCCAGCGCCAGCGCATTAGATTTGTTCAGCGATGCGTCGCCATCCAGATCAGCAAACCAGCCTGAAACACCGAGAACGCAATCAGACAGGCGATGGTGAAACGCAGGCTGTGGTCGTCGCGACGGTACTGGCTGACCGACTCCTCATGCTTGCGCAGCTGCACTTCCTTTTCCGCCAGATTGTGATCGGCCAGTTCCAGCATGGTTGCCACATCGAGAATCTCCACCGGCTGGATGCGTTCCGGGTTCCAGGTGGCCAGCAAACCGCCGACTTTCAGCGCCTTGTAGCTGCCCTTGAGGTGCTGGGCATCTTCGTAGCTGATTTCCAGGCCGTGAGTGGTCAGCACGTGATCGCGGCGCAGGCGATGGCCTTCGACCAGCGCTTCCTTGTTGGGCAGGTCGGCGCCTTCGATGCTGTAGGCAGACCACTTCGGCTGCGCCCACATCGCCGCCTGGGCCAGCAGAAAGCGGCCGATGCCACGGTTGCCGGGTTCGGTCTGCAGCACCTCGGGAATGATGTGCACGGTGTGTTTTTCGTGATCGACCCACACTTCCAGGCGGTTCTGCTCGGGCCGCGTACGTTGCCCCGGCAACTCGATTTCCAGGCGCAGCAGGCTGTAATGGGCGTTATGCCGTTCAGCGCGGCCCAGTTGGATAAAACGCAGCGGTCGCGGGCCGGTATTGCGGTCGGCCGGCAAGGGCACCAGGCGCAGCATCTGGAAATGCTCCGGGCGCACGTCATCCCATGGCAGCTTGGGCGCTTCCGGGACGGGCGCAGCGGTCTTGGCCTCGACGGCGGTGTTGCTGGGGGCGGTAGTCATGGGGGATTCCTCGTGCTCGAAGGGTGTATCGGCCGAGGTACAAAAAGCTGAAGCGGCGCGTTGCCCCTGTGGCGAGGGGCTTGCCCGCAAACATCGTGTCAGTCACAGCGGGCGTAGCTGACAGCGGCGCCAGGCGCGCGGCCCCTCGCTAGAGGATCAATGATTGGCGGTAAACGCCAGCATCGCCGACAACTGGCACATGGGCAGGCCGCTGTCGGCGTGCCATTGGTTGAAAACATCCTGCACCAGTGCCTGGTCGCGTTTGCTGCTGGGCACCTTGTCGACGATGTTCTGCGCGTTGAGCGCGGCCACCACGTCCCAGGTGGGGATGAAGGTGTCCTTGCCGATCATGCGCAAAAAGCGCGGCGCCGACAGCCCGCCCAACTGGGTACCGTGCTTGGCCAGGTATTGCCACAGCCCGGTGATCTCGGTCACTGGCCAGTCGGCGATAAAGGCGCCGAAGCTGCCGTGCTCGTGGGCGATGTCGAGGATCATCTGGGCGTTGCGGGGCACACTCTTGAGCTTGCCCAGGTGGCGGATGATGCTTTTGTCCTGCATCAGGCGCTCCAGGTGCTCGGCGCTCATCAGCACCACCTTGTCCGGATCGAAACCGAAGAACGCCTTCTCGAAGGCCGGCCACTTGGCATCCACCAGGCTGTGCTTGAGGCCGGCGCGAAACACCCGCAGGGCCATGGTCGAGAGATAGCGATCGGCGCTGATCTTGCGCAGCTTGGCCGGGGCGAGCGGCGTCGGCAGTTGGGCGTCGAGGGCCTTTTGCGAACCGAAGCGGTTGAGACAGAATTCGTGCAGCCATTTGTAATCTTGCATCAAGCCAGATCCTTTGCGACCTTGCCCAGGCGTTGTCCGAGGGCACGGCACAGGGTCAGTTCATGTTCGTCCAGGGGGCGTTTGCCGTCGGCGCCGGCATGGTGGCTGGGGCCGTAGGGGGTGCCGCCGCCGCGGGTTTCGAGCAGGGCCGACTCGCTGTAGGGCAAGCCGGTGATGAGCATGCCGTGGTGCAGCAGCGGCATCATCATCGACAGCAGGGTGGTTTCCTGACCGCCGTGCAGGCTGGCGGTGGAGGTGAACACGCCCGCCGGTTTGCCGACCAGGTCACCGCTGAGCCACAGGCTGCTGGTGCCGTCGAGAAAGTACTTGAGCGGTGCGGCCATGTTGCCGAAGCGCGTCGGGCTGCCGATCGCCAGGCCGGCGCAGCCTTTTAGGTCGTCGAGGCTGGCGTGCAGCGCGCCTTGCTCCGGGATCTCGGGGGCGACCGCTTCGCACTCGGTCGAAACCGCTGGCACCGTGCGCAGGCGCGCTTCTAGGCCGCTCAGCTCGACGCCGCGGGCGATTTGTCGGGCCATTTCACGGGTGGCGCCGTGACGGCTGTAATACAGCACCAGAATGTAGGGCGTGGTCACTTACAGGATCTCCAGGACTTGTTCCGGTGGCCGACCAATGATGGCCTTGTTGCCGTTGACCAGAATCGGCCGTTCGATCAGTTTCGGGTGGGCGACCATGGCGTCGATCAGCGCGCTGTCGCTCAGGCTGCTGTCAGCCAGGTGAAGAGCCTTGTATTCGTCCTCGCCGGTGCGCAAAAGTTGCCGCGCGCCGATCCCCAGTTTGCCCAGCAGGGCTTGCAGGGTGGCGGCGTCGGGTGGGGTTTCGAGGTAGCGCACGATGGTCGGCGTCAGGCCTCGGGCCTCAAGCAACTCCAGGGCGCCGCGGGATTTGGAGCAGCGAGGATTGTGGTAGAGCGTCAGGTCGGACATGGGTAGGCGCCTATTACTTGCGTTCAGTGGCGGCTATTCTAACCACGTGGTGGCATCGATAAAGAGGAAAGCGGCAATGACAAGGCATTTCATCTGCGGCCTGACCTTGATGGCGGCGCTCTTGCTGGGCGGTTGCGGTGCGGACTACGGCCCGGACCAGAACGGCAGGCCGGTGGCGGCGAAACAGCTCGACGATCAGTGGCTGGTGGTCAACTACTGGGCCGAGTGGTGTGGCCCGTGTCGCACCGAGGTTCCGCAGCTCAACAGCCTGGCGGATCAGCTCAAGGGCCAGGGCGTGGCGGTGGTGGGGGTCAATTTCGACAACCTGCAGGGGGCGGACCTCAAACAGGCGGCGGATAATCTGGGGATTCATTTCACGGTGCTGGCCAATGATCCGGCGTCGCGCTTCGATCTGCCGCAAAGCGAGGGCTTGCCGGTGACCTATATCATCGACAGCAAGGGCAAGGTGCGCGACCAACTGGTGGGCGAGCAGACGGCGGCGGGGGTGCAGGCAAGGTTGAAGGCGTTGCGACAGGGGTGAGCTTCGGTGGCGTCAGGTCGGCCGCCTTCGCGAGCAAGCTTCGCTCCCACAGGTGCTAGGCCGCCTTCGCAAGCAAGATTGTTCCTATGAGGTCTGTGGGAGCAGAGCTTGCTCGCGAAGAGGCCGGCCCAAGCGGCGCATCCTTCGGATCAGTCGGCGACCGCCTGGCATTTCGGGCAGCGATGCTGTTCGCCCGTGGTGCGCCAGCCGAGTTCCGCAATCCGTGCAACGGCCGCCGGTTGCTGGGCTTTGGGATCCAGCTTGGCATCAACGGCGAACTCGAACGTCAGCTCGGTGCTGCAGCTGTCGCACTGCACCTTCCATTCATGAATCGACAACTCGCCGAACACCGGCCCCTTGGCCACCGCCGTCCACTGCCCGGGCGGATTGATCAGGTGGCGAACTTTCTCGACGGTCAGGCGCATCGACAGGGTTTTCGAGCCCTTGAGCGTGACCAGCAACACGTCGTCGGCCTTGATCGAGCCGCCGTTGCCGGTGACCTGATAGCGCCCAGGCACCAGTGCCCGGCATTCGGTCAGGGTGTGTTGAGGGTTGAATAGGCTGTAGCGGAAATCGTGTTCGACCATGGGTCCTCCAAATGGGCGCGCATGCTATCACGCCGACGCCACAGCGGCTTCAGGTAGCCGCTGTGTGGCTATCGTATGGCACGCCATGAACTCTGTAGCGAGGGGGCTTGCCCCCGATTCGATCCTCCAGGCACCGCTTGAGTGACTGACCGGACGTATCGGGAGCAAGCCCCCTCGCCACAGGGTGGTTGACGGAATGCGGATACTCAAGCCTCCTCCACGGCGGCACAGCAGCCCTTATCGTATGGCACGCCGTGGACTCTGTAGCGAGGGGGCTTGCCCCCGATTCGATCTTCCAGACACAGCCTGAGTGACTGACCGGGCGTATCGGGAGCAAGCCCCCTCGCCACAGGGCTCAGGCCTCTTCCCGCGCCTGCTCGGCCAGCCGCACGATCGCTTGCTCGAGTTCGTCCAGCGCTTCGCTCGCGCTGTCATCGTTCTGCTTGAGCAGGGTCTCGCTGCGCTGGCAGGCGGCGCGCAGTTGCGGCACGCCGCAGTAGCGGGTGGCGCCATGCAGACGGTGCACGCGCTCGATCTGGGCAGTGATATCACCAGTGTCCCGGGCCGCGCGGATCGCCTGACGGTCACTGTCGAGGGCCGCCAGCAGCATCGCCAGCATATCGGCGGCCAGGTCCGCCTTGCCCGCCGCCAGGCGCAGCCCTTCCTGCTGATCGAGCACGGCCAGCGGGCCGACTTCCCGTGGCGGCTCGAAGCCCCGCGCCGGGCTCAGGTGCAGCACCAGGCCGGTCCATTTCAGCACCACCTGGGCCAGTTGCCGCTCGCTGATCGGCTTGGTCAGGTAATCGTCCATGCCACTGTGCAGCAACGCGCGCTTCTCGTTGGCCATGGCATGGGCGGTCAGCGCCACGATCGGCAACGACGGGCCGATCTGCGCGCTCTCCCATTGGCGGATGCGCTCGGTGGTCTCGCGGCCGTCCATGTCCGGCATCTGCACATCCATCAGCACCAGATCGAAATGCTCGGCCTGCACCGCCTGCAAGGCCGCCATGCCGCTGTCCACGGCCCGCACTTCGGCGCCGAGGTCTTCGAGGAGCGTCTGCACCAGCAGCAGATTGGCCGGGTTGTCGTCGACGCAGAGCACCTTGGCCACCCGGCTGTTGCCGGTCTCCAGGTTGTTGCCCATGCCCAGAGACAAACGCTTGGGGTTGATCAGGTCGGCCAGGCTGCGACGCAGTTTGCGCGTGCACGAGGGCTTGGCCTGCAGCTGGCTGTGGGCATTGGTAACCCGCGGCTGATATAGCGTGTGCTCGGTGGTCGGGCAGAGCACCAGTGGCTGACAGCCGAACTGTTCCAGGCCGCGCACGTGCTGCTGCAGCTGATCGGGGGGCATGTCGTGGCTGGTGACGCCCAGCACGGCCAGCTCGATGGGCTGGCCGGCCAGTTGCGCGGCCTCGACGGCGGCGATCATTTTTTGCGCCGTCGGGAAGGCGCTGACTACCAGTCCCGAGTCTTCCAACTGATGCTGCAAGGCCTGACGCGCCAGCTCGTGGCTCTCCAGAATGGCCACGCGGCGGTCCAGCAAGGGCGGCGCCGGGCGATCTTCCGCGTCGTCCCGGGCCTTGGGCAGCGACAGTGAAATCCAGAACGTCGAGCCCTCGCCCGGTGTGCTGTCGACGCCGATCTCGCCGCCCATCTGTTCGACCAGCCGTTTGGAAATCACCAGCCCCAGGCCGGTGCCGCCGGGTTGGCGCGACAGCGAATTGTCGGCCTGGCTGAACGCCTGAAACAGCGCGCGCACGTCCTGGCTGGACAAGCCGACCCCGGTGTCCTGAACGCTGATGCGCAACTGTGCGTTGTCCTCGTCTTCGTCCTCGAGCATGGCGCGGGCGACGATGGTGCCCTCGCGGGTGAACTTGATCGCGTTGCTGACCAGGTTGGTGAGGATCTGCTTGAGCCGCAGCGGGTCGCCAACCAGCGAGATCGGTGTGTCGCGGTACACCAGGCTGACCAGTTCGAGCTGCTTGGCGTGGGCGGCGGGGGCGAGGATGGTCAGGGTGTCCTGGAGCAGATCGCGCAGGTTGAACGGAATGCTGTCGAGCACCAGCTTGCCGGCCTCGATCTTGGAGAAGTCGAGGATCTCGTTGATGATCCCCAGCAGGCTGTCGGCGGATTTTTCGATGGTGCCCAGGTAGTCGAGTTGACGCGGGCTCAGCTCGCTTTTCTGCAGCAGATGGGTAAAGCCCAGGATGCCATTGAGCGGGGTACGGATTTCGTGGCTCATGTTGGCCAGGAATTCCGACTTGATGCGACTGGCTTCCAGGGCCTCCTTGCGCGCCAGGTCGAGCTCGATGTTCTGGATCTCGATGGTTTCCAGATTCTGGCGGACGTCCTCGGTGGCTTGGTCGATGCTGTGCTGCAGTTCCGACTGGGCTTCCTGCAGGGTCTCGGCCATGCGGTTGATACCGGCGCCGAGTTCGTCGAGCTCATGACTGCCCAGCGGCGGCAGGCGGTTTTCCAGATTGCCGTCCTTGAGCTGCGCCACCGCCTGGCGGATCCGCGCGATGGGCGCGCTGATGCCGTAGCTCAGGCGCAGCGCCAACAGACCGGTCAGCAGCAGGGCGCCGGCCATCAGCACCACGGTCATGAACAGGATGCGGTAACCGCGCAGCAAGGTACCGCTGTGGGAAATTTCGATTTCGACCCAGCCCAGCAGCCGGTCGGCTTCGCCCGGCACGGCATCGCCCGCCAGGTCGCGGTGATGGCCGTATACCGGTTGCAGATAGCGGGTGGCGTCGTTGCCACTGACTTGCAACTGCCGTTGGCCGCTGCCTTCAGGCTCGGGGTTGATCATGCTCGGCCCGGCATGAGCCATGGAGTGCTTGTCGGCATCGAGGAACGCCACCGAGCGTACATCGGCCTGCTCCAACGCCTGCGCGGCGATGCGCTCGAGCCAGGCGTCGTCATGCTTGATCAGTGCCGGGGCCACCAGCGGCGCCAATTGCTCGGTGAGCAGGGCGCCGCGGCGCAGCAGGTTGTTCTGCAACTGATCCTGCTGCTGCCAGGCGAAGTAGCCCCCCAGCAGCACCGCCATCAGCGCCGCTGGCAGCAGGGCCAGCAGCATCACTCGGCTCTTGAGCCCCAATTTGTTCAGCACAGCACTCTCCACCATGGCCCGTGCGGGCTATCCGTCGGTGAAAAATACCCCGAGACGCGCCGGGGTGCACGCGGTAAGTCGAGCGCAATTATTCTCCTGTGGCGAGGGGGCTTGCTCCCGATACGGTGTGTCAGCCACATCTTTGGCGCTGATACACCGTATCGGGAGCAAGCCCCCTCGCCACAGGGTGAGTGATATCACGAGGTACACAACCGGATACGCTGCTTGCCCATCTCCGGTGTTTAACGAATAATTCAGGAAATGAGAACCAACAGCAGAAGCCAATGAATCCCGCTCCGTTTGGCCCCGCCTCTATTCTGGCTGTCGAAGACGATCCGGTCCTCGGCGCCTTCGTGCACGATCAGCTCGGCCGTTGCGGCTTTCAGGTGACCTGGTGTCGGGATGGCAAGCTGGCCCTCGACATGGCTCGCGGCAGCGCCTACGACGTGGTGCTCATGGACGTGCTGTTGCCCGGCATGAACGGCCTCGATGTACTCGGCCACCTGCGCAAGCACTCGGCCACGCCGGTGATCCTCATGTCGGCCCTGGGGTCGGAGGCCGACCGCATCAATGGTTTTCGCCGCGGTGCCGATGACTACCTGCCCAAGCCGTTCAGCGTCGATGAGCTGCAGGTGCGGGTCGAGGCCATTCTGCGCCGCGTCGCCATGGAGCGCCGCCATCAACAACCGCTGCCCGCCGCTCCGGTCGATGCGTTGTCGTTCGACGAGCAGCGCGCCGACGTCTGCCATGAAGGCCGCTGGGCCGGCTTCACCCCCAGTGAGTACCGCCTGCTGGAAACCTTGCACCGCAGCGATGAGGAAGTCCTGACCAAGGCCTTCCTCTATCAGCACGTGCTGCAGCGCGGCTATGCCCAGCACGACCGCAGCCTGGACATGCACGTCAGCCAGATCCGCCGCAAGCTCAAGGCCATCGGCTACGAAGCGCGGGTGGTGCGGACCGTATGGGGGCGCGGTTATACCTTGAGTGCGGCCGCGAGCACGACAGGTTCGACGCCGAACGCCGACCATGCGCTCGGTTGACCTGCCCGATCGCCACTCGCTGTTCTGGAAGCTGGCGGGACTGCTGATTGCCTTTTGCCTGCTGATGATCTGGCTGAGCTGGTCCTGGGGGCGTTATATCGAGACCCAGAACGCCTTTCTGTCTGGCGAGGCGCGCCAGACCCTTAGGGGGTACGCCGAAGAAGCCGAGCACGCCTGGCAGCAGGGTGGGCGATACGGGCTCGACGCCTGGCTGAGCAAGATCCGCCAGCGCGAAACCAGCTGGGTGGCGGTGGTCGGGCCCAACCTGCAATCGCTGAGCAGTCAGCCTTTGAGTGACGCCGACATGCAGCGCATGACCTTCTTGCGCGGCCTTGATTGGCCCACCAGCCGCAGGGCAAAAGTGCCGCCGTGGATTAAAGTGCCTTTCCCCGATACCCCAGCGGCGGGCATGCTGGTAATAGAGCTGCCCGAGCGCTTTGTGCCGGGCCGCTATCTGCTGCTCTGGCAATTCCTGACCAACGGCCTGACCCCGGCATTGCTGACCCTGCTGCTGTGCGTGGGGCTCTATCGCATGCTGGTGGTGCCGCTCAATCAATTGCGCGAGCAGGCCAAGGCCTGGCGCGGCGATCAGCTCAACACGCGTCTGCCGATCGAGGTCGCCCGCCGCCACGACGAACTGGGTGAGCTGGGGCGAGCTTTCGATCAGATGTCCGAGCGTCTGCAGACCACCGTACAGTTTCAGCAACAGGTGCTGCGTGATCTGTCCCACGAGTTGCGCACCCCGCTGAGCCGGCTGCGGGTCGCCTGCGAAACCGAAAATGCGCTCGAGCCCATGCGTCAGCGCCTGAGCCGCGAGGTCGACGGCATGCAGCGGCTGGTCGAAGACACCCTGCAGCTGGCATGGCTGGACACCGAGCGGGCACCGATGGCGCAGGAGCCGATCCAGATCCAGGCGCTGTGGGAAATGATCGCCGAAAACGCCTGCTTCGAAAGCGCCTGGCCCGTAACGCAGCTGCACTGCCGGGTGGGTGCCGACTGCTGGGTCGAGGGCAACCTCAACAGCCTGGCCCAGGCCCTGGAGAACATCCTGCGCAATGCCATCCGTCATTCACCGGTCGGCGGCATCGTCACCTTCGGCGGCCATCTGGAAAACGGCCGCTGGCATCTGTGGATGGAGGATCAGGGCGGCGGGGTCGCCGAGGCCGATCTTGAACGGATATTCGCGCCTTTCATTCGCCTCGATGGCTCGCGGCCGGGAGACGGCGGTTTCGGCCTCGGCTTGAGCATCGCGCGCAACGCTCTGCTACGCCAGGGCGGCGCGCTGTGGGCACAGAACGGCAACCGCGGGCTGCGCATGAACCTGTGCCTGACGGCGGCTTATAACGCAGGGGAATATCACCCGCACTTTGCGTGATATGGGCCGCGCACGTTTGCCGGTATGATAGGCGCCCCCGCAGTCTGGATTGCGAATTCGCCATGACCCTGCAGTATCCCACTATCGCCGATTGCGTCGGCAACACGCCGCTGGTTCGTCTGCAACGACTGCCCGGCGTCACCAGCAACACCCTTCTGCTGAAGCTGGAAGGCAACAACCCTGCAGGCTCGGTCAAGGACCGCCCGGCGCTGTCGATGATTACCCGCGCCGAGGGGCGTGGCCAGATCCAGCCCGGCGACACCCTGATCGAGGCGACCTCCGGCAACACCGGTATCGCCTTGGCGATGGCTGCGGCCATCAAGGGTTACAAGATGATCCTGATCATGCCGGACAACTCCACCGCCGAACGCAAGGCGGCCATGACCGCTTATGGCGCCGAGTTGATCCTCGTCACCCGCGAGCAAGGCATGGAAGGCGCCCGCGACCTGGCCGAGCGCATGCAGGCCGAAGGCCGTGGCAAGGTGCTGGATCAGTTCGCCAACGGCGACAACCCCGAGGCGCACTACCGCAGCACCGGACCGGAAATCTGGCAGCAGACGGGTGGCAGCATTACCCACTTCGTCAGCTCCATGGGCACCACCGGTACCATCATGGGGACCTCGCGTTACCTGAAGGAACAAAATCCTCAGGTGCAGATCGTCGGCTTGCAGCCGATGGAAGGCTCGGCCATCCCCGGCATCCGGCGCTGGCCGACCGAATATCTGCCCAGGATCTATCAGGCTGATCGGGTCGATCGCATCGTCGACATGGCCCAGAGCGAAGCCGAGGATGTGACCCGTCGTCTCGCTCGCGAAGAGGGCATTTTCTGCGGCGTGTCTTCCGGTGGTGCGGTGGCGGCGATGTTGCGCCTGTCCCAGGAAGTCGAAAACGCGGTGATCGTCGCGATTATTTGCGACCGCGGCGACCGATACCTGTCGAGCGGTATTTTCGATGCGCCCAACTGATGGCTAAAAAAACTACAGGCCTGCGCTTTCAGCCGGCCGGCGGCAGTAGTGCCCCGCAGATCCCTGCGGGCAAGAAGCAGCGCCTGATTTTGCAGCGCCTGAGCAACGACGGCCGCGGTATCGCCTTTATCGACGGGCGCACCTGGTTCGTCTCCGGCGCGCTGGACGGCGAAGAAGTGGACGCGCGAGTCCTCAATGCCCACGGCAAGGTGGTCGAGGCGCGCAGCGAGCGGGTTCTCAAGGCCAATCCGCAACGTCGCCCGGCGCCCTGTGCTCAGGCCGATATTTGTGGCGGCTGCAATGTCCAGCACATGCCCCACGCCGATCAGCTAGCCTTGAAGCAGCGGATGCTCGCCGAGCAACTTTCGCGCATCGCTGGCGTCGAACCCGACGCCTGGGCGGCGCCGCTCACCGGACCCGAATTCGGCTATCGGCGGCGGGCGCGGGTGGCCGTGCGCTGGGAGCCAAAAACCCGCCAGTTGCAGGTAGGGTTCCGCGCCACGGCCAGCCAGGACATCGTCGCTATCGAAGATTGCAGCGTGCTGGTACAGCCCTTGCAGAGTATTTTCAATGAGTTACCGGCGTTACTGGGGTCGTTCGCGAAACCGCAGGTGCTGGGCCACGTTGAATTGTTCAGTGGTACCGCGCTGGCAGTGATGGTTCGCCATGTGGCGCCGTTGGCCGAGGCTGATCGACTGACGTTGTTGGCGTTCTGTCTGCGTCATGAGGCGCAGTTGTGGTTGCAGGGCGAAGATCGCCCGTACCCTGTCGATCCGCAGGCGCGCCTGGGCTTCAGATTGGAGCCATGGCAGCTGGAGCTGGCCTATCGGCCAGGGGATTTTGTTCAGGTCAACGCGGCGGTCAATACTGCCATGATCCAGCAGGCGCTGGCGTGGCTGGCCCCAGGCAAGCAGGAGCGGGTGCTGGATCTTTTTTGCGGGCTGGGCAATTTCGCCTTGCCCCTGGCGACCCTGGCGCGCGAAGTGATCGCGGTCGAGGGTGTCGACGCCATGGTGGAAAGGGCGGCGCAGAATGCCGTCAGTAACAATTTGCAAAATGTTGGCTTCTATCAGGCCGACCTGTCCCAGCCGCTGGCAACGGCGGCCTGGGCGACCCAGGGTTTCGAGGCGATCCTGCTCGATCCGCCTCGCGATGGCGCACTGGAAATCGTGCGCAATATCAAGGCCTTGGGTGCGAAGCGAGTGGTGTATGTATCCTGCAATCCGGCGACTCTGGCCCGCGATACGGTGGAGTTGCTCAAGCAGGGCTACAGGTTAAAACGTGCCGGGATACTCGATATGTTTCCGCAGACCGCACACGTCGAGGCCATGGCTTTATTTGAAGCGAGCTAGGATGCTCGTCTAATCCGTTTGGCGTGCGAATGCCTGGTCCCTGCCTGAGCCTGGCAAGGGCCAAAGCCAGCGACAGTTGATGCCCCGCGAGGGCGTCGTAGGGAAGGTAGCAAGATGGTACAGGTGAGAGCGAACCAGCCGATCAACACCGACGGCAGTATCAATCTCGACGCGTGGCTCGATCATATCGTCACCGTTGATCTGGCGCTCGACCGCGAGGCCCTGAAAACGGCCTGCGAGTTCGCCCAGCAAGCGGAGTTGAACGGTAATGCGGCCAAGCATTCTTGGGCCGATGGCACCGCCTGTTTCCAGGCGGGGCTCGAGATCGCGGAAATTCTCGCCGATCTCAAGCTCGACCAGGATTCTCTCGTGGCTGCGGTGGTTTACCGTGCCGTGCGTGAAGGCAAGGCGACCCTCGAAGAGGTCACCGAGCTGTTCGGCGCCACGGTGGGCAAGCTGGTCGACGGCGTGCTGCGCATGGCCGCCATCAGTGCCAGCCTCAGCCCGCGCCAGTCACTGGTACTGGGCTCGCAGGTCCAGGTCGAAAACCTGCGCAAGATGCTTGTGGCGATGGTCGACGACGTGCGTGTGGCCCTGATCAAGCTGGCCGAGCGGACCTGCGCGATTCGTGCGGTCAAAAGCGCCGACGATGAAAAACGCAACCGTGTGGCCCGTGAGGTGTTCGACATCTATGCGCCGCTGGCCCACCGCCTGGGTATCGGCCATATCAAGTGGGAGCTGGAGGACCTGTCCTTCCGCTACCTGGAGCCCGAGCAGTACAAGCAGATCGCCAAACTGCTGCACGAGCGGCGGCTCGACCGCGAGCGCTTCATCAGCGACGTCATGAGCCAGCTGCACAACGAACTGCTCGATACCGGGGTCAAGGCCGACATCAGCGGCCGCGCCAAGCACATCTATTCCATCTGGCGCAAAATGCAGCGCAAGGGCCTGGAATTCAGCCAGATCTACGACGTGCGTGCGGTGCGCGTGCTGGTCCCGGAAATGCGCGACTGCTACACCGCGCTGGGCATCGTGCACACCTTGTGGCGGCACATCCCCAAGGAATTCGACGATTACATTGCCAACCCCAAGGAGAACGGCTACCGCTCGCTGCATACCGCAGTGATCGGCCCGGAAGGCAAGGTCCTCGAGGTGCAGATCCGTACCCACGCCATGCACGAGGAGGCCGAGCTCGGCGTCTGCGCGCACTGGCGCTACAAGGGCACCGACGTCAAATCCGGCTCCAACCATTACGAAGAGAAGATCTCCTGGCTGCGTCAGGTGCTCGAATGGCACGAAGAGCTGGGCGACATCGGCGGTCTGGCCGAACAGCTGCGGGTCGATATCGAGCCTGATCGGGTCTACGTGTTCACCCCCGACGGCCATGCCATCGACTTGCCCAAGGGCGCCACGCCGCTGGACTTCGCCTATCGGGTGCATACCGAGATCGGCCATAACTGCCGGGGCGCGAAGATCAACGGCCGCATCGTGCCGCTCAACTACAGCCTCAATACCGGCGAGCAGGTGGAAATCATCACCAGCAAGCACGGTACGCCGAGCCGCGACTGGCTGAACTCCAACCTGGGCTACGTCACCACCTCGCGGGCGCGGGCCAAGATCGTTCATTGGTTCAAGCTGCAGGCCCGCGATCAGAACGTCGCGGCCGGCAAGAGCCTGCTCGAGCGCGAATTGAGCCGTCTCGATCTGCCGCAGCCGGACTTCGAGCGTCTGGCCGAAAAAGCCAATCTGCGCACGGCCGAAGACATGTACGCGGCCTTGGGCGCCGGTGACTTGCGCCTGACCCAACTGGTCAATCTGGCCCAGCAACTGGTCGAGCCCGAGCGCGGTACCGAGCAGTTGGAGCTGATCCCCCGCAAAGCCACCGGCTACAAGCCAGGCAAGCGCGGCGATATCCAGATCCAAGGCGTGGGCAACCTGTTGACGCAGATGGCCGGCTGCTGCCAGCCACTGCCTGGCGATGCGATCGTGGGCTATATCACCCAGGGTCGTGGCGTCAGCATCCACCGTCAGGACTGCGCCTCGGTGCTGCAGTTGGGCGGCCGCGAGCCGGAGCGCATCATCCAGGTCAGCTGGGGGCCGATCCCGGTGCTCACCTATCCGGTGGACATCATCATCCGTGCCTACGATCGCTCCGGGCTGCTGCGCGACGTCTCCCAGGTGCTGCTCAACGAGCGCATCAACGTGCTGGCGGTCAATACCCGCTCGAACAAGGAAGACAACACCGCGCTGATGTCGCTGACCATCGAGATTCCCGGCCTGGAGGCCCTCGGGCGTTTGCTGGGGCGGATATCGCAGCTGCCGAACATCATCGAGACGCGGCGTAATCGTACGCCTTGATGGCCTTTCGGGGGCAAGCCCCCTCGCTACAAGCTCGACGCTGTAGCGAGGGGGCTTGCCCCCGAAAGGGCCACCCGCCTATTCAGAGATTTCCAGGATGTACAGCCTCCCCGACCTGCTCAACCTCATGGCCCGTCTGCGTGACCCGCAGTACGGCTGCCCGTGGGACATCCAGCAGACGTACGCCAGTATCGTGCCCCACACCCTCGAAGAGGCCTATGAGGTCGCTGACGCCATTGAGCGCGGCGATCTCGATCACCTGCAGGGCGAACTCGGCGACTTGCTGTTCCAGGTGGTCTATTACAGCCAGTTGGCGCGCGAAGAAGGGCGCTTCGAATTCGCCGGCGTGGTCGATGGCATCACCCGCAAGTTGATTCGCCGCCATCCCCATGTGTTTCCTACGGGCGATCTCTACGCGCCGCTGGACGTGCCGCGCCTGAGCGAAGAGCAGGTCAAGCGGCGTTGGGAGGAGATCAAGGCCGAGGAACGTGCCGAGGCCTGCGCAGCCCCTGAGCAGCTGTCGTTGCTCGACGACGTGCCGGCCACCTTGCCGGCGTTGTCCCGCGCCGCCAAACTGCAAAAGCGCGCGGCCGGCGTCGGCTTCGACTGGCCAGCGGCGTTGCCGGTGCTCGACAAGGTCCGCGAGGAACTCGATGAAGTCCTCGAAGCCATGGCCAGTGGCGACCAGGCTGGCGTCAGCGAGGAAGTTGGCGACCTGCTGTTCAGCGTGGTCAATCTGGCCCGACACCTCAAGATCGACCCGGAAAACGCCCTGCGTGGCGCCAATCGCAAATTCGAGCGACGCTTTCGTTTTATCGAACAGGCATTGCGCGACACCCACCGTCCCATTGAAGATTGCACCCTTGAGGATTTGGACGCTCTGTGGGGCGAAGCCAAACGTCAGGAACACAACCTGCCCAGCTGTGGCTGAGCCGTTGCATAAGTGAGCGAGCACCCATGAGCCTTTCCCTGCGCGACCAATTGTTGAAAGCCGGTCTGGTCAACCAGAAGCAAGTCAAGCAAGTCACCAAAGAGAAGCAAAAGCAGAAACGCCTGGAGAACAAAGGCCAGGTCGAAGTCGATGACAGCCAGCAGCGTGCGGCCCAGGAGGCCATGGCCGAGAAGGTCAAGCGTGATCAGGAGCTCAACCGCCAGCAGCAGGAGAAAGCCGAGCAGAAGGCCCGTG
This sequence comes from Pseudomonas sp. GW821-FHT01A09, assembly GCF_058986725.1. Taxonomy (NCBI): domain Bacteria; kingdom Pseudomonadati; phylum Pseudomonadota; class Gammaproteobacteria; order Pseudomonadales; family Pseudomonadaceae; genus Pseudomonas; species Pseudomonas sp. GW821-FHT01A09. Next base: position 124,503 of record NZ_JBYSWB010000005.1, read on the forward strand.
CGGCCCAGGTCAAGCAATTGATCGAGGCATCACGCCTGCCCAAGCTGACCACCGAGGACTATTTCAACTTCGTCGACGACAAGAAGGTCAAGCGTCTGTCGGTCAACAGCCTGATGCGCAGCAAGCTCAGCAGTGGCTCGCTGGCGATTGTCAGTCACGGAGGCGGCTACGAGGTCATTCCCCGTGAGGCGGCGCTGAAGATCCAGGAGCGCGACCCGCAGCGCATTCTGCTGCTCAACACCCAGGTCGAAGAGCCTGCCGAGGACGATCCGTACGCGGCCTACAAGATCCCGGACGATCTGATGTGGTAACCCGGCAAATGCACAACCGGTAAAAAGACAAAACCCCGCAATGGCGGGGTTTTGTCTGGCTGGGGCCGCTTTTGCAAGCGTTATGACAGCTGGCTACGTTGCGCCTCGAGGGTCTCGAGTTCCTGCTTGTAGCTCAGTGCGTCACGTTCGTCATGGAACATGCCGACCAGCAAATCCTGTTGGTATACATCCCAGATCCGCACGCCGTGTGCTACGGCTTCGTGGGACAAATGGGCATCGTCGCGTTCACTTACTTTTACTGTCATTCTGCAAACTCCAGTTTTGAGATCTGCATCGGAGAAGTGGTGCAGTGACTACGTTATAGAATTGGTTAGGATCCTAAGTAAACTGATATTTTCGGTTCACTTTCATGGCAGAAAATTCACGATCGCTGTAGCCCGCAGAATTCAAGGTCTGTGGCGTTTTGTCGCAGGTGAAAATCGAACATGAAAGAAAATTCATGGTTCGCAAGCGAACGCTCGACCCTCTCTATAGCGAGGGGGCTCGCCCCCGAAAATGGCCGACGAATATTTTTTAACTTCCGGATTCTTTCGGGGGCAAGCCCCCTCGCTACAGGCAATAAAAAACCCCGCACCGGGCGGGGTTTTTGCGGGTGGGCAGGGCTTAGCTGCCTTTGACCGCCTTGCCATCCACCGTGCCGTCCTTGAGCATGATGTTGTATTCCTTGCCGTCCTTTTCAACCTGTTGCAGGCGGACCAGCAGGTAGTTCCAGTCCTTGGCGAACCACAGCACGGTGGTACGCGAGTTTTGCGTCGGGTCGCGCACGCGCTCGACCTTTACGGCATCGACCTGGCCGGCTTCGGTCGCGACTTTTTCAGTGCCCAGCACGCGGAAGTCATAGGTGTCGACGTCGCCGCCGTCCACCACCTGGTAGCTCATGGCTTTCTTGCCGGCGGCGACGTCGCGTTGCAATGCCAGCTGGTAGGTCGACTTGTCGAGCATGCCGGCGTTGAGCGCGACCTTCACGGCATCGCCGCGGTCGGTGCCGGTGACCGTCTTGGTGCTCCAGTCGAAATCCAGATCGGTTTTCTTGGCCTTGCCCAGCCCGCCGCGTTCGAAGTGGTAGCTCTGCGGCAGCAGGGCGTCCTTTTCGACCTTGATGACGCTGCTTTCGTTGAGGTTGGCGATCATCATCGACGCCTGGAAATTGAGGGTCCAGGTGCCGTCACCGTTGGACTTGAGCTCGCGCGAAGCGGTGCCGCTCATGGGCAGTTGCTTCCAGTCGGCGGTGTAGCTGGCGGAGAAGGGCTTGAGGTCTGCGGCCTGGACAACCGGCAGCGTGAACAATGCAAGAGCGAGCAGTAGAGCGCGACGCATAGAATCTCCTAAAGTCGAATCGAATGACCACTGGCCGGAAGGCGCTTGCCGTCAAGCATGGCACCCTGTTCGTCGAGGCACAATCGGCCCTCGGCAAACCAGCGTACGGCCAGTGGGTAAATCTGATGCTCCTGGGCGTGCACGCGTTGCGCCAGTGTTTGCGGCGTATCGTTCGCGGCGACCGGCACCACGGCCTGTACGACCAACGGTCCGCCATCGAGTTCCTCGGTGACGAAGTGCACGCTGCAGCCATGCTCGGCATCGCCGGCATCCAGTGCGCGCTGGTGTGTGTGCAGGCCCTTGTACTTGGGCAGCAGGGAAGGGTGGATGTTGAGCAGGCGCCCCTGATAGTGACGCACGAAGGCAGGGCTGAGGATGCGCATGAAGCCGGCCAGCACCACCAGATCGGCATCGAAGCTGTCGATCAAGGCCATCAGGGCGCTGTCGAAGGCCTCGCGACCCTCGAAGCCGGCGTGCTCCAGTACCTGCGTGGCAATGCCTGCCTCGCGGGCACGCTGCAGGCCGAGGGCATCGGCGCGATTGGAAATCACCGCGCCGATGCGTGCCGGGTGAACCTGGGCATCCGCAGCAACCGCCCCGATGCTGTCGATCAGGGCTTGCAGATTGCTGCCGGTACCCGACAGCAAGACCACGACATTGCAGGTTGCCGGCATCAGTGAGCCTTGACGTTCTTCAGCTCGACCTGCGCGGCGCCTTCGGCTGCAATGCCGATTTCGCCGATCACCCAGGGTTGTTCGCCGGCAGCGCGCAGGCTGGCCAGGGATTTCTCGACATCGGCCTGGGCCACGCAGATGACCATGCCGACGCCGCAGTTGAGTACGCGGTGCATCTCGTGCTCATCGACGTTACCTTGCTGCTGCAGCCAGTCGAACACCGCCGGACGCTGCCAGCTGGCCACATCGACCACGGCCTGAGCACCTTTGGGCAGGACGCGCGGGATGTTGTCCAGCAGGCCGCCGCCGGTGATGTGGGCCATGGCCTTGACTGCGCCGGTGTCCTTGATCAGTTGCAGCAATGGCTTGACGTAGATGCGCGTAGGCGCCATCAGCAGATCGGTCAGCGGCTTGCCGTCGAGCTGGACGGTCTCGATGTCGGCACCGGCGACTTCGATGATCTTGCGGATCAGCGAGTAGCCATTGGAGTGCGGGCCGGACGACGGCAGGGCGATCAGCGCATCACCAGCGGCGACCTTGGAGCCGTCGATGATCTCGGCCTTTTCCACCACGCCGACGCAGAAGCCGGCCAGGTCGTAGTCTTCGCCTTCATACATGCCCGGCATCTCGGCGGTTTCGCCACCTACCAGCGAGCAACCGGCCAGTTCGCAACCGGCGCCGATGCCGGTGACCACGTCAGCGGCGGTGTCGACGTTGAGCTTGCCGGTGGCGTAGTAGTCGAGGAAGAACAGCGGCTCGGCACCACAGACCACCAGGTCGTTGACGCACATGGCCACCAGATCGATACCGATGCTGTCGTGACGGTTGAGGTTCAGCGCCAGGCGCAGCTTGGTGCCGACGCCGTCGGTGCCGGAGACCAGCACGGGCTGCTTGTAGCCGGCCGGGATTTCACAGAGGGCGCCAAAACCGCCCAGGCCGCCCATGACTTCGGGGCGCGCGGTGCGCTTGGCGACGCCTTTGATGCGTTCGACCAATGCTTCGCCGGCGTCGATGTCTACACCGGCGTCCTTGTAGCTCAGGGAGGGTTGCTTGCTCATGATCCAGGCCTTTTTAGAGGGAGGGATTCGGGAATACGACCGCAACGGATAAGAGGAGCCTTGCGCACACGAGGCGCAAACGGCCGGCTCGGTCATCGTCGGTCTGCGAAGGCGCGCGATTTTATCAGGCTTGCCGGTTAGCGGCCATCCTCAGGCCGACGGGCAGGGGGGTATTGGCCGATTTATTTTGCGCTGCACGGTGAATATCCCGCGCTGGCGGGGAGGTGCGGACGCAACGATTACGAATTCTTTTATTGGCTAGCTGAATGAATTGCGGGAAAGTGTGGTCACACAGCACAGTCCGCTTCTGCCCGTCGGGAATCTTTCATGCGTCTGCACCACTATCTGTTCGCCAGCTGTTTATCCGTAATGAGTCTGTCCGCCCATGCCGAGGTGGTTGCCAACCTGTATCAGGTCCAGGAACCTGTCGCCAGCCAGACCCCGGATGAACGCACCCAGGCCATTCAGCGTGCCCTGGAGACGCTGGTGCTGCGCCTCACCGGCGACCCCAAGGCCATCAACAATCCGGGGTTGGCGACGATCAAGGGCAATACCCAGCAGATCATCAGCCAGTACGGCTATGAAGCCGGCCCGCCGCAAGCGCTGCAAGTCGATTTCGATCCGGTCAGCACCGACAAGGCCCTGCGCGGCGCCGGGCTGGCGATGTGGGGTAACAACCGGCCAGTGATCCTCGGCTGGTGGCTCAATGAGAGCACCGATGGCGCCAGCCTGGTCGGCGATGGCCAGGCCGCGGCGCAACCGCTGCGCACGGCGTCGCGCCACCGTGGCCTGCCATTGCGCCTGCCGCTGGCCGATCTCAGCGAGCAACTGGTCGGCACTGCCAAGAATCTCGAGGGCACCGACCCGGCGCCGCTGCAAGGCGCCTCCGAACGCTATGGCGCCGATGCCTTGCTGGCTGTGCACGCCACCCAGAATGGCGACAAGTGGCAGGCCAAATGGCGGCTGTGGCTGGGCGGGCAGAAAGAACAGGGCACCAGCGAAGGCGCCGATCAGGCCGCACTGGCCGATGCCGTCCTGCTGGCGGTGAGTGAGCGGCTGGCGCCGCGTTATGTGGCCAAGCCCGGCGCCTCGGCCGACCTGACCGTGGAGATCGGCGGGATGACCCTCGATCATTACGCCGAGATGGGCCGCTTGCTCGAGGCGTTCGGCGGGCAGGTCAAAAGCGTCAATGGCGACAGCGTGACTTACAAGGTCACCGCCAGTGCCGATCAGATTCGTTCGCAAATGGCCTTGGCCAAGTTGCATGAGGTGCAGCCAGCCGCGCCAGCCCCCGCTGCCGCGCCGGTGCCACCGGCAGCACCCGCTCCGGTGGTCGCGGCCCCGGCGGTGTCTGCCAATGACCTGCACTTCCACTATTGAACACGTTTTTCGAAAACGCTCTTCCCCTGTAGCGAGGGGCCAGGCCCCTCGCTGAACAAATGGAAATATAAATGACCGACATGCGTCGCTGGTTCTGGTTAGGTGCGGTGCTGCTGCTGTGTGCCTTCGTCTACCTGTTGCACCCTATTCTTACGCCATTCCTGATCGCCATCCTGCTTGCCTACATGGGCGACCCACTGGCCGATCGCCTGGAGAAGCTGAAGCTGTCCCGCACGCTCAGCGTGGTGGTGGTGTTCGCCTTCTTCACCCTGATCGTGGTCATTGCCCTGGCGGTGCTGGTGCCGATGCTCGCCAAGCAATTGGTCAGCCTGTACCAGTTGGCGCCGCAGATGCTCGACTGGCTGCAGCAGACCGCATTGCCCTGGGTGCAGTCGCACGTGGGCCTGAGTGACGGCTTCTGGAAGTTTGACAAGATCAAGGCGGCCATTTCCGAGCACATGGGGCAGACCGGCGACATCGTCGGCGTGGTGCTGGCGCAAGCCACCACCTCGACCCTGGCGCTGATCGGCTGGCTGACCAACCTGGTGCTGATCCCGGTGGTCGGTTTCTATCTGCTGCGCGACTGGGACGTGATGATGGCCAAGATCCGCAGCCTGCTGCCACGCCATCGCGAAGATCAGGTGGTCAACCTGGCGGGCGAATGTCACGAAGTGCTGGGAGCGTTCATTCGCGGCCAGTTGCTGGTGATGGTCGCTCTGGGCTTCATCTATGCCGCCGGCCTGATGCTGGTCGGCCTCGATCTGGGCCTGTTGATCGGCATGGTCGCGGGCCTGGCGGCGATCGTGCCGTACATGGGTTTCATCATCGGCATCGGTTCGGCCATCGTCGCCGGGTTGTTCCAGTTCGGCCTCGACCCCACCCATATGGCGGGTATCGCGGCGGTGTTCATGGTCGGCCAGTTGCTCGAAGGCATGGTCCTGACGCCTTTGCTGGTGGGTGATCGAATCGGCCTGCATCCGGTGGCGGTGATCTTTGCCATCCTTGCTGGCGGTGAATTGTTCGGCTTCACTGGAGTATTGTTGGCCTTGCCGGTCGCCGCAGTGATCATGGTGCTGGTCCGCCATGTTCAAGACCTCTATAAAGAGTCGGATATCTACGGCGGCAGCGAAGACCCTGAGCTGTAGCGCGGCGGTCGCAAACCTTTGATTTTGCTTGTGGTCTGCCGCATTGTGCGTCTAGCGCGAGGGGTATAGACTTTGCCGACTTCATCCAGAGGCCCTTTGCGGCTCGCCAGAGCCGTTCAGCCAGCATGAAACCGATTCAGCTGCCCTTGGGTGTGCGTCTGCGCGACGACGCCACCTTCGTCAATTACTACCCAGGTGCCAACGCGGCGGCTCTCGGCTATGTCGAGCGCTTGTGCGAGGCCGATGCCGGCTGGACCGAAAGCCTCATCTACCTGTGGGGCAAACACGGAGTCGGGCGCACGCATCTGTTGCAGGCCGCATGCCTGCGCTTCGAGCAACTGGGTGAGCCGGCGGTGTACCTGCCACTGGCGCAATTGATGGATCGCGGCGTCGAGCTGCTCGACAACCTCGAGCAATACGAGCTGGTGTGCCTCGATGATCTGCAGGCGGTGGCAGGGCGTGCCGATTGGGAAGAGGCGCTGTTCCATCTGTTCAATCGTCTGCGCGACAGCGGTCGGCGCCTGCTGATCGCCGCGTCTCATTCGCCCCGGGAATTGCCGATCAAACTGGCCGACCTCAAGTCGCGCCTGACCCTGGCGCTGATTTTCCAGATGCGCCCATTGTCGGACGAAGACAAACTGCGTGCCCTACAATTGCGCGCGTCACGTCGGGGTCTGCACCTCACCGACGAAGTTGGGCACTTCATCCTCACCCGCGGCACCCGCAGCATGAGTGCACTGTTCGACCTGCTCGAACGGCTGGATCAGGCATCCCTGCAAGCCCAACGCAAGCTGACCATCCCTTTCCTCAAGGAAACCCTGGGCTGGTAACGGCACTTCGTCAGCAAAAAAACCGGTGACCTCGGCTATTGGCCCGGACCTTGCTTTATGTCAAGAAGCCACTAGGCCGCTGTTACCGTCTTTCTGACGTTTCCCCCTGACAAACCGGTTTTTTAGAAGATTGTTGCGCGTCCATCGATTCAAACAATCTATGGACCTTTAGCCTCGAACCGCGATGTAGAGCGTTTTCAACGGATTGACGCCAAAACTTTATCCAATATTGGCTTTGTGCCACTTGATGATTTCATCAGTGATATCAAGTCAGTGGCCAGTGTTTCTGCGGCTTTGGACGAGGTCTGGGGGTATGAGGGGCGGGTTAGATGTCATCGCGAAACCGTTGAGTCACAAAATGTTCGATTGAATTTGCAAATGACGACGATAAAAGGCAATATCGCCACTTCATAATTTTCTTACCCACGGTCGTGCCCATGCTTGCTCGCTTAGCACCCCTCGTGCCCATTGCACTTGTTACCCTGCTCGCAGGTTGCGCCGCCCAGTCACCGGTGTCGCAACAGCAGGTTACAGATCCAGTCATCGCGCAATCTTCACTCCACGCGCAGTCTCAGACTCAAGGCCACGGCCGCAGCAGCTCGATCGCTTCCGCCAACGCTTCCTCCGTATTCGAAGACGAAATCGCCACTGAAAACGAACTGGCGCGTTTCTCCAGCAACAACGCCTACCAGATGCCAGCCCTGGCTGACAGCATCCTGGAACGCGGCAAATCGCTGATCGGTACCCGCTACCGCACCGGTGGTTCGACCGAAAAGGGCTTCGATTGCAGCGGCTTCATCGGTTATCTGTTTCGTGAAGAGGCTGGTATGACCTTGCCGCGCTCCACTCGCGAAATGATCAACGTCAAGGCGCCACTGGTGGCGCGCAACAGTCTCAAGCCTGGCGATCTGCTGTTCTTCAGCACCCGCGGCCGTGGCCGTGTCAGCCACGCCGGGATCTACCTGGGCGACGATCAGTTCATCCACTCCAGCAGTCATCGCAGCGGCGGCGTCCGTATCGATAGCCTCGACGACACCTACTGGAGCAAGACCTTCATCGAGGCCAAGCGGGCCTTGGCGATGGCGCCGACTACCGTGATTTCGCGCAAATAAATCACGGCTGTTAACACAGGCAATACCAACGAGCGACGGGGGCTGACGACCTCCGTCGTTTGTGTGTTTTCAGATTTTGAGTTTTCGGTTTCGAGCTGTTTTCTTCGGCAGTTGGATCAGGATGTTCTTCTATGTCGTATTGCGCCCGTTTCTCGCTGTTGCTGGTGATCGCCTTGTTGGGCGCCTGCGCCAGTGCGCCGCCGCCGTCTGCGCCACGTATGGTGCAGCAGTCAGTCATCAGCTATCCCACCGACTTCGCTCCCGCTGCCGACGATGTGCTGTTTCGTGCCCTCGGGCTGGTGGGCACGCCTTATCGTTGGGGCGGCAACACCCCTGACTCCGGTTTCGATTGCAGTGGGCTGATCGGCTTCGTCTACCGCGACGCGGCCCATATCGCGCTGCCGCGTACCACCCGGGACCTGGTCGGCATGCGCGCGCCGCAGGTCGACAAGGCCGCGTTGCAGTCAGGGGATCTGGTGTTTTTCGCCACTGAAGGCTCGCAAGTGAGCCATGCCGGCATCTACGTGGGGGAAGGGCGCTTCGTGCATGCGCCGGCCACGGGCGGCACGGTGCGTCTCGACTACCTCAACAATCCGTACTGGGCCCGTACCTATCGGGACGCCAAGCGGGTGCTGCAACCCGAGCATATCGCGCGCAATCCTTGACCGACGCCCCTTGTCCCCGAAAGCTTCAGCAGACGTTACAGCTTCATCTGGCGGATATCTTTTCGGGGGCGAGCCCCCTCGCTACAGGGGGTTGGGGTGCTGGACGCTTTCCAGCAGGCGCTGGGCGCTCATCGGCTTGCCCAGAAGGTAACCTTGCAAGGTCGTGCAACCCAGCTCGGTGAGCATTTCCTGCTGTTCGGTGGTTTCCACCCCTTCGGCGACAATCTTCAGCCCCAGTGTCTTGCCTAGCGCAATGATCGCCGAAACGATGGCGGCGTCGTCGTTGTCCTGCGCCAGCTCGGTGACGAAGCCGCGGTCGATCTTCAACTCGTTGGCCGGCAGACGCTTGAGGTACAGCAGGCTCGAATAGCCGGTGCCGAAATCGTCGATGGAGATGCTCACCCCCAGGGCCGCCAGTTGATCGAGCACGATCAGCGCCGCTTCGGCATCGCGCATGGCCGTGGATTCGGTGACCTCGAGCGTCAGGCAGTGGGGCGGCAGGCCATTGCTGTGCAGGGCCTCGCGGACCACCTCGACCAGCCCCGGGTGCGCCAGTTGCACGGTCGACAGATTGACCGCGATGTTCCAGTTTTCATGGCCCTGGGCATGCCACTCGCTCATTTGCCGGCAGGCCTCGAAGATCACCCAGTTGCCGATCGGCACGATCAACCCGGTGCGCTCGGCCAGCGGCAGAAAACGGTCCGGCGGCACCAGTCCCTCGCCCGGTCGCTCCCAGCGCAACAGAGCCTCGACGCCGGTCATGGGGCCATCGGGCGCAATCATCTTGGGCTGGAAGTGCAGCAGAAATTCATGCTGGTCCAGGGCCTTGCGCAGGTCCTGCTGCAGCTGCAACTGCTGGTGTGCATTGACGTTCATGGCGCTTTCGAAGAAGCAGTAACCGTCACGACCCTGTTCCTTGGCGTGGTACATGGCGGCGTCGGCGTTGACCATCAGCTCATGGTTGCTGTCGCCATCCTGAGGGAAGATGGCGATGCCGATACTGGTCGAAACATGCACCGTCTGGCGGCTGATCAGATAGGGCGCGCGGATCGATTCGACCAGGCGCTGGGCCAGCACCGCTGCGTCCTCAGGCTCGCCCGGATCGATCAGCAGCACGAATTCATCGCCGCCCAGGCGCGCCACGGTGTCCTCGCCGCGCTTGGCGTCCTGGATGCGTTTGGCCACCTCGATCAGCAGCAAGTCCCCGGTGTGGTGACCATAGGCGTCGTTGACCGCCTTGAAGCCGTCCAGATCCATGAACAACACGGCGAAATGGATCTTCTGCCGCGCGGCCTTGGCGATGGCCTGGTTGACCCGGTCGTGGAGCAGCACGCGGTTGGGCAGGCGTGTCAGGTTGTCGTGCAGGGCCAGCTGCACCAGCTCGCTGTTGGCCCGGTCCAGGGAGCTCGCCAGCAGACGGGTGCGCACGTCGAGCATCGACACGATCAAGGCGATGGCGCATACCGCCAGCGTTACCACGATCACCAGCACCACCAGCCATTTACTGTCGATGCCGTCACCCGCAGCGCCACAGATGCTGCCGACCGGAAACTGCGCCGCGGCCATGCCGGTGTAGTGCATGCCGACGATCGCCACGCCCATGATCAGCGAGGCCAGAAAGCGCCACAGGGGGATGTTCTTGCCTTCACCGCGCAAATGAAACGCGATCCGCAGCGCGGCGCCGGAGGCGAGGATGGCGATCACCACCGACAAGGCGAACAGTGACGGAATGTACTGCACATCCGGGCTCATCAACAGTGCGTGCATGCCGGTGTAATGCATGGCGGCGATGCCGATGCCCATCAGGATCGCGCCGCCTACCAGGCGCGCCGCGGGCAGGTCTTTCTGGCACACCAGCCACAGGGCGAAGGCCGATGAGGCGATGGCGATCAGCAGCGACAGCGCGGTGAGCGTCAGGTCGTAGCCCAGGGCAATGGGCAGCTTGAAGGCCAGCATGCCGATAAAGTGCATCGACCAGATGCCCGTGCCCATGGCGAACGAGCCGCCCGCCAGCCATAACGCGGAGGCGCTGCCCTGGGTACGGGACACGCGCCCGGCCATGTTCAGCGCGGTATAGGAGGCGATGATCGCAACGATCAGGGAAAAAACCACATAGAGGCTGTTGTAACTGCTGGCAAGCATGGTGACATCCGCGTTCGGTATCCGACCCCTTGTTATCGGCGGTCCGCTCATTCACTGAAGAGGGCTGTGGAGTCAGCCAACTATTAGCGCACTGACGAACAGACCGATGGCGAAGACCACGTGGCCAATGATATTCAGCGCCCGCGCCAGATTCGGATTGGGCGCTTTCGAACAGGCCACGCCGACGCCCATGCCCGGTTGCAGGATGAACCAGCCGGCACCGACCGTGACCAGGCCGACGATCAACGCGGGTGCGAAGGTGGGCGCATGCACCCATTGCACGCCCCAGATCAGCAGCAGCGCGGCAGCGAAGATGATCCCCACCACGTAATGCATGATCCAGCCCAGGCGCAGTTCGTTGGCGACTTCGGGAGACTGGCCAATGCCGTGCGGGTGTACGAAGGTGCCGTGGGGCATGCCGGCGAACCAGCGACCGACCAGATGCCAGGGCGGCGTCGGCAGGTTGAACACGGCTTTGAGCAACTGCGCCCATAGGTCGAGCAGGGCAGTGGCGGCGACACCGGTGAGTACGGAGTAAAGAATGAAGGCGAGCATCTTGATCCTTATAGAAGAGTCGTCGAGGCAATCGACAAGGTCATGAGCGTTCGAGAACGACGCGCGTCTGACAGTAGCAGCCGCTGATAAAGTTTGCGCACTGATGGCTTGGACGCTGAGCAAATCGTACGTGGCACGTATTGCGCTGAACCGAACCCGTCGGCCCGCTTTCCAACACACAAGTGAAGCTCAGGAGAGCCCCGATGGAAACCTTGTATACCGATCTGGCTGGCCTTGAACGTGGCGAGTCGGATGCCTGCACCGAGATCTGGCTGGCCGAGCCGCAGCGTTGCCTGTGGCGTGCAACCCAGGTGGTCAGCCATGAAATGATGAGCGAAGGCACCCACGAGCAGAACCTGAAGCGCGTCTATATCCGCAGCGGGCCCATGGCCGACAATGCCGAGATCGAACGGGCCGTGCGCCAGCGCTTGCTCGAACGGGGCCGCGAGGGCGAGTTTCCGCCGCCAGCCTGAGCGTTGCATGGCTGGATTCCTTTACTTTTGAACGGGCGGGACCCATGGCACCCAAGCATCCTTCTGCGACACCTCCTCAACCACTGCCGGGCAGCTCCGGCTTCGTCAAGGTTCGCGGCGCCCGCGAGCACAATCTCAAGAATGTCGACGTCGATATTCCCCGCGATGCCCTGGTGGTGTTCACCGGGGTGTCGGGTTCGGGCAAGTCGTCGCTGGCGTTTTCTACGGTCTATGCCGAGGCGCAGCGGCGCTACTTCGAGTCGGTGGCGCCTTACGCGCGGCGCTTGATCGATCAGGTCGGCGTGCCCGATGTCGATGCTATCGACGGCTTGCCACCGGCCGTGGCCCTGCAACAGCAGCGCGGCACGCCGAGCACGCGTTCGTCGGTGGGCAGCGTGACTACGTTGTCGAGCCTGGTGCGCATGCTCTATTCCCGTGCCGGGCATTACCCGCCGGGCCAGGCGATGCTTTATGCCGAGGACTTTTCGCCCAATCTGCCCCAAGGTGCTTGCCCCGAATGCCATGGCCTGGGGCGGGTCTATGAGGTCACCGAGGCGACCATGGTCCCGGATCCGTCGCTGACCATTCGCGAGCGGGCCATCGCCGCCTGGCCGCTGGCCTGGCAGGGGCAGAACCTGCGCGACATTCTCGTGACCCTGGGCTATGACGTCGATGTGCCCTGGCGCGAGCTGCCGCAGGAACAACGCGACTGGATTCTGTTCACCGAGGAGCATCCGACCGTGCCGGTGTACGCCGGCCTGACCCCGGCGCAGACCCGCACCGCCCTCAAGCGCAAGGCCGAACCGAGCTATCAAGGCACCTTTACCGGGGCCCGGCGCTACATCCTGCACACCTTCACCCATTCGCAAAGCGTGCTGATGAAAAAACGCGTCAGCCAATACATGATCGGCAGCCCGTGCCCGCTGTGCGACGGCAAGCGCCTCAAGCGCGAGGCGTTGTCGGTGACCTTCGCCGGTGTCGACATCGGCGAGTTGTCGCGGCTGTCATTGCTGCAACTGGCCGAATTGCTCGAGCCGGTGGCGCAGAACCGTGAAGGCCATAATCACGGCAGCAACGATTCGTCCTTCACCGTGGAAAAGCGTTTGGCCGCCCAGCGCATCGCCCAGGACCTGCTCGAACGGGTGCAGGCCCTGACCGACCTGGGTCTGGGTTATCTGGCGCTGGAGCGCAGTACGCCGAGCCTGTCGTCGGGTGAATTGCAGCGCCTGCGCCTGGCCACGCAGCTCAATTCTCAGCTGTTCGGCGTTATCTATGTGCTCGATGAGCCTTCCGCCGGCTTACACCCGGCTGACGGTGAAGCGCTTTACGCAGCGCTGCAGAAACTCCAGGCGGCGGGCAACTCGTTGTTCGTGGTCGAGCACGATACCGAGATCATGCGCCGCGCCGACTGGCTAATCGATGTCGGCCCGGCGGCGGGGGAGCACGGCGGGCAGGTGTTGTACAGCGGCCCGCCCGCGGGGCTGGCGAAGGTAAAGGCCTCGCAGACCCGCTCCTATCTGTTCGACGATCACAGCCCCAAGGTCGAGGCACGGCGCGCACCCCAGGGGTGGCTGCGACTCGAAGGTGTCACTCGCAACAACCTGCGCAACCTCAACGCCGAGTTCCCGCTGGGCTGCTTTACCGCGGTGACGGGGATTTCCGGTTCGGGCAAATCCAGCCTGGTGAGCCAGGCGCTGCTGGAGTTGGTGGGCAGCTATCTAGGGCAGCCCCAGGACAGCGGCGAGCCGCAGGAGCTCGATCTCGAAGACGACACGCCGCAGAGCAGCGAAGGGCGGGTCACCAGCGGCCTGGAACGGATCAAGCGCCTGGTGCAGGTGGATCAGAAGCCCATTGGCCGCACCCCGCGTTCGAACCTGGCCACCTACACCGGGCTGTTCGATAACGTGCGCAAGCTGTTCGCCGCCACCAACGAGGCGCGCGCCGCCGGCTTTGACGCGGGGCAGTTCTCGTTCAATGTCGCCAAGGGACGCTGCCCGGGCTGTGAGGGTGAGGGTTTCGTCAGTGTCGAGTTATTGTTCATGCCCAGCGTCTATGCGCCGTGCCCGACCTGCCATGGAGCCCGCTACAACCCCGAGACCCTGGCGATTCACTGGCAGGGGCTGACCATCGCTCAGGTGCTGCAATTGACCGTGGAGCAGGCCTTGGCGGTGTTCGCCGAGCAACCGACGGTGTTGCGCTCGCTGCAGGTGCTGGCGGACATCGGCCTGGGGTACCTACGGTTGGGGCAGCCGGCCACCGAGCTGTCAGGTGGGGAGGCGCAGCGGATCAAGCTGGCGACCGAGCTGCAGCGCAACCAGCGCGGTGCCTCGTTGTATGTGCTGGACGAACCCACCACCGGCCTGCATCCACGGGATGTCGATCGCCTGTTGGCGCAGCTCAATGCGCTGGTGGACGGCGGGCATACGGTGATCGTGGTCGAGCATGAAATGCGCGTGGTGGCGCAGAGTGACTGGGTCATCGACATCGGCCCGGGCGCCGGGGACCAGGGTGGGCAATTGGTGGCAGCGGGGACACCGCAGCAGGTCGCCAAGATCAAGGGCAGCCGCACGGCGCCGTATCTGGCCCGGGCCCTGGGTCTTGGGTAGGCCCTAAGGACGCCTTCGCGGGCAAGCCCTGCTTCCACGGTGCAGCGTCGTGCATCTATAGGAGCAAGGCTTGCCCGCGAAAGGGCCCGCACGCCACGCTGGCGGCAACGGCGCTGTCGGTCTCATCAAGGGTGCGGCTGGCTGTCACCGGCGGTTCGGAGCGTGACATGGGCAATCCTTATGGCGTGGTCGGGTCGGCTGGGTCTGAGACGTCCGTTCGACTTCCGGCTGTTGCTGCCCAGTCTACAGGCACGGAGCGAATAAAATCTGCGCTCGCGTGGGCGAGCGTCGACGCCAGGATGACGCGATACAGTCCGGCCGAATCAAGGTTTTCATGGCGGCGGGGGCGCCAGCCAAACCATCACAGGCTCAACATCTGCAGTGGCCAGCGCCGGGTGATGTCATCGACACGCTCGGCGCTGAGGTTGAAGTCTTTCGTCCATTGCTGGCTCAAGGTCAGCCATTGGGGCAGGTCAGGCTGGCTGGTCTGGCCCAGGTCGGAGCTGTACAGCACCCTCGGCAACTTCCTCAGCACGGTGGCAAAGTCAGTGGCCGGCTGGTAGCCCAGCAGGTAGGTGAGGGCGGTCTGCTCGATGTACAGGAACGGCAAGTCGCCCAGCGCCTCGAGCGCCGTCGCATCCAGCCCGGTCAGCGGGTTGGCCGGCTGATTGAGCATCAAGCGTGGCACGCCGAGACGATCCGCCGCTTCCACCAGCCGCAATACTTCCGGCCCATTGGCATGCCCGGTGGAAATCACCAGCGGATAGTCGCGGCTCATGCGCAGCAGGTCGAGGGTGGCGGCGCTGAGCTGGCCGCTGGCACCGCTGACGGTCAGGGCCTGGATCGGCCGCTGGCTGAGAATCGGATGGCTGAGGGTGCGGGTCAGACGGCTGCTGTGCTGGCGCCCGGTGACCGTGGGCAGGTGCACGATAAAGCGCAGATCGGCATCGTGCTGGCACAGCGAACGTTCCACCACACGCGGGTCGAGGCCGCCGGCGATTTCGTTGAGCACGATCGAACCGGACACCGGCAGGCCGCGGGCGCGGGCCTCCCAGGCCTGGGCGGCAGTGCAGCCGAGGTGGTTCTTGAGCACCACCCAGCCGTGATGATCCCGATAGCGCTCGCCGGCTGCGGTGGCGCTGTGGCGACGCAGGTAGGCGTCGGGGCCGGCGTGGTAGTGCACGTCAATGAATTGCGCGTCGGTGATGTTCATGGCGGTGCCTGTGTGGGGATCGAGGTTGATTGGGCCGGCCTCTTCGCGAGCAAGCTCTGCTCCCACCGGGGGAGCGAAACTTGCTTCACCTGTGGGAGCAGAGCTTGCTCGCGAAGGGGCCGGTACGCTTTGCGAAGATTCAGTTCATGGCGCGATCTGCGCGCTCAGATGCAGGTGTTCCTGCACGCAGGCCCAGACCCGCGCCGGTTGTTCCATATGCGGGCGCATGCCGCTGGCGGGGATGCTGGCGGCCAGGTGGCGGGCGGTGCGCGGGAAGCTGACGTTGCTGGCGCGGACCAGGTGCGATTGTTCGCCGTAGAGGCTCAGCAGCTTGCCGGGGTAGGCGTGCACCGCACTGCGTAGATCGAGTTTCGCCAGCAGGCCGAAGCCGCGTTGGAGTCGTTCGCAAGCGCTGGCCATGGCCTTGTGGTGAGGGGGCTTGCCCCCGAGAGGTTGTGGCTGATGCTGCGCGCAATGCACGTCTGGCCTCTCGGGGGCAAGCCCCCTCACTACAGGGGTATTGGTATCGGCTGCCACCCAGTGATCCAGCCAGCGCAATGCCGTGGTCAGCTCACCGGCGGCTGCCAGCTGCGCCATATACCCCAACCGTTCATCCAGTCGCGCATCCGCCTGGGTCGGCGCACTGATCAACAGGGTCGCGGGTATTTGCGCGGCCCAGCGGCTGGCCAGCAGACTCTGCACCACAGCACCGCCCAAGGCCCCGCCCGCCAGCAGCTGGATCGGCCCGAGGCCTTGGAGAATCCGGCGCCAGGCATCGGCAAAGCTCGGCAGATCCCCAGGCGCCGGTTGCAGCGACAGGCTGTCGAAGATCATCACCCGATACCCGAGCGCCACCAGCCGCTCGGTCAGCGGCGCGAAGAACTGCCCCTCGTCCCAATAGGGCATCACCGGCGCCATGACCACCGCGAGGGCAGGGCCGTGGCCGTGGCTGACACAGGCGATGTCCCTGCCGTTGCAGGACGCGCCATTTGCTCCAGCGGCGCTCAAGTCCAGGCCACTCGGCGCTACGCTGCCCGAATCGCCAGTCGGCAGATCGGCAAAAGGCTTCACAGGCATCGGCGCACCCCTCGTTGCAGCACTTCCCGCGCCTGCGCGACGATCTGCTCGACCAGTTGCCCGGCCGGCAGAATGTCGTTGACCAGATCCACCACCTCGCCCGCCCAGATCGCCCGTACATCGAGGTTGTCGTCGCGCAGCGCCGCCGCATAGTCGTAGGCGACGCTGGACGCCGCGCTGCTCAGCAAATGTTCGCGGCCCAGCCAGCGGTCGGTGAACTGATTGGCCAGGGCGCGGCCGCTGTAGTGCTCCGGCCAGTCGATGCCGCGGATCTGGTCGAAACCGCGGGTGCGCACGGTGTCGCTGGCGACGCCTCGCACCACCCGTTGCTTGAGACCGGTGGAGGGCAGGGCTTCGTCGCTGGCCAGAAACCGCGTGCCCATCATCACCCCGTCGGCCCCCAGCAGCATGGCCGCAGCCAGGCCACGGCCGTCGGCGATGCCACCGGCAGCGATCAACACCGGCTGCTCGCCCACCGCGTCCCGCACCGCCGGAATCAACGGCAGGCTGGCGCGACGCAGGCTGTGCCCGCCTGCCTCGGCGCCCTGCACGATCAGGGCATCGGCGCCGGCATCGAGGGCCGCCAGGGCCTGATCGACATCGTGCACCTGCACCACCACCAGCGCCCCGGCATCCTTGATCGGCGCAACGAAGGGGCGCACGTCACCAAACGACAGGGCGACCACGTGGGGCTGGTATTCCAGGGCCAGGTCGAGCAGGGCCATGTGCTTGGCCACGGTGAACATCACCAGGCCGACGCCCCACGGCTCGCTGACTTCACGCATCGGCTCCAGCTCGGTTTTCATCCAGGTGGCGTCGCCATAGCTGGCGCCGACCAGCCCCAGCCCGCCGGCGCGCGACACCGCCGTGGCCAGGCGCGCGCCGGACACCGCGCCCATGGGCGCCAGTATCACGGGATGGGGGACATTGAACAGTCGGCACAGTTTCGAATCCAGGGTACTCATCAGGTGCAGGCTCCGTTGCAGGCACTCGCGCCTCCACTCGGAGGACGCGATGCCGGTAAAAGAAGCGGCGCGGAGCAAGCCGCGCCGCGCCGGTCAAGACGCGCTAACAGCTGCCTCCAGGGCGCTGGGGATGTAATCGGTGACACGGTACAGATGGAATTCCCAACTGCCGGTCTCCTTGAGTTTCAGATAGCGGCGGTTGAACTCGTCGTCCTCGAACAGCGACTCGAACTCGGCCTGATCGCGCCACAGCGCCTGGTTGATCACGGTCTTGCCGTCGATGCTCTTGTACAGTCGGCTCCACTCGAACGAGGGATAGGTGCGCGCCACATAGCCCACGGCCGAACGCAGCACGTTCAGCGCCGCGTCCTGCTGGCCGTCGTCGACATGCACCACGTTGACCAGATAGATGGCGTCTTGCTCGTTGTTGGCGAAATCGGTCATGCCACGTCCTCCAGGGCCGGCGAATAGGGTTGGCGCAGGCCTTGCTGTTCGAGGCGCGGCAGCACGCCGTCGACGAAGTCAGCGAGGCCCTGGTGATAGTCCAGCCAGGTCAGGCACAGGCCGTCGATGCCCAGTTCGCTGTAGGCATTGCACTGCTCGGCGATCATCTCGGCGGTGCCCACCAGCGGCATGCCGGCAAAGCCCGCCTTGAAGTGGAAACGAAAACGCTCGGCGTCCTCGGCGTTGGCGAACATGCCGCTCTGCACGCCGATTTCGGCGGTGACGTTATCCAGCGCGGCCTCGTCGCCGTGCTGATTGACGTAGTAGTCCAGGTACTGTTCGGCCTCTGCCAGGGAGTCTTTTTGCACCACGTAGGCGTACACCCAGATCTGGATTTCGCGGCCGAATTCCTTGCGCGCCAGGTCGCGGTAGGTGTTGATCTGCGCGCGCATGGCGTCGGGGCCGTCTTCCTGCTTGAGGATCAAAAACGCCGCGTCGCAATGCTCGGCGCAGAAGCGTCGGCCGCGTTCCGAGCCCCCGGCGTTCATCAGAAACGGCCGGTTGAGCGGTTTGGGTTGCGACACGCCCTGGGCGATGTTGAAGAACTCGCCCTTGAAATCGAAGGCCTGGGGTTCGGTCCAGGCCTTGCGGGCCACGCTCAGCCACTCGTCGGCATGGTCGTAGCGGCGGTCGTGGGGCAGTTGGGTGCCGCCGTTGAACATGCCCATCTCCTTGCCGTACCAGCCGCAGATGATATTGAGGCCGAAGCGCCCGCCGCTGATGTGGTCGATGGTGGCCGCCTGCTTGGCGGCGAACAGCGGGTGCACGGTGGACAGGTGCGAGGTGGTGAACAGCGCGATCTGTTCGGTCACCGAGGCCAGGCCGGCGGCCCAGGTGTAGGTTTCGTACGACACGCCCATGGGGTCGCTGTCGCCACCCCAGCCACGCCAGCGGCCCACTGGCAGCAAGAGTTCGAAGCCGGCGCGGTCGGCTTTTTTCGCCAGTTGCAGGTTCGCGGTCCAATCGGCGGCGGCCAGGCGCTCCGGGGCCGAGGTGAGGGTGCAGCCGCCTTCGATATTGATCCCGAACACGCCGAGCTTGAGGCGGTTGCTGCTGCTGAACATGGGGTTGGGTTTGCGGGTGATTGCAGTCATTGTGCTGCTCCTTGCGGGGTGTCTTTGACGTTCGTTTGCGCGTTGAGCCAAGGCTGGTCGTAACGATGCAGGCGGCGGGCGTCGCCCAGAGACAAGCCGCGGCTGATCGACAGGATGATTTCGCGCTCGGTCCGCTCCACGGCTTCGGCGCGTGCCAGCACCGCTTCGAACTGCGCGCGGGGAATGGCCAGGCAGCCGCTGGCGTCGGCGACGATGACGTCACCGGGGTAGATCGCCACGCCGCTGATGCGCACTGGCACCTGCACCGCCTTGAGCTGCACGCGGTTCTTGCCCGACTGCATGAAGCGGCCGCGGCTGAACAGCGGATAGTCGAGGCGTCCGACCGTGTCGAGGTCGCGGCCGACGCCGTCGATCAGGGTGCCGTTGATGCCGCGCTGGCTGGCGAAGTGGGTGAGGATGTCGCCCCACACGGTGGCATCCAGACGGCCATCGTTGCAGGAGACGATCACCGAGTCGGCGGGTACTTCATCGATGTAGTTGGCGGCATTGCGAAAGCCGCCGTGCTCGGTCACCGGTTGGTATTGCACGGTGTAGGCGTAGCCGCAGCAGCGTGTGCCGGGCACTTGCTGGTGCAGGCCCAGCAGGCCGCCGGCGATGCCGAGGCTGTCGAGGGCGTCGCTCAGGGCGGCGGTGTCGAGGGCGGCGCAACGCAGCAGCAGGGGATCGGCAGTGGCGTTCATGAGGGCGTTCCAACGGAGTGAAGGGTGCGGCTGGCCAGGCTGTTGGCCAGGCTGCGTTCGATGATGGCGCTGGCGACCTGGCGGGTGCTGGCGGTGCCGCCCAGGTCCGGGGTCTGGCAGACGCGCCGGGCCACCTGGGTGACCGCACGCTGAATGGCGTGGGCCTGGTCGCTGTAACCCAGGTGGTCCAGCAGCAAGGCGACACTGAGGAACATCGCGCTGGGGTTGGCCACCTCGCGGCCGACGTAGGCCGGGGCGCTGCCGTGCACGGGTTCGAAGTACGCCGCCTTGCTGCCGAAATTGGCGCTGGGGGCCAGGCCCAGGCCGCCCATCACCCCGGCGCCGAGGTCGGAGAGGATGTCGCCGAACATGTTCTCGGCCACCACCACGCCGAAGCGCTCGGGGCGGCGGATCATCCACAGGGCCACGGCGTCGACGTTATCGATGTTGGCCTTGATCTGCGGGTAGTGCAGTGCCACTTCGTCGAAGATACCTTTGGCGAAGGCGCCGCTGTGGCGCAGCACGTTGGGCTTGTCGGCCAGGGTCACGCGGTCGAAACCCTGCTGACGGGCGTGCTCGAAGGCGAAGTGGAACAAGCGCGTGAGGCCATTGCGGGTTTGCAGGCGCAGGGCCACACAGGCGTCGTCCGGGCCGTTGCGAGTCCAGGGCGCGCCGTGCAGTTCGCGTTGCTGCAGCAGCGGTTCGAGTTCGGCCGGCACGCGGCCGTAATCGAGCCCGGCATACAGGCCCTCGGTGTTCTCGCGGATCACCGTGAAGCGAAAGCGGTCGTCGCCCAGCACATCGGTGACCGGCCGCACGTTGGCGTACAGGCCCAGTTGCTGGCGCAATTGAATCACCGGCGACACATAGTCGAGGCCCTGGCCCCGCAGGTGCTCGGGCAGTTGCGCCTCGGCCTCGTGCAGGGGCTGGCTGGTGATGGCGCCGAGCAGCGTGGCGTCGGCCGCGGCGATGTGCGCCCAGGTACGGGCCGGTACCGGGTCGCCGTCGCGCCGCCAGCATTCCCAGCCGATCTCGGCGAACTCCAGGTCGATGGGCAACTGCAGGGCGTCGAACAGCGGCAGCACGGCGTCGGTGACTTCCGGGCCGATGCCGTCGCCGGGCAATACGCATACGCGATGGCGGGTCATGGTCGGGCCCCCTCTACGCGTCGCGTCGTGAGGTTTTGCTCATGCAGGGCGCGCAGGCCATGGAAGGTCGAGTCCAGTTGCAGACGGGTCATGACTTCGTCCAGCCGCGCCTGTACGTCGAACGGCAGGTTGTAGGCGCCCAGCATCACGTCGACCAGCGGCGCGGGCAGGTTGCTGGAGGCGACCCGCTGCGCGGTGTATTCCGACAATTCCAGGGCCTTGACCAGGTCGTGACGATCACGGTGGTCACAGCGATGCAGGTAGCCGATCAGCATGCCCAGCGGCAGGTTACCGGCGCCTTTGCCCATGCCGCACAGCGAGGCATCGATGTATTCGGCGCCGGCGTCGATGGCGGCCATGGCGTTGGCCAAGGCCAGCGACAGATTGTTGTGGGCATGAAAGCCCAGGGGCGTGTGCACGTCGCGGGCGGTGCGGGTGAATAGCTGGCGCACGTCGTCGGGCAGCATGTGGCCGTTGGAGTCGGCGAAGCAGATGACATCCACGCCGACCCCTTCGGCGCGCTTGGCCATGTCGGCCAGCACTGCGGCCGGCTGGGTGGTGACGTGGGTGATGTTGGCGCTGACCTGAACACCGAAGGATTTGGCCAGGGCCAGGGTCTGCAGGCCTTCGTCGAGCTGATCCAGGCGCAGGCAGACTCGCACCATGGTCACGCCACGTTCGGCCAGTTGCGCCAGGTCGACGGCATTGACGTTGCGCGGATGGACCATCACGCACAGGCCCAGACGCCCCTGCGCTACCTTGACCAGCGCGTCTATATAGTCGCCAGTCACGGCGCTGTTGGCGCCATGCTCGGGTTTGCGGATGAACGAGCCGTTGCAGTAACCGATCTCGGCGCAGTGCACGCCAACATCGGCCAGATGCTCAACGGCATTGATGGCGTAATCGGTGGTGAACTCGAAGTTGTTTCGATACCCCCCATCACGCAGTGTCACATCAATGATTCTGACTTGGCTCATGACTCGATTCCCTTGAGTGGATGCTGGTACTGCTGGGAGTCGATGGTCGTGGCGAAAGGCAATAGGGTAAATTCCCAAAAAATTGCCAGGGGCAGGAGAAAATTCCCCTTGCGGGGGCGGGGCGCTGGCGTGTTCGATAGGCGCTATCGAATAAGCCCGAGCCGCGCCTTTGGCGGGGTGTCGCCTAGAGGCTGTCGCCGGCCGGGAAGCAATCGATCAGAAAGTCCATGACGGCGCGCACCGAAGGGTCCTTGCGCAGTTCGACGTGGACGCCGAGCCAGATATCCACGATCAGCGCCGGAGCGGCGCATTCAAGGCGCTGCAGGAGCGGGTCCTGACGGGCCAGGTAGTCCGGCAGCAGCGCCACGCCCAGGCCACTGCGCGCCGCCGCGGCGCGGACTTCCGGGCTGCGGGCGCGCAACACGATCGGCCGTTCGCCGACCACCTCATGCAACCAGTCGTGCTGGGGCGAGGCGTTCATGGTCTGGTCGTAGACGATGTAGTCGTACTGCTCGGGCAGCCGTGCGTGGGTGTAGCCCGGCGCCGCGTACAGACCGTAGGACAGGCTCGCCAGGCGGCGCACCACCATGTCGGTCTGGGCCGGGCGGCGCAGGCTGATCAGCAGGTCGGGTTCCGACGTTTTGGCGTTGGCCTGATCCTGCCCGATGTCATCGGGTAGCAACAGGCTGACGTCGATCGCCGGCTGTTGCCGTCGCAGATGGCCCAGGTGCGGGGCGATGAACGCCGATGCCAGGGGCGCTGGAGCGCTGATCGACAGCGGCACGAAGCGCTGGGTTTGCGAGCGGGCGATTCTACGGATGGCCTGGGCTTCCTGATGCATGCGCTGGCCGATTTCGGCGACGCGCCGGCCAAAGGCGGTGAGTTGGTACTGGCGCTGGCGGCGGTCGAGCAGCTTGAAGTTGAGCGCCTGTTCGAGGGCGGCGATGCGACGGGCGACGGTGGCGTGTTCGACGCCCAACTCGCGGGCGGCGCCGTTCAGTGAGTGGGTACGGGCAAAGGCCAGGTAGTGGCGCAGATTTTCCCAGTCGAACATGCCCGGTTCGTGGGCGGCGGGCGCAGTTCGTCCGACGCCGGTGGGCGGAAGGGTAGAAGTCATGGAGAGGTTGCTCGGTTACGGGTGGAGCGAGCGCTATCTCACACCCCGTAGACCGCGTTGCGCAGGAGCACGGCCAGAGCCGAGTCCGTTGTGTTTCCAGCTGTGTTGGTGAGGGCGACCCCGCTCAGGTGCTTGAGCGGATCGACGAACCATGAGTGGCCGCAAGCGCTGTGCAGGCGCCAGGTGCCGATCGATTCCGGGCTGTCGGCGGCCAGCGGATCGCGCAGCACCGTGAAGCCCAGGCCGAAACCGCGGCCGGGCCAGCCCTGCAATTGCAGGTCGCCGGTCTGGATCGCCGCCATTTCGCCGATCATCACTTTGGACAGCAGCACACCGCCACCCTGGCGCAGGGCTTCGAGCAGCAGCAGATAGTCGTCGGCGGTGCTCATCAGGCCATCCTTGAGCGGATGCACCGGCTGGCCGTTGACGAATACCGGCCCTGGCCGGGGTTGATCGGCCAAGGCGTAACCGGTGCTGCGCAGCCGCAACGGGCCGATGACATAGCGTTGCAGCGCCGCTTCGAGCGAACCGTTGGCGAACTGAGCGATCACGGCGCCCAGCACGTCACTGGCCATCGAGTACCCCCAGGCGCTGCCGGGGCGGTAGCGCAGCGCAGTCATGCCGAGCTGGCGCAGGGTGATGGGCAGTTGGGCGTCGTCGGCGACGCTGGCATCCTGATACGCCATAGCAGAGGCAGCGGCAGCGGGAAGACGGCGGGGGAAACCGGCGCAGTGGCTGAGCAGTTGCCGCACGGTGATGACTGCGAGGCTGCCATCGACCAGCAGCGGCGTGAAGTCCGGCAGCCAGCAGCGAATGTCCTCGTCGAGGCTCAAGCGACCGTTTTCGACCAGGGCCAGAGCCGCTACCGAGACCAGCAGGCGCGACAGGCAGGACAGGCGCAAGACCGAGTTGGCGGTGACGGGCGTGCGATGGGCAGGGTCGAGTACCCCGATGTCGCGCTGGTAGATGAGCTGTCCGTCCAGGGCGATGCGCACTTGCCCGCCCACGAGATGCCCGCTGCGCAGTGCCGACTCGAGCGCTGCATCGACGCGGCAGCCGATGGCGCCGGCGCTGAGCAGGTCGTAGTCGTGCACCGTACGAAGCGGGACATTGACGGACATTTAGAATCCATTTGAAACAATTTTGATAAAGCGATGTTAGCGGGGGGGGCAATCGTAGAAACAGAGGTTACAATTCCGATCTAAACGGATGTTTGTGTCCGCAATCTAGGAGCCCGCAATGGACAAGCTCAATGGCATTACCGTGTTCGTGCAGGTTGCGGAGAGCCGCAGTTTCGTGGCAACGGGTCGGGCGCTGGGGGTTTCGGCCTCGGCAGTCGGCAAAAGCATCGCGCGCATGGAGCACAAGCTTGGCGCGCGGCTGTTTCACCGCAACACCCGCAGCATCAATCTGACCGCCGAAGGCGCAATGTTTCTGGAGCGTTGCCGGCGCATCCTCAACGAGCTGGAGGCCGCCGAGCAGGAGCTGTTCATGACCTCCGAGTCGCCCAAAGGGCGGTTGCGCGTGAGCATGCCGCAGGTCGGCAACGTGATGTTCGTGCAACTGGCGCGGTTCATGGAGCGCTTTCCGGAAATCCAGCTCGACCTGGAGTTCACCGACCGCCTGGTGGACGTGATCGAGGAGGGTTTCGATGCAGTGATCCGTACCGGCGTGCTCAACGATTCGCGGCTGATGGCGCGGCGTCTGGGCGACTTCGCCTTTCATATCATCGGCGCCCCGGCGTACTTCGAGCGTTTCGGCGTGCCGAGCAGCCTCGAGCAACTGGCCGAACACCATTGCCTGCATTACAAGCTGGCGTTCAGCGGCAAGCTGGAGCGCTGGCCGTTTCGCGATGTAGCGGCAACGGCGGAGCCGAAGATTCCCGTCACGCTGGTCTGCAATAACATCGAGATGCTCATCCATGCCGCGCGGATGGGCCAGGGGCTGGCCTGCGTGCCGGAGTTCGCCGTGCGCAAGGACCTCGAGGATGGACGCTTGCGCTCGATCATGGCGCCGCAACTGGAGCGTACCCTGCAGATGCAGGTGGTCTGGCCGTCGAGTCGCTTTTTGACCCCGAAATTGCGCGCGTTCATCGATTTCATCTGCGAAGAGGGCTTGTAGCGCGACAGGTGGTTGGCGAGCAGGGCAGGGGCGAGTAGGGTGTTGCCTCGTGTGTCATTGCCCACACGCTAATTCATGGGCGCGACTGCGGTGTTGTGAGGCACAATAGGCGCTGACTTTTTTCGGGATTCGCAATGTCCAGATTCACAGGCTTCGGTATGCCCCGCGCTGCGGTGGCGCTGGCGGCTGTGCTGGCCAGCCTGGCCGGCTGCTCCAGCAACAAGCCCGCCATTTATGATCATGAAAACTTCGACGAGTCGGGGACCTTTTCCCGCACCTATCCGGTGACCGACGTCGCCTCCTGCGAAGCCGCGCGCCGCGCGTTGCTGAGCCAGGGCTACATGATCACCAGCAGCGATCCCAAGCTGGTCAGTGGCCACAAGAGCTTTCAGCAGACTGGCGATACCCACATGGAAATCAGCTTCAATGTGGTCTGCGCCACCGATGGCGGGCACGGCGCGACCATGTTCGCCAACGCCCTGCAGGACCGTTATGCGCTGAAGAAGACCAACAACTCGGCCAGCCTTGGGGTCGGCGTGCTGGGTTCGGTGTCGATGCCGATCGGTTCCACGGACGATTCGATGGTCAAGGTGGCCAGCGAAACCGTGACCTCGGACAAATTCTATGACCGTTATTTCGCCCTGGTCGAAAACTTCCTGCCCAAGGACGCCAAACCCAAGGCCACCGTCGAGGTGAAATCCAAGGACGAGTTGGGCGTGCCTGAGCAGCCCGCCGAGCAGAAGCCCGGTGCGCAAGCGGCGCCTGCAGTGCCGGCGCCTGCCGTGGTACCGGGGTCGATAGCGCCTGCCCCGGCAGCGGCGCCGGTGGTGCCGGCAACGCCAGTGAGCCCTGCGGCTTCAGTGGCGGCGGTGCCTGCCGATGCCCATGCCGAGGCGGTAGCGGCCACTGCTGCGTCCGCCGCCCCTGCTAACTCGACTCCCGTTGTCCCGGTAGCGCCCGCCATGCCCGCGCAATTGCAGCCCGTGGATGAAACCGTGCAGTCGCAGCCCGTTGTACCGCCCGCCGATGTCGAGGCGCCGATATCGGTCCAGCAGCAGGCCAGCACGCCGTGATGGTCAGCGCCCGGCAGCCACCGCATGCCGGGCGCTCCACGCCATTAGGCCCCTCGATGAAACCTTTCTCTCGTGGCCATGATCTAGTCTCAGGCAGGTCATCCAGGAGAGCGTCATGTACCGTTTTTTCGAGCAATTGAGCACCAGAATCGCCGCCCCCTTCATCCAGAAAGAACGCCGTCACAGCAAGGTCTGGGAGTGCCAGTGCGGGCAGTCGATCTTCTTTCGTAACAGTCAGTGCCTGGCCTGCCAGGCGGCGTTGGGCTATTGGCCCCATCGCGGCATGCTGTCGTCGCTGTCGGCCGGGCCTGAACTGGGCACCTGGAGCCTGGATGCCGAAGAGCAGGCCGGGCTGTTCCGCCGATGCGCCAACCTCGATACCCCAGCGGCCTGCAACTGGCTGATCCCGCTGAACGACACGGGCGATCTGTGCATCGCCTGTGCGCTCAACCGCACCATTCCCGATCTGTCGATCCCGGAAAACCCCGGCTACTGGTGCAAAGTCGAAACCGCCAAGCGCCGCCTGGTCGCGCAGTTGCTGGACCTCGGCTTGGCGGTGATCCCCAAGAGCCAGGACGAGGCCACCGGGCTGGCGTTCGATTTCGTCGGCGTCGACCTCAGTGGCGTGGCGCCGACCACCGGCCATGCCGACGGCCTGATCACCCTGGACATCAAGGAGGCCGACGACGCCCACCGCGAGAAGGTCCGCCTGCAGATGCGCGAGCCTTACCGCACGCTGCTTGGGCACTTCCGCCACGAAGTCGGCCACTATTACTGGGACCGCCTGATCGCCGACAGCAAGTGGCTGGAGGATTTCCGCAGTCTGTTCGGCGATGAGCAGGCCAGCTACGCCGACGCGCTGCAACGCCACTACGATCAGGGGGCGCCGCTGGACTGGCAAGCACATACCGTGAGCGCCTACGCCACCATGCACCCCTGGGAAGACTGGGCCGAGACCTGGGCGCACTACTTGCACATGATGGATGCGGTGGACACCGCCCTGGGCTTCGGCATGAGTGCCAAGCAGATGGACCTGGACTACCAGCCGTTCCCGCTGGAGACCCTCTACGACCCCGAGCACAAGAGCGGCCCGGCGTTTCTGGCGTTCGTCAACGCCTGGATCGAACTGGCCGGCATGCTTAACGAGCTGTCACGCTCCATGGGCCAGCCGGATTTCTACCCGTTCGTGCTGCCGCCGGCGGTGATCGCCAAGCTGCACTTCATCCATCTGGTGATCCAGGACGCCGGCGGGCGCGCCGACGAAGTCCTCAACGTCTGACCACACTTCCCGCCGCCCCCTGTAGCGAGGGGGCTTGCCCCCAAAAAAACCGCACAGACACCCTGCCTCACAACCCCAACACCATCCGCCGCTCATACCCGACCCGGCCTTTATACGCCTCCCCGCTGTCGACCCAGCCCATCGCCGTATACAACCCCAGCGCCGCCTCATTGCCGGCATCCACCGAGAGTTCCAGCCGTATCACCTGCGGCCAGACCCTGCCCACCGCCACCGGCAGCGCCGCCAGGCACGCCCGCCCCAGCCCGCGCTTCTGCTGGCGATAATCCACCTGCAAGGCATTCACTGTCGCCGCCTGCGCGTGGGCCCACGGCGCCAGCATCTGCCCGCGCTTGACCAGCAGAAACGCCAACGGCACGCCATCGACCAATAGCGCAAAGCCGCGCACCGCATCTTCCGGCAGGCCCACGAGGCTATACAGGGCGCTGGCGATATCGCCACTGAAGTCCCTCTGCTCGGGCGTCACCTCGATGTCCAGCAGTTGCTGACGTTACTCGGGTGTCAGGTCCAGATAATCGACCAGCTGCACAACGACCACCTTAAGCACTGTTTTGAAGGGCAAACAGGGTCCCCCGCCAAGGTTCCCCAACGCAAGCGGCAAGTGCCTGAAGGCCATGGAAATTTCTCTGCGATCAGAGGTTGTAAGTTCTCGCCAGACCGGTACAATGGCCCCGCTCGCCGCCAGGTGAGCAGCGCGTCATGGTGACCCCATCGGTCCCCCCGCAACGATTACCCGTGAACCTGGTCAGATCCGGAAGGAAGCAGCCACAGCGGGAACATTGTGTGCCGGGGTGTGGCTGGTGGGGTTGCCTCCATTCTTTAAGTCCTTGAATCTACAAGGATTTATCAGCAAGAAAATCGTGAAGTGGACCAGCTACGTAGTACACCTGAGTGGTGCACACGGGACGCATGGTATCGTGATCAATTCATACAGCTAACTCTGTTTCTTTACAGTCCAGCAACTGGTTCTTGGGTAGAGAATGGGATAGGTCTGGTGGCTGAATATTCAGCGGGATCTGGCTTTGAGTGACCTATTAGGCGTACTGGCTGACTTTGTTTTCCAAGCGATTTGCTTCCCTATCGGTTGGCCTTTGATGAAGGCCCTCACCCTCGGGAAGTACCCCGTTAAAGGCTCCTGGTTTTCAGAAAGCCCTTCAGCCAATGGACGTCGGCGATTGGGCTAGCTGTTTTGGTCGTCGCGATGATGGCAGCAATGAAGCAATTCGTGCTTGATTAGCTAATGACTAAGAATGAGGAGCATACGCTTGCGCAGCTCAAGCAGGTATCCATTGATATGGCAGTAACTGGCACGATCTCCGTGCAGATTTAGCAAAACACCCTGCATAAGCGGTTCTTGTCGGATCAGCTTTCGTCCTGCTCATCCGAAACGCGGGCCTGTGCATGCTGCGTAATCCAGCTTTTCATGTACTCCAGTACGCGAGTCGCACCTTCGACGGATTCAGCGAGCTCAATGGGTCGCTTATCGTCCAAATAGGGATTGGGCTTTTCCATCCAATTAAACGCTGCAGCCTTACTCCCGCGCACAGGAATTGCCAATTCCAGGATCTCCTGCAACAGCTCAGGTTGCCCGTACCAAGATTCAGGCTTGGTGGTCGGCTTTCTGCTCTGAATGACGCGGGGGAGCTGGCAAGCTGCGAGTTCGCTCGCGTTGACATACTCTCGCCTCCAGTGCGCGAGCTTCACAAGGTCAGTATTCGGCCGCCGTGATTGATCGGTGGTTGGCACGACCACCCCGATCACCACATTGGTATGGGCTCTGATCATTTGCAGGGCCGGCGCAATGTCTGTGTCGTTTGTGACGATCACAGCATGGTCAATCTGCCCGGTAATCGCGTCGTGATAGGCATGCAGGGCGAGATTGACATCACTCTGCTTCTCCTCAACTTTCCATGCTTGAATTTCCTGACAATCGCGGGGGAGCCTGTCGGGGTACTCGGCGTCGACTATCTTCACCTTCATCTTGTTGACCGCTTAGTAGCCTTCGATCAGCTCGATTCGACTGCCATGCAGTTTGCGCAATGCAGTGTGATATCGGGCTTGGTATGACACTGAGTCACGGGCTCGAGCTACGGATTCGATGATTTTTGCAGTGAAGAATTTGATCGAAGGGGAGGTCAGCAGGGTTGAATTCCTGATACAACCCTCGGCATCGCTGACTAGCGCCGATGGCAGGATGTGTTTTTCGAAGAGGGGGAGCAGATCTAGCCATTTGTGGGGAGTGCCACGCAAACAGCCATAATAGAAGTTGTATCCGTCGATGTAGATGCGAGTGCGCAGAGGCTCAAGCTCAGGCATTCCTTGCATTTCTCGTACTCCAGAAACGAAAAAACCGGCTAGCGCCGGCTTTTTCCCCCTCGAACCAGATGGTCAAGCCACACCGGTCATGAGGGTTAGTTGTTGCCAATGATTATGTCGAAGGATGACATCCGCGTCAACGTTGCTCACGTAGACTACTCCACTGACTGCGTCAAAGAGGCAGGTGGAGTGGAGGTAACCGCCCCAAGTCTTACGGTTACGTCGCCGCCGAATGGGCGCGAGAGCTTGCCATCAAATTTGGCGTATCAGAGCGTCGGCGGCTTCCGGTACGCAAACTGGGGCAAGCTTCCATTGCAGGTGAGCGTTGCTATCTCGCCCGTTGCCTCAAGCGTCCAACCCACCCATCAGCGAATCGACCACCGCTTTGGCTGACTTGAGCGTGTGAGCCATGGCGAAGGCGTCTTCACTGGAAATCGTTCGGGTGCCCATGGCGGTGTCGTGCAGCGAGGCATGCAGGGCGTTGAGCAGGGCGGAGACGGTTTCCATCGCGTCGGCGATAGGGATGTCAGGGGTGACGTTGAACAGGCAGCGTTCGAGGTGGGCTTCGCCGGTGGGGCAGAAGGTGTGGCCGGGGGCAGTCATAATTTTTGAATCGGGCATGATCGAGCTTCCTCTTTGAGAAGGAGCTGTCGCCGTTCGTTA
The DNA here is from genome assembly GCF_058986725.1 of Pseudomonas sp. GW821-FHT01A09. NCBI lineage: Bacteria > Pseudomonadati > Pseudomonadota > Gammaproteobacteria > Pseudomonadales > Pseudomonadaceae > Pseudomonas > Pseudomonas sp. GW821-FHT01A09. The sequence continues at coordinate 155,058 of NZ_JBYSWB010000005.1, forward strand.
CCAAGCGAAAGGTGACAGCTGTACGCGGGTTGGTAAACCGGTCATACCCACCCGGCAGGCACAAGGCCTCCCGCGTACAGCCGCCATGACACGATTTGCAGGCGCGAAAATACGGCCAGCGAATCGTTGAGCGCTGATGAATATGAAATCGGGTTACCAAGCCCGGCCACTGATGAGCAGCGACGTCGGCACCATACCGATGGCGATTGAAGCTGGCAAGGCTGGCCCTATCGCAGCACCGCCTGCAACAGTGGCTGGCGGACCGCTCATAGCGCCAGGCATGAATCGCGGACAATAAAAAACCCGCCGAAGCGGGTTTCCCAAGACCATCCCAACATCCTGTCGGCGGCCCTCCGGGCCATGGTCGATCGTCCTTGATCCAGCAGCGCTGCCTGCGTTGCTGTTGATGGGTCTAGATTACTGCGGCGCTGGGGCCAGCAACAGAGCCAAACGCCGCCACGTCATGTAAGCCTTTGGCTATAGCGCCTGTGGTTGAACGCAAAGCCTCAGCGCCGCCTGCCGTTATCCAGCACCCGCGCGGCGATGTCGTCCAGCGTCACCACCTGATTCACGCCGCCCAGCTTGATCGCCTCGCGGGGCATGCCGAACACCACGCAGCTGGCTTCGTCCTGGGCGAAGGTTTCGGCGCCGGCGTCGCACATCTCCTTCAGCCCGCGGGCGCCGTCGTCGCCCATGCCGGTCATGATGATGCCCGTGGCGTTACGGCCGGCGAAGCGCGCCACCGAACGAAACAACACGTCCACCGAGGGACGATGGCGATTGACGTGGGGGCCGTCCAGCACTTGTACGTGATAGAAGGCGCCGTTGCGTTTGAGCACCATGTGCTTGCCGCCCGGGGCGATCAGGGCCAGGCCTGGTAACACGCGGTCGTTGTTGCGCGCTTCACGGACCTCGATGGCGCACAGGCTGTTCAGGCGTTCGGCGAACGAGGCGGTGAATTTTTCCGGCATGTGCTGGACGATCACCAGCCCCGGGCACACCCTCGGCAAGCGCGTGAGCACCTGCTCCAGCGCCTGGGTGCCGCCGGTGGAGGTGCCGATGGCGACCACGCGTTCGGTGGTCTGCGCCATCGCCTGGCCGCTGGCTGGCAGGATGACGTCGGCGCTGCAGCGCTGCGGCGGCGCCACGGCAGGCCGCGGGCGTGCCTGCAATACGCGCAGGTTGGCCTTGGCCGCACCGCGCACCGCGCTGAGCAGCTCGGCGGCCGCTTGCTGGAGAAAATCCTTGAGGCCGCTGCGCGGTTTGGTGATGACCTCGACCGCGCCCGCCGCCATGGCCTGCAGGGCGGTTTCGGTGCCCTTTTCGGTCAGTGACGAGCAGATCACCACCGCCGTGGGGCGCTCGCTCATCAGTTTGCGCAAAAACGTCAGGCCGTCCATGCGTGGCATCTCGATGTCGAGGATGATCACGTCAGGCCATTGCTTGTTCATCTTGTCCAGAGCGAACAGCGGATCGCTGGCGGCGCCCAGCACCTGGATGTCCGGCTCGCCTTCGAGGATGCCCTGGATGACCTGGCGCACCACCGCCGAATCGTCGACCACCATGACTTTGATCCGGTTCATCATGGCTTGCGGTAGATCGAAGGCGAGATGACGTCGAGGCTGTCGCACACGCCGTTGAGGCTCTCGGAATGGCTGACCACAAAGTACCCGCCGCGGCGCAGGTGCGGCAGCAAGCGCTGCACCACTTGGCGTTTGGTGGCCATGTCGAAGTAGATCATCACGTTGCGCAGCATGATCACGTCGAATTCGCCCAGGCGCGGCAACGGCTCGTTGAGGTTGATGCGGCTGAACTGCACGCGCTCGCGCAGACGCCGCTCCACCAGCAGCGTCCCGGCCTGGCGCCCGATGCCCTTGAGGCAGTGGCGGCTCAGCAAATCGTGGGACAGGTTGCGCGCGCGCTCCATGGGGTAGTGGCCGGCGCGGGCCTTGTCCAGCACCTGGGTGCTGATGTCCGAGGCCAGTACCTCCCAAGGGCCATTGCCCAAGCCGTCGGCCAGGGTCATGGCGATGCTGTAGGGTTCTTCGCCGCTGGAGCAGGCGGCGCTCCAGATCCGCAGCGGCCGGGTGGTCGAGGCGTGGGGCAGGACCTGTTCGCGCAAAAAATCGAAATGCTTGGGCTCGCGGAAAAAATAGGTCTCGTTGGTGGTCAGCATGTCCAGCGCCATCAACGACTCGGCGGCGCCTTCCTGGCTGCTGATCAAACGAAAGTAATCGCCGTAGCTGGTCAGTTCATGGTGGCGCAGACGCTTGGACAAGCGCCCTGCCACCAGGGCCTTTTTCGCCGAGCTCATATGGATGCCGGCGGTGGCGTGCAGCCAGGCCTGAAACTGTTGGAATTCCCTGTCCTTCAGGGCGACGCTGTTCATGCGGCGCTGTCTGCGTTGACGTGGGACAGCACGGCCATGTCCTCGACGCTCAGCACATGATCGACGTCCAGAGCGATCACGAAACGCCCATCGATGCGCGCCATGCCGCTGATGAAATCGGTGCGGATGCGCGAACCGAAGCTAGGCGGCGGTTCGATGGCCTCGGCGGGAATGTCCAGCACGGCCGACACCGCATCCACCAACAGGCCGAATACCTGGCGTTCGCCATCTTCGGCCAGCACTTCGATGATCACCGTGCAGCTGCGTCGGCTGATGGTCGACCGCGGCTGGCCGAAGCGCGCCGCCAGGTCGACCACCGGCACCACGGCGCCGCGCAGGTTGATCACGCCCCGCACATAGTCGGGCATCATCGGCACCACGGTGAGCTGGCCGAACTCGATGATTTCCTTGATGCCCGGGATCGCCAGGGCGAACAGCTCCTCGCCTATGGTGAAGGTCAGGTACTGGTTGTCCTGGCTATCGCTGGCCGGGATTTTCTCGGCGGTACTCATGGTCGCGCCCTCAGAAGTGGGTGAATTCGGCTTCGTTGAGTTCCAGTGCCGGCTGCGCAGCCCGCGGTTTGGCGCGGACCGGGGCCGGGCGCTGGACCTGAGTGCGTGGGCGGGCCATGGGCGCCGGCTCGCTGTTTTCGGATTCCAGGGTGAAGAAGCTCATGGCGCGCTGCAGTTGCTCGGCCTGGCTGCTCATTTCTTCGGCGGTGGCGGCCAGTTCCTCACTGCTCGAGGCATTCTGTTGCGTCACTTGATTGAGCTGGACCATGGCGATGTTGATCTGCGCCACACCGGCCGCTTGCTCCTCGGAGGCGGCGCTGATTTCCTGGACCAGGTCGGAGGTCTTGGTGATCGACGGCACCATTTCGCCGAGCAGGGCACCGGCGCGTTCGGCCAGATCGACGCTGCTGGTGGACAGCTCGCCGATCTCCTGTGCGGCCACCTGGCTGCGTTCGGCCAGCTTGCGCACTTCGGCGGCGACCACCGCAAAGCCCTTGCCATGCTCGCCGGCCCGGGCCGCTTCGATGGCGGCGTTGAGGGCCAGCAGGTTGGTCTGGTAGGCGATGTCGTCGATGATGCCGATGCGCTGGGCGATCTTCTTCATGGCGGCGACGGTCTGGTCCACCGATTTACCGCCTTCGCCGGCTTCCCGCGCGGCCTTGCTGGCCATGCCGTCGGTGACTTTGGCGTTGTCGGTGTTCTGGTTGATGCTGGCGCTCATCTGTTCGATCGACGCGCTGGTTTCCTCGACGCTGGCGGCCTGCTCGCTGGTGGCCTGGCTCATCGACTGAGCGGTGGCGCTGACTTCTTCCGAAGCGCTGGCCAGGCCGTCGGCGGCGTGGCGCACTTCGCCGATGATGCGCGACAGCTTGCCGACCATGTTCTGCATGGCGCCGACCAACTGCCCGGTTTCATCACGGCTGGTGACGTCGAGATGGGCGGTGAGGTCGCCGTCGGCCAGGCGCTGGGCCATTTCCGCAGCCTGCTTGAGCGGACGGGAAATGATCCGCGACACGAACCAGGCCATGAACAGGCCCAGCAGCAGCGCGACGATCAGCACGCTGACGATGGCCACGCGGGCACTGGCGTACACCCGGTCACCCTCGGCGCTGGCAGCGCCTGCGCCGTCGTCGTTGAGCTGGACCAGCCGCGCCAGGGTGTCGGAGATCCGGTCGAACACCACTTTGGACTCGCCGTTGAGCAATGTCCGCGCCTGCTCCACTTGATCCTGGCGGGAAAGCTCCAGCAAGGTTTTGCTGAGGTTGTAGTAGGTGGTCATGTCGGCGCTGACCGAATCGTAGAGCTGGCGTTCTTCGGGGCTGCTGATCAGAGCGCCGTACTGCTCCAGGCGTTTTTGCGTATCCGCGTGCGATTGCCCTATCTGGGTTTCGATGCTGGCTTTGTCCTTGTCCTCCGACAGCACGTGCCGCGCTTCGCGGGTGCGGTACTGCGCCATATAGAAACGCATGCCGGACGCCGTGCGCATCGACGGGATCCAGTTTTCTTTCATCTCGGTCGAGGTGTCGTTGACCTTGGCCAGCTCGATGATGGAGAACGCGCCCATGATGACCGTGAGCGACAGCACGGCAATGAACGAGGTCAGCAGCTTGGTGGAGATTTTCAGGTTGTAGAACCATTGCATGATGAACGTCCTTGGGACTAGCCCGGCCTAGAAGGTGTTGCGAGTAAGAGTCGAGTGTTCGAGCGAACGCTGCCGAGGCTGGCTGTGCTGTTCGATCAGGGTCTTGAGCAAGGCGGGAATATCAAGGATCAACGCCACGCTGCCGTTGCCCAGGATGCTTGACCCGCTGATGCCGCGCAGGCCGCCGAACAGCGGCCCCAACGGCTTGATGACAGTCTGGTGTTCGCCCATCAGACGATCGACCACCAAGCCGGCTTTCTGGCCTTGGGCCTTGACCACCACCACGTTTTCCCGGCGCGGCAAGTCGCCGTCCAGCGCCAGGTGTTCACGCAGGAACACCAGCGGCAGGACTTCACCACGCAGGTCGATATGGCCCCGCTCGCGCAGGGTGTCGCGCTGCCCGTGGGGCAGCTCGATGCATTCATGCACCACGTCCAGCGGCACCACGAAGCCGCCGCTGGCCACTTCCACCAGCAGGCCGCTGATCATCGCCAGCGTCAGCGGCAGACGGATACGCACTGTGGTGCCCAGGCCCGGCTGGCTGTACAGGTCGATGCTGCCGCGCAGGCTGGTGATGTTGCGCTTGACCACGTCCATGCCGACGCCACGCCCGGACAGGTTGGTGACGGCTTCGGCGGTCGAGAAGCCGGGTTCGAAAATCAGATTGAGCAGCTCGCGCTCGCTGGGCTCCACGGCGCCGATCAGGCCCTTGTCGCGCGCCTTGGCGAGGATGCGCTGGCGATTTAGGCCTGCGCCATCATCGATCAGCTCCAGAACGATACTGCCCGAGTCATGAAAAGCGTTGAGGCGCAGGGTGCCACGGGCCGGTTTGCCGGCCGCGACTCGAACCTGGGGGGCTTCGATGCCGTGGTCCATGGCGTTGCGCAGCAGGTGCATCAAGGGATCGCCGATGCGTTCGACCAACGCCTTGTCGAGCTCGGTGTCGGCGCCGCTGATGATCAGTTCGATGTCTTTGCCCAGCTCTTCACTGACGTCCCGTACCACGCGCTGGAAGCGATTGAAGGTATCGCCGATGGGCACCATGCGCATGGCCAGGGCGCCATCGAGCAACTGCTCGACCAGGCTGGCGACCACCGAGGTGGCCTCGCTCAGGTGTTCGTCGCCTTGTTCGCGGGCCAGCAATTGGGCGCCGGCGCTGGCGGTGATCAGCTCGCCGGCCAGGTCGATCAGGGTTTCCAGTTGGTCGGCGCGCACGCGGATGAAGCGCTGGCTTTTCACCTCGCCAGCGGCTTTGTCCGGGCCGCTCGGCGCTGCGGGGTGTTCAGCGCCGGGAGCCGGCGAGGGCTCGAGCAGATCGTCGGCCGTGAGGGTGCCGCAGCGCACCAGCGCGTCGGCCAGCCATGGACCTTCGGCGCCCATCTCCTGCAGCCACTGGCGATACTGCGCAGCGCCGGTATCGGGGGCTAAGATGAACAGGCGACAGTCGTCGCGCACGAATTCGAAGGCTTCGGCGAGGGTCGCTTCGTCCTGCTCCGAGAGCAGCCTGATCTCGAAGCCCAGGTAGCAGCTTTCGGCGTCCATCTGCGCGGCGGCTGGCAGTTGTTCTGCGCAGGTGACCACACCCAGCAGTTCGCCCAGGGTGGCCAGGTAACGCAGGAAGGACAGCGGGTCCATGCCGTTGCGCAGCATGTCAGGACCGAAGCGTACCGAGATGTGCCAGGCTGCCTGGGGCGTTGCGGCGTTTGGTTCGGTTGGTTCCTGGGCCTGGCGGTAGCGGTTGAGGCGTTCTCGCAGCTGGGTTTCATGGCCGAGGCTTTGCGCGCCGAGCGTCGAACGCTGCACCGCGACCACCTCGACCAGTTCCAGCAGGTGGTCGTTGCACTCCAGCATCAGGGCGATCAGTTCACGGTTGGCCTGCACCTGACCGTCACGCAGGCGGTCCAGCACGTCTTCGACCACATGGGCGAAGCTGACGATCGGCTCCAGCCCGAACAGCCCGGCCGAGCCCTTGATGGTGTGCGCGGCGCGGAAAATGCTGGCCAGCTGGTCGGCATCCTCGGGCGCGTGTTCGAGCTGCAGCAGGGATTGCTCCATGTCCTGGAGCAGTTCGCGCGCTTCGGCGATAAAGGTCTGCAGGGCCTGTTCGAGGTCGATGTTCACGGTGGCTGTCCTGTCAAAGGGCGTGTCAGGCCCGGGTGTCCTTGAGGCGGTGGGGGCTTAATGCGCTACGGTGAATTGCGCCTTGAGCTGGCACAGGGTCAGCACCTGTTCCACTGCCGGGCTCTGCGCCACCAGCTGCAGGCTGGCCCCGGCCGCGTTCAGTTCGCGCTGGGCCAGCAGCAACAATTGCAGGCCGGCGCCGTCCATTTCCGCGACGTTGGTCAGATCCAGCTGCCAGCGCTGCGCATCGGTGAGCCACGGCAGCCACAGGGCGGCCAATTCGGCGGCGCTGTAGATGGTCATCTCGCCCTGCACGGCCATGTGGGTGATGCCTTCGAGGCTGTGGGCGGTGATCACGGCAGAATCAACTTGGCCACGGCGGCCATCATCTGCGCCGGCTGGAACGGCTTGACCACCCACGCCCGGGCGCCGGCGGCCTGGCCTTCCTGCTTGCGGCTTTCCTGGGATTCGGTGGTGAGCATGATGATCGGCGTGAACTTGTACGCGGCGAGTTTCTTGACCTCCTTGACGAAGGTGATGCCGTCCATGTTCGGCATGTTCACGTCGCTGATCATCAAGTGCACTTTCTGCCCGGTGAGTTTGTTCAGCGCGTCCTTGCCATCGCAGGCTTCGAGCACGTCGTAACCCGCGCCCTTGAGCGCGATTCCCACGACCTGGCGAATGCTCGCCGAGTCATCGACTACCAATACGGTCTTGGCCATCAGTCCTCTCCTTAGAAAAATGTGATTGCGTGTTCGTCGGCGGCCTTGGCGGCGCTGCCGTGATGATTCTGGCGTTGTTCGCGCATGGCGTAGCCGCGCTCCATGTCGGCCATCCAGGCGTTGATGTCCAGCGCCATCGGCTGGCCGCGCTGTTCGGCCTGTTGCAGTTCGCCGTGCAGGGCGTTCATGCGGTCGCGCACCTGGGCGAGGATCTGGCTGACGCGGTCCTGGAACTGCAGGGCGACCAGCACCTGGCTGATTTCTTCGCCGATGCCGGCGCTTTCATTGAGCAGGCCGTCGGCGGAGTCGCGCAGTTGGCTGGTGATGGCGCCGAACCGCGCGAGTACGCTTTCAATGGTGTCCTGCGAGGCGCTGACGCTGTCATGGCTGCGCTCGCTGCTCTGGCCGGCGACCTCGACCAGGCGGGTGATGGCGTTGTTGATGATGTCGACCTTGACGGACATCTTCTGGCCGGTCTCGCTGGACTGGCTCGACAAGGTGCGCACGGCGTCGGCCACCACCGCGAAACCCCGTCCGGCTTCCCCGGCGCGGGCGGCCTCGATGGCGGCATTGAGCGCCAGCAGGTTGGTCTGTGCGGCGATCGCTGCCACGTCTGCCGCCATGGCCCGCAACTCGCCGGTGTAGGCGGTGAGGTTGCTGACCTCGCCGAGCATTTCGTCGCGGCTCTGCTGGGCGATGCGCAGCGATTCCACCACCTGATACAGCTCGCTTTCACTGGTGCTGAGCCCGCCAGCGCCCTGCGCGCCGTTGCCGGCTGCGGCCTGGGAGGCTTGCACGGTGTGATCCAGTCGCCCGGAAATATCGACGAAGCGTGCGGTCAGGTCGTTGATGGCCTGTTCGGTCTGTTCCCGCGACGTATCGATCTGCCGCACCCAGATGGGCAAGGCCTGTTGAAACAGGTTTTCTGCCACCGGGCGTGGCGCCTGTGTGTGCAATTGCGCGTGGGATTCGCTCAATGCCTGCAACCGGGCCTGGCCCTGGCGCTCGGTATTACGCACCAGCCACAACGAATAGAAACTGGCTGTCAGGCTCGGCAGGAGGCTGCAGCCTGCCACCAGCGGCCAGGACAAAGCCCCGCCCAGCTGGGTCCAAAGCAGAGCGAAGGCGAGGAGCGCCACGACGATACCGGGGGCGATGACAGCAGCGAGCGGGGCTTTACGGAGGGGAGTCATAAAGGGCGTCCATAACCAGGTAGCAGGTGCAAGCTGCGCTTGCGAGTTACTGGGTTATCCCCGTTTAGAGTAAAAACTTGACGCCAAAAACCTGCCATTCGTCGCTTTTTATACAGTGGTCTATACAGGGGTTGTACAAAATTCAAGCTGCACGAGTCGGGCTGCAGCGCGAGAACAGGGCGTAACCCGAGGTTTCGAAAGGGAATTATTTGATGGCGGGGTGCTGTTTCTGGACGCGGCCCCAATCTGATCTGTACAGCTTTCCCGTGACGTTGTCCCTAGCCTCCTGCGCAGAGGCGCAGGATAAATACTTCGTCGATCACTGTTGATCCATACAGTGGTTGGCATTACCCTGTCGGCTGGACCTAGATACCTCTCCTGGCTGGCACATGCTTATGACCGACACTGACCTCCTGAACCACGAACCTGACTGCGGGCCATTTCCTACCGCGCTGGAGATGCTCGAGCAGCAATGCGCGTTGCTGGCCACCGAGCTCGACGAGACCAACGCCGAGTTGCGCGCCTGCCGGCAGCGCATCGCGGTGTTGGTGGTCCAGCATGGCAACGATGCCAATGAGATCGCGCGTCAGCGTACCGAGTTGGTGAGGTTGGGATGGGAGCTGTCCACGGCGAGGGTGGACGCGAGCCGAGAAGATCTCGCGCAGGGGTTATACGATGGCGTCTGCCAAGGGCCGAGGGCCTGATGTCGGCCACCGCAGGGGCAAATGGCAGGCAATAAAAAACCCGCCGAAGCGGGTTTTCCCAAGACCATTCCACCTCCTTGTCGGCGGCCTCATGGCCATGGTCGATCGTCCCTGATCCAGCAGCGCTGCCTGCGTTGCTGTTGATGGGTTCAGATTACTGCGCCGGCGGGGTGAGCAATAGAGCCAAACACCACCACCGCGTGTAAGCCTTTGGCTATAGAAGCTGCCGGATGGGCAAAATGAAGGGTTAAAGTGAGGCCTGCCGCAATTCCCGCACCAGTGATTCACCGCTGATTTCGCTAACCGACTTGGCCCCGGTCAGCACCATCGCTACGCGCATTTCCTTTTCGATCAGGTCCAGCAGATTGCTCACTCCTTGGCCGCCGGCGGCCGCCAGCGCGTAAATGAACGGGCGCCCGAGCAGCACGCTGTCCGCGCCCAGGGCGATCATGCGCACGATGTCCAGGCCGTTGCGCACTCCCGAGTCTGCGAGGATCGCCAGTTGGCCCTTGACCGCGTCGGCGATCGCCGGCAGCGCGCGGGCGCTGGAGAGCACGCCATCGAGTTGGCGGCCGCCGTGGTTGGAGACGACGATGCCGTTGGCGCCGAAGGTCACGGCATCGCGGGCGTCTTCGGGGTCGAGGATGCCTTTGATGATCATCGGGCCGTCCCAGAAGTCGCGAATCCACTCTAGATCCTTCCAGGAAATCGACGGGTCGAAATTACTGCCCAGCCAGCCGATATAATCCGCCAGGCCTGTCGGGTTGCCCCGGTATTTGGAGATATTGCCCAGGTCATGGGGGCGGCCGTTGAGCCCCACGTCCCAGGCCCAGGCTGGATGGGTGACGGCCTGCCACATGCGTCGCAGTGGCGCGTTGGGGCCGCTCATGCCGGAGTGGGCGTCACGGTAGCGGGCGCCGGGCACGGGCATGTCGACGGTGAACACGAGGGTGGTGACACCGGCGGCCTTGGCGCGCTCCAGGGCGTTTTTCATGAAGCCGCGGTCCTTGAGTACATAGAGCTGGAACCACATGGGCCGGGTGAGGGCGGGCGCGACTTCTTCGATGGGGCACACCGATACCGTCGACAGGGTGAACGGGATGCCCTTGGCGTCCGCGGCCTTGGCGGCTTGCACTTCGCCGCGGCGGGCGAACATGCCGCACAGGCCGATCGGCGCCAGGGCCACAGGCATGGCCAGGGTCTGGCCGAACAGCTGGGTCTGCAGGCTCAGCTGGGACATGTTGCGCAGTACCCGCTGGCGCAGGGCGATGTCGGCAAGGTCGGCGACGTTGCGGCGCAAGGTGTGTTCGACGTAAGCGCCGCCGTCCAGGTAGTGAAACAAAAACGGCGGCAGCTTGCGTTGCGCGGCGGCGCGATAATCGGTGGACGCGGAGATGATCATGGGGCGGCGTTCTCTGTTGTTGTATAGGGAGAGCGGCGGCGGTGATTGGTATTACCAATTTACAAGTTGTGCGAACCAGATTAAAAGGATGGGGCGAAGGATGTCAATTTTCGGAGAAGGGCATGGGATTCGGACAGGTACAGCAGCGGCGATTGTCGGATGACATCGTCAGCAAACTGGAAAGCATGATCGTCGAAGGCACGCTCAAGGCCGGCGAGCGTTTGCCCGCCGAGCGTGCACTGGCAGAGCAAATGGGCGTGTCCCGGCCATCGTTGCGTGAGGCCCTGCAAAAACTGGCGGCCAAGGGCCTGCTGGTCAGTCGTCAGGGCGGCGGCAACTATGTGGCCGATTCGCTGGGCTCGACCTTCAGCGATCCGCTCCTGCACTTGCTGGAGAACAACTCCAGCGTGCAGCGCGACCTGCTGGAATTTCGCCACACCCTCGAAGGCTCCTGTGCCTTCTACGCCGCTCAGCGCGCCACCCGGCTCGATCATCAGCGCCTGCGCGACGCCTTCGAAACTTTGCAGCAATGCTATGCCAGCGAGGGCAAGCTTGACCGCGCCCAGGAAGCCCTGGCCGACGCCAACTTCCACCTGGCGATCGCCGAGGCCAGCCACAACGCGGTGCTGCTGCACACCATCCGCGGTCTGTTCGACCTGCTCAAGCGCAACGTGATGACCAATATCGGTGGCATGTACGCCCTGCGTGACGAGACGCGGGACATGCTGATGGCCCAGCACAGCGAGCTCTTCAACGCCATCATCGAAGGCCGCGCGCAAGAGGCGCGGGACATCTCCAATCGGCATATTCACTACGTGCAGGAAGTGCTGGCCGAGGGTGTGCAGGAGGCTCAGCGGCTGGCGCGGGCGCAGCGGCGGCAGGGGATTTGAGCACCTATCCCCGCCGCTTCAGCCACTCATCCACCACATCCCCCATGCTCTTGGGCGCACCATCAATGATCCATGCCATGAATTCCCGGTCGAACCTGAACGACGCGCCACACTGCTCAACCATGAACCGGCGCACGTTCTGAGTGTTCTTGTAGCCGCTCGTCACCGGGGTGTCGCGGGTAATGACGGCGCTGTGCCAATCGAATTGCATAGAGCTCTTCCTTGATCGAAATCGGGGTGTCCGCGATCTTACCCGAACCCGCCCCGGCGGCGCCTTAGACACTTGCGGACCTAAGCTCAGACACATCCGCACATGGACAACGCTGCCCGACTGATTCATGATTTCAGCCGTTTACGAGCCTGGAACACGTCACGGAGCATTTGTCAGTGGAACACTCACGCAACACCGCAACCGACACGGTTTATATCGTGCGCATCGACGGTACCCGTTTCGGGCCCTACAGCACCGAGGTCGAGCCCAACAAGGCGTTGATCTATGAAGTGACCCTCAATGCCGGGGCCGGCGACACCCTGGAGCGCATCCGCGCCGACGGCAGCGTCGAGACCTACCTGATCACCAACACCCACTTCCAGCCGCAGATGAGTTCCGTCGAGGCCCACTACACCGTGCGCCTGCGCAAGGACTGAGCTCAACGCTGATCGGGGCTCGCCGAGCCGCTGTAGCGCTCGATGATCCGGTCGATTTCACCGGACATCTTCATCCGCAGCAGGGTGCGCAAGATCCGCTGCACCGGGACTTGCGGATCGTTGCGCACGTAGCAGCCCAGGCCTTGGGCGCTCATCAGACGCAAGGGGTGCAGTTGCTGATCGGCGGGCAAGGTGCCGTTGAACCAGTTGAGCGCCATCTGGTTGCTCATGGCGTACTCATAGCGTCCGGCCTTGAGTTTCATCAGTACCTGCACCTGATTGCGCCCATCGTCGCGGATCAGCTTGTGACTGTCGAAGTAGGGTTGCAGGTTCGGATAGCTGTAACCCAGCACGGTACCGATCTTCTGTACCGGCAGTTGCCCCGGGCCCACGGGCAGGGCATGGTCGGCGCTGCCGATCAGGTAATCCTTCTGAGTGATCAGCGGCAGGCTCCAGATGTAATCTCCCGAAAGGTTCGGGCCCCACGACTGCGAGGTGTAGCAGCGCACATCCACTTGGCCGCTTTCCATCGCCGCTTGCAGCCGCAGGCGCGGCAGCACATGGAATTCCGCCGGCGCGCCGATCTGGGCGGCCAGGCTGGTCATGATCTGAAACAAAATACCGTCGGTGGGCTGGCCGTTGTCGATCTCCATCAACGGCATGGACCAGGAATCCGAGACGATAAAGCGTATCGGCCGGGTGTCCGCCAGCGCGTCCGATACCAGAGTAGAGGCTAAAAGCGCGCCCAACCAAGTGCACCAAGCGTTGCGCATCAAGCCCCCGAAAGTCGGAAAACAGCGTTCGTTGGGCAGGTGTCGGGTAATACACACGTTCGCTGGGTGCTTTTTGCCCCCTTGTCCGCTACGATTAGCGGTCTTTTGCAACCCAGTCGCGATGGTTTTCGATGAGTTATCAGGTTCTTGCACGTAAATGGCGTCCGCGCTCGTTCCGCGAAATGATCGGCCAGACCCATGTGCTCAAGGCTTTGATCAACGCGTTGGACAATCAGCGCCTGCATCATGCCTATCTCTTCACGGGGACCAGGGGTGTAGGCAAGACTACCATCGCGCGAATTATTGCCAAGTGCGTAAATTGTGAAACTGGCATCACTTCGACACCTTGCGGTACCTGCTCGGTGTGCCGCGAGATCGACGAGGGCCGTTTCGTCGACCTGATCGAGATCGACGCCGCCAGCCGCACCAAGGTCGAGGACACCCGCGAGCTGCTCGATAACGTGCAATACGCCCCCAGCCGCGGGCGCTTCAAGGTCTACCTGATCGACGAAGTGCACATGCTCTCGAGCCACTCGTTCAACGCCTTGTTGAAGACGCTCGAGGAGCCGCCGCCCTACGTCAAGTTCATCCTTGCCACCACCGATCCACAAAAACTGCCGGCGACCATTCTGTCACGCTGCCTGCAGTTCTCGCTGAAGAACATGACCCCCGAGCGCGTGGTCGAGCACCTCAGCCATGTGTTGAGTGTCGAGAACGTGCCGTTCGAGGACGACGCTCTGTGGCTGCTGGGTCGTGCCGCCGACGGTTCGATGCGCGACGCCATGAGCCTCACCGATCAGGCCATCGCCTTTGGTGAGGGCAAGGTGCTGGCGGCGGATGTGCGGGCCATGCTTGGCACTCTGGATCACGGCCAGGTCTATGGCGTGCTGCAGGCATTGCTCGAAGGCGATGCGCGCGGTTTGCTGGAAGCCGTGCGTCATCTCGCCGAGCAGGGGCCGGACTGGAACGGTGTGCTCGCGGAAATACTCAATGTGCTGCACCGCGTGGCGATTGCGCAGGCCTTGCCCGAAGCCGTGGACAACGGCCAGGGCGACCGCGACCGAGTACTGGCCGTAGCCCAGGCGTTGCCGGCCGAGGACGTGCAGTTCTACTACCAGATGGGGTTGATCGGGCGTCGAGACCTGCCCTTGGCTCCGGATCCGCGCAGCGGCTTCGAGATGGTCCTGCTGCGCATGCTGGCGTTCAGGCCGGCGGGCAACAGTGAGGCGCCGCCGCAAACGCTAAAGCCAGTGGGGATCAGCCAGGCCACAGTTGATTCTTCCAAAGCAGTGGCGGTGCCAGCGGTTGCCCCGAGTGCGCCAGTCGCTGCCGCAGCCCCGAGTGTGCCGGTAGCAGCCGCAGCCCCCGTGGGAGCGAGTTCTGCCCGCGAAGACGTCGGTGCGCACGCCACGCAAGCTTCGCAGGCAGCGCCAGCTCCCACAGGTTCGGCGCCTGCCGTCGTAGCGCCAGTGCTGGCTATGGATACGGATGGGGCCGGGAATCGGGGGCAAGCCCCCTCGCTACAGGGATCTGCGCCAGTCGCGCAAGCAGACTCCGCCGACGACCCGGCTTTGCCCTGGAACGAACCCGCTGCGCCGCTGCAAGCCGAACCCGAGGCCTACGACGAGCCACTGCTGGACACCGAATCCGAGCAGCCGATGCTGACCCCCATGCCCGCGCCCACGCCTGCCAGCGTGGTACCGCCGGCCCCGGAGCGTGAGCCCCTCGACACCGAGGACGAAGGCGATCGCATCGACAGCGCCGCGCACCTGCACCCGGTGCCGGACGCATTCGTCCCTGCGGGCATGGACCGCGACGACGAGCCGCCGTTGGACGAGGACTACTATGAGGCGGATATCGATGCCTCGAGCTACAGTTTCCTCGACGACCTGGCCAGCGCCACACCCGAGCCTGCGCCCGCTGAACCCGAGCCGTTACCGGCCTCGCAGCCGGCCACCGGGCTGGCCCTGCAATGGCTGGAGCTGTTCCCGAAACTGCCGATCTCCGGGCTTACGGCCAGCATCGCCGCCAACTGCAGCCTGATGGCCATCGACGGCGACGACTGGTTGCTGCACCTCGATCCAGCCCAGAGCGCACTGTTCAACGCCACTCAGCAGCGGCGCCTGAACGACGCCCTCAACCAGCATCATGGGCGGACCATCGCGCTGAAGATCGAGCTGGTACGCCCCGAGCAGGAAACCCCAGCTCAGGCCTCGTCCCGTCGGCGTACCGAGCGGCAGCACGAGGCCGAGGCGTCGATCCAGTCCGATCCGTTCATCCAGCAGATGATGCAGCAGTTCGGTGCGACCGTGCGAAACGATACTATTGAACCTGTCGACGTTCCGGTAAGCCAGAACGTATAACCCGTCAACGGCGTTGCCCCACAGGTGACGCTTACTACAACACTACTTTCGAGGTGAATTCCCATGATGAAAGGTGGCATGGCCGGCCTGATGAAGCAGGCGCAGCAGATGCAGGAAAAAATGGCCAAGGCGCAGGAAGAACTGGCCAACGCCGAAGTCACCGGCCAGGCCGGTGCTGGCCTGGTCAGCGTGGTGATGACCGGGCGTCACGACGTCAAGCGCATCAGCCTCGATGACAGCCTGATGCAGGAAGACAAGGAAGTGCTCGAAGACCTGATCGCTGCGGCGGTCAATGATGCCGTGCGCAAGATCGAAGCCAACAGCCAGGACAAGATGTCTGGCATGACCGCTGGCATGCAACTGCCGCCAGGCTTCAAGATGCCGTTCTAAGCCCGAACGGCGCCCACCAAAAGCCAGGCCCGCGTGCCTGGCTTTTTGCATTGTGGCGGTCGGCGATCATGGGAACGCGCACCGGGCGTACCGGTCTGCTGTAAGTAGCATTCAATTTTAGGGAGCCCATTTTCATGTCCACCGAACTGACCCTCAACCAGCGTTTCGTGCTTGCCTCGCGGCCCAAGGGCGCACCGACGCCCGAGAATTTTCGCCTGGAGCGCGTGGCCCTCCCCGAACTGCAGGACGGCGAGGTGCAATTGCGCACGCTGTTCATGTCTCTGGACCCCTATATGCGCGGGCGCATGAGTGACGCGCCGTCCTACGCGGCACCGGTCGCGATCAATGAAGTGATGACCGCCGGCGCCGTGAGCCAGGTGACGGCCTCGCGCAATCCGAAATTTCAGCAAGGCGATCTGGTCGTAGGCGCCACGGGCTGGCAGACCCACAGCATCAGTGACGGCAGTGGCATCATCCCCTTGCCGGCGGGCATCCCTTCACCCTCCATGGCCCTCGGCGTGCTGGGCATGCCCGGCATGACCGCCTACATGGGCCTGATGCACATTGGCCAGCCCAAGGAAGGCGAGACCCTGGTGGTGGCGGCAGCATCCGGTGCGGTCGGCTCGGTGGTCGGTCAAGTGGCCAAGCTCAAGGGTCTCAAGGTGGTCGGTGTGGCGGGTGGTGCCGACAAGTGCCGCTATGTGGTGGACGAACTGGGCTTCGATGCCTGCATCGATCACAAGAGCGAGACCTTCGCCGAAGACCTGGCGGCGGCCTGCAGTGAGGGTATCGATATCTACTTCGAGAACGTCGGCGGTCACGTATTCGATGCGGTGATGCCGCTGCTCAATGCCCGTGCGCGCATTCCGGTATGCGGCTTGATCGCTCAATACAACGCCACCGCGCTGCCGGAAGGGCCGGACCGCTTCACCTTGTTGCCGCGGCTGCTGCTGACCAAGCGTATCCGCATGCAAGGTTTCATCGTGTTCGATGACTTCGGTGATCGCCATGCCGAGTTCTATTCGGCCATGGTGCCGTGGGTGCGGGACGGCAAGATTCGTTTCCGCGAACATGTGGTCGATGGCCTGGAGAATGCGCCTGAGGCCTTTATCGGTCTGCTGCAAGGGCACAACTTCGGCAAGCTGGTGGTCAAGGTCGGCGAGGTCTGAGCATTTGACGCTGGCCTTCGGCGTCGGTATAAACCGCGTCTCGTTGTCATTGCAGGTTTCTTCGCCATGAGCTTCAGCCCCTTGATTCGTCAACTGATCGACTCCTTGCGCATCTTGCCCGGTGTTGGTCAGAAATCCGCCCAGCGCATGGCGCTGCAACTGCTCGAGCGCGATCGCAGCGGTGGGACGCGGTTGGCGCAGTCGCTGGCGCAGGCCATGGAGGGGGTCGGGCACTGTCAGAAATGCCGCACCTTGACCGAGGAAACGCTCTGCCCGCAGTGCGCCGACACGCGTCGGGACGAGACCTTGCTGTGCGTGGTCGAAGGGCCGATGGATGTCTATGCGGTCGAACAGACCGGCTACCGTGGTCGTTATTTTGTCCTCAAGGGGCATTTGTCGCCCCTCGACGGGCTGGGGCCGGAGGCCATAGGCATTCCACAATTGATGGCGCGTATCGAAGAGCAGGGCAGCTTTGGCGAAGTGATCCTGGCCACCAACCCGACGGTCGAAGGCGAGGCCACGGCTCACTACATCGCGCAACTGCTCAATGGCAAGGGCCTGGTGACCTCGCGCATCGCCCATGGCGTACCGCTGGGTGGCGAGCTTGAAATGGTCGATGGCGGCACGCTCGCCCACTCGTTCGCCGGGCGCAAGCCGATCTCCCTGTAACTGTAGCGAGGGGGCTTGCCCCCGAAAAATGGCATTGGCACCTAGCAATGTGGAGATGCCGCCTTATCGGGGGCAAGCCCCCCCGCTACAGGGACGGATCAGGACTCCAGCGTGCCACCCGCCAGGGCGCACAGCTGGATCGGGTCGAGGATGTGCACTTCCTTGCCCTGGGCATCCAGCAAGCCGTTTTGCTGAAACCGCGTGAACACCCGCGACACCGTCTCCACGGCCAGCCCCAGGTAGTTGCCCATCTCATTGCGCGACATGCTCAAGCGGAACTGATTGGCCGAATAGCCGCGCGCGCGGAAACGCGCCGAGAGGTTGACCAAAAAGGTGGCGATGCGCTCGTCCGCGGTCTTTTTCGACAGCAACAGCATCATCTGCTGATCGTCGCGAATCTCTCGGCTCATGACGCGCATCAGTTGCCGACGCAACTGCGGCAATTGCATGGCCAGTTCATCGAGGCGCTCGAACGGGATCTCGCACACTGAAGTGGTTTCCTGCGCCTGGGCCGAAACCGGATGGCGCTCGGTGTCCATGCCCGACAGCCCGACCAGCTCGCTGGGCAGGTGAAAACCGGTGATCTGTTCGGCGCCGCTGTCGCTGACGCTGAAGGTCTTCAGGGCCCCGGAACGTACGGCATACACCGCATCGAAGCTGTCGCCCTGGCGAAACAGGTACTCGCCTTTTTTCAGCGGGCGGCCGCGGCGGACGATATCGTCCAGGGCGTCCATGTCTGCCAGGTCGAGGGACAATGGCAAGCACAGGGGCGCGAGGCTGCAATCCTTGCAGTGTGTCTGATTGTGACCTCGCGACGTGGCGCGCACCGCCGTGACTGGCGATACGTTGCGCACGGTGAAGGACGCTGGATCTGACATGGTTTGATTCCTTTGACAAACACGCATGAAAGGCAAGGTTAACCCACTGATGGTCTTCGGGCCATCGTGGCGGGTTCAGATGACCTGTGAGAAACGCTGTGGCTGGTAGGCTGCGGTGTAGCGATCAAACACGGCGCAGATGGCCCTGACCAGTAGCCGACCGGCCGGTAATACCGTGAAGCCGTTGGGCTTCAGGCCGATCAGGCCGTCTGCCGCGAGTGCCAGCAGCGCCGGCCATTGGGCAGCGAAATAGGCGCGGAAATCGATGCCGTAGGCCGCCTCGATCTGGGCGAAGTCCAGCTCGAAATGGCAGATGACCTGCCCGATGATCGCCGCACGCAACCGATCGTCGGCATCGCTCAGCACCCCGCGCAACGTGGCGAGCTGACCGCTGGCCAGACGCTGCTGGTAGTCGTTGATGTCGCTGGTGTTCTGGCAATACAGATCGCCCACATGGCTGATGGCTGAAACGCCGAGGCCGATCAGGTCGCAATGACCGTGGGTGGTGTAGCCCTGAAAGTTGCGGTGCAGGCGGCCTTCTTCCTGGGCGCAGGCGAGGTCGTCATCGGGCAGGGCAAAATGGTCCATGCCGATATGGCGATAGCCGGCGGCCGATAACTGTTCGATGGTGCGCTGCAGCATTTCCAATTTTTGCCCCGGTGGCGGCAGGTCCTGACGCTCGATGCGGCGCTGGGGCAGAAAGCGCTCGGGCAAATGCGCGTAATTGAACACCGACAGGCGATCCGGTTGCAGCTCGATGACTTGCGCCACAGTGTCGGCAAAGCTGGCGACGGTCTGCTGCGGCAGGCCGTAGATCAGGTCGATGTTCACCGAGCGAAATTGCAGGGTGCGCGCGGCTTCCACCAAGGTGCGGGTTTCGCCCAGGCTCTGCAGGCGATTGACCGCTCGCTGCACGGCGGGGTCGAGGTCCTGTACGCCGAGGCTGATACGGTTGAAACCCAGTTCACGCAGCAGACCCATGGTCGACCAATCGGCCTCCCGTGGGTCGATTTCGATGCTGTAGTCGCCGGAATCATCGTCCTTGAGCGAGAAGTTTTCGCGCAGGCTGTTCATCAGCCGGCGCAATTCGCCGTGGCTGAGAAAGGTCGGGGTGCCGCCGCCCAGGTGCAGTTGCTCGACCACCTGCAGCTGATCGGCGTGGCAGCCCAGTTGCTGAATCTCCTGTTCCAGGCGCTGCAGGTAAGGCTGGGCCCGGCCACGGTCCTTGGTGATGACCTTGTTGCAGGCGCAGTAGTAGCAAATGTTGGCGCAGAACGGCAGATGCACGTACAGCGACAGCGCACGCAGCGTCTTGCGGCTGTCGCGCAGGGCCTGCATCAGGTCGAAGCTGCCGACCTGGCTATGAAACTGCACGGCGGTGGGGTAGGAGGTGTAGCGCGGGCCGGACAGGTCGTAGCGCTTGATCAGCTCGGCATCCCAGCAGGGGGCATCGTGCATGGAGGAGTTTTCCGGTGGCGGGGCGAATGCAGCATTTTAGGCGCCGACGCCTGCGGGAAAATTGACCCAGATCAATAGTGCGCCGCTCGCTTATCCCAGCCAGGGATTAAACAGACGAACGCCACTGGCGTCGAAATCGCCGATGTTGCGGGTGACCAGTGTCAGGTTATGGACCAGAGCCGTCGCGGCAATCAGGGAGTCGCATTCGCTACCGGGATCGGGCACGTGCAGGCGGGCACAACGCAATGCCACGGCACTGTCGACGGCCAGTACTCTGCCGTAGAAGGCCGGTATCACGCGGCCCTCGAACCACTGTCGCAGCACACTGGCTTGTGCCGGATCACGTCGCTCGATACGCAGGATGCCGGTTTCGATTTCCATCAGGCTGATGGCCGAGATGAACAGGCTGGACGGCAGGACTCGGTTGGCCCAGGCCTTGACGTTGGGGTCTGCTTGACTTTTGCGCAGCTCCGAGACGACGTTGGTATCCAGCAGGTACATCAGGACAGGTCTACCTGTCGCGGGGTGATGACGGCGCGCTCAGTCTCGAATTCGATATCGTCGCTGCCGGGCATGGCCAGCTGTTCGACGATACTTTTAGGCTCGGAGGTCAATTTTTCGTACTCCGCGATGGACAACAGCACGTGCTCGGGTCGACCGCGGTTGGTGATGAACACCGGACCGCGGCAAGCGGCCTTCTTCGCGCCACTGGTGTCCTGATTGAATTCACGACTGGACAGGGTGGTGATGTTCATCAGCGTATCCTCCGGCAACAATGTAGTCACGTTACTACTATTGTCTTGAAGTGTCCAAGCGCGCGACCATAGCGGCCTGGCAACTTTGCCATTCCCTCACGGAGCACCCTCATGAGCGCTGAACAAGATCCATGGGCGCAACGCGTCAGCGATAACGGCTGGCTGTGGAATTCGGCGCAGAGCCAATCGGCGGAGGGCGAGCCGCTGTGCCTGATCCTCGCCCATGGTGCGGGCGCGCCGATGGACAGCGCGTTCATGAACACCATGGCCGAGCACCTGGCGCAGCGCGGTATCGACGTCCTGCGGTTCGAATTCCCCTACATGGCGCAGCGCCGTATCGACGGCAGCAAACGCCCACCCAACCCGCAAGCGCGCTTGCTGGAGAAATGGCGAGAGGTCTATGCGCTGGTGCGCACCCAAGTGGTGGGGCGGCTGGCGATTGGCGGCAAGTCCATGGGCGGGCGCATGGCCAGCTTGCTGGCGGACGAGTTGGGGGCCGATGCCCTGGTGTGCCTCGGCTATCCATTCTATGCCGCCGGCAAGCCGGAAAAACCGCGAGTGGCGCACCTTGCCGAGCTGCAGACCCGCGCCCTGATCGTCCAGGGCGAGCGCGATACCCTGGGCAACCAGGCGACGGTGGCGGGCTATGAACTGTCGGAGCAGATCGAGCTCTACTGGCTGCCGGCCGCGGACCATGATCTCAAACCGCTGAAGTCGTCCGGGTTCACCCATCAGCAACACCTGGAAAGCGCCGCCGACCGAGTGGCGGCGTTTCTCTATTGATCGTGGCGCGGTGATCACCACCGCGCGTGATGCATCAGGCTTGAGCAGGCGGCGTAGCTTCCATCGACAGCAGCGGGACCAGATCCGTGGCGGTGAAGGTGCCGCTGACTGGCAGCAATGCCCCTTCCAACTCGATGTGTACCTGGCCGTCGAATTCGATTGAAAGCTTGCGGTTGTTCCAATCGATATCGACGTTGGCGCCGCCACGCATACCCTGGTCCCAGAGACCGCCAGGCAGCATCCGGGTGTAACGGCTGTAATAACCGGCGTCACCCGGTTCGAAGCGTTTACGGATGACTTCGTCGCTGCGCATGGCCGGCAATTTAACGCGGATGCTTTGATAGTTCGGGGTAAAGGGGCTGCCGACGGAGCCATTCATGAACCAGCTCGATTGCTGCTCGCTCCATTCGAAACTGGCAACGCCGGTATAGTCCTGACCGCTCAGGTTCCAGCGCAGGATGCCGCTGGCATGGGTGTCGACGGGGGAGGGGGTGGTTAAGGTCATGATGCTCTCTCATGGCGCCGATGGGCGCGGTGGTGGTTGAGCCACCACCTTATCCATCGGGCTGAAAACGCATCACTGACAGAACTGACAGTTACGTTCGCAATGAATCCGGCGTAAGCGCACTTCGACTCACCGATTGAACCGCTCTACCAGCGAGTATTGGCTCTGCGCTGTGCGGGTCAGCTCGGTGCTCAGGTCGGCCGAGCTTTGCGCCTGTTCGGCGGTCACGTCGGCGAGGTCGGCGATGGTGCCGATGTTGCGGCTGACTTCTTCGGCCACCGCGCTTTGCTGCTCGGTAGCGGCAGCGATCTGCGCGGTCATGTCGGTGATATTGGCCATGGCTTCGCTGATGCCCACCAGTGCCTGATCGGCCTCCATGACCCGCGCCACTCCTTCTTCAGCCTGACGGTTACCCGCTTCCATGGTGTTCACCGCGTTGCTGGCGGTGCCTTGCAGCTTGGCGATCAGGGCGTGGATCTGCCCGGTCGACTCGCTGGTACGCTGCGCCAGCTGGCGCACCTCGTCGGCGACCACGGCGAAACCGCGGCCCATTTCACCGGCGCGGGCGGCCTCGATGGCGGCGTTCAGGGCCAGCAGGTTGGTCTGGTCGGCGATGCCTTTGATGACATCCACCACGCCGCCAATCTCGTTGCTGTCCTTGGCCAGTTGCAGCACGGTCTGGCCGGTTTCGCCCACCACCACCGACAGTCGCTGGATGGCGTCACGGGTCTCGCCGGCGATCGCCCGGCCTTTGCCAGTGAGAGTGTTGGCTTGCTGAGTGGCCTCGGCGGTTCGGTGCACATGGTTGGCGACCTCGACCGTAGTCGCGGCCATCTGGTTCACGGCGGCGGCCACTTGCTCGGTTTCGACGCGCTGGCGCTCCAGACCCGTGGAGCTGTTGTGCGCCAGCACGTCGGATTGCCGGGCTTGATCGCTCAGGTGCTCGGCGGTGTCCTGCAAGCGGGTCAGGCAGGTTTTCAGCCGGGCCTCCTGGCTGAGAATGGACATTTCCAGGCGTGCCTGGGCACCACGGCTGTCGGTGTACATCTGCGCTATCAACGGATCGGAGGTGGTCTGCTCGGCCAGACGCAGCAGGCGTTTGAGCCCCCGCTGCTGCCAGCTCAGGCCCAGCAACCCCAACGGAATCGACAAACCGGCCGCCAAGGCGAAGCCCCAGCCGGAGTCCAGCCACAGACCGATCAGAAAGCCGATCTGGCTGATCAGGATGAACGGCAGCCAGTTCTCGATCACCGGCAGCCAGTGATCGCGCTGCGGCACCGCCGCCTTGCCACGGTTCAGGCGCTCGTACAGCGCTTGCGCACGGCGGACCTGCTCGGCGGTCGGCTTGATGCGTACCGATTCGTAGCCCACCACCTGAGTGCCGTCGAAAATCGGTGTCACGTAGGCGTTGACCCAATAGAAGTCGCCATTCTTGCAGCGGTTCTTGACGATCCCCATCCATGGCAAACCTTGCTTGAGCGTCTGCCACATATGCTCGAACACCGCCGCCGGGACATCGGGGTGACGCACGGTGTTATGGGGTGCACGGACCAACTCTTCGCTGGAAAAACCACTGATCTCGATGAAGGCATCGTTGCAGTAGGTAATGACGCCCTTGGCATCCGTGGTGGAGATCAGCCGCTGCTGGGCCGGGAAAGTCCGTTCGCGCTGAGTGATGGGCTGGTTGTTTCGCATGGCAGAGTCTTTCCGCATAGGCTTTGCGCGGTTATCGGCAGCGCGACGGAGGAGTTGAGAAAAAACTCGCGCTCGTGACGGCGCATTGAGCTGGATCAATAAAAAACGCCCGGTGGCTGATGGCAACCACCGGGCGCGACCACGTTGTGATCAGGACGCGATCAGCTGGCGCAGCACGTAATGCAGAATCCCGCCGGCCTTGAAGTACTCGACCTCGTTGAGGGTATCGATGCGGCACAGCACCTGCACCGTCTGCTGCTCGCCGTTCTCGCGGGTGATGCGTAGATCCAGATGCAGTTGCGGCTTCAGTTGCGCATCGGTCAGGCCCAGTACATCAAAGGTTTCGCGCCCGGTCAGTTGCAGCGATTTGCGGTTCTGCTCCGACAGAAACTGCAGCGGCAACACCCCCATGCCCACCAGGTTGGAGCGGTGGATACGCTCGAAACTCTCCGCCACCACTGCCTTGACGCCCAGCAGATTGGTGCCCTTGGCCGCCCAGTCACGGCTCGAACCGGTGCCGTATTCCTGGCCGGCGATCACCACCAGCGGGGTGCCGGCGCTCTGGTATTGCATGGCGGCGTCATAGATCGGCATTTTTTCACCGGTCGGCACGAACAGCGTATTGCCGCCTTCCTCGCCACCGAGCATCTCGTTGCGGATGCGGATGTTGGCGAAGGTGCCACGCATCATCACTTCATGGTTGCCCCGGCGCGAGCCGTAGGAGTTGAAGTCCCGGGACTCCACGCCTTTGTCGCGCAGATAGCGCCCGGCAGGGCTGTCGGCCTTGATATTGCCGGCGGGGGAAATGTGGTCGGTAGTCACCGAGTCGCCGAGGATCGCCAACGCTCGCGCGCCGATCACGTCCTTGATCTGCGGCAGCGGCCCGGCGATGTCGTCGAAGAACGGCGGATGCTGGATGTAGGTAGAGTCCTGCTGCCACACATAGGTGGCGGCCTGCGGCACCTCGATCGCCTGCCACTGCGCGTCACCGGCGAAGACCTCGGCGTACTCCTTGTGGAACATGGCGGTGTCGACCTTGGCCACCGCCGCAGCGATCTCCTGCTGGCTCGGCCAGATATCACGCAGGTACACCGGATGGCCGTCGCTGCCCAGCCCCAAAGGTTCGCTGCTGATATCGATGCGCACGTTGCCGGCCAGGGCATAGGCGACCACCAGCGGCGGCGAGGCCAGCCAGTTGGTCTTCACCAGCGGATGCACGCGGCCTTCGAAGTTGCGGTTGCCGGACAGCACCGAGGCGACCGTCAGGTCGGACTGCTGAATGGCTTTTTCGATCGGATCGGCCAGCGGCCCGGAGTTGCCGATGCAGGTGGTGCAGCCGTAGCCCACCAGATCGAAGCCCAAGGCATCCAGATACTCGGTCAGGCCAGCGGCATGATAGTAGTCGGTGACCACCTTGGAGCCGGGCGCCAGCGAGCTTTTTACCCAAGGCTTGCGTTTCAGGCCCTTCTCTACGGCCTTCTTCGCCACCAGCCCGGCGGCCATCATCACGCTCGGGTTGGAGGTATTGGTGCAGGAGGTGATCGCGGCGATCACCACGGCACCGTTCTGCAGGTTGTAGGTTTCGCCGTTGTAGGTGTACTGCGCCTCGCCGGCCTGTTCGGCGTTACCGACGGCGACACCGCCACCGCCTTCACTTTCCAGGCGGCCTTCCTCCTTGCTGGGCGGCTTGAACTGCAGGCCGAGGAAGTCCTCGAAAGCGCCCGGCACCTTGGGCAACGGCACGCGATCCTGTGGGCGTTTGGGCCCGGCCAGGCTGGCGACTACTTCGCCCATGTCCAACTCCAGCGTGGCGCTGAAGGCCGGCTCCTGGCCGGGCAGGCGCCACAGGCCCTGGGCCTTGCAGTAGGCCTCGACCAGCGCCACCGTGGCGTCGGGGCGGCCGGACAGGCGCAGATAATCCAGGGTCACGTCATCCACCGGGAAGAACCCGCAGGTGGCGCCGTATTCCGGCGCCATGTTGGCGATGGTGGCGCGGTCGGCCAGTGGCAGTTGGGCCAGGCCGTCGCCATAGAATTCGACGAATTTACCGACCACGCCCTTCTTGCGCAGCATTTGCGTGACGGTGAGCACCAGGTCGGTGGCGGTGATGCCTTCATTGAGCTTGCCGATCAGCTTGAAGCCGATGACTTCCGGGATCAGCATCGACACCGGCTGGCCGAGCATGGCGGCCTCGGCCTCGATCCCGCCCACGCCCCAGCCGAGCACGCCGAGGCCGTTGATCATGGTGGTGTGCGAGTCGGTGCCTACCAGAGTGTCGGGGAAGGCATAGGTGCGGCCGTCCTCGTCCTTGGTCCACACGGTGCGGCCCAGGTACTCGAGGTTGACCTGGTGGCAGATGCCGGTGCCCGGGGGCACCACGCTGAAGTTGTCGAAGGCGCTCTGGCCCCAGCGCAAAAACGCATAGCGCTCGCCGTTGCGGTGCATTTCGATGTCGACGTTCTGGCTGAAGGCCTGGTCATCGCCGAATTTGTCGACCATCACCGAGTGGTCGATCACCAGGTCCACCGGCGACAGCGGGTTGATGCGTTGCGGATCGGCACCGGCCTTGGCCACGGCGGCGCGCATGGCGGCCAGATCGACCACCGCCGGCACACCGGTGAAGTCCTGCATCAGCACCCGCGCCGGACGGTACTGGATTTCCCGGTCGGAGCGGCGCTCCTTGAGCCAGTCGGCCAGGGCGTGGATGTCAGTGGCGGTGACGGTGTGGTTGTCTTCCCAGCGCAGCAGATTTTCCAGCAGCACCTTGAGCGACATCGGCAGTTTTTGCAGATCGCCCAGGGTGGCAGCGGCGTCCGGGAGGCTGAAGTAGTGATACTGACGGTCGCCGACTTGCAGCGTCTTGAGGGTTTTCAGGCTATCGAGAGAGGGCATGAACAAACTCCTTGTCGGGCCTCACGGTCAGGGCCCATGGGTTCGGTTTCTATGCACTGGACTGCGCGAGTGTGTCGCGGGTTCCGGAGTTCCTTTATCATGCGCGCTTTTCGAGGCAGCGGGATGAAACCCTGATGCCGGCCAACGGCCCGCGCCCACGGCACCCTGGAGTGATCAATGAATACGCTGTTTATGCACTGTCGGCCGGGCTTCGAAGGTGAAGTCTGCTCGGAAATCGCCGAGCACGCCGCTCGCCTGGACGTCCCGAGCTATGCCAAGGCGAAGCCGGCCAGTGCCTGTGTCGAATTCATCTGTCATTCGCCCGAGGGCCCCGCGCGGTTGATGCGCCAACTGCGTTTTGCCGAGCTGATCTTCCTGCGCCAGTGGGCCCGGGGCAGCTTCGTCGAGTTGCCGGAGACCGACCGCATCAGCGTGTTGCTGGCAACCTTGGCCGATTATCCGGTGTTCGGCAGCCTGTGGCTGGAAGTCGTCGATACCAACGATGGCAAGGAGCTTTCGACTTTCTGTCGCAAATTCGAGGTGCCGCTGCGCAAGGCGCTGATCAAGGCCGGCCGCCTGCAGGACGATCCGACCCTGCCGCGCCTGCTGCTGACCTTCAAGACTGGCCGCGAGGTCTTCGTTGGCATGGCCGAGGCCGATAATCAGGCGATGTGGCCCATGGGCATCCCGCGCTTGAAGTTCCCGCGCGAGGCGCCGAGCCGCTCGACCCTCAAACTTGAAGAAGCCTGGCACCATTTCATCCCGCGAGACCAATGGGACGAGCGCCTGCACAGCGACATGACCGGTGTCGACCTCGGCGCGGCGCCGGGCGGCTGGACCTATCAATTGGTGCGCCGCGGCATGCTGGTCACCGCCATCGACAACGGGCCGATGGCTGAAAGCCTGATGGACACCGGCCTGGTGAAGCACTTGATGACCGACGGCTTCACCTACAAGCCCAAGCCGCCGGTAGACTGGATGGTCTGCGACATCGTCGAAAAACCCGCGCGCAATGCCGCCTTGCTGGAAACCTGGCTGGGCGAGGGACTTTGTCGCGAAGCCGTGGTCAATCTCAAGTTGCCCATGAAACAACGCTATGCCGAGGTGCGGCGCTTGCTCGACCGCATCGCAGAAGGCTTCAAGGCCCGCGGCATCAAAGTGGCCATCGGCTGCAAGCAGCTGTACCACGACCGTGAAGAAGTGACGTGCCACCTGCGCCGTCTCGATACGAAAAAGCCTTGATTCAGGAGTTGCCCATGTCCCAAGCCTTTACCGCCGCCAGCCCCGTCGACGCCGTGCTCGATGCCAGCGGTCTGAACTGCCCTGAGCCGGTGATGATGCTGCACCAGCACATCCGCGATCTGGCTGGCGGTGGACTGCTCAAGGTTATCGCCACCGATCCGTCGACGCGCCGCGACATTCCCAAGTTCTGCGTGTTTCTGGATCACCAGCTGGTGCATCAGGAAGAAGCGGGCGGTACCTATCTGTACTGGATTCGCAAGAACAACGGTTGATGCACGCTCCCCTCGCTACACGGCGCTCGAACGCCTAAACTGCGGCTCCGCCCAAGGAGCCTGCCATGCTGATCGTAGCCGACGAAAACATCCCCCTGCTGACCGAGTTCTTCCAGGGCGCGGGGGAGATACGCCGCTTGCCGGGGCGCAGCATCGATAGCGCGGCCGTGGCCGAAGCCGATGTGCTGCTGGTGCGTTCGGTCACCAAGGTCACCCGCGACATGCTCGCCGGCAGCCCGGTGAAGTTCGTCGGCACTTGCACCATCGGTACCGATCACCTCGACCTCGAATACTTCAACCAGCATGGCATCCAGTGGTCCAGCGCCCCGGGCTGCAACGCCCGTGGGGTAGTGGATTACGTGCTGAGCAGCCTGTGCACCCTGGCCGATCTCGATGGCGTCGACCTCAGCCGCCGGACCTACGGCGTGGTCGGTGCCGGGCAGGTCGGCGGGCGTTTGATCGATGCCTTGCGTGGCCTCGGCTGGGACGTGCGTGTGTGCGATCCGCTGCGCGAGCCGGCGGCGGGAGAGGTGCATGTCAGCCTCGACGAGATCCTCGCTGAATGCGACGTCATCAGTCTGCATACGCCATTGACCCGCAGCGGATCGGCGCCCACCTGGCATTTGCTCGACGCCGAGCGCCTGGCGCGCCTGCGCCCTGGCGCCTGGCTGATCAACGCCGCCCGTGGCCCGATCGTCGATAACCTGGCACTGCGGGCGTTGCTCAGCGAGCGCGACGACGTGCAGGCGGTGCTCGACGTCTGGGAACACGAACCCAGTGTCGACCTGGCCCTGGCCGATCTCTGCGTGCTGGCTACCCCGCATATCGCCGGCTACAGCCTTGACGGTCGGCAGCGCGGCACCGAGCAGATCTATCAGGCGTTTTGCGCCTGGCAGGCGCAGGCGCCGGCACTGCGTCTGGCGGATTTTCTGCCCAACGCCTGGCTGGCGGGTCTGGAGCTGCATGCCGACAGCGACCCGGCGTGGGCGCTTGCCATGGTCTGCCGCGCGGTGTACGACCCGCGCCGTGACGATGCGGACTTTCGCCGCAGCCTCGACGAAGACGATGCGGTACAGCGAGCGGCGTTCGATGCGCTGCGCAAGCACTACCCGCCACGGCGCGAGATCGATGCGCTCAAGGTGCGTATCGAGGGCGAGGCGCCGCTGCTGCGTCAACAGATGCATGCTCTGGGCATTCAACTGGCCTGACGCAACCCTGTAGCGAGGGGGCTCGCCCCCGAAAATGCTCCCGCCAGGGTAATTTCACAGGTTGGCGCCCTTCGGGGGCAAGCCCCCTCGCTACAGGTTGTCGGGTCGGTCGGGGGGCAGAAAAAACCCGGCAAGGGCGCCGGGTTCAGGAATTCTTGTTATCGAGGTGCTTGTGAATATTCACTTCCTGGGCGCCACCAGACGTTTTTCCAGTTCGCGGCAGGCCGCCTGGATCATGTCTTCAGTGATCGGTACTTCGCGGCCCTGGGCATCGATGATCGAGCCCCCGACGGCTTGGTGTGGCTGAACGCGTTTGACTGGCAGCGTTTCGCTCGGTTGCGATTGCAGGCTCATAGTGTCTCTCCTCATCAGGTTGCGCGTAGCGTAAGACCCTGTCATGACCGTGGCATTACACCGGTCACCGACGCTGGCACGTTCTGTACTGGGGCCGGGTACAGCCCTGCGGGCGGCGACGTAGAGCGTTGCCGGGTTCTGCCCGCGAATGACCCGTCATTCTGGCTGTCCTGTTTTAGCTGACTGACCATGGCGGGCGAAGTTCCGGCGGGGCGCAGCTGTCGCAAACCTTGCGACAAGGTGTAGGCTGGCCGCCCGAACCTGTGCAACGGCGTGGCCATGACCTTACTGACTTCCCGACATCGCCGCGCTCTGCGCCTCACCCTGGCCTTTGTGCGGCCTTACCGCTGGCAGAGCGTGGGCGCCTTGATCGCTCTGATCGTCACCGCCGCCATTGCCCTGTCCATGGGCCAGGGCGTGCGCCTGCTGGTCGATCAGGGCTTCGTCACCGGTTCGCCGGAGCGCCTCGGTCATGCGATCGAAGTCTTCCTGCTGCTGGTGCTGGCCCTGGCGGTCGGGACCTTTACCCGCTTCTATCTGGTGTCGTGGATCGGCGAGCGGGTAGTCGCCGACTTGCGCCGCCGGGTGTTCGATCACCTGATCGATCTGCACCCGGGGTTCTATGAAAACGCCCGCAGTTCGGAAATCCAGTCACGCCTGACCGCCGACACTACCTTGCTGCAATCGGTGATCGGCTCATCGCTGTCGCTGTTCCTGCGCAACGCCTTGATGGTCATCGGCGGCATCGTCCTGTTGTTCATCACCAATCCAAAGCTCACCAGCATCGTGGTCATCGCCTTGCCGCTGGTGCTGGCGCCGATCCTGATTTTCGGTCGCCGGGTGCGCGGGTTGTCGCGCCAGAGCCAGGATCGTATCGCCGATGTCGGCAGCTACGTCGCCGAAACCCTGGGTCAGATCAAGACCGTGCAGGCCTACAACCACCAGGCGCTGGACCGCGAGCGCTTCGCCGCGACGGTGGAAGGCGCCTTCGATACCGCGGTCAAACGTATCCTCCAGCGCTCGTGGTTGATCACCCTGGTGATCGTGCTGGTGCTGGGGGCGGTGGCGGTGATGCTCTGGGTCGGCGGCATGGACGTCATGGCCGGACGCATCAGCGGTGGCGAGCTGGCGGCGTTCGTGTTCTACAGCCTGATCGTCGGCACCGCGTTCGGCACCCTCAGCGAGGTGATCGGCGAACTGCAGCGCGCCGCCGGTGCCGCCGAGCGCATCGGTGAGCTGCTGCAGGCACGCAACGAGATCCATGCCCCCGCCAGCGGCCTGCAGCAGCTGCCGCCACGGGTCAGCGGCCGGCTGGAGTTGCAAGACGTGCACTTTGCCTATCCGACCCGGCTCGACAAGCCTGCGGTGGATGGCATCAGCCTGAGCGTGCAGGCGGGTGAGACCTTGGCGCTGGTCGGGCCTTCAGGCGCGGGCAAGTCGACCTTGTTCGACCTGCTGCTGCGCTTCTACGATCCGCAGCGAGGGCAATTGCTGATCGAGGGCATACCGCTGCCGGCGCTCGATCCGCAGGACCTGCGCCGCCACTTCGCTCTGGTGTCGCAGAACCCGGCGCTGTTCGTCGGCACGGTGGAGGAAAACATCCGCTACGGCCAGGGCGCCGCTTCGTTGGCGCAGATCCAGCAAGCGGCGCGCGCGGCTCATGCCCATGAATTCATCGAGGACTTGCCCCAGGGCTATCAGACGCTGTTGGGCGAGGGCGGGCAGGGGTTGTCGGGCGGCCAGCGGCAGCGTTTGGCGATTGCTCGGGCGTTGTTGGTGGATGCGCCGATCCTGTTGCTCGATGAAGCCACCAGCGCCCTGGACGCGCAGAGCGAGTACCTGATTCAGCAGGCTCTGCCCACGTTGATGCAGGGCCGTACCACTTTGGTGATCGCCCATCGGCTGGCCACGGTACAGAATGCGGACCGCATTGCGGTGATCGATCGGGGGCGGCTAGTGGCGGTGGGAACTCATCGGCAACTGCTGGACAGCAGCGAGCTGTACGCGCGGTTGGCGGCGTTGCAGTTTACGGCGGGGAACGTTCAGGGAGGCTGACGACCGCTTCGCGCGCAAGCGTTGCTCCCACAGAGCGAGCTGCCCCGCGTGGTAAACCGGTGGGAGCGAGGCTTGCCCGCGAAGGGGCCGGTCGCCGCAGTGGATCAGTCGCGATATTCACACAGATAAGCGGTATCGACGGCCACTTTGAGCTTGAACTTGCTGTTGGCAGGGACGTTGAACTTGCTGCCGGCCTCGAACACTTCCCAGTCGTTGCCCTCGGGCAGCAGGACGGTCAGGGCGCCGGACACCACGTGCATGATTTCCCGCTGAGCGGTACCGAATTCGTATTCACCAGGAGCCATCACGCCAACAGTGGCCGGACCCTCAGCGGTACCGAAAGCGATCGATTTCACGGTGCCATCGAAGTATTCGTTGACTTTGAACATGGGGGCATCTCCGGATAGAGGGGCGAAAAAGGGTGGCCAGTATGCCCAACGCAACGGGGGCCGTCATCCGCTTTTGAACAGGTCCGGCAGCGCCAGCGGCACCAGTCGGGCGGTGTTGCGGGCATCTTCCAGGGCGCGATGCTGCTGGCCGTTGAAGTGCAGCCCGGCCAGCTGCAATGCGGCGTTGAGGCCCGTGGGCCGCTGCAGTTTGCGGGCCTTGGCGAAGCGTTGCTTGAGGTTGATATGGGCGACAGCGGCCAGCAGGCTGTCGATGCCGTGCTGCTGCCAGGCCAGCAGCAATTGCTGGCGGTCGTAATCACCCCAGCTCACCCAGGCTTCGATCTCGCCGGCGAAGCGTTGCAACCAGCGCTCGAACGCCGGCCAGACCTCTTGCAGGGTGGCCGCCGAATCGATATTGGCTTGGGAGATATGCGTCAATTCGCGGCAGAAGCTGGTCAGATGCGGCCTTCGCTGGGGTTTCACGAAACGCTGGAAATGATCCAGTTCGCGGCCGTCACGGTTGACCAGGCTGGCACCCAACTCGATGATTTCCATTTCGGCGACCGGCCAGCCTCCTTCATCGGTGGTGGCTTCCAGATCGATAACCAGCCAGTACGGCATGGCACACTCCAAGTCGGGGGCTGATGGATCATAAGGCTTGCTTGAGCGTAGAGCCTAGCCCAGGGCGGCAGTTCCCTGCGGCGCGTGGCGAATGCCTGCGGCGGTGAAGGTGCTGGTACTCGCGCGAGGCGTAATGGATTCCGGCGGCCGTCCGTCAAACAACTGCTACAGTGCTTGGTAAACGCCTGCTGTATGGCGTTTTGATATTGTCTGGCGTCAGAAAAACGTCTAGATTTAGTGCCCTCACTCTAGTCCCAGGTTTTTCCCGTGCAGCTCAACCCCCTGCGTGTCGCCCAAGTTGCGCTGTTCTGGTTGTCGGCGACTCTCTTCAATCTGCCCGCCGTGGCGCAGCAAGAGGTGCGTATCGGCGCCGCGCATTTTCCGCCTTATACCGTGCGCCCGGAGAAGGGCTCCGACACCGGCTTGCTGCCGGAACTGGTGGCCGCGCTCAATCAACTGCAGAGCGC
Organism: Pseudomonas sp. GW821-FHT01A09; assembly: GCF_058986725.1. NCBI lineage: Bacteria > Pseudomonadati > Pseudomonadota > Gammaproteobacteria > Pseudomonadales > Pseudomonadaceae > Pseudomonas > Pseudomonas sp. GW821-FHT01A09. The sequence goes on from NZ_JBYSWB010000005.1 coordinate 188,219, forward strand.
CTACCGTTTCGTCGTGGTGCCGACCGCCTTGCCGCGGCGCTTTCAGGATTTGAAGCAGGGGCGCATCGACCTGGCCATCTTCGAGAATCCCCAATGGGGCTGGCAGGAGATTGACCACGTCAGTGTCGACCTGGGTCTGGAAGATGCCGAAGTCTTCGTGGCGCTGCGCAAAAACGGCCGTGGCCAGGCGTATTTCGACAGCCTGGACGGCAAGCGCCTGGCGCTGTTCAGCGGTTACCATTACGCCTTTGCCGGCTTCGATGCCGACCCTGCCTGGCTGGCCAGCCATTTCGACGCCACGCTGACCTATTCCCATGACAGCAATCTGCAGATGGTGCTGCGTGATCGCGCCGACATCGCACCGATCACCCGCTCATACCTGAGCGACTACCTGGCGCATAACCCCGAGGCAGCGGACAAGCTGATGATGTCCGAGCGAGTCGATCAGGTGTATCACCACTATGCGATCCTGCGCCCGGGCGCACCGATCAGTGCCGAAGCCTTGCGCGGGTATTTCCGCCAGCTGCATGACAACGGCGACCTGCAGCGGATCTTTCAGCCGTTGCGCATTTCGGTATTGCCGACGCCCAGCCTGTCACCGCCGGACCCGTCTTCGGTGAAGTCGAAGGCCGCCAGCGAATAGCCTTGCTCGTCGATCTGCAACGCCCAACCTTGCCAATCCCAGTCCCCCAGCACGATGCGCCGGGCGGGCTGTTCGGCCACCGTCAGCTTGTGAATCGCCGGACGGTGGGTGTGGCCGTGAATCAGCGTGTCGACACCGTATTGCTGCATGATCCGCGGCACTTCTTCAGGGGTGACATCGACGATGTCATTGGCTTTCATGCGTGTCTGCGCCTTGCTTTCGCTACGCAGCTTGCGCGCCAGCTTATGGCGGGTGCTCAGCGGCAGGTGGCGTAACACCCACAGGGTGATGGGATGGCGCAAATAGCGGCGCAGGCGCATATAGGCCTCGTCGCGGGTGCACAGGCTGTCGCCGTGCATCAACAGCACCGGCAGGCCATAGAAGTCGACCCGGGTCGGGTCGTCCAGCAGCGTGCAGCCCGCCGCCTTGCAGAACGCCTTGCCCAGCAGAAAGTCGCGGTTGCCGTGCATGAGGAAAATGGCCACGCCGCTATCGGCCAGCGACCGCAGTGCGGCACAGATGGACCGTTGATAGGGCGTCATGGCGTCGTCGCCGATCCAGGCTTCGAAAAAGTCGCCGAGGATATACAACGCGCTGGCCGCGCGCGCGTGGCCAGCGAGGAAGTCAAGAAACGCCCGGGTGATGTCCGGGCGTTCTTCTTGCAGGTGCAGATCGGAGATCAGCAGTATCACTCAACGATCTCGGCGCTTTCGATGATGACGTCTTCGACCGGCACGTCCTGGTGGCCAGCTTTGCCAGCGGTTTTCACGCCTTTGATGGCGTCGACCACGTCGGTGCCTTCGGTGACTTTACCGAACACCGCATAACCCCAGCCCTGGGTGGTCTTGGCGGTGTGGTTGAGGAAGCTGTTGTCGGCAACGTTGATGAAGAACTGCGCCGAAGCCGAATGCGGCTCCATGGTACGGGCCATGGCGACGGTGTACTTGTTGTTGCTCAGGCCGTTGTCGGCTTCGTTCTGGATGCTCGGGCGCTTGTCTTTCTTTTCCTGCATGCCAGGCTCGAAACCGCCGCCCTGGATCATGAAGTTGCCGATGACGCGGTGGAACACGGTGTTGCTGTAGTGACCGGCCTTCACGTATTCGATGAAGTTGGCGGTGGTGATCGGAGCTTTTTCGGTATCCAGCTCGATAACGATGGCGCCGTGGTTGGTGTTCAGCTTGACTTGAGTCATGGGGAAATTCGCTCTTGTTGAAGAATTCAGTACTGCTGACGCGCAGTCTAGCGTTCGAGATACGCTTTTGGCGGCGGTTTTTTCAGCTTGTCGCGCAATAAGGCGTCAGATTGTCGGCCGCGGCCTGTCAGGCGCCGGAGCGCTTGGGCTATGATACGGGCTTTGATTTGGCCGGCCTACCCTGGCCGCGCACTCGCATCGTTCAAGGATCCCATGAGCAAGCCTACTGCCGACACCGCTCCCAACGCCGCCGCCAAGGCTGGCCCTGCCGTACCGACCAACTTCCTGCGCCCGATCGTGCAGGCCGACCTGGATTCGGGCAAGCACACCGGCATCGTCACGCGCTTTCCGCCCGAGCCCAACGGCTACCTGCACATCGGCCACGCCAAGTCGATCTGCGTGAACTTCGGCCTTGCCCAGGAGTTCGGCGGTCAATGCAACCTGCGCTTCGACGACACCAACCCGGCCAAGGAAGACCAGGAGTACATCGACTCCATCAAGGCCGATATCCAGTGGCTGGGTTTCCAGTGGGCCGGTGAAGAGCGTTATGCCTCGCAGTATTTCGACCAGTTGCACGACTGGGCGGTGGAGCTGATCAAGGCCGGCCTGGCCTATGTCGACGACCTCACCCCCGAGCAGGCCCGCGAATACCGCGGCAGCCTCACCGAACCGGGCAAGAACAGCCCGTTCCGCGAGCGTTCGGTCGAAGAGAGCCTGGACCTGTTCGCGCGCATGAAAGCCGGCGAATTCGAAGACGGCGCCCGCGTGCTGCGCGCCAAGATCGACATGGCCTCGCCGAACATGAACCTGCGCGACCCGATCCTGTACCGCATCCGCCACGCCCATCACCACCAGACCGGCGACAAGTGGTGCATCTACCCCAACTATGACTTCACCCACGGGCAGTCGGATGCCATCGAAGGCATCACCCACTCGATCTGCACCCTGGAGTTCGAAGGCCATCGCCCGCTGTACGACTGGTTCCTCGACAACCTGTCGGTGCCGTCCAAGCCGCGCCAGTACGAATTCTCGCGTCTCAACCTGAGCTACACCGTGACCAGCAAGCGCAAGCTCAAGCAGCTGGTGGACGAGAAGCACGTCAGCGGTTGGGACGATCCGCGCATGTCCACGCTCAGCGGTTTCCGTCGTCGTGGCTACACCCCCGAGGCGATTCGCAGCTTCTGCGAGATGATCGGCACCAATCGCTCCGACGGCGTGGTGGATTTCGCCATGCTCGAGTTCAGCATCCGTGACGACCTCGACCGTAACGCCCCGCGCGCCATGTGCGTGCTGCGTCCGCTCAAGGTAGTGATTAGCAACTACCCCGAAGGCGAGGTCGAAAACCTCGAGTTGCCGCGTCACCCCAAGGAAGACATGGGGGTCCGTGCGTTGCCTTTCGAACGGGAAATCTACATCGACCGCGACGACTTCATGGAAGCACCGCCCAAGGGCTACAAGCGCCTCGAACCAGGTGGTGAAGTGCGCCTGCGGGGTAGCTACGTGATCCGCGCCGACGAGGCCATCAAGGACGCGGACGGCAATATCGTCGAGCTGCGCTGCTCTTATGATCCCGACACTCTGGGCAAGAACCCCGAAGGCCGCAAGGTCAAGGGCGTGATCCACTGGGTGCCGGCCGCGGCCAGCGTCGAGTGCGAAGTGCGTCTGTACGAGCGCCTGTTCCGCTCGCCGAACCCGGAGAAGGCCGCCGAAGGCCAGACCTTCCTGGACAACATCAACCCCGAATCCCTGCTGGTGCTCAGCGGTTGTCGCGCCGAGCCGTCGCTGGCCCAGGCCGCGCCGGAAGACCGCTTCCAGTTCGAGCGTGAAGGTTATTTCTGTGCCGACCTGAAAGACTCGCAACCCGGTCGTCCGGTATTCAACCGTACCGTTACCCTGCGTGATTCGTGGGGCCAGAGCTAAGGATTCGTCGTGCTGACCATTTACAACACGCTCACCAAGAGCAAAGAAGTCTTCAAACCGCTGGATGGCAACAAGGTGCGGATGTACGTGTGCGGCATGACCGTTTACGACTTCTGCCACCTGGGCCACGGTCGCAGCATGGTCGCCTTCGACCTGGTCACCCGCTGGCTGCGTTTCAGCGGCTACGACCTGACGTACGTGCGCAACATCACCGACATCGATGACAAGATCATCAATCGCGCCCGGGACAACGGCGAATCGTTCGACGCCCTGACCGCACGCATGATCGATGCGATGCACGAGGACGAAGCGCGCCTGAACATTCTGCCCCCGGACCTGGAGCCCCGTGCCACCGACCATATCGCCGGCATGCACGCGATGATCCAGACCCTGATCGACAAGGACTACGCCTATGCTCCGGGCAATGGCGACGTCTATTACCGCGTCGGCAAGTTCGCTGGTTACGGCAAGCTGTCGCGCAAGAAGATCGAAGACCTGCGCATCGGTGCGCGTATCGAGGTCGACGAGGCCAAGCACGATCCGCTGGATTTCGTCCTCTGGAAAGGCGTCAAGCCTGGCGAGCCGAGCTGGCAATCGCCATGGGGCCCGGGCCGTCCGGGCTGGCATATCGAATGCTCGGTGATGTCCACCTGCTGCCTGGGTGACACTTTCGACATCCACGGCGGCGGCAACGACCTGGAATTCCCGCACCACGAGAACGAGATCGCCCAGAGCGAGGCGGCCACCGGCAAGCCGTACGCCAACGCCTGGATGCATTGCGGGATGATCCGTATCAACGGCGAGAAGATGTCCAAGTCGTTGAACAACTTCTTCACCATCCGCGACGTGCTGGAAAAGTACCACCCGGAAGTGGTGCGCTACCTGCTGGTATCGAGCCACTACCGCAGTTCGATCAACTATTCCGAGGACAGCCTGAAGGAATCCAAAGGCGCCCTGGAGCGTTTCTACCATGCGCTGCGCGGCTTGCCCCGGGTCGAGCCAGTGGGCGGGCAGGCGTACATCGAGCGCTTCACCCAGGCCATGAACGACGACTTCGGTACGCCGGAAGCCTGTGCGGTGCTGTTTGACATGGTCCGCGAGATCAACCGTCTGCGTGAAGGCGACGAGCTGGCGGCAGCGGGGCTGGCAGCGCGTCTGCGCGAGCTGGCGGGGGTGCTGGGCGTGCTGCAGATGGACGCCGAGGACTTCCTCAAGGCCGGTGCCGAAGGACGCGTCGATGCCGCACAGGTCGAGGCGCTGATCGAGGCGCGTCTGGCCGCCCGTGCCGGCAAGAACTGGGCTGAATCGGACCGTATCCGCGACGAGTTGACGGCATTGGGTGTGGTGCTGGAAGACGGCAAGGGCGGCACGACCTGGCGCTTGGCCGACTGACCTCGATCCTGTGGCGAGGGGGCTTGCCCCCGACTCGGGGTGTCAGGCGCATTGATGTGACTGACACGCCTGTCGGGGGCAAGCCCCCCCGCTACAGGGGTTCACGGGCGCTCGCGCAGGCGCTTGTACACCGTGTTGCGGCTCAAGCCCAGTTGCCTGGCGACCTGAGAAATATTGCCTGAATACGCCTCCAGCAAGGCATCCAGATCGGTCTCATTCACCGGCTGCGCTACCGGCAGCGGAACCATTGGCGCTTGCTCGACGAAATCCGCTGGCAGATCCTCCAGTCCCAACAGGCCGTCCTGGGCCATCGCCGCCCCGACCTGCATGACGTTATGCAACTGGCGCAGATTCCCCGGCCAGGCATGGGCCAGCAGTACTCTCATCACGGTCTCGGGAATTACCGCCGATTGCTGCGGCTCCCGGCATTCGCGCCAGATCTGCTCGATGACCTCACGCTTGTCATGGCGGTCGCGCAGCGGCGGCAGCACCAGGCGCATGCCATTGATGCGGTAATACAGGTCCTCGCGAAAGCGTCCGGCGGCCATCAGTGCCTGCAGGTTCTGGTGCGAGGCGCACACCACGCGAATATCCACCGCGATCGGGTCGCCGCTGCCCAGTGGCTGAATGCAGCGCTCCTGCAGCACTCGCAGCAATCGCGCCTGTGTGGCCAGTGGCATGTCGCCGATCTCGTCCAGAAACAACACGCCCTGGTCGGCCTTGCGAATCAGCCCCGGGTTGCCCTTGCTGTGGGCGCCGGTAAAAGCGCCGCGCTCGTAGCCGAAGAGCTCTGACTCGACCAGTTCTGCCGGGATCGCCGCGCAGTTGACCGCCACCAAGGGCCCCGCGGCGCGGCTGCTGGCGCGGTGCAGCGCCTTGACGAAGTACTCCTTGCCGACCCCGGTTTCCCCCTGGATAAGCAGCGGAATGTTCTTTTCCAGCAAGCGCGCGGCCTGGTTCAGCTGCTTGTCGAGCGCGGCAGGGGCGCCCGCAGGCGCTAGCGGCGCTGGCTGAGGAGATGGGCCGCAGTAACCCTGAGTCGGCGCTTGCAACAGGCAATGGAAGCGGTTGCGTGCGAACGCTTGCAGGGCGAAGGGGCGCTGCGCGGCTTGCTCGAACAAGCCGGCGAGGCTGGTCTTGAACAGGGTTTCCAGGGCCACGCCCACCGGGTCCAGGCCTAGCAGGCTGTCGGCGCGACGGTTGGCGGCTATCACCCTGCCGCGTTCGTCGAACATCAGCAGCCCGGCCCACTGGCTGTCGAGATTGTCCCTGCCGGCGTTGAACACCAGCTTCCAGCAGGCCGGCCCATGGCGGTCGAGAATCAGTCGATTCTCGATGCTCTGGCTCAGCACCCGCACCAACCCCAGCGTGTGTGCGGGGGGCAGGTAGCTGTCGCTGGAGACATCCAGCACGCCCACCACCCGGCGTTCGGCATCCAGCACCGGCGCTGCCGAGCCGTTGATGAAGCGGTTGGCCTTGAGGTAATGCTGATCGTGATCGATGTGCAGCGCCTGGGCGCAGGCCAGCGCGGTGCCCAGGGCATTGGTGCCCGCCGCACGCTCCGACCAGCAGGCTCCCGGCACCATACCCTGGGCACGGCCTTGATCGAGCACCGGCAGTTGGCCCCAGCTGGCGAGCACCCGCGCCTGCGGGTCCGCCAGGCGAATCAGGCAATGACCGCGGCCACGGCGGCTGTCGAGGCTGGCCTGGGCCAGGGGCTGGGCGACCTGCAGCAGGTTGTGGTGACGCGCCAGGCAATCTTGCAAGGCGCTGCTCTGGAGCACGTCGAAGCGCGGCGGGCTCTGGTGTTCCAAGCCAAATTCGCGACAACGCAGCCAGGATTGTTCGACCAGCAGGTGGGTAGGTGCAGCGAGGTGAGGAGCGGACATAAGGGGTGTCCCGGCCTGAGCCTTTATTGTTTTTGTCAGTGCAGTGTTGCCGAGGATTGTTCATTGTCAATGCTGGCAGTGTTCAATTGTTCAGGCTTGAGCGTTCATTTATGTTCACTAGCGAACATTCGGCAACTTCGGTAACTGAATATTTATTTATAAATTAGTGACTTGTAAGCGTTTGTCCGGCGTTCGCAGCCGATGGCACGTTTGTCGCTATCTCTGAGACAGCTCTGCGCACCGACCCCAAAAACAACAACAAGGGCGTGTCATGTCTCTAGTGCTGGAAAGCGTCAGCCGCGCCCACGAAGGCGTGCCCTATATCATCGAGGCCTCCCTGCGCTTCGAACCTGGCTCCTTCAACGTTCTGCTGGGCCGCACCCTGGCCGGCAAGACCAGCCTGATGCGGCTGATGGCCGGGCTGGATAGGCCGGACTCGGGCCGCATCCTCATGTTCGACAAGGACGTGACCCATACCTCGGTGCGCAAGCGCAACGTGTCGATGGTCTATCAGCAGTTCATCAATTACCCGACCCTCACGGTCTTCGACAATATTGCCTCGCCACTGCGCCAGGCCGGCATGGCGAAGGAGGAGATCCACGCACGGGTCGAGCAGACAGCGCGCATGCTGCGCATCGAGCCCTTCCTCAAGCGCTATCCGCTGGAGCTGTCCGGCGGCCAGCAGCAGCGCACCGCCATGGCCCGGGCGCTGGTCAAGGATGCCGAGCTGATCCTCTTTGACGAGCCGCTGGTCAACCTCGATTACAAGCTGCGCGAAGAGCTGCGTCAGGAAATGCGCCAGCTGTTCGCCACCCGCCAGACCATCGCCGTGTACGCCACCACTGAGCCCAACGAGGCGCTGGCGCTGGGCGGCACCACGACCCTGGTGCACGAGGGGCGGGTGATCCAGAGCGGGCCGACCTCCGAGGTCTATCACCAGCCACGCAGCGTGCTGGCAGCCGAGCTGTTCTGCGAGCCACCGATCAATCTGCTGCCTGGGCGCATCCAGGCCAGTGAGGTGAGTTTCGCCAACTTCGCGCATTTTGCCGTCAACGCTGACCTGCGCCCGCTCGGCGAGGGCGACTTCCAGTTTGGCGTGCGCCCCAGCCACATCAGCCTGGTGCCTTCGAACGACGATGATCTGGAACTGGCAGTGACCGTGGAGCTGGCCGAGATCAGCGGCTCGGAAACCTTCCTGCATGTGCGTAGTGAAGGCTTGCAGTGGGTGCTGCATTTGCCCGGCGTGCATGAGCATGACGTCGATACGCCGGTGCGCATCTATATCCCCACCCACAAACTGTTTGTCTTCGATCCTGCCGGGCGCCTGCTGCAGGCCCCCGGTCAACGCGCGCTGAGGGCTGGCTGATGGCTGAAATCCGCTTGCAACACCTGGCCCATCGCTATGGCGCCGAGGGCGAATATGCTATCCGCGAAATGGATCATATCTGGGCCCAGGGTGGCGCCTATGCGCTGTTGGGCCCCTCGGGCTGCGGCAAATCGACCTTGCTCAATATCATTTCCGGGCTGCTCAGCCCCTCCGAAGGGCAGGTGCTGTTCGATGGCCAGGTGGTCAACGAGCTGACCCCCGAGCGGCGCAACATCGCCCAGGTCTTCCAGTTCCCAGTGGTGTACGACACCATGACGGTGTTCGACAACCTGGCCTTCCCGCTGCGCAATCAAGGCATGGCCGCCGCCGCCGTGCGGAGCAAGGTCGAGGAAATCGCCGAGGTGCTCGAGCTGGGCACCTTGCTGCACAAGAAGGCGCGCAACCTCAGCGCCGATGAAAAGCAAAAGGTGTCGATGGGCCGTGGCCTGGTGCGCGATGACGTCTCGGCGATTCTCTTCGACGAGCCGCTGACCGTGATCGACCCGCATCTGAAGTGGAAACTGCGGCGCAAGCTCAAGCAGATCCACGAGCAGTTCAATATCACCATGGTCTACGTCACCCATGACCAGCTCGAGGCCTCGACCTTCGCCGACAAGATCGCCGTGATGTACGGCGGTCAGATCGTCCAGTTCGGCACCCCGCGCGAGTTGTTCGAGCGGCCACGGCACACCTTCGTCGGGTACTTCATCGGCAGCCCGGGCATGAACCTGATCGACGTGCGCCTGGTGGACGACCGGCTGGTGTTCGGCGACTGTTCCCAGGCCGTGCCGCTACCCCTGCTGCAGCGCGTGCGAGCCCTGGCACCCCAACGTCTGCAACTGGGGATTCGTCCGGAGTTCGTGCGCGTCTGGGACGCGCCCAGTGACGAAGCCCTGCCGGCCCAGCGGGTCGATCTCGAAGACCTGGGCACCTACAAGATCCTCACCCTCAGCCTGGCCGGCCAGCACCTCAAAGTGCGCCTGCCCGAGGATCGCGAGGTACCCCAGGGCACCATCGGCATCAGCTTTCCCGAGCCTTGGCTGATGCTCTATGCAGACGACATCCTGGTGGAGGCACATCTGTGAACAAGGTCCAGAACAACAAAGCCTGGTGGCTGGTGCTGCCGGTGTTCGCCCTGGTGGCGTTCAGCGCGATCATCCCGATGATGACCGTGGTCAACTATTCGCTGCAGGATATCTTCGACCAGTCCAGCCGCTACTTCGTCGGCGCCGACTGGTATCGCCAGGTGCTGCAGGATCCGCGTCTGCACGACTCGCTGCTGCGTCAGTTCATCTACTCCGCCTGTGTGCTGGCGATCGAGATCCCGCTGGGCATCGGTATCGCCCTGACCATGCCGGGCAAGGGCCGCTGGGCCTCGCTGTGCCTGATCGTCATGGCCATTCCGTTGCTGATCCCATGGAATGTGGTCGGCACCATCTGGCAGATTTTCGGCCGCGGTGATATCGGCCTGCTGGGTTGGAGCCTCAATCACCTGGGCATCAGTTACAACTACGCCGGCAACACCCTGGATGCCTGGGTGACGGTGCTGGTGATGGATGTCTGGCACTGGACATCGCTGGTGGCGCTGCTGTGCTACTCCGGGCTGCGGGCGATCCCCGACGTGTATTACCAGGCGGCGCGTATCGACCGCGCTTCGGCCTGGGCGGTGTTTCGGTTCATCCAGCTGCCCAAGCTCAAGAGCGTGCTGTTGATCGCGGTGATGCTGCGCTTCATGGACAGCTTCATGATCTACACCGAGCCGTTCGTGCTCACCGGCGGCGGGCCCGGCAATGCCACCACCTTCCTCAGCCAGACCCTCACGCAAATGGCCGTGGGCCAGTTCGATCTGGGCCCGGCGGCGGCGTTCTCGCTGATCTATTTCCTGATCATCCTGTTGGTGTCATGGCTGTTCTACACCGCCATGACCCACGACGATGGCAATCGCTGAGGTATCGCCATGAGCCTGCGCAAACGCGTGCCGCTGTTGCTGTACATCCTGTTCCTGCTGGTGCCTATCTACTGGTTGCTGAACATGTCGTTCAAGAGCAATACCGAAATCCTCGGCAGCCTGACGCTGTGGCCGCAGGATTTCACCTGGGCCAACTACCGGGTGATCTTCACCGACCCAAGTTGGTACAACGGCTACCTCAATTCGCTGTATTACGTAAGCCTCAACACGGTGATTTCGCTGACGGTGGCACTGCCGGCCGCCTATGCGTTTTCGCGCTATCGGTTTCTCGGTGACAAGCACCTGTTCTTCTGGCTGCTGACCAATCGCATGGCGCCACCGGCAGTGTTTCTGTTGCCGTTCTTCCAGCTGTATTCGTCCATCGGCCTGTTCGATACGCCCATCGCGGTGGCACTGGCGCATTGCTTGTTCAATGTGCCGCTGGCGGTGTGGATTCTCGAAGGCTTCATGTCCGGGGTGCCCAAGGAGATCGACGAAACCGCCTACATCGATGGCTACAGCTTCGTGAAATTCTTCAGCAAGATCTTCCTCCCGTTGATCGGCTCGGGCATCGGCGTCACGGCGTTTTTCTGCTTCATGTTCTCTTGGGTCGAGCTGCTGCTGGCCCGCACCCTGACATCGGTCAACGCCAAGCCCATCGCAGCGGTGATGACCCGCACGGTGTCGGCCTCGGGTATCGACTGGGGGGTGCTGGCGGCCGCCGGGGTGTTGACCATCCTGCCCGGCATGCTGGTGATCTGGTTCGTCCGCAACCACGTGGCCAAGGGCTTCGCCCTGGGTCGGGTCTGAGGGGGTAAGCGCTATGGAATGGATGGCCTGGACCTGGCCCACCGCGGCCTTTTTTATCGCGATCGGGGTCTTGCTGACGCTGATGACGGCGTACGAACTGCGGGTGCCGAACATCGCCCGGCGCGGATTCCTGCCGATCGTCACCACTCGCGGCGATCGTTTGTTCATTGGTCTTCTCGGCAGCGCCTACCTGCATTTGCTGGTGATCGGCGTCACCGACTGGAGCACCTGGGTCGCCTCTGTGCTGTCCCTGGTGTGGCTGTTGGCGGTAATGCGGTGGGGCTAGCGCCGGAGCGCACCTCATCGAAATTCAAAACCCGGAGGTCACTATGTTCGACAAAAACAACAAGGCCCGACATAGCTTTACCTTGGCCGCATTGCTGGTGCTCGGCAGTCTGAGCGCCTCGGTCTGGGCGGATGCCTATGAAGACGCGGCTAAAAAATGGATCGACAGCGAGTTCAAGCCCTCGACCCTCACGCCCGAGCAGCAACTGGCCGAACTCAAGTGGTTCATCAAGGCGTCCGAGCCGTTTCGCGGCATGAAAATCAACGTGGTGTCGGAAACCCTCACCACGCACGAATATGAGTCCAAGACGCTGGCCAAGGCGTTCACCGAAATCACCGGCATCCAGCTGACCCATGACCTGCTGCAGGAAGGCGACGTGGTGGAAAAACTGCAGACGCAGATGCAGTCCGACAAGAACATCTACGACGGCTGGGTCAATGACTCGGACCTGATCGGCACTCACTTTCGCTACGGCAAGACCGAGGCCATCACCGACCTGATGGCCAACGAGGGCAAGGACTTCACCTCGCCGACCCTGGACATCAAGGACTTCATAGGCATCTCCTTCACCACGGCGCCGGACGGCAAGATCTACCAGTTGCCGGACCAGCAGTTCGCCAACCTCTACTGGTTCCGCGCCGACTGGTTCGAGCGTCCGGACCTCAAAGCCAAATTCAAGGAGAAGTATGGCTATGAGCTGGGGGTGCCGGTGAACTGGTCCGCTTATGAAGACATCGCCAAGTTCTTCAGCGAGGACGTCAAGACCATCGACGGCAAACGCATCTACGGCCACATGGATTACGGCAAGAAAGACCCGTCCCTGGGCTGGCGTTTCACCGATGCCTGGTTCTCCATGGCCGGCGGCGGCGACAAGGGCCTGCCGAACGGCTTGCCGGTAGACGAGTGGGGCATTCGTGTAGAGGACTGCCATCCGGTGGGCTCCAGCGTTACCCGTGGCGGCGATACCAACGGCCCGGCGGCGGTCTATGCGACGCAGAAGTATGTCGACTGGATGCGTGCCTATGCGCCGCCGGAAGCTCAGGGCATGACTTTCTCCGAGTCCGGGCCGGTGCCGGCGCAAGGCAATATCGCTCAGCAGATCTTCTGGTACACCGCTTTTACCGCCGACATGACCAAGCCCGGATTGCCGGTGATGAATGCCGATGGTACGCCGAAGTGGCGCATGGCCCCGTCGCCCCGTGGGCCTTACTGGGAGCAGGGCATGAAGCTCGGCTATCAGGATGTGGGGTCCTGGACCTTCATGAAGTCGACTCCGGAAAAACAAAAGCTGGCGGCGTGGCTATATGCGCAGTTCGTCACCTCCAAGACCGTGTCGCTGAAAAAGACCATCGTCGGCCTGACGCCGATCCGCGAGTCGGACCTCAATTCCCAGGCAATGACCGATCTGGCGCCCAAGTTGGGCGGCCTGGTGGAGTTCTATCGCAGCCCGGCGCGGGTGCAATGGACGCCGACCGGCACCAACGTGCCCGACTATCCACGGTTGGCCCAGCTGTGGTGGAGCCATATTGCCGAAGCGGCCAGCGGCGAGAAAACTCCGCAGCAGGCGCTTGATGGGTTGGCCAAGGATCAGGACGCGATCATGACGCGCATGGAACGCTCGAAAGTGCAGCCGGTGTGCGGGCCGAAAATGAATCCGGAGCGGGACGCGCAGTACTGGTTCGATCAGCCGGGCGCACCGAAACCCAAGCTGGCCAATGAGAAGCCGCAGGGGCAGACGGTCAATTACCAGGAGTTGCTGAAGTCTTGGGAGGCGGCGCGCAAGTAAGCGCAAGTGCACGTGTAGCGAGGGGGCGGGCTGGCCTATCGGGGGCAAGCCCCCTCGCTACAGGTTATTTTGCGTGCAGGGTTTCTGCGGCGTAGAGCGTGTTCTCGAGCAGGCAGGCACGGGTCATTGGCCCGACGCCGCCCGGCACTGGTGTGATCCAGCCGGCGCGGGGCAGGGCGGTTTCGTACACCACGTCACCCACCAGCTTGCCGTCGTCCTGGCGATTGATGCCGACATCAATGACGATCGCGCCTTGCTTGATCCATTCCCCTTTGACCAGCCCCGGCTTGCCGGCGGCGACCACCACCAGGTCGGCGCGACCGACATGGCCGGCCAGGTCTTGGGTGAAGCGATGGGTCACGGTGACGGTGCAGCCGGCCAGCAGCAATTCCATGGCCATCGGCCGACCAACGATATTGGACGCGCCCACGACCACGGCATTCATGCCATAAAGATCCTGGCCGGTGCTCTCGAGCAGGGTCATGATGCCTTTCGGAGTGCACGGGCGCAGCAGCGGAATGCGCTGGGCCAGGCGGCCGACGTTATACGGGTGGAAGCCGTCGACGTCCTTGTCCGGGCGAATGCGTTCGAGCAGCAGCGAGGCATCCAGATGGGCCGGCAGCGGCAACTGCAGCAGGATGCCATCTATATTGGCATCGTCGTTGAGGCGGTCGATCAGTTCGGTCAGGGCCTGCTGAGTCGTCTCGCTGGGCAGGTCGTAGGCCTGGGACAGGAAGCCGACCTCTTCGCAATCCTTGCGCTTGTGCGACACGTAGACCTGAGAAGCCGGGTCGGTGCCCACCAGTATCACTGCCAGGCCCGGAGTGCGCAGCCCTTGCTGGCGACGCTCGTCGACACGATGAGCGATCTGCTGGCGCAGGCTGGCGGCGATTGCCTTGCCGTCGATAAGTTGTGCAGTCATGACGCGTGATTAACCATGAAGAGGGAGAAAAATGTGCGCGCATTCTCGCATGTCACAGGCCGAGGGCAAAGGCGCTTGGTCTGCATATTCCGCTAACCCCTTAAATAAAATCAGTTTTTTTTAAAAAAGAGTTGACGACCTTTCGGCTCGCCTATAACATTCGTCGCACTTGTCGGGCAGGGCCTAGCACTGGTTAAACAGGTCGACAGGGTTGAGGCTTCAACAGCTCGATCAGGTTTGCTAAAGCTCTTGATTTTCGCTCTTCGGAACGTTGATCAAATAAGCGCCCGTAGCTCAGCTGGATAGAGCATCCGCCTTCTAAGCGGATGGTCGCAGGTTCGAGTCCTGCCGGGTGCGCCATTAGGCAGCTTAGGCACAAGTAAATGCAATATGGTGGGCGTAGCTCAGTTGGTAGAGCACAGGATTGTGACTCCTGTTGTCGTGGGTTCGATCCCCATCGTCCACCCCATATTCGAAAAGAAGGCGCCTGATTTTAACGAATCCGGCGCCTTTGTTTTAAAAGCTTTATCGCGGATGTGGTGGAATTGGTAGACACACTGGATTTAGGTTCCAGCGCCGAAAGGTGTGAGAGTTCGAGTCTCTCCGTCCGCACCAGTCGTTGTAGAAGAAAGCCTCGAATACCTTCAAAGCCATATGGCAAAAGGGTTCGGGGCTTTTTTTCGTCTTGATTTCAAGTATGCGGGCAGGGTGCCAGCCGTCAGAAGTGGTGGTGGATGGCAGTGCTCGACATCGGGCGCTGTCCACTCGATTTCAGTAGGGCCCCAGAACGCTAAGCTCCAGCTCACCGTTGCATTTCAGCAATGCAAGGTAGTGCTTGTTTTTCAGATCGAAGGGAACCTGCCACATATGGTTCCCGCTATCATATCTGGCGCCAGCCACAAGCTTGTAATTCGTCTTTTCCGTGTCGTAGCGGGCATAGTACGAGTCCAGCGATTTCAGGAAAAACCTCTCTCCTTTTTCGCCGCAGTCTACCGGCTCTGGGCTGCCGCACCCGGTCATAGAGCCCATGACGGCAACAAGGGCGCAGTAGGCAAATTTGCTATTTATCATCATTTTATCCGAAAGGTGAACAACTCCTGATTGGGCGATGTGTAGCCAGTTGGGCCCACCAATTCTTCGGCCTGACAGAATTGCCTCGGTCAGCGGCGGATATCGATCGCAATGGTGCCCCGTATTTGAATTGGGTATGGCTGAGCACCAAGGTGCCTTTGAATGGCCGCCAATGCAGCGGTTGCTTTCTCGTCCATCCAGCTGCGCCACGTGCCGGGATGGGCATCGTAAATATCGTCGTATGAGCGGGCGGTACCGCTGAAAGATAGGCTACCGTCGGGCGCCTTCATCACGGCGGCTGTTCAGGAGGGTGGGAAGGGCGATACCAGCGTTGTGAATTCGACATGGAAGCCTTGCCCAGCATGTCCCGCCAAAATTTCAGGCACGAAAAAAGCCGACACACAGGTCGGCCTCCCTTGCAGGAAACGATACTTAAATCCAGATAAAAAAGCCGATCAGCACCGCCACCACTGCCCACTTCTCGAGGTAGTAGCGGGTGCGGTTGGTCTTTTTCATGGCCTTGCCGCGCAGGCGGACCTTATAGATGCGGCTGAACAAACGGTTGATGGCGCCGGTGCTGTCTTCGCTGGAGTTCGGTGCGGCTGCGGCTGACATTACGTTGCGGCTGAACCAGCGATTGAAGGCGGCTGCCCAACGGTATTTCAATGGCCGCTCGATGTCGCAGAAAAGAATCAGTCGATTGCGATCAGTGGTGTTCTCGGCGTAATGAATGTAAGTCTCGTCGAACATCACCGCTTCGCCATCACGCCAGAAGTAGCTCTCGCCGTCGACATTTATATGGCAGCCCGGATCGTTCGGAGTGTCCAGGCCCAGGTGATAGCGATAGGAGCCTGCGTAGGGATCGCGATGCCGGACCAGGCGTGAGCCTGGCGGCAATTCGGCGAACATCGCCGCCTTTACCGAGCCGATCTGCTGCAGCAGCTCAGTGGTGCGAGGGCACAGTTTTGTCGCTGAAGGGTGATGGTCGCCGTACCATTTCAGGTAGAAGCGCTTCCAGCCCGTCTTGAAGAACGAGTTGAAGCCGACATCGTTGAACTGGTCCGAGCGCTTGATTTCCCCTTGGCGCATCAGGGCCAGGCCCTCGGCGCGAATTTCTTCCCAGTGCGTCTGCAGTGGCGCGAGCTCGGGGAAGTCCGCAGTGCTCAGATAGGGGCGGTTGGGGAGGCGCGAGAACAGATAAAGGAAGCTGTTGATGGGAGCGAGCACGGTCGAGTGGTCACTCAACTGGCGACTCAATTTGTGTCTGACGCGCCCACGAAAATGAATGTAGGCGACCGACAGAGCGAAGGCGATGACGATAATGGCTTTCATGTAGGGGGGTTCGGGCTGTAGCCGTCCTGAGGCAGGAGACATCGAGAAAGAGAGCCGCGTGTGCTGCCGTGAGTAAGCGTTTTGCTGGGGCGCAGACGTCTGGTCTGAGTAGCGTTGCCTTTTGGACGATAACAAAATCGCCCGGCTGCGCGCCAGCCGTCATCCCGTAAGGTAGCGTTACTGCTTATGTAACAATGACTTGACGCAGGATAATGGCCTGCAGTGCGGGATGTCGAAGTCTTTTTACCCGATTGCAGAGGCCGCCTTGGCGGAACCGCGCGCCGTCTTTGTCGGGCAGGGTGACTTCTTGCGATTGACCCACTAGAATGCTTGCCCTTGATCTGGGGTCGGAAATGGCCGGCTAACGTCTGTGCAACGAGGAAAATCCATGCAAGTTTCTGTTGAAAACACTTCCGCTCTCGAGCGCCGCATGACCATTAGCGTGCCTGCCGAGCGCATTGAGGCCGAAGTCAACAAGCGTCTGCAACAGACCGCCCGCAATGCAAAAATCGCGGGCTTTCGTCCTGGCAAGGTGCCAATGAGCGTCATCCGTCAGCGCTATGAGGCCGACGCACGCCAGGAAGCATTGGGTAACGTCATCCAGGCTTCGTTCTATGAAGCCGTGGTCGAGCAGAAGCTGAACCCGGCTGGCGCTCCTGCGGTAGAGCCTAAAGTGTTCGAAAAAGGCAAGGACCTGGAATACATCGCGACTTTCGAAGTGTTCCCGGAATTCGCCGTGGCCGGCTTTGAATCGATCGCCGTCGAGCGCCTGAGCGCTGACGTGCAGGACACCGACCTCGACAACATGCTCGAGATCCTGCGCAAGCAGAACGTTCGTTATGAAGCAGCCGATCGCGCTGCCGCCAACGACGACCAGGTCACCATCGACTTCGTCGGCAAAGTTGACGGTGAAGCCTTCGCTGGCGGTTCCGCTACTGGTACTCAGCTGGTACTGGGTTCGGGCCGCATGATTCCTGGCTTCGAAGAAGGTCTGGTCGGCGCCAAGGCCGGTGAAGAACGCGTTCTTAACCTGACCTTCCCGGAAAACTACCAGAACCTCGACCTGGCCAACAAGGCCGCCGAGTTCACCGTGACCGTTACCGCCGTGGCCGCTCCGACCCTGCCAGAACTGAACGAAGCCTTCTTCAATCAGTTCGGCATCAAGGAAACGGGTATCGACGGGTTCCGCACCGAAGTTCGCAAGAACATGGAGCGCGAGCTGCGCCAGGCGATCAAGACCAAGGTCAAGAACCAGGTCATGGACGGTCTGGTCGAGGGCAACCCGATCGAAGTGCCAAAGGCGCTGCTGTCCAACGAAGTCGATCGTCTGCGCGTGCAGGCCGTTCAGCAGTTCGGTGGCAACATCAAGCCTGATCAGCTGCCGGCCGAACTGTTCGAAGAGCAAGCCAAGCGCCGTGTGGTGCTGGGTCTGATCGTCGCCGAAGTGGTCAAGCAGCACGACCTCAAGCCTGACGAAGCCCGCGTTCGCGAGCTGATCCAGGAAATGGCCTCTGCCTATCAGGAGCCTGAGCAGGTTGTAGCCTGGTACTACAAAAACGACCAGCAGCTGAACGAAGTGCGTTCGGTTGTGCTGGAAGAGCAAGTTGTGGATACTGTTCTGCAGAAGGCTAAGGTGACCGACAAAGCGGTCTCTTACGAAGATGCGGTCAAGCCGGCAGAAGCAGCACAAGCCGCCTGATCGTTTCACTCGTTTGAAAATACACCCATAAGCCAGCCTCGCGCTGGCTTATGCGTATTCAAGACATGACTATTTGGGAGTAACTGCAGAGCATGTTCCGTAATTCTTATATTCAGCAGAACTCTGATACCCAGGCCGCTGGCGGCCTGGTCCCGATGGTTGTCGAGCAATCTGCTCGTGGCGAACGCGCTTACGACATCTACTCGCGCCTGCTCAAGGAGCGAGTGATCTTTCTGGTGGGGCCCGTAGAGGACTACATGGCCAACCTGATCTGTGCGCAACTGCTGTTCCTTGAAGCGGAAAACCCGGACAAGGACATCCATCTCTACATCAACTCCCCGGGTGGTTCGGTGACCGCAGGCATGTCGATCTACGACACCATGCAGTTCATCAAGCCAAACGTGTCGACCACCTGTATCGGTCAGGCGTGCAGCATGGGTGCATTCCTGCTTACCGCCGGTGCCGAGGGCAAGCGCTACTGCCTGCCTAACTCGCGCGTGATGATTCACCAGCCGCTGGGCGGTTTTCAGGGCCAGGCGTCGGATATCGAAATCCATGCCAAGGAAATCCTCTTTATCCGCGAGCGTCTCAATTCGCTGATGGCCAAGCACAGTGGGAAAACCCTGGAAGAAATCGAGCGCGATACCAACCGCGACAATTTCATGAGTGCCGAAGCCGCGCGTGCATACGGGTTGATCGACGAAGTGATTGAAAAGCGCCCCGCTTAAAATAAGCAGCTCAAACAGGCCGGTCGGCGACTCCGACCGCCTGCGGGCTTGAAAAAGCTCGCAATAGCCTTCATCTTGTGTTGCAAGCCTATCGGATTTGGATCGAACGAATGACTGACACCCGCAACGGCGAGGACAACGGCAAGCTGCTCTATTGCTCCTTCTGTGGCAAAAGCCAGCATGAAGTGCGCAAATTGATTGCTGGCCCCTCCGTCTTTATCTGCGACGAGTGCGTCGACCTGTGCAACGACATCATCCGTGAGGAGGTGCAAGAAGCACAGGCTGAGAGCAGCGCGCACAAACTGCCGTCCCCCAAGGAAATCAGCGGCATCCTCGACCAGTACGTGATTGGTCAGGAGCGCGCGAAGAAGGTCCTGGCGGTGGCTGTCTACAACCACTACAAGCGCCTCAATCAGCGTGACAAGAAAAACGACGACGTCGAGCTTGGCAAGAGCAACATTCTGCTGATCGGACCTACTGGTTCGGGCAAGACTCTGCTGGCCGAAACCCTCGCTCGTCTGCTCAACGTGCCTTTCACCATTGCTGACGCCACTACGCTTACAGAGGCAGGTTACGTCGGTGAGGACGTCGAGAACATCATTCAGAAGCTGCTGCAGAAGTGCGATTACGACGTCGAGAAAGCCCAGATGGGCATCGTCTACATCGACGAAATCGACAAGATCTCGCGCAAATCGGACAACCCGTCCATCACCCGTGACGTATCGGGCGAAGGCGTGCAGCAGGCGTTGCTCAAGTTGATCGAAGGGACCGTAGCTTCCGTGCCTCCACAAGGCGGTCGCAAGCATCCTCAGCAGGAATTCCTGCAGGTCGACACCCGTAACATCCTGTTCATCTGCGGTGGCGCCTTCTCGGGCCTCGAAAAGGTCATCCAGAATCGCTCCACCAAGGGCGGCATCGGCTTCGGCGCCGAAGTTCGCAGCAAGGAGGAGGGTAAGAAGGTGGGCGAGTCCCTGCGTGAAGTCGAGCCTGACGATCTGGTCAAGTTCGGTCTGATCCCGGAATTCGTTGGCCGTCTGCCAGTATTGGCGACGCTGGACGAACTCGATGAGGCTGCGCTGATGCAGATCCTCACCGAGCCGAAGAACGCGCTCACCAAGCAGTACGGCAAGCTGTTCGAAATGGAAGGCGTCGACCTCGAGTTTCGTACCGACGCACTCAAGTCCGTGGCTCGCCGCGCGCTGGAGCGCAAGACCGGTGCGCGCGGCCTGCGCTCGATTCTCGAAGGTGTGCTGCTCGACACCATGTACGAGATTCCGTCGCAAACCGACGTCAGCAAGGTGGTCATTGACGAAAGCGTGATCGCCGGTACTTCCAAGCCACTGCTGATCTACGAAAACAGTGAGCCGCCCGCCAAGGCAGCACCTGACGCGTAACTGCAGTACAGCGTGGAAAACAGAAGGGGCCTTCGGGCCCCTTTCGTTTTCCTGTTCCCGGCGCTTGTTTTTTTTGGGGCATGCCCCCACATTGGTTTCAGACCCAATTCCATCTGTGTGCGGCCCTGAGCCGCTGAAGAGGCGAAATCATGAAGACAACCATTGAATTGCCTCTCTTGCCGTTGCGTGATGTCGTGGTATATCCGCATATGGTTATCCCACTGTTCGTGGGGCGCGAGAAGTCGATCGAGGCGCTGGAAGCCGCGATGACCGGCGAGAAGCAGATTTTGCTGCTGGCACAGCGCAATCCTGCGGATGACGATCCGGGTGAAGACGCCCTGTATCGCGTGGGCACCGTTGCCACCGTCCTGCAACTGCTCAAGCTGCCCGATGGCACCGTCAAGGTGCTGGTCGAAGGCGAGCAGCGCGGCACCGTCGAGCGTTACATGGAGGTCGACGGCCATTGCCGCGCCGAAGTGGCGCTGATCGACGAAACCGTCGCCGCTGACCGCGAATCCGAAGTCTTTGTACGCAGCCTGCTCTCGCAGTTCGAGCAGTATGTGCAGCTGGGCAAAAAGGTCCCGGCTGAAGTCCTGTCCTCCCTCAACAGCATCGATGAGCCGGGTCGCCTGGTCGACACCATGGCGGCGCATATGGCGCTGAAGATCGAGCAGAAGCAGGAAATCCTCGAAATCATCGATCTGCCCGCCCGGGTAGAGCACGTTCTGGCGTTGCTCGATGGCGAGATCGACCTGCTGCAGGTCGAAAAACGCATCCGCGGCCGGGTCAAGAAACAAATGGAGCGCAGCCAGCGCGAGTACTACCTGAATGAGCAGATGAAGGCCATTCAGAAGGAGCTCGGCGACAGCGACGAAGGTCATAACGAAGTCGAGGAGCTGAAAAAGCGCATCGACGCCGCCGGCCTGCCCAAGGATGCCCTGACCAAGGCCAATGCCGAGCTGAACAAGCTCAAGCAGATGTCGCCGATGTCGGCCGAGGCCACCGTGGTGCGGACCTACATCGACTGGCTTGTGCAGGTGCCGTGGAAGGCACAGAGCAAGGTGCGTCTGGATCTGGCCCGGGCCGAAGAGATCCTCGACTCGGATCACTACGGTCTGGAAGAGGTCAAGGAGCGCATCCTCGAATACCTCGCCGTGCAAAAACGCGTGAAAAAGATTCGCGGCCCGGTGTTGTGCCTTGTCGGTCCTCCTGGTGTGGGTAAAACCTCGCTGGCGGAGTCGATCGCCAGCGCTACCAACCGTAAATTTGTGCGCATGGCCTTGGGCGGTGTGCGTGATGAGGCTGAAATTCGTGGCCATCGCCGGACCTACATCGGTTCGATGCCGGGAAGACTGATTCAAAAGATGACAAAGGTGGGTGTACGCAACCCACTGTTCCTGCTCGATGAAATCGACAAGATGGGCAGCGACATGCGTGGCGACCCGGCGTCGGCGTTGCTGGAGGTGCTCGACCCGGAGCAGAACCACAACTTCAACGACCACTACCTCGAGGTCGACTACGACCTGTCGGACGTGATGTTCCTGTGCACCTCGAACTCCATGAACATCCCGCCAGCGCTGCTGGACCGGATGGAAGTGATTCGCCTGCCCGGTTATACCGAAGACGAAAAGATCAACATCGCTACCAAGTACCTGACGCCCAAGCAGATCCAGACCAACGGCCTGAAGAAGGGCGAGCTGGAGATCGAGGTCGAGGCGATTCGCGACATCATCCGCTACTACACCCGCGAAGCCGGCGTGCGTGGGCTGGAGCGGCAGATCGCCAAGGTGTGCCGCAAGGTGGTCAAGGAGCACTCCAATACCAGGAAGTTCTCCGTGACCGTCGGTGCCGCCTCGCTGGAAGCCCTGCTCGGTGTGCGTAAATTCCGCTACGGCCTGGCCGAGCAGCAGGATCAGATCGGACAGGTGACGGGCCTGGCCTGGACCCAGGTCGGCGGTGAATTGCTGACCATCGAGTCAGCGGTGGTGCCTGGCAAGGGCCAGTTGATCAAGACCGGTTCGCTGGGCGATGTGATGGTCGAATCCATCACCGCCGCGCTGACCGTGGTTCGCAGTCGTGCCCGCAGCCTGGGCATCCCTGCGGACTTCCACGAGAAGCGTGACGTGCACATCCATATGCCGGAAGGGGCGACGCCCAAAGATGGCCCTAGCGCAGGCGTAGGCATGTGCACGGCCCTGGTCTCGGCCCTGACCCAGATCCCGGTGCGCGCCGATGTGGCGATGACCGGTGAAATCACTTTGCGCGGGCAGGTATTGGCGATCGGTGGACTAAAGGAAAAACTTCTGGCGGCGCATCGTGGCGGCATCAAGACTGTGATCATTCCGGAAGAGAATGTGCGCGACTTGAAAGAGATTCCCGACAACATCAAGCAGGATCTTCAGATCAAACCGGTTAAATGGATTGACGAAGTCCTGCAAATTGCGCTGCAATACGCGCCGGAGCCCTTGCCCGATGTGGCTCCCGAGATAGTTGCAAAGGATGAAAAGCGCGATTCTGATGCCAAGGAAAGAATCAGTACGCACTAGCACGCATTTGTCCGGGAGGCTTCCTTGACAGATTTTTAGAGCCCTTGATATAAAGCGGCTCTTATTGTGTCGGGGAGTCCGCCCGGCACCCGGTTTTTCTGTGTCGAATACATACTTAGAAATAACTTAATAGAGATATAAGGGGACTTAGAGTGAACAAGTCGGAACTGATTGATGCTATCGCTGCATCCGCTGATATCCCGAAAGCTGCTGCCGGCCGTGCGCTGGATGCAGTCATCGAATCCGTCACTGGTGCCCTGAAAAGTGGCGACTCGGTGGTTCTGGTTGGTTTCGGTACTTTCTCTGTAACCGATCGCCCAGCTCGTACTGGCCGTAACCCGCAAACCGGTAAGACGCTGCAGATCGCCGCGGCCAAAAAGCCAGGCTTCAAAGCCGGTAAAGCACTGAAAGAAGCCGTCAACTAAGCTTTTTCATCGCCTTGCCTGGCCAGGGCGGGATCAGTCCCGTCCTGGCAGCGGAGCGGTAGGTCGGCGGATCGTGAGATCCAACGGACACCGGGGTTCGCAGTTGAACCATCCGCTTCGCCAGTTACGAGAAGGCGCATCCTCGGATGCGCCTTTCTTCTATCCGGATTCTACCCACGCTCCGCGGTTGGTTATAGTGCACGACCGTTTCTGGGGGACGCATGCTGCAAAACATCAGGGACAATTCACAAGGCTGGATTGCCAAAACTATCATCGGTGTCATCGTTTGCCTCATGGCATTGACGGGCTTCGATGCCATCTTCCGCGCCACTAGTCATAGTGAAGATGCGGCCAAGGTCAATGGCGACGCGATCACCACCGCAGACCTCAACCAGGCCGTAGAGATGCAACGGCGCCAGCTGCTGCAACAGCTCGGCAAGGATTTCGACCCAGCGATGCTGGACGAAAAAATGCTTCGCGAATCGGCCCTCAAAGGCCTGATCGACCGCAAGCTGTTGCTGCAAGGTGCCGCTGATTCCAAGTTCGCCTTCTCTGAGGCGGCGATTGACCAGGTCATGCTGCAGACACCGGAATTTCAGGTGGATGGGAAATTCAGCGCTGATCGCTTCGATCAGGTGATTCGTCAGATGGGCTTCGGCCGTCTGCAATTCCGCCAGATGCTGGCCGACGAGATGCTGATTGGTCAGGTGCGCGCCGGTCTGGCGGGCAGCAGCTTCGTCACCGATGATCAGGTACTGGCGTTCGCCCGTCTGGAGAAACAGACCCGCGATTTCGCTTCCCTGACCTTCAAGGCAGACCCGGCGACCGCCAAGGTCACCGATGATGAAATCAAGGCGCAGTACGATCAGCACACCAAGCAGTTCATGAGCCCCGATCAAGTGGTTCTGGACTACGTGGAGCTGAAGAAGTCGGCGTTCTTCGATCAGGTCAAGGTCGACGACAGTGCGTTGCAGGCCCAGTACCAGAAAGAAACCGCCAATCTGGCCGAACAGCGCCGCGCCGCGCACATCCTGATCGAAGTCAACAGCAAGACGACTGATGCTCAGGCCAAGGCCAAGATCGAAGATATCCAGGCGCGCCTGGCCAAGGGTGAAGATTTCGCCGCACTGGCCAAGGAGTTCTCGCAGGACCCAGGTTCGGCGAAAAACGGTGGCGATCTGGGCTTTGCTGGTGAGGGTGTCTACGATCCAGCGTTCGAGCAGTCGTTGTATTCGCTCAAGCAGGGTGAGGTCTCGGCACCGGTCAAGACTCAGTTCGGCTGGCACTTGATCAAGTTGCTGGGCGTGCAGGCGCCGGATGTTCCGACGTTCGCCAGCCTCAAGGACAAGCTCACCAACGAACTGAAATCCCAGCAGGTCGAGCAGCTGTACGTCGATGCCAGCAAGAAGTTGCAGGACTCGACCTATGAAGCCTCCGATCTGGCGCAGCCTGCGTCGGACCTCGGTCTGAAGGTACAGACGTCGCAACCGGTAGGGCGTGAAGGTGGCAGTGAAGGTGTGACTGCCAGCCGTCAGGTGATGCAGGCCGCGTTCAGCCAGGAAGTCCTGGACGAAGGCGCCAACAGCAGCGCGATCGAACTTGATCCGGAAACCACCGTGGTGGTCCGCGTCAAGGAGCACCACAAGCCTGAGCAACTGCCGCTGAGCGCAGTGGCCGCTGGCATTCGTGCCGAGCTGGCCAAGCAGCAGGCCACCGAGGCACTGAAAGCCAAGAGCGACGCGCTGATTGCCGGTCTGCGTGACGGCAAGATCGCTGCCAACGCTGCCCAGGATGGTCAATCCTGGAGGGTCGTCGAGGCGGCGAGCCGCAGCCAAGACGGTGTCGATCCGGTCGAGTTGCAGGCGGTGTTCCGCATGGTCAAGCCCAAGGACAAGGACAAGCCTGTGTACAGCAGCGTGACTCTGTCAGACGGCAGCGTCGTGGTCTTGCGCCTCAGCGGCGTCAACCAGGGTGCAGCACCGTCGGATGAAGAGAAAGCCTCGTATCGTCGCTTCCTCGCCTCCCGTGCCGGTCAGGAAGACTTCGCTGCCTACCGCAAGTTGCTGGAAAGCAAGGCTGACGTGAAGCGCTACTAAGCGCGGTCAGCTGCGCACGAAAAAACCGCCGGGTGTAAGCCTGGCGGTTTTTTTTCGTCCCTCTGGCGAGGGGCTTGCCTGCGAAAGGTCTCCTACCCCTCTGTTGCGCACGCTTCATTGCAATTCGGCGCCAAGCCATCTCGCTACAGCGTGGTGTGGCCGCACAAAAACGCGGCTTCCAGCAACTGCTGGGTATAGGCGTGTTGCGGGTTGCTGAACACCGCCTCGGCATCCCCTTGCTCCACCACCTTGCCATGCTTGACCACCATCAATTGGTGGCTCAACGCCTTGACCACCGCCAGGTCATGGCTGATGAACAGGTAGGTGAGGTTGTGCCGCTGCTGTAGGCTGCGCAGCAACTCCACCACCTGGCGTTGCACGGTACGATCGAGGGCCGAGGTCGGTTCATCCAGCAAGATCAATTCCGGCTTGAGCACCAGTGCTCGAGCGATGGCAATCCGTTGGCGCTGGCCTCCGGAAAACTCATGGGGATAGCGATGCCGGGTCTCAGGGTCGAGCCCCACCTCGCGCAGCACGTCGATAATGGCCTTCTGCTGCTCCTCGGGGGTTCCCACGCCATGGATGCGCAATCCCTCACCGACGATCTGCCCCACGCTCATACGCGGGCTCAGGCTGCCGTACGGGTCTTGGAAGACCACCTGAATCTGCCGGCGCAGTGGCCGTACCTGCGCCCGGTCAAAGCCGTCGATCGCCTCGCCCTTGAAGCGAATGCTGCCCTGGCTGGCGATCAGCCGCAGGATCGCCAGGCCCAAAGTCGATTTGCCCGAGCCGCTTTCGCCGACGATACCCAGTGTCTGGCCTTGCTTAAGGGTGAAATCGATACCGTCCACGGCCTTGAGATGCTCGGTAGTGCGACCGAAAAAGCCTTTCTTGACCGGGAACCACACCCGCAGATCCCGCACCTGCAACAGCGGCGCGCCGACCGGATTGTGTGCCGGCTCGCCCCGCGGTTCGGCGCCCAGCAGCTCGCAGGTGTAAGGATGCTGCGGGGTGCGGAACAGCGTTTCGCACTCCGCCTGTTCGACGATGTGCCCGCGCTGCATCACGCACACCCGCTGGGCCACGCGCCGAACCAGATTGAGGTCATGGCTGATCAACAGCAGGGCCATGCCCAGCCGCGCCTGCAAGGACTTGAGCAGTTCGAGAATCTTCAGCTGCACGGTGACATCCAGCGCCGTGGTCGGCTCGTCGGCGATCAGCAGTTCCGGTTCGTTGGCCAGCGCCATGGCGATCATCACCCGCTGCCGCTGACCACCGGACAGCTGGTGGGGCAGGGCCTTGAGGCGTGTATGCGGTTCGGCGATGCCCACCAGTTCCAGCAGCTCCAGGGTGCGTGGCAGGGCTGCCTTGCCAACGATGCCCTTGTGCAAGGCCAGCACTTCGCCAATCTGCTTTTCGATCGTGTGCAGTGGGTTGAGCGAGGTCATCGGCTCCTGAAAGATCATGGCGATGCGGTTGCCGCGGATGTGCTGCAGCTTCTTTTCATCCAGCGTCAGCAGGTCCTGGCCCGCGTAACGAATGCTGCCCGTGGGGTGACGGGCCTGGGGATAGGGCAGCAGGCGCAGGATCGAGTGTGCGGTCACGGACTTGCCCGAGCCGCTTTCGCCTACCAGTGCCAGGGTTTCGCCGCGACGGATATCGAAACTGATGCCCTCGACGGCTCGATGGCAGTCGTCGCCGTTGACGAACTCTACCGCCAGGTCGCGTATTTCCAGCAGATTGTCCTGGCTCATGTCATTTCCTCGGGTCGAAGGCGTCACGGGCAGCCTCGCCGATGAATACCAGCAGGCTCAGCATCACGGCCAGCACGGTAAAGGCACTGATGCCCAGCCAAGGGGCTTGCAGGTTGTCTTTGGCCTGGGCCACCAGCTCGCCCAGGGAGGGTGCTCCGGCCGGCAAGCCGAAGCCTAGAAAGTCCAGCGCCGTGAGGGTGCCGATGGCGCCAGTGAGGATGAATGGCATGAACGTCATGGTCGACACCATGGCGTTGGGCAGAATGTGCCTGAACATGATGCCGCCGTCCTGCATGCCCAGCGCGCGAGCGGCCCGCACGTATTCCAGGTTGCGCCCGCGCAGGAACTCGGCGCGTACGACATCCACCAGGCTCATCCAGGAAAACAACAGCATGATGCCCAGCAGCCACCAGAAGTTGGGCTGCACGAAACTGCCGAGGATGATCAGCAGATAAAGCACCGGCAGGCCTGACCAGATCTCCAGAAATCGCTGCCCGGCCAGGTCCACCCAGCCGCCATAGAAGCCCTGCAAGGCGCCCGCGATGACACCGATGATCGAACTCGCCACCGTCAACGTCAGTGCGAACAGCACCGAAATCCGGAAGCCATAGATCACCCGCGCGAGCACATCGCGGCCCTGGTCGTCAGTGCCCAGCCAGTTGTCCGCTGAAGGGGGCGCCGGCGCCGGTACGCGCAGGTCGTAGTTGATGCTCTGGTAACTGAACGGCACCGGTGCCCACAACTGCCAGCTGTTTTTCGCCTTGAGCAACGACTGGATGTACGGGCTCTTGTAGTTGGGCTCCAGCGGGAATTCGCCACCGAAGGCGGTCTCCGGATAGCGCTTGAGGGCCGGGAAGTACCATTGGCCGTCGTAGTGCACGGCCAGCGGCTTGTCGTTGGCGATGAGTTCGGCGCCCATGCTGAGCGCGAACAGCACCAGGAAGATCCACAGCGACCACCAGCCGCGCTTGTGCGCCTTGAAGCGATCGAAGCGGCGGCGATTAAGAGGGGAGAGCGTCATCTCAATGCTTCCTGCTGTCGAAGTCGATGCGGGGGTCGACCAGCGAGTAGGTGAGGTCGCCAATCAGCTTCACCAGCAGGCCGATCAGGGTAAAGATGAACAGGCTGCCGAACACCACGGGATAATCGCGGTTCATCGCCGATTCGAAGCTCATCAGGCCCAGGCCATCGAGCGAGAAGATCACCTCCACCAGCAAGGAGCCGGTGAAGAAGATGCTGATGAACGCCGAAGGAAAACCGGCGATCACCAGCAACATGGCATTGCGAAATACATGGCCGTAGAGCACCCGACGGTTGCTCAGGCCCTTGGCCTTGGCAGTGATCACATATTGCTTGCCGATCTCGTCGAGGAAGCTGTTCTTGGTCAGCAGCGTCATGGTCGCGAAGTTGCCGATCACCAACGCCGTGATCGGCAACGCCAGGTGCCAGAAGTAATCGCCGACCTTGCCGGCCCAGCTCAGCTGCGCGAAGTTGTCGGAGGTCAGGCCGCGCAGCGGGAACCAGTCCCAGTAACTACCGCCGGCGAACACCACGATCAGCAGGATGGCGAACAGGAAGGCCGGAATGGCGTAGCCGACGATGATCGCCGAACTGGTCCACACGTCGAACGCGCTGCCGTGGCGTGTGGCCTTGGCGATGCCCAGCGGGATCGACACCAGGTACATGATCAAGGTGCTCCACAGCCCCAGCGAGATCGACACCGGCAGCTTTTCGGCGATCAGGTCGATGACCTTGGCGTCACGGAAGAAGCTGTTGCCGAAATCCAGGTGCGCGTAGTTCTTGATCATGATCCACAAGCGTTCCGGCGCCGATTTGTCGAAGCCGTACATGTGCTCGATTTCCTTCACCAGTTCCGGGTCCAGGCCCTGTGCGCCGCGGTAGCTCGAGGCGCTGCCGCTGGCCGCCTCACTGGCACCGCCGCCGATACGGCTGGTGGCGCCCTTGAAGCCTTCGATCCTGGCGATGGCTTGTTCCACCGGTCCGCCGGGCGCGGCCTGGATGATCACGAAATTGATGATGATGATGCCAAGCAGCGTGGGAATGATCAGCAGCAAGCGCCGCAGGATATAAGCCGCCATCGGTCAATGCTCCGTCTTGTCGACTGGAAGGGGCGCGGCGACCGGCTCGGCGACGGCGTCAGGCTTGACCCACCAGGTGTAGAGGCCGGGGTCGTATTTAGGCGGTACCGCCGGGTGGCCGAGGCGCGAGGAATAGGCGGTGCGCCAGGTCGCGATGTACCAGTTGGGGATGACGATGAAATTCCACAGCAATACCCGATCCAGCGCCTGGGCATGATTGATCAGACTCTGGCGCGAATCGGCGCCGATAAGGCCATCGACTAGTGTATCCACGGCCGGGTCCTTGAGGCCCATGTAGTTGAAGCTGCCTGGGTTGTCCGCCGCGGCGCTGGTCCAGTAACCGCGCTGCTCGTTGCCCGGCGAGGAGGACTGCGACAGCGTGGCGATGATCATGTCGAAGTCCCGCGAACGCCTGCGGTTGACGTACTGCGAGGTGTCGACCCGGCGCAGTACCAGTTCGATGCCGAGATCGGCGAGGTTGCGCTTGAATGGCAAGAGGATGCGTTCGAACTCCGGCTGCGCCACCAGAAACTCGATGGACACCGGTTTGCCGTTGGCGTCGACCATGCGGTCATCGACCACCTTCCAGCCGGCCTGCAGGAACAGCTTGTAGGCCTGGCGCTGTTGCTCGCGGATGATGCCGCTGCCGTCGGTCTTCGGGTTCTTGAATTCGCTGGTGAACACTCGATCGGGAATCTTGCCGCGCAGGGGTTCGAGAATCTTCAGCTCGTCTGCGCTGGGCAGGCCGTGGGCCGCCATGTCGGAGTTCTCGAAAAAGCTGCCGACCCGCGAATAGGCGCTGTTGAACAGCTGCTTGTTGGTCCACTCGAAGTCGAACAGCAGGCTCAGGCCCTCACGCACCCGCACGTCCTGGAACAGCGGACGGCGCTCGTTGAAGACGAAACCCTGCATGCCGGTGGGGTTGCCGTTGGGGATTTCTTCGCGGATCAGGCGCCCGTCCTTCACCGCGGCGACGTTGTAGGCGGTGGCCCAGTTTTTCGCGCTGGTCTCGAGCCAGTAGTCGAACTGCCCGGCCTTGAGCGCCTCGAGGGCGACACCGTTGTCCCGGTAGGAGTCACTGGTGATGGCGTCGAAGTTGTAGAAGCCCCGATTGACCGGCAGGTCCTTGGCCCAGTAATCCTTGACCCGCTCCATGCGGATGGAGCGCCCGGCCTGCACCGAGGCGACCTTGTACGGCCCGCTGCCCAGCGGGATTTCCAGATTGCCCTTGGTGAAGTCGCGGGTTGCCCACCAGTGCTTGGGCAGGACCGGCAACTGGCCAAGAATCAGCGGCAGCTCGCGGTTGCCGCCGCTCTTGAAGGTGAAGAGCACGTGCAACGGGTCTTCGGCCACGACCTTGTCGACGTCGGCGTAGTAGCTGCGAAAGAACGGCGAGCCGTCCTTGATCAGGGTCTGGAAGGTGAACACCACGTCTTCGGCGCGCAACGGATGGCCATCGTTGAAACGTGCCTCGGGGCGCAGGGTGAAGCGCACCCAGGTGTTGTCCGGCGCGCGCTCGATGCCGCTGGCCACCAGGCCGTACTCGGTCATCGGCTCGTCAAGGCTCTGGGTCAACAGCGTGTCGTAGACCAGGCTGACCTGGCCGGCGGGCACCCCCTTGCTGATGAACGGGTTGAGGCTGTCGAAGCCGCCCGCGTCGGACAGACGCAAGGTGCCGCCCTTGGGGGCCTCGGGATTGACGTAGTCGAAGGACTGGAAGCTGGCGGGATACTTGGGCGGCTCGCCATACAAAGTAATAGCGTGTTGCGGTGTTGCGTTGGCAAGGCAGGCAAACCCTGCCAACAACAGGCCGCTGGTCTGCGTGAGCAGGGCGCGCAGAGGGATCATGAAGCGGTCTCCGAAAACTGCGTGGCCTCGGCGTACACGGCTTGCTGGCCGCGTGGCGCGGTGGCCCGGACGAATTCAACGCGTGCCGGGAGATTGCCGCCGACATGCCCGGCAAAACCGATTGCACAGATGGCACATCTAGACAGAAATTCGATCCCGGCGGCATGGAAATTACTGCCGTAACAGTAACAGCTTGTATCCGCAGGAAAAAGGGCCAGCGCGGCGGGGGAAAATCGGCTTTGGCGGCAGGCGGGAAGGGGCTGCATGCGATAACGCATCTGCCCGTTCCCCCACAGGATCAACGATCGCGATAGACGATCAGCGTCTGACCGGGCTTGAGTGCCTTGCCGGTGCGCGGATTCCAGCTCTTGAGATGTTGCATCTCGACATTGAAGCGCTTGGCAACGATGTACAGCGAGTCACCCTTTTGCACCTTGTAACGCGTGGTGCGTGCGTCGTTCTTGGCTACGGTCACGGTGCCGCGTTTTTCGTTTCTGGCCGCAGCCACGGAAGCGCGCCTGGTGTCCTGCATCACCAGCGTCTGGCCGACCTTCAAACGTTGTCCGGAGAGCTTGTTCCAGAGCTGCAGGTCGCGGGTGCTGACCCGGTTGGCCTTGGCGATCATCGCCAGGTTGTCGCCTTTGCGCACGCGATAGGACTTGCGCTGGCTCGGCGTGACGTCTGCTACGGCCTGCTCGGTAACGGCGCGGGTGGGGCGCAGGCTGAGCAGTTCTTCAGGCTTCATGCTGGACAGGCTGGCGGTCAGCAGTTGCGCCTTGGCCGTCGGGACCAGCAAACGCTGAGGGCCATCGACGGTAGTGACGCGCTGCTTGAATGCCGGGTTGAGCTGGTACATCTCGTCTTCGTCGATATTGGCCAGCGCCGCGACGCGGGACAGGTCCACACGCTGGTTGACTTCGACGACTTGAAAGTAAGGTTTGTTCTCGATGGGCGTCAGGTTGACGCCGTACGCCTCGGGTGATGCCACGACTTCGGACAACGCCAGCAACTTGGGCACGTAGTCGCGTGTCTCTTGCGGCAAGGACAGGTTCCAGTAGTCGGTCGGCAGCCCCAGCCGCACGTTGCGTTCGATGGCCCGGGTGACTGTGCCCTCGCCAGCATTGTAGGCTGCCAGCGCCAGCAGCCAGTCGCCGTTGAACATGTCGTGCAGGCGACTCAGGTAATCCAGCGCTGCGGTGGTCGAGGCAGTGACGTCGCGGCGGCCATCGTAGAGGTTGGTCTGGCGCAGATTGAAGTAGCGCCCCGTGGACGGAATGAACTGCCACAATCCGGTAGCGTTGGCCCGGGAGTAGGCCATCGGGTTGTAGGCGCTCTCGATGACCGGCAGCAGGGCCAGTTCCAGCGGCATGTCGCGCTCTTCGAGACGCTCGACGATGTAATGCATGTACAGGCTACCGCGGTCGGCGGCGGTTTCAAGGAATGCGGGGTTGCTGACGAACCACAGGCGTTGTTGCTCGACGCGGGGATTGACGTCGATGCCGTCCTGCATCTGGAACCCTTCGCGCATGCGCTCCCACACATCCTGCGGTGCCTGGTGACGTTGGCTGGCGCTGAGGAAGATCGGCTTCTGTTTGATACGCGCGGTAAGGTTGTGTGGTTGCGCCTGGGTATTGGTGTCCGGGAGCTGCCCAGACGTCTGGCAACCGGCAAGCGTGGCTGATACGGCAATCGCGATTGCCTGCGCCAATCGCGTCAATGCGTCGCAATTTACGGTTCTGTTTATAGATGACGACATTGGCTGGAGGTGAGTTCCGCACGAAAATGTCGGGCGATTCTAAAAACTGACCGGTGGCGGGTCAACCTTTCAGAATTTTTCGACACAACCAGCCGCTGTTTAGAACTTATCTTTCCAAGCCCGCAGGGCAGCGAACACGCCCACTGGAGAGGCGCTGGCACCTAGATCCCGTTCGTCCGCTTTTTGTTTAACGGATGTTTCATCAACCCTTAAAAACGGGTTAGTACGCTTTTCCAGCGCGATGGTAGAGGGCACAGTGGGGATATTTTGCGCGCGCAGCTCTTGGGCATCCGCCATTCGTTGGGCAATATCCTGGTTATCGGGCTCCACTGCCAGGGCGAAACGCAGATTGCCGAGGGTGTATTCATGTGCACAGTAGACCAGCGTCGCATCGGGCAGCGCGACGAAGCGCGATAGCGAATAATGCATCTGTGCGGGCGTGCCCTCGAACAGGCGACCGCAACCAGCGGCGAACAGGGTGTCGCCGCAGAAGAGCAGTCCTAGCGATTCCTGATAATAAGCAATGTGCCCGAGCGTGTGGCCGGGTACCGTCAATACGGCCAGCTCAAGGCCTAGCACTTCAATGCTGGCGTTGTCGCCCAAGGCGATATCGCGCGCGGGAATGTTTTCCGTTGCCGGCCCGTAGACCTTCGCACCGGTGGCCTGCTTCAGTTCGGCGACACCGCCGACATGGTCATTGTGGTGGTGGGTGACCAGAATGTCGGTCAATTGCCAGCCGGGATTGGCCGCCAGCCAGGCCAGCACTGGCGCGGCATCCCCCGGATCGACCACGGCGCAGCGGTGGTTTGCAGTGTCTTGTAACAACCAGAGGTAGTTATCGGTGAACGCGGGCAGGGCATCGATCTGTATCATGGTCGGATTCGCTAAACTTGTAGTCGATGACCGCATCTTACATGTCTGAGTGAAGAGGTGCGTCGCCGGTACATCACCGGTCCATTGGCCAACCTTACTGCAGGAGAGCGCAATGATCGAAAAAGTCGTGGCCCAGGCCGATCCGCAATGGCTGGAGCTGATCGATCAGGCCCGAGACTGGTTCAGTGGCCCGTTGGGGCAACTGTTGCTGCGGGAAGAGCAGCACTTGCTCGAGGAAGAGCTCGGACGCTTCTTCGGCGGTTATCTGGTTCACTACGGACCAGGCGCCGACGCTCCGCCCGTCGCCGCTCAGGTGCAGCGCAATGTGCGTCTGGGGGCGCCGCTGCCGGGCGTCGAGATCATCTGCGAAGAGCAGGCGTGGCCGTTGAGCGAGCACGCCGCGGACGTCGTGGTGCTGCAGCACGGGCTGGATTTCAGCCTGTCGCCCCATGGCCTGTTGCGGGAGGCGGCGCGCAGCGTACGGCCGGGCGGTCACTTGCTGGTGGTCGGCATCAACCCGTGGAGCTTGTGGGGGCTGCGCCATGCATTCACCAAGGATGCCCTGAACAAGGCGCGCTGCATTTCGGCCTCGCGAGTCGGTGACTGGCTCAACCTGCTGGGCTTCGCGCTGGAGAAACGCCGATACGGGTGCTATTGTCCGCCGCTTCAAGCGCCTGCCTGGCAGGCGCGTATGGCGGGGTGGGAGCGGCTGGCCGGTGCCAGGCAGTTGATCGGCGGTGGCGTCTATGTGTTGGTGGCGCGCAAGATGGTGGTCGGTCTGCGGCCGTTGCGCGAGGCGCGACGCGAGCCTATGGGCAAGTTGCTGCCGTTGCCGCTGGCCAAGGTCAATCGGCGCAACAGCCAGGATTAGCCTCCCGCCTCTGGCCGGGCACTTTGACGGAAAACCGATATGAGCGATGAAAGCGTCGAGATCTTCACCGATGGCGCCTGCAAGGGCAATCCGGGCCCGGGGGGCTGGGGTGCCTTGCTGGTGTGCAAGGGCGTTGAAAAGGAATTGTGGGGCGGCGAAACGGCTACCACCAACAATCGCATGGAGCTGACCGCAGCCATCCGCGGCCTGCAGGAGCTCAAGCGGTCATGCAACGTGTTGCTGGTCACCGACTCTGAATATGTCATGAAGGGCATCCAGGAATGGATGGTCAACTGGAAGAAACGCGGTTGGAAAACCGCCGCCAAGCAACCAGTCAAGAACGCCGATCTGTGGCAGCAGCTCGACGAGCAGGTCAACCGCCATCAGGTCAAATGGGAATGGGTTCGTGGCCACAATGGTCACGCCGGCAACGAACGCGCCGATGACCTGGCCAACCGCGGTGTCGACGAAGTCCGTGCGCTCAAGCGCGGCTGATCGGTTACAGAACACAGACATAGCCCGACAGGCTTCCCTAGAGGGGCTGTGTTAGGCTGCGACAATCAACACGACAGTCGGAAATTTACGAAGCATGGTTCAACGGTACGTCGTCCTCGACACTGAAACCACCGGTATGCCCGTCACCGATGGCCACCGCGTCATCGAGATCGGTTGCGTCGAGGTACTCGGTCGGCGCCTGACCGGGCGCAATTTTCACGTTTATCTGCAGCCCGACCGCGAAAGCGACGAGGGTGCCATCGGCGTTCACGGTATCACCACCGAGTTCCTGATCGACAAGCCGCGGTTCGCCGAGGTGGCGGATGAGTTCTACGAATTCATCCAGGGCGCCGAGCTGATCATCCACAACGCCGCGTTCGACGTGGGCTTCCTCAACAACGAGTTCGCTCTGATCGGTCAGCCCGAGCGTGCCGACCTTAGCCAGTACTGCACGATCCTCGACTCGCTGGCGATGGCGCGTGCCCGTCACCCGGGCCAGCGCAATAGCCTCGACGCGTTGTGCAAACGCTATGGTATCGACCTCAGCGGCCGTGACCTGCACGGCGCCTTGCTCGACTCCGAGTTGCTGGCAGACGTCTATCTGGCGATGACCGGTGGCCAGACCAGCCTCTCACTGGCCGGCAACGCCAGCGATGGTGAAAGCTCAGGTGGTGATCAAGGCAGCGAGATCCGCCGCCTGCCGCAGACGCGCGAGCGCAGTCGGGTCATTCTCGCCAGCGATGATGAACTGGCGGCCCACGCCGCGCGCCTGGAAATCATCGGCAAGTCAGCCGGTGCCCCGGCGCTGTGGACGCAGCTGCTCGACAGCGCTGCGGCCAGCTAAGCGCATTTTGTCCAGCGCAGCAGCGGTGGGCGCGCTCTGCATTCGCGTGGCGGATGAAGCGTTCGCTGCGTACGTGGCAGCTGGCGATTTCGGCTTTATCGTCAGTGCCTACGCCGATCCGCAGTTCGGCGTCAGCGTCGAGCACTGGCCGCGGCGCCCCGTCGAACCCTATCGCAAATGCTATGGCATCGACCCGGACGAGTTCAGTGGTTTGCGCGAAGACCCAGCCCGAGGCGCGATCTTCGTGGCTTGGCAGGGCGAGCAGGCGGTTGGTCACGTGGTGGTCAACATCAAGTGGAATGGGTTCGGCCATATCGAGGAGCTGGTAGTGGATGCCAGCGCCCGCCGTCGCGGTGTGGCACGGCAGTTGATCGATGTCGCCGGATTCTGGGCTCGCAAGCACAACCTGCCGGGCATCATGCTCGAAACCCAAAGCAACAACCTTGCAGCCTGCCGGTTATACGAGCGATACGGCTTCGTGATGGGCGGGGTCGATCACTGGCGTTACCGGGCCATCGACCCGCAGACCCAGGAAGCGGCGATCTTCTGGTACCTGCTGTTTTCCTGAGCGCTACAGCGCGAGCATCGCTTCGGCCTTTTCCTGGAGAATTTCCAGAAATGTCTTCTGCGCCGCCGAGGGCTTGTGGTCATTGAGCGTGAGGCAATAGAGCGTCACGGCAATGGCAGGGGAGACCGGGCAGCGATCGATGCCACTGGCTTGGGAGCCCGCCGCGGTAAAGGGATCGACCAGCGCCAGGCCTTCGCCCGCTTCGACCATGCTGCGCATCATCTGATAGGTTTGCACGCGCGTTTGAATGCGCGGGCTTGGCCGCACACCCTGTAGGCGATTTTCCAGATTCTGGCTGAGGGGATCCTGCCGTTCGAGGCCGATCATGCTTTGCCCGGCCGTCTCTTGCAGGGCGATGTACTTCTGCCGGGGCGCGAGCCAGCCGTGCGGCGCAAGCAACTGCACTTTGCCTTCGAGCAGGGACGTGCAGGTGATCTGCGGGTGATCCGGGTTGTGCAGGCTGAGGCCCAGGTCGCTTTCATGCAGCAACAGCCGTCGGACCATCTCATGGCTGGTGTGCGCGGCCAGACTGCAGGTGGTGTCCTGAAAGCGCCGGCGCAGAGCGGCGATTGCCTGGGGCACCAGCTGTTGTGCCAGTGGTGGCGTGCAATCGACACGCAGCGGCGGTTCCTGATGCAGGCGCATGCTGTGGGCCAAGCGGCGCAGGCGTTCGACACTGTCCTGCAGCGTGGCGAATTCGGGCTGTAGCGCGCGGGTTTCGCGCGTGGCCTGCAAGCGCCCGCGGACTTTGGCGAACAGCAGAAACCCCAGCTGTTGCTCGGCCTCTTGCAGGGTCGCGGCCACGGTCTCCAGCGGCA
The DNA here is from genome assembly GCF_058986725.1 of Pseudomonas sp. GW821-FHT01A09. Taxonomy (NCBI): domain Bacteria; kingdom Pseudomonadati; phylum Pseudomonadota; class Gammaproteobacteria; order Pseudomonadales; family Pseudomonadaceae; genus Pseudomonas; species Pseudomonas sp. GW821-FHT01A09. The sequence continues at coordinate 225,590 of NZ_JBYSWB010000005.1, forward strand.
GGCGCAGCAATTCGGCAGCGGCGTTGAGGTTGCCGGTCTGCACGATCGCGTCGATCACTTCGATATGCCGTAGTCGCATAGGTGACGTCCATCTCCAGCAGGTGAGTGCCCGAGACGCATCCTAACGCAAACGCAGGCTCAAGTAGCAAGGTGCCAGCAGGCCGTGCGGTACAAGGGCGCGCCGCGCGAGGATGCCAGGAAATCGCTACGCAAAAGCTGCGCGAACGCAGCGAGATGATCAGACGACGGGAGGAACGTACTCGGGTTCGCGGGTGATCTTCACGCCGGTTTGCACCAGTTCGAATTCACCGCTTTCCAACTTCTTGACCCGGTCACCAATGGCCAGCTTGTAGGTGAACCGCGGTGACCCATCGCTGCTGTCGGTGGTATCCACTTCGGATTCCTGGAACTCATGCACCGAATAGATACGACCCTCCGCATCCCGTGCATGAAATTGTCCAACGAGCACTGCAGCCATTTGATTCACAACCTCTGTGTCTTGCGTGTATTGATCTGCACGATAGACCACTGTTTTATAGGGGAGTTTAGCGCGGTGAAAAAAATAATCCGGCGTCTGCCGCGTGTCAGCCTTCACTTATACCATGCACCAGTCCCTCGGACCCGGGAATGTCCTGCAAAGGCTGTAAAGAACCCGGGCTGGCGGGTAAACTCTCGCCAGGCGTCGATCGATACCGGTATCGGCGCATCGGAATCTAGAGAGTCAGCCATGGGCGCACAGTGGAAAGCAAAACATAGAGAAGCCGCAGCCAATGCCAAAGGGCGTATTTTCGGCAAGCTGGCCAAGGAAATTTCGATCGCGGCGCGTTCGGGTGCCGATCCGGACACCAACTCGCGCCTGCGCCTGGTGATCGAGCAAGCCAAAAAGGCCTCGATGACCAAAGAGACACTGGAACGCGCGATCAAGAAGGGTGCCGGTATCGGTGGCGATGCCGTGCAATACACCTTGGTCAAGTACGAAGGCTTCGCGCCGCACCAGGTACCGCTGATCGTCGAGTGCCTGACCGATAACGTCAAACGCACCGTTGCCGAGATTCGCGTGCTGTTCCGCAAGGGCCAGCTTGGCGCGGAAGGTTCGGTGTCGTGGGATTTCAACCATGTCGGCATGATCGAAGCGACGCCTGACTCCGCCGATGCGGACCCGGACGAGGCCGCCATCGAGGCGGGTGCCCAGGACGTCGAACCGGGCGAGGATGGCGCGACTCTGTTCCTGACCGAAACCACCGACGTCGATGCCGTGCAGAAGGCCTTGCCGGAGCAGGGCTTTACCGTGATCTCGGCGAAGATCGGTTATGTCGCCAAGAACCCGGTGACCCTGACCGACGAGACTCAGTTGGCCGAAGTCGAGGCGTTTCTGGACGCCATCGATGGTCACGATGACGTGCAGAACGTGTACGTCGGTTTGGCGGGATAAGGCGCAGTCGCTGTAGCGAGGTGGCTTGCCGCCGGGGGGCGAGTCAGCACTCGGCATGGTGCCGGTGCACCGAATCGGGGGCAAGCCCCCTCGCTACAGGGTCATCTCTACTATCTCGGCGAAGCTGGGGCGGGCGCTGACCTGGGGCTGGATGCATTGGCTCTGCAATGTCTGCAAACGCGCGTCGTCGGTGTCGCAATGCGCCAACCACTCTCCCAGCAGAATCCCGAAGGCTCGGACTTCGATGCGCTCCAGCGCATCAGACATGGGCTGCCCGTCACGCGGGTAAAAGGTCGCGGCGCCGAAATCCCCCAACAGGCAACGGCCGTCGGCTTGATACAGCAGGTTGTGGGCATACAGGTCACCGTGGGCGATACCCAACCCATGCAGATGCGCGCCGACCGAGGCGATCGCCGCCGTCATCCTGCGCACGGCCTCGATGCCGAGCGCGAAGCCGGCGGGATAGACGTCGCGACTGCACGAGGCCAGGCTAGGTGGGCCGGCCATGTTCAGGTAGGCACTGTCGATCAGCGTCATGACCAGCGCCTGAGTGCCTTGCGGGTGGTCATGCACGCGACCTTCAAGGGGGATGAGATTGGCGTGCAGGCCGGCATGCAGGCAGGCGCGCATTTCGTCCAGCGGGGAACCGTCGCTGGTCACCTCACCCTTGTAGAGCTTGACCGCCACCTCATGGCCGTCAGTGCGCCGCGCCTTATGGATGATGCCCGAGGCGCCCTGACCCAGCACCTCCAGCAGTTGCAGCTGAGCCCAACCGATGGCCTGGGTGGCGGGCTCTTCGCTGGGAGCGGCAAAGCCCGCAGGCAGAGGATTACCAGCGTAGGCCAACCAAGCCAGGCTCGGTAGCGTCATCAGCCAGTCAGGCAGCCGCGGCAACTGATTGGCTGAAATGCGTAGCAATTCCAGACGCTCGAGACGCGACAGGTCCGGCAGTGCGGTCAATCGGTTGCCGGCCAGCATGAGCTTTTGCATCTCGGTGCAATCGCCCAGTTCGTCAGGTAATTGCTCGATGCAGTTGTCGGTAAGGATCAGCCAACGCAGATGCGGCGGCAGTGCTTGCGCCGAAACGCTGGCGATGCGGTTGGCCTTGAAACCGACCATACGCAACGTGGTGCAGCGGCCGATGCAGGTGGGCAGTTCAGTGAACTGATTGTCGGAGCAGAACAGCACCTGCAGTTTGTGCAGACGATGCAGGTCTTCCGGCAGACTGCTCAGGGCGTTGCCACTGAGGTTGAGCACCTCCAGGCTATCGGCCAGATCGAAAATGGCCGGGGGGAATTCGCGCAGTCCGCAGGACAGGTCCAGTCGGGTCAGGCCGGTCAGCTGACCGGCTTCAAGGCGTGCAAGGGTGTCCGTCAACGGTAGGGTTCCTGGAGCAAGAAGTCAGGTCGGGGTGTCGACATCGCGCAACTGCCCGAGGCGGCTGCGCGTGCGCATCAGGTCGACGGCCTTGGCGTCCAGCGCCTGGTCCAGCGGCCACTGACTGATGAGCGTCAGGTGTTTGTCCTGATCGTAGAGCACGTCGACCAGATTGATGAAGCGTTGTTGTACCGCGATCGAGCAGTCATCGAGCAGGGGCAGGTTATCGATGGTCCACTGATCGAAGCGCCGACACAGTTCCAGATAGTCCATCACCGCCGTGGGCTGCTCGCACAGATCGCTGAAATCGAAGCCGATACTGCGCTCATGGCTCATTCGCGCGCGCAACTGCCGGGTGCCCACCGCCAGCGCAAACGGTGCGGGATTGGCCGGCAACTGCAGGGCTTGCCGTTGCTGCTGATCGCCGGGATGCACGTAGCGGCCTTGGACGAACCGCTGGTTGGCGCCGGATTCGGGCACGCTGCGGTAGTCCTGGTTGCCGCCGACTTCCAGCACCTCCATGCGCTCGTGAATCAGTTGGATAACCGGCAGAAAGCGCTCGTGATACAGCGGATTGGGCAATAGCCCTTCGGGTGCGTAGTTGGAGGTTACCAGCAGGCAGATTCCGCGCTCGAACAACGCCTTGAACAGGCGCGTGATGAGCATCGCATCGCCGATGTCATGCACATGGAATTCATCGAAACACAGCAGGCGGCAGTCGGCGAGCAGCTCATCCAGGGTGCTTTGCAAGGCGTCGGCGTTGCCGCGATGGGCGAACATGCCCTGATGCAGGCGGGCGAAAAAATCGTGAAAGTGCACGCGGCGTTTGTGGGCCAAGGGCACGCCCTGAAAAAAACCGTCGAGCAGCCAGCTTTTACCGCGCCCAACCGAGCCGTACAGATACAGCGAACGCGGCGCTCCAGCCTGGCCCAGCAGCGGCTCGACCCGTTCGGCCATGCTGGCGATGACCCGCTGCTGGCCCTGGCTGAGCGTATAACCCAGATCAAGGGCCTTGCCGTGAAAATGCTCGATCAATTGCTGGCCGGCGGCGGGCAGGGCCTGCGCTGCACCTGCAGTGGCCTGTCGGGACCATTTGAACCAGGGTTTCTTCGGGGGTGTCGCCGCCAAGGGAGCGTCCTCAGGAAATCGAACTGCGGCGATTATACGGAAAACCGCGGTTCGATTTGGGCGCCGTCGTGCAGTAGCTTGAATGATGGCCTAGATAGCGGCGCCTATGGCTTGACGCAACTGTGCGGTGGCCGGGTCGCCCACCGGGATCACCATGGCGTAGTTGTAACCGGGCTCGGACCAGTAATCGGCCTGCAGTTCGCCATCGCGCCGGGTGCCTCTAGGCAGTAGACCGTTGTTTACTCCCGGAGGGCGCACGTAGAAGCTCACGCGCCGGCCGCTGTTGTCCTGGTACAGCACCATGGCCGCCGGCCCTTGGTCAGTGCTGAGCAAGCGCGCGCTGACCGCCTTGAAACCCGCCGAGGCGAGGTCCGGCAAGCGCCGGGCATCGGTGAAATAACGATCGAGCCAGGCTTGCAGGTCGGCATTGCGCTCGACCTTGAAGTCGGCCGGCATGATGTCTTGCTGGGCGAACATGCGGTAGGCCTGCAAGGCATCGGTCATGGGCGCGACGCCAGGGCTGACGGCGATCATTCGATGGCCCTGCCAGCCGCCGACCGCGCCGGTGCCCAGTGCCAGCACCAACATGGCCGCGCGGGCCAGATGGCCGCCGGTGCGCTGACGCCGCAGGTGGCGAATCGACTCCAGGCTCAGCTGCGGATTGGCTGGTAGCTGCAAGTTGCCCGCCAGGGCCGTTCGCAAATTGTGCGCGTCGGCCTGCCAGCCCTCCACACGAGCCTTGATGTCGGCATGGCTGGCCAGGTAGCACTCGATCTGCCGGCGCTGGTCGGGCGTCAGGCGGTGGTCGACGTAAGCGTGGAGGTCGTCTTCGCTGGGGGGCAGGGTGATCATTTCAGAATCCGCAATGAAGGGGAGATGATGTCGCCTTCGCTGAGCTGGCGCAACGCCTGGCGGGCGCGGGACAGGCGCGACATCACGGTGCCGATGGGCACGTCGAGGATGAGTGCCACTTCCTTGTAGCTCAGGCCTTCCACCGAGACAGCAAGCAGCAGTGCACGCTGCTCGTCGGCCAGGCGCTGGAAGGCGTCGAGGGTCGATTCAGCGATGATGCCGCGTTCCAGCGTCGGCGCCGGGTCATCGTCGCCCCGGCCGGTGAAGAACTCGAGCATGCGCTGATAGCGCCGGGCGCTGCGCCGGCCATCGATGAACTGCCGGTACAGAATGGCGAACAGCCAGGCGCGCAGATCGCCGTCCGGTCGCTTGCTGCGCCAGCTGTTCAGCGCGCGCTCCAGGCACATCTGCACCAGGTCGTCGGCGCTGCTGGCCTCGCGGGTCAGCGACAGGGCAAAGCGGCGCAGGCGCGGCATCAGTTCACGGAGCTGATCATCCAGATCGGTCATGGTGCGTCCGTCGAGTGAGAAGTGTGAGCAAGACGTCCCTCAGCCTGCCGTTATTCCGTGGCCAGTGAAAATTATTTTCAGACTATTTCAGCGGCTGCAGGGAATAGACCGCGACGAGGGCCGTCTCATAGCACCTTCACCCTCTGGCTTGCGCCTCTGGAGTTGCACATGAGTGATCCCTTGCCTCCCTTGTCCCCCGGTAGCAAAGCCCTGCGATTCGGCGTCATTGCCGCCGTGGTGCTGGCTGCCGGGGGCGCTTTTGCCTACGTCAACGGTACCCTGGACCACGGCCGTATCACGCCCAAGGCGCTGGTCGACAATCTGGAGCGCGGCGGTGGCGTGCATCCGGGCTATCGGCGCAATCACGCCAAAGGCGTGTGCATCGTCGGTCACTTCGAAAGTAACGGCCAGGCCGGTGAGCTGTCCGTCGCCAGTCTGTTCGGCGACGAGAAGACCCCGGTGGTCGGGCGCCTGGCGCTGCCCAGCGTCAATCCCTACGCTCCAGACAGCAGTGTGCCGATCCGCAGCATGGCGCTGCGTTTCACCCTTGCCAATGGCCAGCAGTGGCGCACGGGGATGAACAGCATGCCGGTGTTCCCGATCGGCACCCCAGAGGCCTTCTATCAGCAGCAGATAGCCAGCGCGCCTGACCCCGCCACGGGCAAACCAGACCCTGCGAAGATGAAGGCGTTCTTCGGCGCCCATCCAGAAGCCGCGCCCTTTTTGGCCTGGGTCAAGACCGCCAAGCCGTCTGCCAGTTTCGCCACCGAAACCTACAACAGCATCAACGCTTTCTATCTGGTCAACGCCAAGGGTGAGCGTCAGGCCGTACGTTGGGCCATGGTGCCGGTGGCCAGCGACGATGCCGATGCAGTCGCTCCCGCTGCCGATGGGGGAGATTTCCTCCAGCAGGATCTGGCCCGGCGCCTGGTCCTCGGCCCATTGCGCTGGCAGTTGCGCTTGACCCTGGCCAACCCCGACGATCCGGTGGATGACGCCAGCAAAGCGTGGCCCGCCGACCGCCGTGTGGTGACTGCGGGCACCTTGGTGATCGACAAGCTCGAAGCGCAGAACGACGGCGAGTGCCGCGACATCAACTATGACCCCACGGTCTTGCCCAACGGTATCGAGGCGTCCAGCGATCCGCTGCTGGCAGCGCGCTCTGCGGCCTACGCAAGCTCCTATCTGCGCCGCACCGGTGAAGTGGATCAACTCAAGGAGGCAGGCAAATGAAGACGTCATCCAAGCTCGCTCATTTCGTGCCTCTGGCGCGCTGGTTGCACTGGTTGATGGCGCTCGGGCTGCTGGCGATGCTGTTTATCGGCGCTGGCATGGTAGCTTCGGTATCAGAGCGCCACGAGTGGCTGATTCACCTGCACAAGCCGCTGGGCATCGCCTTGCTGGTGCTGGTCATTCTGCGCATCGTGGTGCGCTTGAGCACCCCGCAGCCACCGCTGCCGGCGGATTTGCCAGCGGTGCAGTCACTGGCCGCGAAGGCGTCCCATCTGTTGCTGTACGCGCTGATGCTGGTGCTGCCATTGGTGGGCTGGGCCATGCTTTCGGCGGCGGGCGATCCGATCATGCTCACCGAAAGCCTGCGCCTGCCGGCTATCCTGGCGCCGCATGCCGAAACCTTCGCCTTCTTGCGCAAGGCTCACGGCTACCTGGCGTATCTGTTGTTCCTGACCATTCTCGTGCACGTCGCCGCTGCGTTGTACCACGGTCTGATCCGCCGCGACGGCGTGCTGCAAAGCATGGCCCGTAGCGGCGGCAAGGACTGATCCTCTGAGTGATCGAGAGCCTCAGCGCAATTGAGAGCTGCGGCGCAACTGATAGCCGCGGCGCAACTGAGAGCCTCAGCGTAACTGGGGCAGGATGCGGATACAGGTAGCCAGCACATCCTTGCCCAGCTGCGCCGAACGCGCGCCACTCCAGCCCGTACGCGGGTTGGGGGCGTCATCGTGATCCTTGAAGGGCATCTCCAGGGTGAACGACAGGCAATCGAATTTCTCCCCAACGCTGTTGCAAGCCAGTTGCAGATTGGCCTTGCCCGGCTGTGCGCGACCGTAACCGTGCACTTGCTGGAAGTCCACGGTCCGCTCGCACAGCCAGTCGCGAAACTGCTGTTCCAGCTGTGCGATACGGGGGGTATAGCCTGGGTTGCCCTCGCAGGCAGCGGTGAACACGTGGGGGATTTCCTCGTCGCCGTGCACATCGATGAACAGGTCGACGCCGTATTTTTCCATCTGTTGCATGATGAACAGGACTTCCGGCGCGGTTTCAGCGTCGGCGTCCTGCCAGGCACGGTTGAGGTCGCGCCCTGCAGCATTGGTGCGTAGATGACCATGGAAAGCGCCGTCGGGATTGACGTTGGGCACCAGGTAAAGATCGGCTTCGGCGAGCAGCGTCTGCAACTGCGGATCGGGGTGTTGCAAGCGTTCGACGATGCCCTCCATGAACCACTCGGCCATGTGTTCGCCGGGGTGCTGCTGGGCGATGAACCATAGTTTGCGCCGGCCCGGCTGGCCGTTACCGAGGCGCAGCAACGGAATATCGCGGCCCTCGAGGCTACGGCCGACGGCCAGCAGTTGCATCTCGGCCTTGTTCAGTGCGTCGCTGACCAGTTGCTCATGGCGAGCGCGGCTGTAGGGCTCAAAATAGGCGAACCAGGCTTCGGCCTTGGTTGGCAAGAGTTCGAAGTGCAACGCCTTGCCGTCGTAGTCCGACGGCACGCGAAACCATTCCTGCTGGTCATAGGAGGCTACAGCCTGGTACCCCTGCCAAGCGCGAGAGAAGGTCGACTCGCTGGCATTTTCAAGGACGAAGCGATGGGGGGTGCCGGGTACCAGGCCGCTGACTTTGAAATGGAACCACTGAAAATGCTGGCTTTTGCTATCAGGGCGAATGGCCAGGCGCACATGCTGGCGGTCGCTCGCGTCTATCACTTGAATATTGCCGCTGTCGAAATCGGCGCGGATATCGAGCGAAGGAAGGGCCAGGGTCATGGTGTTGAATCCTTATAGAGTACTTATGCATCAGTACTCTACACCCAAGCTGCCGCCTGGCGCAGGTATCAGAAAGCCAGGACCATCAACAGAATCATGCTCAGCAGGCCGGCCAGCCAGGCGCCGATCTGCAGTGGGTGATGTCTTTGCTGGTAGCTGCCACGCAGGGCCAGGTGCCGCGCGGGAATCAGCAGCCGACGCCAGTGCAATTCGGTTTCGTGAAATGCGGCCAGATGCTCAGGCGCGGCATCCAGCCAGCGGCGGAAATCGATGCGTTCGCTGGCCGTGGTATGCGGGATCTGCAGTTTGACGTACCACTCGCAGGCCGATTGTTCGTGTGGCAACAGTTCAGCTGGGGTGTGAGTCTGTTGCAGGGCGCGAACCATGTCCTTGTGCACTTCCTCCAGGGAAATATCCAGCCGCTGAGCGATGGCTGGATAGGGCAGGGCGTCGACGCGGCTGAGCAGAAACACCTGCTGATTGCGCCGCGACAACTGCCGGATCCGCGAGCAGAGGTATTGTTCGGCGCCGGAAAGCTTCTCGTGGTCGTTGTCTGGCACACGATGAAACAAATGCTGCAAGGGGGTGAGCAGGCTGGTCATGAATCTGTGCTCCGCGTATGGGGCAAGCGAACGACATAGAGGCCTGGACTGCGTGGCATCTTCCGTAACAGTGAATCGAGCTTAGTCTTGTTGCGATTGATTCTCAAGTGCTGATCTGATCTTCATTGCTGTAGGCGGGCTTTTCTTCGATTTGGATTTGTTTCAGGACTTTTCAGCGTTGATAGTGATTTGCTATGATGGCCTCATTGAGCCATACCGAATTCCTGCAACGCGCAGTACCTTCTTCATTAGCCTGAAGAACCAAAAAAAAGACCCGGCAAAAAGCCGGGTCAAAAACCGTGATTAGCCTGATGAGGAGATAATCTGAAAGTCCGACCTAAGGTCTTTCAGGTTACCCAACTGATCTTGCGACCAGTTGAGGCAATAATAATCGTTATCATTTGCAAGTCAAATGATTTCTCCTCGTATTTGCTTTAATTTTTCTGGCTGCCCGTCCTGGCGGCCTTTGCTTGTTTTCCCTTTCCGGTTCTTTCGCGCCCATGTCGGCCCGGACGCCCGTCTGCGCAACTCATTGCCGCTGCGGATGCACGTCCAGCGAGCGGTCGACCATGCTCCTGGCCATGTTGATCATATGCACGACGCTCAGTCCGAGATCACGTTGCGGCCCTTTCAGTGCGTCTGCGGATTCATAGGCGGTGGCGGCCGCGCAACGTAGCAATTCCGAGGCGTGATTGAGGGCGTCGAGCATGCTCAGATCGGTGCGCGCGATGAAGGGCTCTGCCTTGGGCGCTGTCGTTGCCGGCGCGAGGTAGAAGTCCAGCGCGTTACGCGACAATGGGCAGTCTTTGAGTGACTCGCTCGGGACAAATTCAACGGTGGTGTCTTTTCGATGCCGCATAGGGATTCCCCGTAATATGCCGCCGCGGTGTGATCGCGACAGGTTCAGCGTGCAGGCTAATACGATAGGTAGTTATTTCAAGATTTCTGTTATTACAGACTGTGTATGCGGTTTGGCGACAGGGCAGGTAAGGTGCTCGACCATGAATAAATGGAAAGAGCTGGTCAGAGAAATAATGCGCGAGCAGAACGTCACCCAGACGGAACTGGCAGAACGTGTCGGCGTGAGTCAGGGGGCGGTGGGGCATTGGTTGCGTGGGCGCAGTACGCCCCACGTCAGCCAGATGAACCGTGTGTTGCGTGAATTGGGCATGGGCAATCTGGAGGTCGCGCAGGTCCTGCGTACCGCCGAGCAGCGCGCCGATTATGAGGCTCACGTCGACGACCTGTCGCGTGCCAGCGATCACGATCGCGACGCGCTGCACCAGAGCGTCTCGTACTTCTGCTATCCGCGTCTCACGTGGGCGGTAGCCGGTACCGATCAGCCGTCACGGGCGTCGTATTACCGTGGCGATGCCGGAGTTTCCGGCTACAAGGCGATCGGGCCGGCCTACTGGTTGAAGGTCGAAGGTGATGCCATGAATTCGCCTGTCGGCCTCAGCGTACCGGACGGCACCGAAGTGTTGGTCGATCCTGGGCTGGAGGCACAGGTCGGGGATCTGATCATCGCGCGACGACCGGGTATCGATCAGGCAATCGTGCGCCAGCTGGCCGCCGAGGGCAGCGAGCGTTTCCTTAAACCCTTGAATTCAATGTATCCGGTGTACGAGTTGACAGATGACTGCCTGGTGGTCGGCGTCGTGGTGCAGGCAACCTTTCATCTGGGCTGAGAAGCCCGGTGCGGGGGGGCATCGGGTAAGGGCTGATACCGGCTCTAGGTTCGCCGGATCGCAGAATGCACTGAGGGGAGCCGAAGCTCCCCTCTAATCGTGTATCGCGTGCTCTTTTTTTATTATTGCGGGGCGACCTGTTGTTGTTTTTGTAAGTCGTGACCCGTCCAGCCGTTTTGGCGACCCCCATGCGGGGTCAAGAGCAAACGTATTTTTTTGAGCGCTGACCTGCTTTCATCTTGCGATCCAGTCGATTCGGACGCTACCTCAAGGTAGTTTTGTTGTTCTCTGTCCGACTGCGGGGCGAACCCCTGAAAAGCACCTCTTCTCCAAAAAAATCTGTTAGCTGCGTCTCTGCCGTGTTGTTCTTGTTATGTCAGAGTCGTTTCGTATTGTTTTTATTGGGTGTCGCATTTTTTCTTGTTCTTGTACCTTAGGTATAGCAGGGTGCGTGCCAACTTTTAAAAACCCTTTAAAATCAGCACGTTAAAAAAATCGTGTCGCGGATGCCGTGGCAAAGTGTCGCAACCTGTTTCCATGTTACTCGTTTTTTCGGCGTCTGGTTCATCGCCGGTAACACTCTCGTCGGAAAAGCTGTTACCCAAGCGCGCCCAAAGGGCTCTATTCAGCGGGGTTGGCTTTCTCTATGGGTGATCTGCTGGCAAAGGTCGACGATCTGTTCACGCATCCAGCGATTGGCCGGGTCCTGATCGGTGCTCTCATGCCAATACAGATGGGTTTCCACCTGAGGCACTTCGGCCATTGGCAGGCTGACGTAGCGCAGTTCGTGGCGGCGGGCGAAACGCTCGGGCACGGTCATGAGCATGTCGCTCTGCTGCAGAACCTGAGAGGCCATCATGTAATGCTGGGAACGCAACGCGATCTTGCGTTGCAGCCCCATGCGGCCCAGAGCCAGATCAACATGGCCCAAGCCGTTGCGGCGGCTGGAAATATGGATATGGGTCTGGGCCAGATAGTCGTCCAGCGACAATTCCCGCTGTGCCAGGGGATGCCCGGTGCGCATGGCGCAGACGTAACGGTCGGCCAGCAGCTTGACGTGGCGCACCTGCGGGTCGCTGTTGAGTGGTGCGTCCACGGCAAAATCCAGATGCCCGGCGGCGAGCTCTTTGGTGGTCTCGCGGCGCTTGCACAGAAAGCTCTCGATCACCACGGCTGGTGCCAGGCGTCGCAGGCGCTGGAACAACGGCGGCAGGATCACCGCTTCGGTGAGGTCGGTCATGCTGATGCGGAAGGTCTTGCTGGCCTGGGCGGGGTTGAAAACCCGGCTTTCCTGCACTGATACCCGTAACAGAGCCAGGGCATTGCGCACCGGATTGATGATGTTCTGCGCCATGGGCGTCGGCACCATGCCTTGGGCAGTACGCACGAACAGTGGATCCTTGAAGGTGTCACGCAAGCGCGCCAGGGCGTTGGACACGGCAGGCTGGGTGATGCCGACGATCTGCCCGGCCCGGGTCAGATTGGCTTCGGTGTAAATGGCGTCGAAAACGATGAACAGGTTGAGGTCGACCTTGCTGAGGTTCATGTGCGCACACTCTTATTGTTGTTTTTCGGGCCGCTGGATGGAGCCGTTGAACCAGATCATATATGGCTTATGAATGGTAATACACGCCGAGAATAGGTTGGATTGATCGGGATCGACGCCTTAACCTCGATTCTTCTCATCAGTCGAGCAGGTCACCGCCATGGATTTCGCCTATTCCCCCAAGGTCATGGATCTGCGCGAAAAGGTCGCTGCATTCATGCAGACCCACGTCTATCCGGCGGAAATGACCTTTATCCAGCAGGTCAATGAGGGGGACCGCTGGCAGCCGACAGCCATCGTCGAAGCGCTCAAGGCCAAGGCCCGCGCGCAGGGCTTGTGGAACCTGTTCCTGCCGGATTCCGAGTATGGCGCAGGGCTGAGCAATCTGGAGTACGCCCCGTTGGCCGAGATCATGGGCCGCTCGCTGCTGGGGCCGGAGCCTTTCAACTGTTCGGCGCCGGATACCGGCAACATGGAAGTCCTGGTCCGGTACGGCAGCGCCGAACAGCGTCAGCGCTGGCTGGAGCCGCTGTTGCGCGGCGAGATACGCTCCGCCTTCGCCATGACCGAGCCGCAGGTCGCCTCCAGCGATGCCACCAACATGCAGGCCACCGCCATTCGCGAGGGCGATCAATGGCGACTCGATGGGCGCAAGTGGTGGACGTCGGGGGCCTGCGATCCGCGCTGCAAAATCCTGATCTTCATGGGCCTCAGTGACCCGGATGGCCCTCGCCACCAACAGCATTCGATGATTTTGGTGCCCATGGATACCCCTGGAGTCAAAGTATTGCGGCCCCTTACGGTGTTCGGCTATGACGACGCCCCCCACGGCCACGCAGAGGTGCAGTTCGACGACGTTCGTGTACCGTTCGAGAACGTGCTGCTGGGGCCCGGCCGTGGCTTCGAGATCGCTCAGGGCCGCTTGGGCCCGGGCAGGATTCACCACTGCATGCGGTCGGTCGGGATGGCGGAGCGCGCGTTGCAGCTGATGTGCGAGCGCGCCAATGAGCGGCATGCCTTTGGCCGGCCGCTGGGGTTGCTGGGCGGCAACCTGGAACGCATCGCCGACTCACGCATGGAGATCGACATGGCGCGGCTGCTGACGCTCAAGGCCGCCTACATGATGGACACGGTGGGCAACAAGGTGGCGCGCAGTGAAATCGCGCAGATCAAGGTGGTAGCGCCTAACGTTGCATTGCGGGTGATCGACCGCGCCATCCAGATACATGGCGGCGCGGGCGTCAGCGGCGATACGCCGCTTGCCTACATGTACGCGATGCAGCGCACCTTGCGGCTGGCCGATGGGCCGGACGAAGTGCATCGTACGGCGATCGGCAAATACGAGCTAGGACGTTCAAGCTCGTAAAGCGGAAATTTCAGCCCAGTTCCAGCCAGATCGGCGCATGATCGGAGGGTTTTTCCATTCCGCGCAGATCGTAGTCGACCCCGGCTTGCTTGACTCGCGAGAGCAGCGCGGTGGAGGTCAGGATGACGTCGATGCGCAGGCCGCGCTTGGGCTCGTCCTCGAAGCCGCGGCTGCGGTAATCGAACCAGCTGAAGCGGTCGGCCACTTCCGGGTGCAGATGACGGAAGCTGTCGGTCAGGCCCCAGCTCTTGAGGGTCGCCAGCCATTCGCGCTCTTCGGGCAGAAAGCTGCATTTGCCGGTCTTCAGCCAGCGTTTGGCGTTGTCGGGGCCGATACCGATGTCGCAGTCTTCAGGTGAAATATTGATGTCGCCTATCACCACCAAGGGTTGATCCTGCTTGAAGCGGCTGGTCAGCAGCGTCTGCAGGTCGGCGTAGAAGCGCTGTTTGGCCGGGAACTTTGTGGGGTGGTCACGGCTTTCGCCCTGAGGGAAGTAGCCGTTCATGATGGTCACTGGCTGGCCGTCGGCATCGGCATAGGTACCCCAGATAAAGCGGCGCTGGGCATCCTCGTCATCACTGTCGAAGCCCTTGTGCAGCGACAAGGGCGGCTTGCGCGAAAGCAGCGCGACGCCGTAATGGCCCTTCTGCCCGTGAAACTCCACGTGATAGCCCAGGGCCTGGACTTCAGCCAGCGGGAACTGCTCGTCCGAGACCTTGGTTTCCTGCAGGCCGATGACGTCGGGTTGATGCTTTTCGATCAGCGCGGCCAGTTGATGGGGGCGTGCGCGCAGGCCGTTGATGTTGAACGAGACGATTTTCATGAAGCCGCAGCCTTGGCAAAAGGCTGATGCTAACGGACCTGTGGGCCGCAGGCCAGCCCTGCAAGGCGCGTGTGGCTGGCGACGGAATGTTTCGGAACAGTACGGACTCGGTGACAAGCTTTTGACGTGGTAGCATCTGCGCCATGAAGTTTCCAGGACGTTTCACCAGCAGCCTCATGCTGCTGTTCATCAGTGCTGCCGCGCAGGCGCAAAGCGAGTTGCAGGTTCGGGTCAAGCCCGCCAATGCCGCCCTCAAGGCCAACATCGAGGGCTACATCGGCGCCCTTGGCGACCGTAACGAGCAGGCCCTGCTACGGTTTCGCCACGGTGCCGAGGAGCAGGCACGCAAGGCGGCCCAGGCACTGGGCTATTACCAGGCGCACATCGACAGCGAGGTCAACGCCGGCACCCAACCGACGCTGGTCCTGAACATCGAGCCCGGCGAGCCCATTCATCTGCGCAACGTAGTGATCCGGGTCGACGGCCCGGCCAGCCAGCTCAAAGCCTTCAAACTGCCCAGCGGGCCTGTGCTGCGCGAAGGCGCGGTGCTCAATCACGGCTACTACGATGACGCCAAGCGGCTGATCCAGAATCAGGCCTCGCGTTACGGTTTCTTCAAAGGGCATTTCGTGCAACAGCGCTTGTCCATCGATCCACGAGCGGGGGTGGCGGATATCGAGCTGGTCTACGACAGCGGCCCGCGCTTCACCTTGGGCAAGGTGCACTTCAGCGGCGACACGCCGTTCGACGATGACCTGCTGCAGCGCATGGTGCCCTTCAAGGAAAATACCCCATACGATTCCGAATTGATCGCCGAGCTCAGCCAGGCGCTGCAATCGAGCGGTTACTTCGAAGCGGTGCGTGTCGATGCCACGCCCAGCGGCGCCGCCGACGCGGTGGTGATTCCCGTGGATGTCGACTTGCAGACGCGCAAGCCACGAACCATGGGGCTCGGGCTGGGCTACTCGACTGACGTCGGACCGCGCGGCAAGGCCAACTGGACCCGCCATTGGGTCAACCCCGAAGGCCACAGCTACGGCTTCGAGTCGGAAATCTCGGCACCCAAGCAGAATATCGGCCTGTGGTACGACGTGCCGCTCGACCCACCCTTGACCGACAAGCTGCGCTTCGCCGGCGGTTATCAATATGAAGAGCTGGCCAACACCGACACCGTCAGCAAGCTGCTCACCGTCGGGCCGGAGTGGCACAGCAAATTGCCCAGTGGCTGGCAGCGCGTCATTTCACTGAAGTGGCAGCGTGAAGAGTACCGCCTGGGCAGTGACGCGGGGCTGAGCAACCTGGTGATGCCGGGCATCAGTTACAGCTTTTTGCGCAGCGACAATCGCGTCGACCCGCACAACGGCTACCGCCTGCAGTTCGATGCCCAGGTGGCCAAAGAGGGCATGCTGTCCGATACCAACCTGCTGCATGGCGACATGACCCTCAAGGGCTTGACCACTCTCTGGCAGAACCATCGTTTTCTGGGACGCTTGCAATTGGGCGGCAGTGCCACCAATGGTTACCAGTCGATCCCGCCCTCGCTGCGCTTCTTCGCCGGTGGCGATCAAAGCGTGCGCGGCTATGACTATCAGAGCCTGTCGCCGGAAAACGAGCAGGGCGACAAGATCGGCGGCCGCTACATGGTCGCCGGCAGCCTCGAGTATCAATACTCGATTGCCGAGAAGTGGCGTATCGCGACCTTCATCGATCAGGGCAGCTCGTTCAACAATCTGGATCTGCCCAGCCTCAAGACCGGCGTCGGTATCGGTGTGCGCTGGGTGTCGCCGGTGGGGCCGATCCGCATCGACCTGGCCCATGCGCTGGATGATCCCGGAGGCATTCGCCTGCACTTTTCCATGGGGCCTGAACTGTGAGCCGAGCCTTGAAGCGAACGTTGCTGGCCCTCGCCGGCCTGGTGCTCTTGCTCCTCCTGGCAGTGGCGGCGGGCTTGGGCCTGGTGACCAGCGAATCAGGCAGTCGCTGGGTGCTGGCGCGGGTCCCGGGCCTGACGCTGGACAATTTCAACGGCAGGCTGGCCGGTGCCTGGCGCGCCGATCAGCTGTCATGGCAGCAGCCGGGACAACAGGTGCGACTGCATAACGTCGACGTCGCCTGGTCTCCCGGTTGCCTGCTGCGCATGACCCTGTGCGTGGACCGCTTGCACGTCGATCAGGTTGCGCTGCAATTTGCCCCGAGCTCGGGTGCGCAAGGCAATGACGACGCCGTGCAACTGCCCGATCTGAAGCTGCCGATCAGCCTCGAGTTGGGTGACATCCAGATCGGCAGCGTGCAACTGGATGGCGCCGACCAGGTGCAAAATCTACAGTTGGTCGGCCATTGGAACGCAGAGGGTTTGCAGATCGACAGCCTCAAAGGTCAACGCGACGCCATCGCGCTCGACCTGCACGGGCGGCTGCAACCGGTCAGCCAGTGGCCACTGACCGTGGATGGAACCGTGCAACTGCCGGCGGTCGATGGCAAGCCCTGGCAAGTGGCGCTCAATATTCAGGGCGATCTGCTGCAGACGTTGCAACTCAAGGGCCGCAGCAGTGGCTACCTGGACGCGGGCATCAGCGGGCAGGTGCAGCCGCTGGCCAGTCGGCTGCCGGCTCGTTTGCATATCGACAGCCAAGCCTTCAAGGCTGGCGAGGCGTTGCCGGACACCCTGGTGCTCAATGCCCTGCAACTCGATGCCAAAGGCGACTTGCAGGCGGGTTATCAGCTTGAAGGCAGTGCCAGCCTGCCAGCGGAGCAAGGGC
This sequence comes from Pseudomonas sp. GW821-FHT01A09, assembly GCF_058986725.1. Taxonomy (NCBI): domain Bacteria; kingdom Pseudomonadati; phylum Pseudomonadota; class Gammaproteobacteria; order Pseudomonadales; family Pseudomonadaceae; genus Pseudomonas; species Pseudomonas sp. GW821-FHT01A09. The sequence goes on from NZ_JBYSWB010000005.1 coordinate 242,677, forward strand.
CTGTAGCCTTGCAACTGCGGGGTCGTGTCGACGCCAAGGGCGCGGATATCGCCGCGCTGAATCTGTCAGCGAGCGCTGAGCAACGGCTGGCGCTCAGTGGTCATCTGGATTGGCAGCAGGGGCTGGCAGCCGACGCCAGGATCGATTGGCAGAATTTCCCCTGGCATCGGCTGTATCCGCAAGTCGCCGAACCCGCCGTCAGCCTGCAACGCTTCACGGGCGAGGTGTCCTACCGTGATGGTAATTACCTGGGCAACTTCGCTTCCGCGCTCAAGGGGCCGGCCGGTGACTTTACCGTGGCCAGCCCGTTCAGCGGCAACCTGCGTGAGGTCTTCCTGCCACAGCTGAGCGTTGAGGCAGGTCAAGGCAAGGCTGAGGGCCACCTGAATCTGCAGTTCGCTCAAGGCATCGGCTGGGACACGGCGCTGGATCTGAGCGCGCTCGATCCGGCCTACTGGGTGGCGCAACTGCCGGGCACCTTGGCCGGCCCGCTGCGCAGCAAAGGCCGATTCATCGACGGCCGCTTGCAGGCCCAGGCCGATATCGACCTCAAAGGCCGTTTGCGTGGCCAACCGGCAGCGCTGCTGGCCAAGGTCGATGGCGCGGGCGAGCAGTGGACGCTGGGCGCGCTCGATGTGCATCTGGGGGACAACAAGATCAATGGCAGCGGCAGCCTCCAGCAACGCCTGGCAGGGCGCATCGACCTTGATCTGCCGCGCCTGGGGCAACTCTGGCCAGACATGCAAGGCAAGGTCAAAGGTCGCATCGATGTCGCAGGTACGCTGGCGGCTCCCCAAGGTCAACTGTCGCTGCAAGGTCAACAGCTCGGCCTGGCTGATAACCACCTGCAGGCGCTCGATCTGCAAGCGCGACTGGATACGGCTCAACGCGCCAATATCGACCTGAGCGCCAGGGGTATCCAGGTCGGCGATACGGCGCTGGGCACGCTGACCGCGAAAGGCCAGGGGACCTTGCAAAAACAGCAGCTGCAGCTCGACCTCAAAGGCCCGCTATTGGTGCTGGCGTTGGGCCTCGATGGCGGCCTGGATCGCGGTAATTGGCGCGGACGCTTGTTCAGTGGTGACATTCAGGCCGGCGGTCAGGACTGGCGCCTGCGAAATCCGGCCAACCTGCAGCTCCTGGCCAACGGCCAGATCGATTTCGGCGCCCATTGCTGGCTGTCCGGCAAGGCCAGCCTCTGCGGCGAGGATCAACGCCTGGCCCCCGAGCCGCGCTTGCGTTATCACCTCAAGCAGTTCCCGCTCGACAGCCTGGCGCAGTGGTTGCCCAAGGACCTGGGCTGGAATGGCCAACTCAACGCCGATGTGCAGCTCGACTTGCCCGCCAGTGGCCCCAAGGGCCGGGTGACGGTGGACGCCAGTGGTGGCACGCTGCGGATTCGCGATAACGGCCAGTGGCTTGATTTCCCTTATCAGGCATTGCGTCTGGACAGCAATCTGACCCCGCGACGGGTGGATACCCAGGTCAGATTCCAGGGCGGCAAGCTGGGCGATCTGCAGCTCGATACGCAGATCGATCCGGTGGCCAAGGACAAGCCACTGTCGGGCAGTTTCAGTCTGCAAGGCCTTGATCTGTCGGTGGCGCGACCGTTCGTGCCGATGGTCGAACGACTCAATGGGCGTTTGCAGGGCAGCGGTCGACTTGGCGGTGGTCTGTTGGCACCTCAGATCAACGGCGAGGTCGATCTGCGCGATGGCGAAGTGGCTGGCGGGCAGTTACCGCTCAGCCTTCAGGCTCTGCAGTTACAGGCCCGGATCGCTGGTGAAAACGTGCAGTTGAATGGCACCTGGAAAAGCGGCGACCATGGCCAGGGCAGCCTGGGCGGCACCGTGGATTGGGCTCAGGGCCTGGCGGTGAACGTCGACCTCAAAGGCACCCGCCTGCCCGTGACGGTGGAGCCCTACGCGACCCTCGAAGTGACGCCGGCCCTCAATGTGCACATGAGTGGGGGACGTCTGGCGGTATCGGGCAATGTGGCCATCCCCAAAGGCAGTATCGTGGTGCGCGACCTACCGCCCTCGACGGTCAAGGTGTCGGATGACGCGGTCATCATCGGCGCTCAGACCGAGGAGGGCAAAGCGCCGCTGGCGATCGCCATGGATATCAATGTCGATGTCGGCCAGGACAAGCTCACCTTCAGTGGTTTCGGTCTCAGCGCCAATCTGGTCGGGCGCGTGCACATCGGCGACAACCTCGACACCCGCGGCGAACTCAATCTCAAGGACGGACGTTATGCCGCCTATGGCCAGCGTCTGACCATCCGTCGCGCCCGACTGTTCTTCGCCGGGCCCCTCGATCAGCCCTACCTGGACATCGAGGCGGTTCGCCAGGTCGACGATGTGATCGCCGGCATTCGCTTGACCGGCAGCGCCGAGCAGCCCACCAGCGAAGTCTTCGCAGAACCGGCGATGAGCCAGGAGCAGGCGTTGTCTTATCTGGTGCTGGGGCGCCCCTTGAGTACCACGGGTGAGGACAACAACCTGCTGGCGCAAGCGGCGTTGGGGTTGGGGCTGGCTGGCAGTTCGTCATTGACGGGCTCGGTGGCCAAGGACCTGGGTATCCAGGATTTCCAGCTGGACACCACGGGCAGCGGGACCACCACCAATGTCGTGGCCAGCGGCAAAATTACCGAAAAGCTCAGCTTGCGCTATGGCGTGGGGGTCTTCGAACCCGCCAACACCATCGCCTTGCGGTACCTGTTGAGCAAGAAGGTCTACCTGGAGGTGGCCAGCGGTGTGGCCAGCTCGTTGGACATCTTCTACAAGCGCGATTTCTAGCCTGGCGCCCTGGTGCTGGGGCGCTTTGTTGCAGCGCCCCGTGGTGTCACTACTCGGGCGCGCTGTCCCGGCGGCGAATGTTGCCGATCTGGCGCAGGCTCAGTTTGTACTTGTGGGCCAGCGCCGTGCGGGAACAGCCGCGTAGACCATCCTCGTGGATCTTCTGGTTGCGCAACTGACGGGCGAAGTGGTCGGCTTTGGGGATTTCGAGCGAGGCGCCGGCGAAGCGATTGATCAGCGCGCGCAACGATTTGGGCGGCAGCGACTTGGCCAGCTTGGTGCGTTCGGGATGCTTGGGGATGTACTTGGGGCGTCCGCCGAACAGGCAGGTCAGGCGATAGGCCTGCTCGACTCCCAGGCAGTCCACCAGGGCTTGCAGGGATTTGGGCAGGTGGGTGATGTCGATGCGTTTCAAGTCTTCGATGTTCATGGGACTTCCTTGTGCGGCAGCAAAAAAAGAAAGTTGAGTCTTGGGCAAGACGCATTCTTTCCCAGCACTGCAGCGGGCTCTAGGTAACAAGGTCGTCGTGTAGCGAGGATGTTTCTGATTGATCTGTAGGGGCTTTTCCGTGGTGCTGTAGGGCGAATCTGCAGCAAACGACTCCAGGCCGCCAGTTACCTGAGTGTCTCGGAAGATGGGCTGCGCAGCCTAACGGAATGGCGGTATTTAGCAAAGTCTTGTGACATTCCCTCCGTCCAGCAGACGAAAAAAACGGCGGGCTCATCTGGAGCCCGCCGTATCGTTTTTACCGTCCCTGGAAACCGGGGCCGCCACCAGGGCCGTGACCGCCGCCGCCACCCCCGCCGCCGCCATAGCCGCCACCACCATGACCGCCGCCACCGCCGTGGCCGCCCCCTGGTGGCATGAATATCCAGCACCCACTCAACGTGAGGGTCAGTAGAATAGGAATCAGCATTGTGATTCGACGAAGCATCTGCAAGTCCTCATGTTCGTAAAGGCGCTCGTGCCAAATCGGCTTCGGGCGCTGTAACATGTGACCGCACAATCGCCATGGCATCCCGCGCACAGGGTATGCAGTTGGTGAGATGGTTGATACAGAATTGATACAAACGCAATCAGGAACCGGCAATGACTCAGTCCCAACGCATCAAATATTCCCTGCTGATCGCCCTGGCCACACTGGCCGTCATGCTCGGGCTTTCCTACCTGCAAGCCCACGGCGTCATCACTGAAAAGGCCTTTCAGTACCTTGCCATGGGCGTTGCAGTGGTGGTCGTGATCATCAACGGCATCATGCGCCGCAAGGTCATCCGGTCCTGATACCGCCTTCTATTGCGCACGCATTTGCAACAGAGTCTCGGCGTCGGCACTCAGACAATAGTGCTTGTCGGCATCGAGGAGGATCACGCCATCGCCGCTCAGGCGCTTGAGCACCTCGCGCACGCTCAGGAACGATGAGCTGACGCCGTGGACATCCAGGTAACTGTGCACGCCGCGTACGCCAATCTTCTGCTCGTTGCGATGAGCATCGATCAACGCATCGAGCACCTTCAGGCGAATCAGGCTGGTGCGCAGGCCGAAGTGCTTGAGCAACGCCTTGATGCCGTCATAACCCACTCGCTCGACGGGCAGGCCGCCCTCGAGGCTGCGTGAGCGGCGCTGCAGCGTTCTGCGCTGTGAGCGGTCGATGACGGGAGAACCAAGGTTGTGCATGCGAATGCTCCTTTTCATGATGTCCGGAAAACAGTCTCTCTAGACAAGACGAACGAAACGACGAAATCCACACCCCTTTGCAAAAAAAGATGTGGATTGGTCGGCGTCATCACGCTCGCAGGTTGTAGGAACCTCGGCAATCCAGCCTCTACGGGCGCCCCGGCTGGCTTCGAGACAGCAGGGTTATCAGCAGCGCGACCGAATCGGCATTGGCGAGGATGACGCGCTGGCGCGCGGCGGGATCGGTCATGAACGCCATCCGTGCATCGGGCAGGTTTTTCGTCTTGCTGGCCTTGAGCACGAGTTTATAGGCTGGGCCATCGGCATCGGTGATGTCACGTCTGGCGCCGTTCTCCACCAGCGTAAAGAGTTCGGTCAATGGCGTATGGGCGTTGAGTGTCTGATTCTGCGCCTGGGTAATGGCTTGCATCAATGCCGGGCCGCCGGGGCGAGTGGCGTCGATCATGTCGATATAAGGTACCGACGCCTCGACGTAGGCAATATCCTCGGTACCGCTGACGATATGCGACAACTCATGAATCAACGATGTCGCGCGAAAGTGCGAAGGCACGTCGAAGCTGCGCTGACTCAGACGCACGGCACGGCGCAACGCTTGGGGTATATCGAAGAAGGTGTCGGTGAGGAAGATCCGTCGCCGCGGATCCTTCGGGTCGGTGGACGCGACGACGAACGACAATCCCGGCTTGTTGAGACCGAACACATAGCGGGATGAGGTCTGTGGATCCATGTCGCTGTTCATCAGCTCGGTGAACAGTTTTCCGGCCATCTTGCGCAGGTTCTTGATCAGCGTCGGCGGCACCGTGGTCAGGGAAAAGAACTGTTTCAATACGTCCAGGCTGGTGGTCGGTATGGCGGACTGACCCGGTGCGACGGTAAGGGCGTCCATGCAGCGTTCCAGATAGCGCCGGGCCCTGGCATGGGCTCGTACCAGTTTGTTGGCGTTGTGCGGGAAATAGCGGTGCATGTCCGCCATGCCCGAGGCCTGGATAGTGAGCACATTGTTGACCTCCCGTTGCAACGCCCGGTCGTAGCGTTGGTCGCTCCAGGCGCAGCCGCCACCGGCCAGGCCCTGGCGGATTTCCATCTCCCAGCGGCCGTCGACGGTGCGGCGCAGCGGTGGACCCTCGCGCCGATCGCCGATGATCCGCCAGCGGCCTTCCAGTTTGTCCACCTGGTACACCTGACCGGCAACGGCGGCGTAGCGTTTTTGCGTGACGGCGTCCAGATAGATGCCCGCAGTGGTGTCCGCCTGCAGCGCCTGAAGGGTGATATCGGTGACCACCAGTGCCTGCAGGCGTGCCTTCAATTCGGCTGGAATATCACTGAAGCGCCATGAGTATTCAGTACTGACTTCGGTGGTGTTGGCCGTCAGCAGCGCATCGGTGCCCAGTCGCTCCCGGCGCGGCGTGCGTTGCGCGATCAAGCTCAACAGGCCGGCGCTGAACTGCGATACCGCGCTGCCCCAGTCGTGCACGGCCAGGGCTTGAGTCGAGGAGCGGATCCATTGCGCGCTTTGCCAGGCGCCCAGCACGAGGGCGACCCGGCCATTGGCGAACGACAGGCCGGTTTCGACCAGTTGCTTGAGCAGGCCTGCGCTGACCGCTTGATCGAGTTGCGCGCTGGTGACGATCTGGCTTCGGGCCAGGCGCAGCAGATACTGCAGCGACGCCTTGAAGAGATAGTCGACGACATTGCCGCTCACCGGCAGGTAAGCCAGGCGCGTCCGGGCGGGGGGTGGCATGGGCTGCTCGAATTCCGCACCGGTGCTGGTCTCGAAACGCGGTACGGTCAGGCCGCCATGGCTGTAGCGCGAGCGCACCGCAGTGTCTATTCGCTGCAACACCAGCTCCTGCAGATCGCCCTCTGCACGGGCTTTTGCCATCAGCTCGTGTTCGTCCTGGAACTCACGAAAGACGAAGCCTGTGTGGTAGGTGGCGAGCAATACCAACGGCCCTGCCGTTCGCGCTGCGGGGCCCAGCAGATACAGGCCGGCGACCGGGTCTGGCGCGAGGTGGTCGGCCGCCAGCAGGCACAGCGGACGCAGCACATAGTCGCTGCCTGCGGGGGCCTGACGCGCTAGTGGGTCGGGCATTTCCAAGAGGGTTTCGATGACTTTGTAGGCGAGTTCACTGAGCTCGCCTTTGAGCTTCGCTTCGATGGCCGCATCCATCAGGGTCAAGGGAATATGTTGATGAAACAAGGCGCGACGTTCGGCGTAGTCGACGTCGTCAGGTTGGAACTTGTCGCTCAATTGCCGCAGGTAGTGGCCCCCTGCGTCCAGTCGCTGCGCCAGTTGGGTGACGAATTCGGGTGTCAGCCCTGCCGGGACCGGGGCATGGTCGCGCAAACTGATCTTGATCGGTATGCCCGGCGCGGCCATGGCTCGGTGCAACGCATATTCGGCCAGGGACAGGTCCAGCGTGGGGTAGCTGACACCGCCGGGGCCGCTGATCAGGCCTTCGGCAGCCGCGCTGAAATAGAACCCGGGCTTGAATTTTTCTGCGACTTGCACGCGAATCTGCGCGGGAGTCAGCGCCGCATCCGCAAAGCTCAGGTTCAAAGCGGCTTGCAGTCGCTCGGTGGCGTAGTCGATGGCCGACGGGATACCGAACAGGTAATGGGCTGTTCGCGCAAGACTGAACCCCAGGCGCTGCAGGTTGCCGAGATAAAGCTTCACGTCGTCGCTGTTGGCGTTGCGTATCCAGGCAGGGATCTGCTGTTCCAGATGATCGGCGTACAGGGTGCTGGCAAGCTCGTCGAGCTGGTAGTCGAGCCCGGTCGAAGCGGCGCATCGATCTGTGTACGCCAGCCACAAATCACTTGGATAGCGGCCATTGCGGGCGCGATTGAATGCGTACTCGGCGGTAAAAATCTGCCGCGTCTCGTCGCTGCGTTGCAAGTATTGCGCGTAGTCGCCGTCTTCGGCGAAAACCTCGATCTGCAAGGCAGGCTGCGATTCGCTCTGCAAGTGACCGGCCAATGCCGGGAGGAAGCGCTCGGCAACCAGTGCGAGCCAGCGCGCCTGCGTTTGCGGGGCCTGCAACTGGCTCAGGAGTTCAGCCTGGCATTGTGCCAGCGTCGCGAACCCCACGGTGCCCATCAGGTGCGAGCACAACACCACAGGGCCTTGAGGGTCGAGCCCGCGGCTGAGCACCATGACATTGCTCAGGGGGATGACAAAGGCATTACCGGGCAGGCGCAGGCTCAAGCGGTTGACTTCGATGCGCGCGTCGCCAAGGGCAAAACGCATGGCGCGAGTCGGGCGGTCGAGTACCTGTCGGAGCCAGGCACAGATCCAGGCGGCGCCAGGCCCCGCGTTTTCGCTCATGGCCAGTTCTTCGCGCAGCGCGGCCTGGCGAATCTCCAGGCTTTCACCATGGGCATCGATCTGGGTCGCACCGACTCGCTGCGGATGGTTGTTGAAGCGATGAAATTGGCCGATCCAGGCATTTTTTGCGGCTTTGACGACGTTATCGAGCAGGCGATTGAGCAGGCGTGCATCCAACTGTGAGAGGCGGCGTTCGTCGGCATCGGTGATGACACAGTCATCGGGCAGTACCGCAGCGGGGCTGCGAGCCAAGCGGCCGAGCAAGTAAGCCAAGAGTTTTTCACGCGGGTTGTCGTCGTTGGTCGGGCCTGAGGCACGGGATACCCAAATGGAATCCGCCGCCAGCCAGGGCGGGCCGAGCATGGCCAGTTGCAAGTCGATCAGGTGATTCAGGCAGCACTCCAGATTCGGCCGGGCAGCGCGGATGGCGTTGGACCGAGTTTGCAGCGCGAACGCGCGCAGATAGGCCGATGAGTCGGGCGTCGCCGTCGATGCCGTGACGGCGGGCGGGGCACTATCGGACCATCGGGGCGAGTAGCGCAGTTGCAGCAATGCGGGGACGAACAGACCGCGAACGTCCAACGCATCATCGAGGTCGGCTGCGACCTCGTTCGGCACGCTGCCGCGTTGCGCGATAGCCACGGCCAGATTGCTTTGCTGGACCTTGACGATCGACTGCAACCGCTCGGTGAACAGCGGCTCGGTGATGGGGCTCAGGCGCACTTCGAGGTGTTTCATGGCTTGCAGCGGCGCCAGGCTCTGACGACCGATGGCTTCTTCGAACATCAGCTTGCAGGCCGGGTCGATGAGCCAACTGCACAGCGCCTGAGCGTTGGCAAAGTGCCGCAAACCGTCGCGGGCGCTGAACAGGAAAAGCGCCTGATTGGTGGGATGGCTGTCGGTCAACACGAAGGCCCCGGCCAGCTCGATGCCGGCGAGTGCCCCGGAATGCAAGGTGATGCGCTGCGCGCGCAGGGCTGTCGTGTTGGTCTGCGCGCCGGGGTGCAACGCAGTCCGTAGCCAGGTCAAGCTTGCCGCGTCGATCGTTTGCTCGTGCGCGGCGCGCAGCAGCGTCAGGTAGTAATGATGAGCCAATGCCTGGGCAGCCTGATGCAGGCGCGTCTGGCCGCTGCCGTCGAGGATCGCCCAGAATGCGTCGAGCGCATCGGCGAACGAGGCATTGAGGCGATTGATCGAGTGGCTGAAGGCGGCCTCGAATTCTTCCAGGCGCAACGTCGACAGGCGGTTGCCCTGCGGATCGACCAGGCGCGCGCGGGTGGCGTCGGGTGCCGGCACGGCGCAGCATTCATCCAGCGCCGCCGCCAGCAGTGATTTGGTCAGCCGCACCTCGGTGGGGTTCTGGAAGGTGGTGATCTGATAGGTCCAGGCGTCAGGCTCGGTATCCATCGTTGGCGCGAGCATGGTCAGATCCTTGCGCAGACCCTCCAGCAGCACGCTGCGCAGACTGGGCAGTTTCAATAGGGATGCGTCCCATGCCTGCAGCAGCTTTTGCTGACGGCCGAGGAAGTTCTCCATCCAGTAATCGAAGGGCGAAATGGACAGCAGCTCGGCGCTGACCTGTTGGTCCTTGCCTTCGGCATAGCGTTCGATCAGCGCCAGGTCAAGCGCATGGCGATCGGCAAAACGCTCTATCGCCAACAGTGGCAGGCACAGATAGACGGTTTTTATCAGGTTGTCGGTGTAGCTGACCATCAAGGCATCGGCGAATTCGTGGCTGGCCCAACCGCGGGCGCTGAGGCGGTCGATACGCAGTGCCGGCGAGGGCTGCCAGACCGGCTGGCACAAAGATGCAAAGGCATCGGCCTCTGCGGTGGACAGCTCGTTGGACTGACGCGCAGCGCTCAATTGGCGGGCGAAGGCATCGCGCAAAGAATGGGCATGGAAGCAGGGCAGGGTAGGGTTCATGTTCGCGGCTCCTGGCAAGGCGACGTGGCCGACGCAGGGCCACAGGGCCAGGGAGCATAGGATGGCGTGCGGCTGGCGCTGCGCTAGATATTGCTGGTGGATTGACAGCCCGCGTGAGGCAGGGAATTAATGGCGGTCGGTACATTCAACGGGAAGGGACGAGCCATGTCGCAGACTACCCATGCTGCAGATGCAGCAACGGTCCATCTTTCGTTCACCGAGTTGGCGACATTGCTGCGGCAGATTTTCGAGCGCCATGGCACCAGCCCCGAAGTGGCCCGATGCCTGGCGTTGAACTGCGCCAGCGCGCAACAGGATGCCGCGCACAGCCATGGCGTCTTTCGTATCCCTGGTTACCTGTCGACCCTTGCCAGTGGCTGGGTGGACGGCAAGGCGGTGCCGGTGGTCGAGGACATTGCCAGTGGTTTCGTCGCTGTCGACGCCGCCAACGGCTTCGCCCAACCCGCATTGGCCGCGGCGCGCAGCCTGTTGATCGACAAGGTCCGCAGTGCTGGCATCGCCGTGCTGGCGATCCGCAATTCCCACCACTTCGCCGCGTTGTGGCCCGATGTCGAGCCGTTTGCCCGCGAAGGCCTGGTGGCGTTGAGCGTGGTCAACAGCATGACCTGCGTGGTGCCCCATGGCGCGGAAAAACCGGTATTCGGCACCAACCCGATCGCGTTCGCGGCGCCTTGCCACGGCCGCGACCCGATCGTGTTCGATATGGCCACCAGCGCCCTGGCCCATGGCGATGTGCAGATCGCCGCCCGCGAGGGCCATGACGTCCCGCCTGGCAGTGGCGTCGATCGCTTCGGTCAGCCGACTCAGGACCCGAAGGCCATTCTCGACGGCGGCGCGTTGCTGCCGTTCGGTGGCCACAAGGGCTCGGCCTTGTCGATGATGGTCGAACTGCTGGCGGCGGCCCTGACCGGCGGTCATTTTTCCTTCGAGTTCGACTGGTCCGGGCATCCCGGTGCGAAGACACCTTGGACCGGGCAATTGATCATCGTCATCGATCCGGACAAAAGCCGAGGCGCGCCTTTCGCTCAACGCAGTGAAGCGCTGGTCAGGCAGATGGAGGCGGCGGGGGTGACGCGCATGGCGGGCGATCGACGCTACAGGGCACGAGCGCAGGCCCTGGTGCAAGGCATCGCTTTGCGTGCCGGCGAGCTGCGGGAGCTCGAAGGGTTTCTATAACGGCGCATCCTGGACGCGGCGAGAGGCGAGCTCATCGCCGCATCAGTATCGGATCAGCGACGACCCAGCAGCAGGCCGACGACCAGGCCGAAACCGGCCGACACCGCCACGGTCTGCCAAGGATGACCGCCGATGTAGGTCTGGGTGGCGTCGATGACCGGTTGAGCGCGGTCGCGAGCGCCGCTCACCGATTCACGGGCCTGCTTGAGCTTCTGCGACACTTGTTCGCGCAGGCTGTCGGCCTCTTCGCCCACCAGCGACGCACCGTCCTTGAGGAGTTTTTCGGACTCTTCGATCAGCGATGCCAGTTCGCTGAACGCTTGGTCCTTGATTTGATCTTCGGCCACCTGAGCAGCAGTCTTGCGAGCCATCGAGACACTCCTTGATTAATGTACGGCAACAGGCTGTTGAGTCCTGCCGGTCTGGAAAGTTGCAGCGGGTTTGCAGCAAACCCACGATCGGAGTGTAAAATGCGCTTTCTTTTTCACCCCGGCAGCGAGCACGTGCGATGAGTTTCAATCTGGCCAACAAGTCCTTTGCCGAGCGGGCATTGATCGAAGACGAGAAGGCGCGTCTGTATGAACTCTGGCAGCAGAACATCGGCCGCGCCAAGGGCGATGCAGCCCGGCTGATCGCTGAAAAACCGCGGCGCAAAGGCCGCTGGTCGGAGTGGGTCAGGGCCGAGCTGGACGCCATGTCGCCCCCCGAATACGCCAACATGGTCAAGAGCGAAGTCAACAAGCTGATGGCCGCTGCCAAGTAATCCAATCGACCCGCCAGCGTGTCAGGGCACCTGCCCCAAGGTGCCCAGGTCAATCACGCCGCTTTCCTCGAAGCGCACCGTCCCGAACAGTCCTCCCGCCAATTTCCCCCGTACCACATAGGGCAAGCCTTGCAGGCCCTGGCTTTGACTCAGCCCGATTGCCTGGCGCAGGGCGGAGAACGCCGACACGCTGACCGGCACGGTCAACACCGCCTCCGAATAGCGTCCGATCGACCCGTGCTGATCGCTTACCCCAGAGGCCAGGCCGCGGCCGTTGATGTCCAGGTCCAAGGCCACACCGTCGTAGTCGATGACGTTGTCGTTGGGGTTCTGCAGACGCAGTTTCACCGCCATGCGCCACTCCAGATCCTGTGACGGCAATGGCTCGAAGCCGACTACGCTGATGTTGACCGGATCGCGCTGGGGCAGCAGCGCGCAAGCGCCAAGGGTCAATAGCAGCATGGCCGTCAGGCAGGTACGCAACGATGAATGCATGGTGTTCTCTTGAGTCGCAGATGAAATTAGCGACTGGCGCCAGTGACTTGCTACCTAACTGCGACCACTTCTGGCATAAGGGGTTCGGCGCAGCGCATGTTGTTGCCTGCAGCGCCGATGTCACAGCTGGAAACACCTGAAACCGCCTGCTTACTTTCATTCGATGCCATGGCTTCTATGCTTGCCCAGACAACCGCAATCAACCTCTTCGCAAGGACCGCCGTTCATGAGTGTCGTGGCTCGTTTGATCTTCGCATGGCTGTTGCTCGCAAGCCCCTGGGGCCTGGCTCAGGCGGCTACGGGCAGCGTTGGCTGGCTGGCCGCCAACGATCAGGCCAATCCATACAACAGCCCGATTCGGCGCATCAATCCGAATTCCATGCAAGGCACCCAGCCGCTCGGGCCGCAGTCGCCAGCCCAGCGTCAGCAGATCGATCCGCGACCGCCTACGCTGCAAAACGGTGGCATCGGCAACGGCCAGAATCTCCGGCCGGCGCCCAAGGCACCGCAGATCGAACCCATTCATCCTCCACGCCCCACTACGCCTTGAACGCCGCGAGATGCAAAAGGAATTTTCGATGACTCCAACAAAAATGCTGGCCAGCTTCTGCGCCGTCGCCTGTCTTGCCCTGCCGCTGCTAGCCAGTGCCGGGCCCGTGCATGAGTATCCCAGCGAGAGTGGCAAACTCACCGTCGAAACCGTCGCCGAGGGGCTGCACTTCCCTTGGGCGCTGGCCTTTCTGCCAGATAACAAGGGTATGCTGGTGACCGAACGGCTGGGCTACCTGCGGGTGGTGACGGCGGATGGCAAGGTGTCGGGGGCCATTCACGGTACGCCCAAGGTGTGGGAGAAGGAGCAGGGTGGCTTGCTCGACGTGGCCCTGTCGCCAAGCTTCGCCGAGGATCGCCTGGTCTATCTGTCCTATGCCGAGGGCGGTGGAGCCAACGGCGGAGCCGGCACCACGGTCGGCCGCGGCAAGCTGTCAGTCGACCTGACCCGCCTCGAAGGCTTCCAGGTGATCTTCCGTCAGGAGCCCAAGCTGTCCATGGGCAACCATTTCGGCTCACGGTTGGTGTTCGACAACGACGGTTACCTGTTCATCGCCCTGGGCGAGAACAACAAGCGCTCGACCGCGCAGGATCTGTCCAAGTTGCAAGGCAAGGTGGTGCGCATATTTGCCGACGGCAAGATCCCGCCCGACAACCCCTTCGTCGGCCAGCCGGGCGTGCGCCCGGAAATCTGGACCTATGGCCACCGCAACCAGCAGGGCGCCGCGCTCAATCCCTGGACCGGGACGCTCTGGACCAACGAGCATGGTCCACGGGGCGGCGACGAGATCAACATCATCGAGAAGGGCAAGAACTACGGTTGGCCGATCACTACCCATGGCATCGACTACACCGGCCAGCCGATCCCCGAGTCCCGCGGCAAGACCGCCGATGGTGTCGCCGGGCCGCACCACGTCTGGCTAAAATCCCCTGGTATCAGCGGCATGACGTTCTACAGCGCCGATCGCTTCAAGGCTTGGGATCACGACGTGTTCATCGGCGCGCTGGTCAGCAAGCAATTGCTGCGTCTGCACTTCGATGGCGACAAGGCCGTGCATGAGGAGCGCCTGTTGACGCCGCTCAAGGCGCGCATCCGCGATGTGCGCCAAGGACCGGATGGCTACCTCTATGTACTCACCGACGAGCCTGACGGCCAGTTGCTCAAGCTCGGCCTGAAATAACGGAACAGCTTGACCTGCCGCGCTTCGCTACAGCTGGCGGATGGGCGCACCCCCATGCCAGGCCAGGACGTCCTCGATCATGTGCTCGAAGAACTGCCGATAGTTGTTCTGTGTGACATAGCCGATATGGGGCGTGGCCAGCAGATTGGGCAGGCTGCGAAACGGATGGTCGCTGGGCAGGGGCTCTTGAGCGAAGACGTCGACGGCGGCACCCGCCAGTTGCTTGTGTTGCAGGGCGTCGAGCAACGCTTGCTCGTCGACGATAGGCCCGCGGGAGGTGTTGATCAGCAACGCGCTCGGCTTCATCCAGCCTAGCGCCTGAGCATCCACCAGGCCCTGACTGCGCGGGCTGAGGACCAGATGCACGGTCAGGATATCGGCCTGTTCGAACAGTTCCCGTTTGCTCACCCAGGTCACGCCGGCTTCGCTGGCGCGGGCTTCGGTGAGGTTTTCGCTCCAGGCGATCACGCGCATGCCGAACGCCTTGGCATAACCGGCGACTTTCTGGCCGATGCTGCCCAGGCCCAGGATGCCCAGCGTCTTGCCGTACAGATCGCCACCCAATCCGACCTGCCAGCCGCCGTTGCGCAAGGAGTTGGCCTCGGCTACGAGGTTACGCTGCAGCGCCATCAGCAGCGCCCAGGTCAGCTCGGGGGCGGCGTGTTTGTAACTGTCGCCACCGCACACCAGCACGCCACGCTCGCGGGCCGCGTCGAGGTCCAGCGCGGCATTGCGCATGCCCCCCGTGACCAGCAACTTCAGGCGTGGCAGACCGTCGATCAGCGCCTTGTCGAACAAGGTGCGCTCGCGCATCACGCAGATCACGTCGAAGTCTTTCAGACGCTCGACCAAGGTGGCCGTCGCGGCCGGATAATCGTGCACGAAGACCAATTCGCCCAAGGCCTGCAGGGGCGACCAATCCACTACCTGACTGGCGACCGCTTGCCAGTCATCCAGCACCGCAATGCGCAATGCGCTCATCGAATTCGCTCCCGATTGTTATTGATGGGCCATGATCAGTTGGTCTTGCTCAGCCAATCCAGCAGCGCCTGGTGAAACTGCGTCGGCTGTTCCATCTGTGGCGCATGGCCCAGGGCTGGGAATTCCACCAGGGTGCTGTGGGGAATCATCTGCGCCACCTGTTTGCCCAGCACATTGTAGTGGCCCACACGGGCCTTGACGTCCGCCGGGGCGATGTCGCTGCCGATTGCCGTGGTGTCGGCATCACCGATCAGCAACAGGGTCGGCATTTTCAGGTCCTTGAATTCGTAGACCACCGGCTGAGTGAAGATCATGTCGTAGATCAGCGCCGAGTTCCATGCCACCACGTTATGCCCCGGGCCTTGGTTGAGGCCGGCGAGCATGGTGACCCAGCGGTCGTATTCAGGCTTCCAGTGACCGGAGTAGTAGGTGTGTTGCTCGTACTTGCGAATGCTCTCGGCATCGAGCCTGGTCTCGCGCTCGAACCACTGGTCCACGGTGCGATAGGGCACGCCCAGTGCTTTCCAGTCTTCCAGGCCGATCGGATTGACCAGCGCCAGACGTTCGACCTCGGTGGGGTAGAGCAGGGCATAGCGGGTGGCGAGCATGCCACCGGTGGAATGGCCCAGGATGGTCGCTTCCTTGACCCCCAGGTCATTGAGCAATTCGTGGGTGTTGTCGGCCAGCTGCTGGAAGCTGTACTGGTAGTGTTCGGGCTTGCTGGAGGTGCAGAAGCCGATCTGGTCCGGCGCAATGACGCGGTAGCCGGCATCGCTGAGCGCCTTGATCGAGCTCTCCCAGGTGGCGGCGCAGAAGTTCTTGCCGTGCAGCAGCACCACGGTATGACCGTTGGCCTTGCCGCTGGCGGCGACGTCCATGTAGCCCATCTGCAAGTTGTTGCCCTGGGACTCGAACGCATAATGTTGCAGGGTGTAGGGATAGTCGAAGCCTTGCAGTTCGGGGCCGTAGGTAGGCGCGGTATCGGCGGCCATCGCACTGGTGCCCACCAGGCAGGACAACAACAGGGCAGAAAGACGGTACATGGTCGATTCCTCTTGGGCGTTCATTGGGCCAGCGTTGCAGCCACTGACCTTGAGCAGGCACTACGGTTTCATGGCCCACTGACTTTTGCCCGGCAGCCCCCTAAGATGGCGTAGCGCTACCGGCGCTTCGTCAGCCGGGCAATGTCAGGCAACAGGCGCCCACAATAAGACATCGAACAAGGTAAGACCATGGCACAGCGGGACAGCATTTCCATGCAAATGGTGCGTGAAGCGCTGCTACAGAGCGGTTTGTCGCGCGCCGAAGTGGTGCCGATGCTCACCCGTGCCGGCATCGATTCGCAGCAGTTGCAACAGCCCGGCACCCGGGTTTCAGCGCGGGCCTATGCGCGCCTGTGGCGGCTGCTGGCGCGGCGCCTGGACGATGAATTCTTCGCCATGGACCCACGCCCGTTGCGCAGCGGCAGCCTGGCGTTCATCTGCCGGGGCGCCATCGCTCAACCGACCGTGGCGCAGGGGCTGGAGTCGATGCTGACGTTCCTGTCGCTGATGCTCGACCGCTTCGCCGCACGCCCGACCCGCCATCGGGGTCTGGTGGAAATCGTCATCCACGACGTTGCGGTGCCGCCCCTGCGGGCATTTGCGTACTTCACCTTCTGGATGATCGTCCATGGCGTGCTGTGCTGGCTGGCCGGGCGACGCATTCCGATCCTCGCCCTGGATCTGCGCAGCGCCGCGCCCGATGACTGCGACGATTATCAAGTGATGTTTTCCGACCACCTGCGCTTTGCCCAGCCACGCACGCGGATAATGTTCGCCGATGAGTGCCTGGACCTGCCGATCCGTCGCAACGAGGCCGATCTGCAACGATTTTTGGCGCGGGCGCCGGGCAATATTCTGGTCAAGTACCGCGACCCGGACAGTTTCGCCCAGCGCGTCAAGGCGCAGCTGCGGGCCCAGGCACCGGTACTGTGGCCGGAAACCGACACCCTCGCGCAGCAGTGGTGCATGTCGTCCGCCACCCTGCGGCGGCGCTTGGCCGACGAGGAACAAACCTACCAGCGCCTCAAGGATGCCGTGCGCAAGGAGCTCGCCGTGGCCGCCCTGGCCGATGCCGAGCTGAGTTTCGCCGATATCGCGCAGACGCTTGGCTTCGCCGACACCAGTTCGTTCTACAAGGCATTCCGCAAGTGGTCGGGCGCCAATCCGGGCCAGTACCGGCAGTTGATCCTTGGCCAAACCGCTCAAGCCGATTGAGTGCTTTGACCATTGCCGCTGGCCACCTTGCAGAGGGATGATTTTCCCCATTCAGGCAAGGAGCAGCGCCCTCATGCATATCGACAACCAACGCTTTCTGGTCACCGGCGCCGCCTCCGGTCTAGGTGCGGCGACGGCCACCTTGCTGGCCGCGGCCGGCGCTCGAGTGATGCTGGTGGACCTCAACGCCGAGGGTCTGGCGCAACGGGTGCGGGCCCTCGGCAATCGCAGCCGCTACAGCGTCGCCGATATCTGCGTGGAGGCCGATGCCCAGGCTGCAGTCGACGCCGCCAGCGAGGCTTTTGGCGGCCTGGATGGGTTGATCAACTGCGCGGGCATCGTCAACGGCGGCAAGATTCTCGGCAAGCGTGGCGTGCACGATCTGGCGACGTTCGCCAAGGTCATCAATGTCAATCTGATCGGCAGCTTCAATATGCTGCGCCTGGCCGCCGAGGCCATGGCCCGCAATGTCCCGAATGCCGATGGCGAGCGCGGGGTGATCATCAATACCGCTTCGGTGGCGGCCTTCGATGGCCAGGTCGGCCAAGCGGCCTACGCGGCCTCCAAGGGCGCGATCGCCAGCCTGACTTTACCTGCCGCGCGGGAGCTGGCGGCCCATGGTATCCGCGTCATGACCATCGCCCCAGGGATCTTCGAAACACCGATGATGGCCGGCATGACCGACGAAGTGCGCGATGCCTTGGCCAGCGATGTACCTTTCCCCCCGCGCCTGGGGCGGCCGCAGGAATATGCCGCACTGGTGCGACATATTCTCGAGAACTCTATGCTCAATGGCGAGGTCATCCGCCTCGATGGTGCTTTGCGGATGGCCGCACGCTGAATTCCGTGGTCGGCGGCGACGTCACTCACGTCGAGGCCGCGCAGAGAGGAACCCACAATGACAATAAGCAATGATCCCGTCGTCATCGTCAGTGCCGCCCGCACGCCGATGGGTAGTTTCCAGGGCGATCTTTCCAGCCTGACGGCCCCGCAACTGGGCGCCGCGGCGATACGGGCCAGCGTCGAGCGGGCCGGGATCGCCGCCGACAGCATCGACGAGGTGCTGATGGGCTGCGTGCTGCCCGCCGGCCTCGGTCAGGCACCGGCTCGCCAGGCCGCGCTGGGGGCGGGGCTGAGCCCGGCGACGCCCTGCACCACGCTCAACAAGATGTGCGGCTCCGGCATGCAGGCGGCCATTCTGGGTAACGACCTGCTGCTGGCCGGCAGTGCCCGGCGGGTCGTCGTCGGTGGCATGGAAAGCATGTCCAATGCGCCGTACCTGCTGGATCGTGCCCGTTCGGGTTATCGCATGGGCCATGGGCGAGTCATCGACCATATGTTTCTCGATGGCCTGGAGGATGCCTACGACAAGGGCCGGCTTATGGGCACCTTTGCCGAGGACTGTGCTCAGGCCAATGATTTCAGCCGCAGCGTGCAGGATGACTACGCCATCACCTCGCTCAAGCGCGCGCAGCAGGCGATCGAACAAGGCTGGTTTCGCTCGCAGATCGTCCCGGTGCAGGTGACGACAGGCAAGCAGCCACGCCTGATCAGCGATGACGAACAACCGCCCAAGGCGCGGCTGGACAAGATCCCCACGCTCAAACCGGCGTTCCGCGAAGGCGGCACGGTGACTGCGGCCAATTCCAGCTCGATCTCAGATGGCGCAGCCGCGTTGCTGCTGATGCGTCGTTGCGAGGCCGAAGCGGCGGGTTTGCGGCCGTTGGCGATCATTCATGGGCATGCGGCCTTCGCGGCCGCGCCGGGACTGTTCCCGCAAGCACCGGTGGGCGCGATCGACAAGCTCATGCAGCGCACCGGTTGGCAGCTGGGTGACGTCGACCTGTTCGAAATCAACGAAGCCTTTGCGGTGGTCGCGTTGGTGACCATGGCTCGGCTCGGCCTGCCCCACGACAAGGTCAATGTGCACGGCGGCGCCTGCGCCCTCGGCCACCCGATTGGCGCCTCAGGCGCGCGTATCCTGGTCACCTTGCTGGCGGCATTGCGCCAACGCGGAGCGCGCCGCGGCGTCGCTGCCATCTGCATCGGCGGTGGTGAAGCCACGGCCATGGCCCTCGAATCCCTGGAGTAAAACCATGCTACCCGACGAACAACAACGACAAATCCGTGATGCCGCCCGTGATTTCGCCCAGGAGCGCCTGCGGCCGTTCGCGGCGGACTGGGACCGTGAGCACCGTTTCCCCCACGAAGCCATCGCCGAGATGGGCCAGTTGGGTTTTTTCGGCATGCTGGTGCCGGAAGAGTGGGGCGGCTGTGACACCGGCTACGTGGCCTATGCCATGGCCATCGAGGAAATCGCCGCTGGCGACGGCTCCTGCTCGACCATCATGAGTGTGCACAACTCGGTGGGTTGCGTGCCGATCCTGCGCTTCGGCAGCGAGGCGCAGAAACGCCGCTGGCTCGAGCCCCTGGCCAGCGGCGCGATGCTCGGTGGCTTTGCCCTGACCGAGCCGCAGGCCGGCTCCGATGCCAGCAGCCTCAAATGCCGCGCGCGCCGGGAGGGTGAGTACTACATCCTCAATGGCGCCAAGCAGTTCATCACCTCCGGCAAGAACGCCGGCATGGTCATTGTCTTCGCCGTCACCGACCCGGCGGCGGGCAAGCGCGGAATCAGCGCCTTCCTGGTGCCCACCGATACCCCCGGCTACCAGGTGGTGCGGGTCGAGCACAAACTCGGCCTGCACGCGTCCGACACCTGTCAGATCCAGCTGGATGAAGTGCGCGTCCCGGTGGAGAACCGTCTGGGTGAGGAGGGTGAGGGCTATCGTATTGCCCTCGCCAACCTCGAGGGTGGTCGCATCGGCATTGCCGCGCAGGCGGTCGGCATGGCCCGCGCGGCCTTCGAGGTCGCCCGTGACTATGCCCGCGAGCGCGAGAGCTTCGGCAAGCCGCTGGTGGAGCATCAGGCGGTGGCCTTTCGCCTGGCCGACATGCTGACCCAGATCAGCGTGGCCCGGCAGATGGTCTATCACGCCGCCAGCCTGCGCGACGCCGGCGAGCCAGCCCTGGCCGAAGCATCGATGGCCAAGCTGTTCGCCTCGGAAATGGCCGAGACCGTCTGTTCCCAGGCGTTGCAGACCCTCGGCGGTTATGGCTACCTGAATGACTTCCCCCTGGAGCGCATCTATCGTGATGTGCGCATTTGCCAGATCTACGAAGGCACCAGCGATATCCAGCGCCTGGTGATTGCCCGCAACCTCTAACGTGCCAAGGAGTCATCGACCGTGTCCTACCAAAGCATCCTGCTCGAAACCCGCGACCGCGTGGCGTTGATCACCCTCAACCGCCCCGAAGCCCTCAATGCCCTCAATGGCCAGATGGTCAGCGAGCTCAATCACGCCCTCGACGCCCTGCATGCCGATGCCGGTATTGGCTGCATCGTGCTCACGGGTTCGGCCAAGGCCTTCGCCGCGGGCGCGGACATCAAGGAGATGGCCGAGCGTACTTATCCACAGATCTATCTGGACGATCTGTTCGTCGAAGCGGATCGCGTGGCCAACCGACGCAAGCCGATCATCGCCGCCGTCTCCGGCTTCGCCCTCGGTGGCGGCTGCGAGCTGGCGATGATGTGCGACTTTATCCTGGCATCGGACACCGCACGTTTCGGTCAGCCGGAAATCAAGCTCGGGGTCTTGCCCGGCATGGGTGGCACCCAGCGCCTGACCCGCGCCATCGGCAAGGCCAAGGCCATGGAACTGTGCCTCACCGGGCGCTTGATGGGCGCCGAAGAAGCCGAGCGCGCCGGGCTGGCGGCGCGGATAGTGCCCCAAGCGGAGCTACTGGAGGAAGCGCTCAAAGTCGCCGCCAGCATCGCGGAAAAATCCCTGCCGGTGGCGATGATGGTCAAGGAGAGCGTAGAGCGCGCCTTCGAGGTCAGTTTGAGTGAAGGCATACGCTTCGAACGCCGGGTGTTTCATGCGGCGTTTGCGACCGAAGACCAGAAGGAAGGCATGGCGGCGTTCGTCGCCAAACGCGAGCCGCAGTTCAAGCACCGATAAGCCGAGGTGTTGCGGGTGGTGTCACTCCACCCGCAGTTCGATCGTTTCGCTCAGGCAGTAGCCGAACCCGCGCAAGGTCTGCAGCGCATGGGGCGCGTTGAGTTGCGCAAGTTTGCGCCGCAGGTTGCAGATATGCCGCTCGATCAGTGTGCTGCGGCTCGAATCGTTGCTGCCCCACACAGCCTGCTCGATGGCATCACGGCTGATGGCGCCGTTATGCCGGGCCAGCAGGATCAGCAAGCGCTGCTCGGTGACCGTCACCGCCACCACACCACCGTCTCGGCCGCGCCCCAGCAACAAGCGGCTGTTGGACAGCCACAGCTGCTCGGTGGCGGCGCTGGTGTCGCTGCGGTGATCGCGGCTCAGGGCTTCCATCCGCGCTTGCAGCTCGACCAGGCTCAACGGCCGCGACAGGCACATGTCGGCCCCGGCGCGCAGGGTTTCGATACGGGCGTGGCGATCGCTGTCGGTCAACAACACCAGCAGTTCGGCGGCGCCACGGTGGGCAACGCACAGGGCGAGCAATTCCGGGCGCAGTTCCACCAGGTCGAGAAGGATGAAGGCATAGCCGCCACCCCTGAGGGCGCGCTCGGCATCCACAGGCTCGGCAGCGGTGACCCGTTGGCCTTCGCTGCACAGGCTGTGGAGCAACTGTGCGTCACGTTGTTGCGCGATATACAGCAGGTTCGTGTTCATACCAGCGCCTTGGTCTGCCGACACAACAAGGTCAAACGCGCGCCCCCTTCAGGGCTGGCGCCGACGTCCAGAGTGAATCCATGCAAGTTGACGATGGCCGCGACAATCGACAACCCGAGGCCGAAGCCGCTCTGGTTGCTGCTGTCGTCGCTGCGGTAGAAGCGCTGGAAGATCGCCTCGCGTTCGCTGGCCGGAATCCCTGGCCCGGTGTCCTCGACATCGATGCGCGTGGCCCCCTGCTCGATGCTTGCCCGCACGGTGACACTGCCACCCATGGGGGTGAACTTGATCGAGTTGCTCAGCAGGTTGCCGATGGCTTCGAACAGCAACGCCCGGTCGCCGTACAACTGCGGCACCGAATCCGGCAGTTGCAGATCCAGGGTCAATTCGCCTTCTTCAGCCAGCGGCAGGTAGAAGTCGTGCAGCTCCTGCAGCAGCGCCAGTGGATCGAGCTCGACGAAGCCGGAGCGACGGCGGTGATCCTCGATTTCGGAAATGCGCAGCAAACCGCGGAAACGCGCCATCAAGGTATCGGTTTCACTGATTACCTCGTCCAGTTGCTCGCCCAATTGCGGGTCCTGGTCGTTCTGTTGCTTGATCCGATAGATCTGCGCGCGCAAGCGGGTCAGCGGGGTGCGCAGGTCATGAGCGATGTTGTCGCACACGCCTTTGACTTCCATCATCAGCCGCTCGATACGGTCGAGCATGGTGTTGACGATCGCCGCCAGGCGGTCGAGCTCGTCGCGCCGGTCCGAGAGCGGCAGGCGCTGGGTCAGATCACCGGCGACGATGGCATCGGCGCTGTCCTGAATCGCCCTGATCCGCCGCAGCGGCCTGCGCCTCAGGAAGTGGAAGGCCAGGGCACCGGGAATGATGGTCAGCGACATGCCCCACAGCAACGCATGGAGGATGATGCGCGTGACGGCGAACAGCGAACCGTTGTCGCGCACCAGCACCAGCCAGCGGCCATCGCGGGTGGGCATGGCCACCGCATCGCAGGCGTCGTCGGGGATGTTGTCGTTGTCCGAATCGATGCACTTGTCCAGCTCATAGATCTGCCCATCGAGCGGCAGGCCTTTGGGGATACGCAGCAGTTCGCCGGCCAGCGGGTTGAGACGGTCGTCGAACAGGCCGTAGGCGTCGAAGGCGCGGTCGTCGAAGGTCGAACTGGCGGCCAGCGCATCTTCCAGATCACGGCCCTGGAAGCGCGAGAACAATTGTTCGCGCTGCATCAGCGAATGCCGTGCGAGGCTGTCCAGATAAGTGAACACCTCGTAGTACATGACGCCCATGAGGATGCTCCCCCAGGCCACGAACAGAAAACTGTAGAGCGCCAGCAACCGGCTGCTGGAGGAGCGCCAACCCTCAGAGGGGTTCGGCAATGACATAGCCAGAACCTCGAACGGTCTTGATCAGAGGCACGGTGCCGGCAGGGTCGATTTTCTTGCGCAGGCGGCCGATATGCACGTCGATGAGGTTGGTGCCCGGATCGAAGTGGTAGCCCCAGACTTCCTCGAAAATCATCATGCGAGTGAGGATCTGGCCGGCGTTGCGCATCAGGAACTCGAGCAGTTTGTACTCGGTCGGCAACAGGTTCAGCGATTGCTCGCCACGCTTGGCTTCGCGGCTGATCAGGTCGAGTTCCAGATCGGCGACCTTGAGGCCGTTGCTCGGGGCAGCAGTGGTGCTGTTGCGACGCAGCAAGACTTCGACGCGCGCGGCCATTTCGTCAGAGGCGAATGGCTTGGTCAGGTAATCGTCGCCACCGGCGCGCAGACCGCGCACGCGTTCGTCGACGTCCGACAGCGCACTGATCATCAGGATCGGCGTGGAGACGCCGATCGTGCGCAGGGTGGTGACGATCGCCAGACCGTCGAGTTCAGGTAGCATGCGGTCCAAGGTGATGACGTCATAGACGCCACTGACCGCCTTGACCAGTCCTTCACGGCCATTGTCGACCCAGTCGACCTGCAGGCCATGGCTACTGAGTTCTGCCACGATTTCCCTGGCAGTTACGGCATCGTCTTCGATGGTCAATACGCGCGTCATGGTGTGATCTACCCAGAGGTTTCGGCTTTAGACACAATCATTGTGCCAAGAAATACTGCATGACATTCTGAAGATTGTTTCATATTGACGGCTCAGGCCAAGTGATGCTAGCTCAGGGTGCAGGATGACCCGGTTCAGGCGTTTGTAACTGTTTGTATCTGCAGCGTTACCCGATAGTGCTCAAGACCTGTGCCCCTTGGCCGATGGACTGTTCGCTAGAACTCTCTTTTCCATTCCTAGGGACGAATCCACTATGGTCAGCGTTTCGCTCAGCTCCAGTCAGAGTCTATCGACCCTGACGCTCACCACCACCGCCAAGGCCAAGGCCGCGGCAGAAGACGCCACCAGCACCGATACCACCGCTGCGTCGGCCACCACGGCGTCCGCCGACCTCAGCGGCGTGTCCAAGAGCTCTGGTAGCGCAGGCGCAGGTGGGTCCGGCGACTCCTCCAGCAGCGATAGCAGCAGCGATACCGTCAAGCAGCTCAAGCAACAGATCGCCGAACTGCAAAAGCAACTGCAAGCTCAGGAGCAAGCGCTGCAAAAGGCCCAGGCCAGTACCCAGAGCGCCGATGCCAAGGCCGCCGCGGTTGCTGAAGCGCAGTCTTCGGTAAGCAGCGTTTCGTCCGAGCTGCAAACGGCCAACGCCGCCTTGCTGCAGGCCTTGACGGACGAAGGCAGCAGCACCTCGGGTACTTCGGTCAGCACCACCGCTTGATTACTGCACCCTGTAGCGAGGGGGCTTGCCCCCGAAAGACGCCCGAGATGTTCGCCTGGCGACTGTTCGTGGGCAAACCTCCTCGCTACCTTTGAGCGCGCACGTCGGTATCCATCAGCTAGGCTTGGTAACTCACCTGCCTGGAGGTTCCGATGCTCGCACCTGTTCAACCCGCCAACGAGTATCAGCGCATCGCGACCCTGCGTTCGCTGCAGATTCTCGACACCCCCCCGCAAGAGCGCTTCGACCGTCTGACGCGCATGGCACGGCGACTGTTCGATGTGCCCATCGCCTTGATCAGCCTGGTCGACAGCAACCGTCAGTGGTTCAAGTCCTGCTCGGGCCTTGGCGTCAGCGAGACCACGCGGGAAGTGTCCTTCTGCGGCCACGCCATCCTCAACGACCAGATCCTGATGATCCCCGATGCCGGCAGCGATGAGCGTTTTGCCGATAACCCGTTGGTCACCGGTGCGCCCAATATTCGCTTTTATGCAGGATGCCCGTTGAAGGTCGGTGATGGCAGCAATGTCGGGACGCTGTGCCTGATCGATACGCGCCCGCGCACGCTGGATGCCGAGGAGCGAGAGCTGTTCAGGGATCTGGCGAGCATGGCCGAGCAGGAACTCGAAGCCGTGCAGGCCGCCACCATCGATCAACTGACGCAAATCGCCAACCGCCGCGGTTTCGAGACCCTGGCGGCGCATGCGTTGAGTATCTGCAAGCGTATGGACACCCCGGCCTCGCTGCTGTCTTTCGATCTCAATCAATTCAAGACCATCAATGATCGCTTCGGGCATGCAGAGGGTGATCGTGCGTTGGTGATCTTTTCCGAGGTACTGGCCTCGGTGGTGCGCGAGATGGACATCATCGGCCGCCTGGGCGGCGACCAGTTCGCCGCGCTGCTGATGGGCTCGGCGGCGGCGCAGAGTCGTTTGATCATCGAGCGCTTGCGTGCCGCGCTGGCAGCACGCAACGCGCTGGAGGCGCGGGGTTACGAGATTCGTTGCAGCATGGGCAGGACCGAATACGATCCGGCCCGGCATGTCAGCGTGCAGTCGCTGCTCGGTGATGCCGATTCTTTGATGCTTCAGCAGAAGCTGGCGTCAGGTCAGCGCTAACCTTGCGGTGGGCGAGGAGGCGAGCCCCCTCGCCACGGGGCTCACTCCATCGCCTGGCGTTCGCCATGCTTGTCGAGCTTGTACTGCACCGCGACGGCGGGGGCTTTGGTGCTCTTGCCGGTTTCCATCCAGCTGCGCAGACGCGCAGCATCGGCGAAGTGAGTGTACTTGCCGTACGCATCGAGGATCACCATCGCCACCGGGCGCCCGGCCATACTGGTCACCAGAACCAGGCAATGGCCGGCTTCATTGGTGAAGCCGGTCTTGGTCAGCTTGATATCCCAGTTGCTTTTGTTCAACAGGTGATCGGTGTTGTGAAAGCCCAGGGTGTAGTTGGGTTTCTTGAAAGCCACGGTCTTTTCCCGGGTGGTGCTCAAGTCGCTGAGCATCGGGTAGCGGCGTGCGGCGATCAACAGCTTGCTCAGGTCACGAGCGGTGGACACGTTGTGGATCGACAGCCCGGTCGGCTCCACGTAATGGGTGTGGTCCATGCCCAACGAGCGCGCCTTGGCGTTCATGGCGGCGATGAACGCGTTGTAGCCGCCCGGGTAGTGATGCGCCAGGGTCGCCGCCGCGCGGTTTTCGGAGGACATCAGTGCGATCAGCATCATGTCGTGGCGGTTGAGTGTGCTGCCCAGTTTGACGCGGGAGAATACGCCTTTCATCTCCGGGGTCTGGCTGATGTCGACGGTCAGGTCTTCGCTCATCGACTGCTTGGCGTCAAGGACCACCATGGCGGTCATCAGCTTGGTCACGGAGGCGATCGGCAAGACCTGATCGGCCTTGCTCTGGTAGATGACTTTGCTGGTCTGCAAGTCCACCAGCAAGGCGCTGCCCGAAGCCAGGTGCAATTGCGCGGGATCGCGTTGCAGGGAAGCTTCGGTGGCGAGGGCATTCGACGTCACGGCAGCGCCTGTCAGAACCAACAACAGGCTCAGAATCGAAAGAGATTTTTTCACGTGTAGCGCTCACCTGGAAAAAGTGGGTAATAACAGCCAATGGTTCTGCGTTTCCGGGGCCTGTCTGCACGAACGGGCTCTGCACGCGAAGGCCAAAGAGCTTCGCGTGCAGAACCCGCTCCTGCAAGGTTCATCGTTGGCGCAAAAAATACGGTGGTAAAAAACCGTTACATTTTATGAGTATGGCCCCACAACTGTCGATTGGCTGTAGAAGTTAAATCTTTTTCATTGAAAACCAAGACAATTGCCGTTTTCAGGAGCCTCGAAACGTCCATGTCGATGGGTTATGCCTAATAAAAAGCCCCGCACAGGGCGGGGCTATTGGTTCTCAGCAGGCCACGGGACGCTGCGGCCCAGCGATTACCAGCGTGGTGGACCGTAGTAGCCGCGGGGTGCGTAGTACCCAGGTGGCGGCGGTGGCGGTGCATAGTAGACCGGTGCTGGCTGGTAGTAGACCGGTTGAGGTGGCGCCTGTACATACACGGGCTGCGGGGCGACGTACACCGGGCGCTGTTCGACATAAACGGGAGCAGGTCGGGTTGCCACTACTGCACCGACGACTGCTGCGCCGAGTACAGCACCCAATACACCTGCGCCTGCCGCACCGCCGCCCCAGTGACCACCGCCATAGCCGTAGGGGTGAGCAGAGGCTTGGCCGGCGGCAGCGAGAGCGCCGACCAACAAGGCGATTTTGGGAAGATGACGAATCATGATGGTTCCTCGTATTACGACCTGGCGCTTGGGCTCTCTGTGAGATCAAGGTCCGCCGTACAAACTATGACAGCTAAATTGTAAAAAATTGCGAAAGGGAACGGTAAATATTGTGTAAGGTCCAACCCCGCTACCGCCCAGCGGCGGGTCCCCCTACAGGAGCATTAGATGTCGACTTCACCCAATAAAGACACAGTGCTGTGCATGTCGCTCGCCGGACGGCCCGGCACCTTTGGCGTGCGCTTCCACAACCATCTTTATGAGCAGTTGGGCCTCAATTATTACTACAAGGCCATGACCACTTCGGATCTGCCCGCAGCGGTTGGCGGTATTCGCGCCTTGGGCATCCGCGGTTGCGGCGTGTCGATGCCTTTCAAAGAGGCGTGCATCGCGCTGGTCGATGAAATGGATGAGTCGGCCGCCGCCATCCAGTCGATCAACACCCTGGTCAATACCGATGGGCGCCTCAAGGCGTACAACACGGACTACATTGCCATTCGTCAACTGATCGACCGTCATGGGCTGAATCCCGACACCACGTTTGCCTTGCGCGGCAGCGGTGGCATGGCCAAGGCCGTGGCCTCGGCGTTCCGGGATGCCGGGTTCAAGCGCGGCACCCTCATTGCCCGCAATACCGACACCGGGCCTGCACTGGCGCGCAACTGTGGCTACGATTGGCGCAACGAGTTAGGGCAGTTGCGCCCGCAGATGCTGATCAATGTCACCCCGGTGGGCATGAGTGGCGGGCCGCAGGTCAATGACCTGGCGTTTCCCCGCGAGGCGGTCGAGGCCGCCACGACGGTGTTCGACGTAGTGGCCCTGCCGGCGCAGACGCCGCTGGTGTTGCTGGGTGAGTCGCTGGGCAAGCAGGTGGTCACCGGACTTGAAGTGATTGCCATCCAGGCGCTGGAGCAGTTCGTGCTTTACACCGGCGTTCGCCCGAGTGACGAGCAAGTGCGCCTGGCGACGGAGTTTGCCCGGGCAGTGTGAGGCTTCAGCCCTCCAAACGCGCCAGTCGCTCTTCGAGGGCGGCGATGCGTGCTTCAAGCTCGCCGATACGCTCATTGGCAGCCGCGCTGGCCTGGGTGCGTTCCGGCGGACTCTGGCGCGCGGTGAGCACCGCTTCGATATCCGCGGGATCGCCCAGCGCATGACAATAGCGGTCTTCGCGTTGCCCCGCCTGGCGCGGTATCGACACTGCCAGGCCGCGGCCGATCAAGCGTTCCAGCTGGTGCACGACCTGTTCGGCATCCTCGAAGTCGTGCAGGCGATTACTGCGGGTCAGCAGCTCGCTGACTGTCTGCGGACCGCGCAGGAACATCAGGCCCATCAGCGTCAATTGCGCCGGTACCAGTTCCAGTGCCTTGTCCAGCCGTTGTTCCCAGCGATCGGCGCGGCTGCCCATGACCAGGCGCGTCATGCCGCGGCCTTCGAGTGCCCGCAGGCTTTGCCCGACCAGTCCCGGTGTCAGTTGCATGACCGGCTCGCGGCTGGTCTTCTGATTGCACGCCAGGACCAGCGCATTGAGCGTCAGCGGATAGGTTTCCGGGTTGCTGGCCTGCTTTTCTATGAGTGAGCCCAGCACGCGAATTTCAGTACGGTCGAGCTCAATGGTCGTGGTTGCGGTATCGTGTTCGGCGGACATAGCGCGCTTCCTATGCAGTAATGCCCACAGCCTAGGGCCTGACCCCGATAAAACACAAGCGGGGCAGGCGTTTACGCGATTCTCTCGACCTTTCAGGATGCCCCATGACGATCTCCCTTTACGCTGCCTCGATTCCCGTCTTCAAGCAACTGCTCACCGCCCTGGGCGAAGTGCTCACCAAGGCCGAAGCTCACGCCACCGCGCGCAAGATCGAGCCCGATGCGCTGCTGCAGGCCCGCCTGTACCCGGACATGTTCCCGTTGATCCGCCAGGTGCAGATTGCCGTCGACTTCGCCAAGGGCGTCTCGGCGCGCCTGGCCGGTGTCGAAGTGCCCTCGTTCGCCGATGACGACAAGACCTTCGCGGACCTGCAGGCCAAGCTGGCCCAAGTGCTGGGCTTCATCAATGGCCTGGACGCCGCCCAGATCGACGGCCAGGAAGCGCGGGAAATCATCACCCGCCCAGGCACCGATAAGGAAAAACGCTTCACCGGCCAAAGCTACCTGCTGAGCTATGGCTTGCCGCAGTTCTTCTTCCACGTCACCACCGCCTACGCCATCCTGCGCCACAACGGCGTGGAAATCGGCAAGCGTGACTTCATGGGCGCGTTCTAAGCCGGCACTCATGGGGTGAACAGCTCGCGGCGCGCGCCTTCGGTAATGGCGACGATCCCGGGGTGTTTCACCTTGCGGTCCACGGCAATCGCATAAAACGATTCCGTGACCGCGTCGGTGTGGCCGATCTCGTGCACGTTGAGGGTAGTGCAGACTTCTTCCGCGATCACGCTGGGGGCGATGAACACACCGCTGCCCGATTGCCCGAATGCCTGCATCAAGGCGCTGTCATCGAACTCCCCGACAATGCGCGGTTGTACCCGCTGGTCAGCGAACCAGCGACCCAGGCGGCTGCGCACCACGGTTTCCGTACCTGGAATCAGCAGCGGCGCGCCCTGCAGGCAGGCCGGGAAATCCCCCGCATACTGCGCGGCCAGAGCCGGCGTGGCGAAAAAACTGATGCCGCATTCGCCGAGTTTCTGGCTGTATCCCTTGATGTCCAGATGCGCCGGCATCGGGCGGTCGGAGATCACCAGATCCAGGCGCTGGATAGCCAGATCGGCCAGCAAGCGCTCCAGCTTGTCCTCCCGACAGGTAATGCGCAGCGGTTCGGCCAGCTCCATGGTCGGCGCCAGCAGGCGGTAGACAATCGACTTGGGCACCACGTCCGCCACCCCCACACGAAACAGGATCGGTTGCTCCTTGGGTTGTGCGCGCAACAGCACCTCCAGCTCGTTGCCCAGTTGAAACATCTGTTCGGCATAGGGCAGGGCCTGACGGCCGGTGTCGGTAAGCTCGAGATGGCGGCCGACCTTTTTGAACAGCTCGGTACCGAACGTCTGTTCCAGCAGGCTGATCTGGCCGCTGATGGTCTGCGCCGTCAGGTTCAACTGCTCGCAGGCGCGCACGATGCTGCCGGTCTTGGCGACCACCCAGAAGTAATGAAGTTGCCGATAGTTGAGCATCGAAATTTCCGGTAACAGTTCGGTATGGGCGAAGTATAGCGCTTGAAAATACGAATTTTCCTGATGATTGGCGTTGCCTACACTGCGTGCTTATCGAATCTCTCCCACACGAGCGCGTATCTGCATGGAATATCTACTTGAACTGGCCACTAGCCCCGCTGCCTGGATTGCCCTCGCCACGCTGGTGGTCATGGAAATCGTCCTGGGCATCGACAACCTGATTTTCATTTCCATTCTCACCAACAAATTGCCCGTGGAGCACCGCACCAAGGCGCGCCGCGTCGGTATCGGCATGGCGTTGATCTTGCGCCTGGGCCTGCTGAGCACGGTGGCCTTCATCGTCCAGTTGACCGAGCCGGTGGTCGAGGTACTCGGCCAGGCGTTCTCGTGGAAAGACATGATCCTGATCGCCGGTGGACTGTTCCTGCTGTGGAAGGCCACTACTGAGATTCACCATAGCGTCGACCCTACGGCGCAGCAGGAGGCGCAGGTGGCGTCCAAGGTGACCATGGGCTTCGCTGCGGCGATCGGGCAGATTCTGATGCTCGATCTGGTGTTCTCGATCGACAGCATCGTCACTGCCGTTGGCATGACGCAGCATTTGCCGATCATGATCATCGCGGTAGTGGTAGCCGTGCTGGTGATGTTGCTGGCATCGGAGCCGTTGGCGAAATTCATCAACGATAACCCGACCGTGGTGATGCTGGCGCTGGGCTTTTTGATCATGATCGGCATGACGCTGATCGCCGAAGGCTTCGGCGCTCATGTGCCCAAGGGCTACATCTATTGCGCCATGGGCTTCTCGGCAGCGATCGAATGCCTGAACATCTGGGCCCGCAAGGCGCGCTTGCGTAAAGAGCAGAGGCTTGCCGGCGCTTGATGGCGCCCCGTGAGGGGTGTCAGGAGCAATGTCTGTGACTGACACGCCCTATCGGGGGCAAGCCCCCTCGCCACAGGGATTGGCTGGAGATTATCGGTGCAGCCATAGGGATTGGCTGGAGATTATCGGTGCAGCCATAGCGATCGGCTTGAATGATCAGTGCAGGTGAGCCACCTGGTGGCGCGGCCGAGCTTGCGATCGTGCCTTGGGCAACGGGCGGGAAACGGGGTGGTGCCGGCGGCTGATGCGCAGTACCCCCCACAACATTGCACCGGCTACGGCCAGCCAGGCGCCGATCAACATCAGAATTGTCACTGTCGGGCTCATAAGGGCCTCCTTTGGCCAAACAAACGCGTGCGCTTGTTATAGATGACATTCTAGCCCGGCCCATGTTTCAGTCCATTGACCAATGGTATGACGCAGCCGCATTTCACCTGGCGACAACCTTTAATGCTGGGACACTGTACCGGCGCGCGGCACCCTTCTATCATCAGCCTTCCCCTCGGGCCATCAGCGGCTCGGCCCCCCAGGATAGAGAGCGCCAGATGTCGTCCGGATTCACGCGCAACACTTCGTTCTATGCACCCTTGTTTACCCTGCTGGTTTTGCTGGGCGCCCTTGGTGGCTGTGCCAGCAAGCCGACGCCGGCACCGGGTATGTCCGGACTACCGGACCGCGTCGAGCTCAACAGCGTGCCGTATTTCCGCGGCAAGGCTAACCACAGCGGGGCCATGGCATTGGCGGCGCTGTTGCGCCAGCAAGGTATCGAGATAACCCCAGGCCTGCTGGACAAACCGCTGCATCTGCCCGAACAGGCCGACCAGCTTCAGACCTCCACTCAGCGTGTCGCACGTGAATACGGCATGCTGGTCTACCCGTTGGACGGCAACCTGCGCGCACTGCTGACCCAGGTCGCGGCTGGCTATCCGGTGCTGGTGCGCTACACCGAGGGCTCGCTGTTCTGGTCCGAACCGCGCTATGCGGTAGTGGTCGGTTACGACCGTTTCAAGGACAACATGGTGCTGCGCTCAGCCGAAGAGCGTCGCAAGCTAGTGAGGTTTTCCGATTTCGAATCCAAGTGGCGCGATGCCGGCAGCTGGGCGGTGCTGATTCAGCGGCCGACGCAATTGCCCGCCGAAGTCGATCGCCAGCGCTGGTTGACCGCGGCCGACGAGTTGTCCCGCACTGGCCAGGAAAGCGAGGCCGCGAAGGCGGTGAAAGCCGTCGCGGGTCATTAAGCGCGGCTTGATGACTCAGAACCCGAACCTGTCCCGCAGGCTGTAGTACCAGGCGCCCAGTGCCGTCAGCGGCGTGCGCAGCAACTGGCCGCCCGGGAACGGGTAGTGGGGCAAACCGGCGAAAGCATCGAAGCGCTCGGCCTGGCCGCGCAGCGCTTCGGCCAGCACCTTGCCCGCCAGATGGGTGTAGGTCACGCCATGGCCGCTGCAGCCTTGGGAGTAATAGATGTTGTCGCCCAGGCGCCCGACCTGGGGCAGCCGCGACAGCGTCAGCAGGAAATTGCCGGTCCAGGCGTAATCGATCTTCACGTCCTTGAGCTGCGGGAACGCCTTGAGCATTTTCGGCCGAATGATCGCCTCGATATTGGCCGGATCACGGGCGCCGTATACCACGCCACCGCCGAAGATCAGGCGCTTGTCGGCGCTGAGGCGGTAATAGTCGAGCAGGTAGTTGCAGTCTTCAACGCAGTAATCCTGGGGCAGCAGGCTGTGGGCCAGGTCATCGGCAAGCGGCGCGGTGGTGATCACCTGAGTGCCGCAGGGCATGGATTTGGCGGCCAGTTCCGGCACCAGATTGCCCAGATAGGCATTGCCCGCGACGATGACGAATTTCGCCCGCACTTGGCCGCTGGCCGTGTGCACCACCGGGCTAGCGCCGCGATCGATGCGCAGGGCCGCGGATTGTTCGAAAATCCGCCCGCCGAGTGACTCCACCGCCGCAGCCTCGCCCAGCGCCAGGTTGAGCGGATGGATATGGCCACCGCTCATGTCCAGCAGGCCGCCGATGTACTGCTCGCAGTTGACGCTGGCGCGGATGCGCGGTTGATCGAGCAGGTCCAGCTGGGTATTGCCATAGCGTTCCCACAAGCGTTTCTGGGCTTGCAGGTGGTCCATCTGCTTGCTGGTCAGGGCGGCGAAGATACCGCCGTCCTTGAGGTCGCAGGCAATGTTGTAGCGTGCCACGCGGTCACGAATGATGCGTCCACCCTCAAAGGCCATATTGCCCAGCAACTGCGCCTGGCTGGCGCCGACGGTCTTCTCGATCACGTCGATATCGCGGCTGTAGCTGTTGACGATCTGCCCACCATTGCGGCCCGACGCGCCGAAGCCGACCCGTGCCGCTTCCAGCACCGTGACCGAAAAACCATGCTCGAGCAGGAACAGGGCGCTGGACAGCCCGGTGTACCCCGCACCGATGATGCACACATCGGTGTCGAGCTGTTCTTGCAGGTGCGGGCGTGCAGGTGCGGGGTTGGCCGAGGCCGCATAGTAGGACTGGGGGTAGGGGGTGTTCGTCATCCTGCAACCTCTGTTCTATATTTTTTACGAGTGCTCCGATGCTACCTGAGATAAAAATCGGCCACCAGTGAGGGGGGAAGGGTATGCCACGCAGTGCGGACTAAAAAATACGCTTATTCATAGGCTTAGCCGTAAAAACGTGTTGACAGCGACGCACAGATCCGTAGAATGCCGCCTCACAGCAGGCACGTAGCTCAGTTGGTTAGAGCACCACCTTGACATGGTGGGGGTCGTTGGTTCGAGTCCAATCGCGCCTACCAAACAAAATCCGCTCTGCTGGGCGGTGAAAAAAGGGCGATCCGAAAGGGTCGCCCTTTTTTGTTGTGCGCGTTTCTTGACCTGAAGGGCAGGAGCAAGCTCCCACCCGCACCGTTCAGTCCAGTTCGTTAAGCTGGCGATACTCGTCCCAGTCCATGCCCAGCGCCTCGGCCACTTCCTGATGCACCTCCAGGCGCATGGCCTTAAGCTCCTCAGGGGACTCGGCGACCAGTTCCAGCACCAGTTCCCAGGGTTCCTGGCCCTGTTCCTGGGCGGCATCTTCAAGTGCCCACAGCGTCTGCTCTTTTTGTTCCTTTTCGCTCAGGACCTGGATTTCCTCGCGCAGATCGGGATGCTGCTCGAGAAATCTTTCGAGGGCGATAGCTTGGCGCTGGTGCTTGGGGATCATGCAGGTCTCTCAGGTATTGGAAGGTCTCGATGGGAAATGATGCCACAGCGCAGCGCCCCGGTTCGAATCCGATGGTGATAAAATCGCCCCTTTATTTTTCCGGGAGAGGGCGTGTGCGCAGATTGACGGCAGTGGCGGCGATGGTGCTGATGGCAGGTTGCGGCAGTGATGTCTCGACGTCCAGCAAGGCGGTGTCCCAGCTTCTGGAGAACCCCGCTTCGGCCAAATATACCAACGTTCGCGTCACGCCCCAGGGCAATGTCTGCGGACAGGTGAAGAGCAAGGACGCTGCCGGCAACTTCGGCGGCTTCCAGAGTTACGTGGCGCTGAAGACCGCCGATGGCTTCAGGGCCATCCTCGACAAGGACGGCAACAACGCCGAGGTCCAGGCCGCTTGTGGGCCATCGTTGCCGCCAGCCCCTGCGGTCGCCGCCACCGGCGCCACGGCCGGCTGGGAAGTGCAGATCGTCCAGGGCAGCAACATGGGCGCCTTGAGCGACATGACGTCGCGCCTGGTGGAGCATGGCTTCATGGCCAGCATCGCCCAACGCGACGGCGTCACCCAGGTGTACCTCGGGCCCTTTGCCGACAAGGCCGAGGCGGACGCCAAGCGCGCTGAATTAATGGCTTCCCAAGGCATCGAGTCAGTGGTCGTGGCTCACCA
The DNA here is from genome assembly GCF_058986725.1 of Pseudomonas sp. GW821-FHT01A09. NCBI lineage: Bacteria > Pseudomonadati > Pseudomonadota > Gammaproteobacteria > Pseudomonadales > Pseudomonadaceae > Pseudomonas > Pseudomonas sp. GW821-FHT01A09. The sequence continues at coordinate 278,031 of NZ_JBYSWB010000005.1, forward strand.
GGCCGCTGCGGCCCAGTGACGCCGATTTCGTTGCGCGGGCAGAAGCGGCCCGGTTCTTGAAGGGGAGAGTGCTCTGGAACCAGCATCAACCGGCGTGCCCGATAACGCGGTCATTGACCGCCATCGGCGCGCCCGCTGACGGCCACTGTCGAGGTCGTTTGCCCTGATTTGATGCGGTCACTCACCCGAGGTGAACATGGCTGCTTACAACCTTCGACAACTCAAGTACTTCATCACCACCGTTGAATGCGGCAGCGTGGCGGAGGCCTCCCGCAAGCTGTATATCGCTCAGCCGTCGATTTCCACTGCGGTAAAGCATCTCGAAGAGAGCTTCGGTGTGCAGTTGTTCATCCGCCACCATGCCCAGGGTGTTTCGTTGACCCCTGCGGGCGCACGTTTCTACCGCAAGGCCCTGGAGTTGCTGCGAGTCGCCCATGAGTTCGAGCAGAACGCGCTGGCGGACAACGAGGTCGTCGGCGGGCAGATCGACATCGGTTGCTTCGAAACCGTGGCGCCGCTGTACCTGCCGCGCCTGATCGCCGGTTTCCGCGATCGCTGGCCGGGGGTCGAAATCCGCATCCGCGACGGCGAGCAGCAAGAGCTGGTTCAGGCGCTGACGTCCGGCAGTATCGACTTGGCGATGCTCTACGAGCATGGTCTGGACAGCACCATCGACACGGTACCGCTGATGGCGCCGCAACAGCCCTATGCGTTGCTCCCTGAGGGGCATCGCTTTGCTCGCCAGGCCAAGGTGTCGCTGAGTGATCTGGTGCTTGAGCCCATGGTATTGCTGGATGTTTTGCCGAGTCGCAACTACTTCGTCAGTATCTTCGAGGAGCGTGGGCTTACCCCGAACATCCAGTTCAGCTCACCGTCGATCGAGATGGTGCGCGGCATGGTCGGCTGCGGCTTCGGTTTCTCGATCCTGGTGACCCGTCCCCACTCGCCCTATACCTACGACGGGCACAAGCTCGTCTGTGTGCCCTTGGCCGAGCGGGTCACCAGCTCGGGCCTGTCGGCGGCCTGGCTGCGCCGCGGGCAATTGACCAAGCCGGCGCAGCTGTTCGTCGATCATTGCCGCGAGGTGCTGGCGCCCAAGCTGGCCGAGCCGGCGCTGCCTGCCTGATGGCTCAGTCATCGCCGGGAACGCCGTAACCCGGGGCTTTGGCCGGGTCGAGGGCGCGCAGGAGGTAATCTTCCATCTGCGGGCGATATGCCGCCCAGAGCAGTGCGAGCTGGCCGATTGGATCCTGCGCCGCCCAGTCGATGCGCAGATCGACGATGGGCCAGGTCAATTCCCCCACCACCACCAACGCCGCCGAATGCACCGGGCCAGCTTCGCCACCTGCGGCGAGTGCCGCCTGCAGCGACGCCAGTAGCCGATCCGCCAATTGCCCACCGGTGTTCTCGAAACCAAGCACCAATGCCTCGACCACCGAACGACCGGCCAGCAGGTTACCGGCGCCCACGCACTGCTCACCCGCCAACGCATGATGGGTGCCGAGGGTTTCGCAGCCAGTGAAATGCGCGGTGCGGCCCAGGTGATCGATGGCCGAGAGCTGACGGAAGGGGTTAAAGCCGTTATGGATGAGCGTGCGCTCCAGTGCCTGGGCTGGCTCCAGACCAGACTCCATTTGCTCTAGCACTTGCGGCCCCAGCGCTGGCAAGGTGCTGTTCTGCGTTACCACGGCGCCCACGCCCGGCCGCAGCCAAGGGCAGCGAGAGCCCACGGCAATGGAGGAGGAGCTGATCGCGATGCCCAACTGACCGGTTTCGGCGCAACGGCCGACGATTGAGAACGTCATCCAGGTTTTCTCCGTTCGCCAGGTGTGCCGACATTGTGTCCATACGCCGTATTGGGCGAAACGAGGTTTTTTGTAGCGCTTGCCAAGCTAAAAGGTCGTTAGCGATGGCGGCGGTCTAGCAAAGCTTTTTCCTGCCTTGGGACCATAAAAAACCTACTTTCGCTATCCCCGTTCTCTCAACAGAATGCAGCGACCAGCCACATTTCTGTACTTATAGCCAACGCCAGGCCAGCACGGGAGAAATGATATTGAGCACGCTGACCCAGCTGCCGCAAGCATCGCCAGCCCAGAGCCCTGTCCAGTCCGTCAACGGCGCAGCGGTCAAGCTTCGAGTCGAGGGCCTGGGCAAACGCTACGGCAATATCGACGCCTTGCACGCCCTCGACCTGCAGGTCCGCAGCGGCGAATTGCTGACCCTGCTCGGGGCTTCGGGCTCCGGCAAGACCACACTCTTGCAGATCATCAGCGGCCTGGTAGCGCCCACCAGCGGTCGCATCCTGATCGATGATCGCGACCAGACCCACGCCCCGGCGCACCAGCGCGACATCGGTGTGGTGTTCCAGAATTACGCGCTGTTTCCGCACCTCACCGTCGCCCAGAACGTCGGCTTCGCCTTGGACATGCGCGGAGTTTCGCGCAATGAAGCACAGCGGCGCATCAGCGAGGCCCTGACCATGGTCGGTCTCGATGCCATGCATCAGCGTTTTCCCCGGGAGCTGTCCGGTGGCCAGCAACAACGGGTCGCGCTGGCCCGCTGCTTCATCTACAAGCCTTCGCTGATCCTGATGGACGAACCGCTGTCGGCGCTGGATCGCAAGCTGCGTGAAACCATGCAGATGGAGATCAAGCGCCTGCACCGCGAAACCGGCTCGACGATCATTTTCGTCACCCACGACCAGGACGAAGCGCTGGCGCTGTCCGACCGCATCTGCATGATGCACAACGGTCGCATCGAGCAGATCGATGATCCGCAGACCATGTACGAGCGCCCGCGCACCCTCGCCGTGGCGCGCTTCATCGGTATTTCCAACGTGCTGGAAGGCAAGGCGCTCACAGGCAATCGCTTCGACAGCACCGATGGCAATGTCGCACTGCCCGAGGGCCATGGCGCGCAGCCGAACCAGTTCGGCGCACTGGTGATCCGCCCCGAACACCTGAATGTAGTGGCGGCCGAGCGCGGTGCCTTGCAGGGGCAAGTCGTCGATTCGGTCTATGCAGGCGTCGAGACCCGTGTGGTGGTACGCCTGGCTTCGGGCAATTTGTTGGTCGTGCGCCGTTCGGGCGGCGATGCGCCATTGACGATCGGCAGTCGAATCGGTCTCGAATGGCTCGCGCAACACTCTTGGTTTCTTCCCGCGTAGGCCGTGGCTGCCGCACGCGTTGGCTTTATCAGCCTGCCAAATCATTCGAAAGTCTATTTATTCGGGGAAGCAGAGATGTCAGATGCCAAGAACTTTTCGCGCCGCAATGTGATCAAGGGGGCCGGTGTCGCGACTGCCGGCGTTGCGCTTTCCAGCGTGTGGACCGGCAATCGTGCGTTTGGCGCCGAGACCATCACCGTGGCGGATGTCGGCGGATCGGTCGGCCCGACGCTGCGCAAGGCATTTTATGATCCCTTTGAAAAGGAAACCGGCATCAAAGTGATCAGCGTCGCCCATGACTCCGATCCGGTGACCCAGTTCAAGCTGCTCGTCGACGCCAAGACCTACATCTGGGACGTGAGCATGGTGACCCAGGACCATGTCGCGCGCCTGACTTCGCCCAAGAACTACCTCGCCGACCTGAACATTCCTGCCGCCAAAGGCCAGGATGTGCTGCCGGGCATGCTCAAGAGCAACTGGCTGGGCTTCTCGGTGTTCGGCATCATCATGGCCTACAACACCAAGACCTACGCGGGCAAAACGCCGGCCACCTGGGCCGATTATTGGGATACCAAGCAGTTTCCGGGGCGCCGCGGTATGTACAAGAGCCCTTGGGGTACCTTGGAGATGGCCTTGCTCGCCGATGGCGTGGCCGGTAAGGACCTTTACCCTCTGGATGTCGATCGCGCGTTCAAGAAGCTTGACCAGATTCGCGATGATGTTTCCGTCTGGTGGTCCGCCGGCGCGCAGAATACCCAGATCCTGCAAAGCGGCGAAGTCGACATCGCCGATACCTGGACGTCCCGTGGCTACGCCGCCAAGGTCTCCGGGGCTCCTGTGAACATGGTCTTTCAAGGCCTCTATTCGGTGGATGGCTGGTCGATCCCCGCTGGCACCCCCAAGCTCGACCTGGCGCGCAAGTTCGTCGAATTCTGCATGCGACCGGAGCAGCAGGCGGTGTATTCGTCGCTCAGCGCCAATGGCCCGAGCAACAAGCGCGCGTTCGAATTCATGACCCCTGAGCAGGCCGCCGTGCTGCCGAGCTCCCCGGACAACCTCAAGCATCTCACCGAATTGGATTCCACCTGGTGGGGCAGCAACTACGACGCCGTCGTTGCGCGCTTTCAGGAATGGATGCTGGGTTGATCCCGGCGTCATCGCAGCACGTCCACTGACTCCAGGAACCTGTACATGAGCACCACTCGACACATGGCCTTGGCCACACTGATCCAGGGGACCGGCGCCCATCCCGCCTCTTGGCTGCAGACCGGTACGCCGGATGACGCCTCGACCAGCATCGAACATTTCATTTCCATGGCGCAGCTCGCCGAGCGCGGCTGCTTCGATATTTTCTTCATCGCCGACACGCCCGCCGCGCGTACCGACAACCTGTACGCCTGGAAGCGCTTTCCGTTCTTCATGAACGTGTTCGAACCCATCACCCTCCTGTCGGCGCTGGCGGTGGCCACCCAGCATATCGGCCTGGGTGCCACGGCTTCGACCAGCTTCATGGAGCCCTACAATCTGGCGCGCCAATTCGCTTCCCTGGACCACCTCAGCCATGGCCGCGCGGCGTGGAACGTGGTCACCAGCGCCAACGACTACGCGGCGCGCAACTTCGGCCTGGACAAGCTGCCACCCCACGCCGAACGTTACGACAAGGCCAAAGAGTTCATGGAAGTGGTCGAGGCGCTTTGGGACACCTGGGAAGACGATGCCTTCGTCCATGACAAGGCCAATGCCCTGAACTTCTTGCCCGAAAAACAGCACGCCGTGCATCACGACGGCAAATACTTCAATGTCCACGGCGCCCTCAACATCGCCCGGGCGCCCCAGGGCAAGCCGGTGATCATCCAGGCAGGGGCGTCGGAAACCGGCAAGGACTTCGCGGCGAAAACCGCTGAAGTGGTATTTGCCTCCGACCCGACCGTGGCAAAGGGCAAGGTCTTCTACGACGACCTCAAGAGCCGCGTCGTCAAGTTCGGCCGCTCGCCCGACGAGCTGAAGATTCTCACCGGTCTGTCGGTAGTCATCGGCGCCACCGCTGAAGAAGCGGAAGCCAAGTACCAGCACCTGCAGAGCATGATTCACCCGGATGTCGGGCGCATGCGCCTGGCCCAGGATCTGGAAGCCGATCTGTCCGATCTGCCGCTGGACGAGCCGATTCCGGAAGAGCGGATCCCGGCGACGTCGAACTTCCATCGCGCGTATTTCGACTACATCGTCAACATGATCCGCGTCGAGAAGCTGACCTTGCGGGAAATGTGCATGCGTTACGAGCGTGGCAACGTGACCTTCCGTGGCACCGCGGTGCAGGTTGCCGATCACATGCAGGAATGGCTCGACGGCGGTGCCGCAGATGGCTTCATGATGATTTTCCACACCATGCCGGGCGGCATGCAGGACTTCGTCGAGCAGGTCGTGCCCTTGTTGCAGGAGCGCGGCTTGATGAAGCGCGAATACACCGGCAAGACCCTGCGTGATCACCTGGGTCTGGCTCGGCCAGCCAATCGCCACGCTTGAATCCATCCGCAGGAGGCCGCTATGACTGAGCTGGCGATACAAACCGTGGCGTCCAAGGGGCCTCGGGCTCCCTGGCATGCCCTGAGCGCGATCTGGCTGGTAGTGCCGGGCGTGGTGTTTCTGGTCGCGTTCCTGCTGTATCCGTCGGTGCAGTTGCTGGTGGTCAGCCTCCAGGACCCGCACACCGGCGCCTGGACCTTGGCCGCGTTCGCCAAGGTGTTCGCCGGTGGCGTCTATACCCGCACTTTGGGCGTGACCTTCTCCATCGCCCTGCAAACCACCTTCTGGTGCATGCTTGCAGGCTATCCGCTGGCGTACTGGCTGGCGCGGCTGAGTCCGCGGCGCCAGCGGATCTCGGCGTTGTTCGTGCTGCTGCCGTTCTGGACCAGCGCCCTGGTGAAGAATTTCGCCTGGCTGGTGTTTCTGGGGCGCAATGGCGTGATCAACGATCTGCTGGCGGCCATGGGCGCTACGCCGGGGGACCTGTTGTTCCAGCGCGCCACGGTGGTGTTCTCGATGGTGCACACCCTGCTGCCGCTGGCGGTGGTGGTGATGCTGCCGATCATGAACCAGATCGATCGGCAACTGGGCCAGGCCGCCGACACCCTGGGTGCCAGCGCGCCGCAGCGCTTCTGGCGGATCTATCTGCCGTTGTCGATGCCGGGTGTGGCGGCGGCCGGTTTGCTGGTGTTCATTTCATCGCTGGGCTTTTTCATCGCCCCTACGCTGTTGGGCGGGGCGAAGGACACGATGCTCAGTCAGCTGATCATCGTGCAGATCAATCAGTTGCAGAACTGGCAGATGGGCGCAGCCATCGCGGTGATGCTGGTGCTGGCGGCGCTGGTTACCTGCTTCATTTATGATCGGACGTTTGGCCTGTCGACCTTGTCGGGCGCCTCCAGTGACCGCCGTCAGAGCGATGGCTTGATGCGGCGCCTGGGGCTTGGGTTCGGGGCACTCATGGGCAATCTGTGCGATGGACTGGCACGAGGCTGGGCGCGGCTGTTCGGCGTGCGCGACGCGAGCTGGATGCTGTCGAGTTACGCCTGGATGGTGATGGCGGTGTTGATCGTGCCGATCCTGGCGTTCGTGCCTATGGCCTTCACGTCGTCCAATTTCCTGACCTTCCCGCCGTCCGGGCTGAGCGTCAAGTGGTTCGGCCACTACCTGGAATCACCGCTGTGGCTGGGGGCGACCATTCGCTCCTTCGGTATCGGCATCGTCACCGCCCTGGTCACGGTGATTCTCGCTACCCTGGCGGCGTTCGGTCTGGCGCGCAGCCGCAGTCGCCTGGGCGGCCTGGCGTTTCTGTTGTTCATGACGCCGATGATCGTGCCGCCGATCGTCATTTCAGTGTCGTTGTTCTATCTGTTCGCGCACCTGTCGCTGGTGGCCACCAATCTGGGGATCATCATCGGTCATACGGTGATTGCCCTGCCCATGGCCTTCGTGGTGTTGCTGGCGACCTTCAAGCACTATGACTGGCGTCTCGATCAGGCTGCCGCTACTCTGGGCGCCGCGCCGTGGCGAGTGTTCTGCAAGGTGACGCTGCCGTTGATCAAGGGCGGGCTGTTCGCCGGCCTGGTGACGGCGTTCCTGCAGTCGTTCGAGGAACTGACCGTGGCGATGTTCATCGGTGGCGGGCTCAAGACCACGCTGCCCAAGCAAATGTGGGACGATATCCTGCTGCAGGTCACGCCGACTCTCGCTGCCGCCTCGGTGGTGGTACTGTTGATCGTCTGCGTGCTGTTCTCCCTCATGGAATATTTCCGTCCTGCCGACCATCAAGCGAGTGCATCGTGACTGAACAACTGATTGAAACTCCCCAGGTGGCCATTGCTACCTTCCGTGATGCCATGGCTCGCCTGGGAGCTGCCGTGCACGTGGTCACCAGCAATGGGGCCGCCGGGGAAACCGGGTTTACCGCGACGGCCGTGTGCAGCGTGACCGACACGCCGCCGACCCTGGTGGTGTGCCTGAACCGCAATGCCTCGGCGTATGCCGCAGTGGTGCAAAACGGCGTGCTGTGCGTGAACACTCTGGCGTCGTCGCAACAGGACGTATCCCAGGTGTTCGGCGGCAAGACGTCCATGGCCGAACGCTTCGCCAAGGGCCAATGGACCACCCTGCAGACCGGCTCACCGGTGCTGCACGGCGCGATTGCCAATTTCGACTGCCGTATTGTCCAGACCCTGCAAGTAGGGACCCACGACCTGCTGATCTGCGAGGCAGTGGCGATCCTCTGCGAAGCCGATTCCCCCGGCCTGCTGTATGTGGATCGCAACTACCACGCGGGGCCTGCCGGTCAGTGAGCCTGCTTGTTGGCGGCTGACCTGGCAGGGTTGGCCTTGTGTTTGGCGTCAGCGGCGGCCCGCTGGCGCTTCTCGTGGGCGATACAGCCGTCCAGATAGGTCTTGCTGACCACGGCAGGTTTGACCCGGCTCTTGCTGGCGAAAGTCTGGTTGGTGATGCCCACCGCCATTTTGCTCATCGACGGGTTGGCGAACTTTTTCTCCAGCAGGTGTTTGCGCGTGCTGTAGAGCGTTTTGCCGCTGAGCTTCGCCTGTTGCGCCTGGCCAGCGATCCCCGCGCCCCATTTGCACAGCTTGAGATCGGCCGGGGAGATGTCCTTGGCTTGCGCCGCGGTCATGGCCCCCAGGCACACCAGCGTGGCGCCGAGCAATAGTGTAAAACGCATGCATCCCTCCTAGTTTTGTCCGACCGCCATGGTATTGGTGAACTGCGCCTGCATGAAGATCGGTGCGTGATCCGAGACGGTCTTGCGTGCCTTGTCGTGGGTCATGCCGAGGAATGCCGGGTAGTTGAAAATCTGCGTGCTCTTCACTTTGATCGGGCTGTCGTTGGCGACGATGATGTTGTCGTACAGATTGGCGAACTTGCCATCCTTGACCGACAGCGTGCTGGCGCCTTCATTGACCAGCGGCGACGCGCGAGTGCGGATGTCCGCCCAGGCCGGTGATGTGGGTTTGGTATTGAAATCACCCATCAGCAGAATTGCCGGCTTGCGGGTGTAAGTCTGGCCGAGCCAGTCCCAGTAATCACCCAGTGCAGTGATTTCCTTGGAGCGATCCTTGGTGGATTTGCCATAGACGATATGCACGGTGGCGGCGACGAATACGCTTTTGTCGGCCTTGGCCTTGAAGCGCGCCGAGAAGGGCTCACGGGCGAACAGATCGCGACGGTCGATGTAGGTGGTCGCGCCGTCCAGGTAGCTGACCGCACTGTCGCGCCAGACGAAACCATACATTTCCTTGTATGAACTGCGCCCCGAGGCGTCCGACGCGAGCATCGACCATTTCTCGTGGGTGACTTGCTCCAGGGCGTTCTTGAGGGCGAGCAGGCCCTCTTCACTCATGACTTCCTGAACCGCGAGAAAATCCACATGCTGCGCGACCTTGGCGATGCTGGGGATATCCTTGTTGGGCCGTACACTCAGGTGCTCGAGGTTCCAGGTGCCGATTCGTACGTCTGCGAAGGCGTGGGCAGACAGGGTCAGCAGCATCAGGGCTGCCAGAAAAATCTTTCTCATGATCATCCGAAAAAGCGGGAGGGTATCAATGCGCAGCACCGGTAAAGGCGTGGCTCAGTCTTCCTTGGGAACGGTCCAGAACAGCTGCACGCCGCCATCATCGCGGTGGGCGAGGGTGACATTGTCGTTTTCGGCGATCTCTTCCAGCAGGTTGCCCCAGTCGTCATCGGACTCTTGTGGCAGCTTGAAGATCAGCGCGCTCTTGGACTTTTGCGCGTTGGTGCTGTTGATGATTTTTTGTACGCGAGTGCCCATCACTTCAAAGGAGCTGAGAGCTGGGGCTGCAGAAGTTTTCGCCACGAAGCGGTTCCTTGGTTTGCTGTATGTGCATACAGTATTTCACTGCAGGGATTTTCGCAACAGGGTCTCTGTAGAACAGCGCTTCAGACAGCGGTTTTTTGCTTTTGCTGCAGGAGAGGGAGAAAAAACTGCAAGCCGAACAAGGGGATAGGGGGTGTTGAAGGGGGGCGGCTGGCGCTCGCATGTGGCGTGCACCAGAGGTCGGGCCTGATCAGCCTGCGTGGGAGACCTCGCTGGAGGGCTCTGCATGGGGAGTGTGCTGCTGGGCGAAATACCGCTCGAAGTGCTGACCGACGAACACGTGCGCAGCCTCGATCCCCAGCTCGCGGATCAGCAGGTCGATGCCGATGATCGCCAGTTCTTCAGGGTTGCCAGGGCTGTAGCTGGACTGCCCCTGTGGCCAGGTCGCATCGATCCGGGAATGTATGGTTACGTTTGCCATGGGGGTTCTCGCAGTGCCTGCAGTGCGTGGCGGTGCCCTATGGCCGAGGCTTGAGGGCGCTGGGTGGCGTGGCATGGCCATGCCGATCCGGTGGGTGCAGTAAACCATTTTGCGCGACGTTTCGCACCTGCGCGTGGGCATCACGCCGACGACATGCCACACTTGGGGTTTTTCGGATTCAGGGAAACTGTCGTGCAGATCGATCTCAAAGAGCCTGGTCAATTGACCGAGTCGGCGGTCCGTCAATTGATCGCCAGCGGCCAGGATTCCGTGCACAACCAATTGCGGGTGACGTCTGAGGGTATCGCCTATCTTTCCACCGAGGCAGTAGGTGGCGCGGCGATTGAAGGCTTGTGCTTTCGCTTCGAGACCTGGTCGGCATGGTCGGGCTGTGTCGGTGAAGTGGCCGCCTGTGACGAGGTTTGGGTGCGGCAGATCTACAATGCACTGCACGAGCACTGGAGTAATCCGGGGCAGGATTACATCGATGTCTATTGAGTAGGCGGCATGGGGCAGCTAAACATCCTGACACGATTGCGTTGCCGTGCGAGGCGTCTATCTCGGGCAAAATTGTGGCCTTTTGCAACATGGCGGCAGTGACGTTGTCGCACAGAAGGCAAATTTCACTCTAGGAGGCTTCATGCCCTGCACGCGCATCTCATCCCTTTGCTTGCTCGCGGTACTGGCTCTGGCTGGTTGCTCTACTGATAGCGCCGACAAGACACCGGCCACCGAAACGACACCTGCGCCTGTTGTCGCGAGCGACGGCCGCTGCGATTCCGATCTGGCAAAATTCGCGGTGGGCCAGACGGCCAGTTCGGCACTGCTGCAGCAGGCCCAGCAACGCTCGGGGGCGCAAACGGCACGCATTCTGCGGCCGGGGGATATCATGACGCTGGAGTATCGCTCAGAGCGCTTGAATCTGAATGTCGATGCTCAGGGAGTGGTGTCGCGCGTAAACTGCGGTTAAACGGGCCGAGTAAACGCCAGGCATAAAAAAACCCGTCCGAAGACGGGTTTTTTCAGTTTCGGGGAGATTACTCGCCGCGAACCTGAGCAGCCTGCATACCTTTCTGACCTTTCTCGGCCACGAAGGAAACAGTCTGGCCTTCTTTCAGGCTTTTGAAACCGTCGGATTCGATAGCTTTGAAATGAACGAACAGGTCGTCACCGCCACCTTGAGGAGTGATGAAGCCGAAGCCTTTCTCATCGTTGAACCACTTTACGGTGCCGGTTTGGCGATTAGACATGGTGAATCTCCAAGAAACATAATATTCAGTAGTGCTGTGCTGCTCAGGCCAACTGGGCACACCGAGCTATCATAGTCTAAATGCACGGCTGCATAGCTCCCTGAATGCAGTATTTGCACAGCGCTACCAGTGCCCCTACACCCCGGAATCTCGAATAGCCCTTATTTTACAGGGGTTTGGCGATGAGTCGAGGGGTAAAAAAAACCGTTAAATTATTTAAAAAAAATCGTTATGGGCCGATTTTCTACCGGTGCCGGGGCGCAAAAAGCCATTTTTGCGCCCCGTTCGGACTATTTCTGAACCTGGCAGGCGCTCACGGCGGCCATCATTCGGCCCTGCAGTTCTTCGCTCGGGGCAGTCGACCCGGTCAGTGCCTTGATGTCGGCGTCACTGAGTTTCTTGGCGATGGCATCGGCGCTACAGGTGCAATGCTGCTTGGCGATCGCAGCGGACACATGCTGGCCGGCGGTAGATTCACACTGCTGCAGAAAGGTGTCCTTGGTGCCCGCAGGCCAGGTACCCGCCTGGGCGCTGGCGAACGGCAGAATGGCGGCGAGGGCGGTCAAAGTGATGAGGGACTGAAGACGCATGCGACTTGCTCCTTGTTCTCGGTAAGGATGATGCGGATAACTCAGCACATCAGAACCGGGCAAGGGCGCGCAAGTTCACCGTGGGGCTGCTTTTTGCACCGTTGTGGCGCCTTGCAACGACAGCGCGGCGCGATCCGTGCAGATATCTATGCTAGGATGGCCTCCCGCAACGCTTCAGGGCGCCGCAAGGCACCGTTCCATTGCGGGCTTAACCCTTTTTTGCACCATCCAGTCACTCTGGTTCGTACTCTTTGGGCCTGGCGACAACTGCCACTGTGAGGCAGGCGTCGACCATCAAGAAGGCCCGGTTCGGATCTTGTACTGGCTCATCCCAACCCACGTGACCTTTGGTAGGGGTCACCACTAGGAGAGGAGGCGCCATGCCCACCATTACTCTTCCCGACGGTAGTCAGCGTTCGTTCGACCACGCAGTGTCTGTTGCAGACGTTGCCGCTTCCATTGGTGCCGGTCTGGCCAAGGCCACCGTTGCCGGCAAGGTCGACGGCAAGCTGGTCGATGCCAGCGATCTGATCCAGGGCGACGCCAGCCTGCAGATCATTACGCCGAAGGACCAGGAGGGGCTGGAGATCATTCGCCACTCTTGCGCTCACCTGGTCGGCCATGCGGTCAAGCAGCTGTACCCGACCGCCAAGATGGTCATCGGCCCGGTCATCGAAGAAGGCTTCTATTACGATATCGCCTTCGAGCGTCCCTTCACCCCTGACGACATGGCCGCTATCGAAACCCGCATGCGCGAGCTGATCGATCACGATTACGACGTGATCAAGAAGGTCACCCCGCGCGCCGAAGTCATCGAGGTGTTCAAGGCTCGCGGCGAAGACTACAAGCTGCGTCTGGTCGAGGACATGCCCGACGAGCAGAGCATGGGCCTTTACTACCATGAAGAATACGTCGACATGTGCCGCGGTCCGCACGTGCCGAACACGCGCTTCCTTAAGTCGTTCAAGCTGACCAAGTTGTCCGGCGCCTATTGGCGCGGCGACGCCAAGAATGAACAGCTGCAGCGTGTCTACGGCACTGCCTGGGCGGACAAGAAGCAATTGGCCGCGTACATCCAGCGCATCGAAGAAGCCGAAAAACGCGATCACCGCAAGCTGGGCAAGCGCCTGAACCTTTTCCATCTCCAGGAAGAAGCGCCGGGCATGGTGTTCTGGCATCCCCACGGCTGGACCCTGTATCAGGTACTCGAGCAGTACATGCGCAAGGTGCAGCGTGAAAACGGCTACCTCGAGATCAAGACGCCGCAAGTGGTTGATCGCAGCCTGTGGGAGCGCTCTGGGCACTGGGCCAACTATGCCGAAAACATGTTCACTACCGAGTCCGAGAGCCGCGACTACGCCATCAAGCCGATGAACTGCCCGTGCCACGTGCAGGTGTTCAACCAGGGCCTGAAGAGTTACCGCGAGCTGCCGATGCGTCTGGCCGAGTTCGGTGCCTGTCATCGCAACGAGCCCTCGGGCGCGCTGCACGGCATCATGCGGGTGCGTGGCTTCGTCCAGGACGACGCCCACATCTTCTGCACCGAAGAGCAGATGCAGTCCGAATCGGCGGCGTTCATCAAGCTGACCATGGATGTGTATGCCGATTTCGGCTTCAAGGACATCCAGCTCAAGCTCTCGACTCGCCCAGAAAAGCGCGTCGGTTCCGACGAATTGTGGGATCGCGCGGAGTCGGCGTTGGCCGCAGCGCTGGACCACGCCGGACTGCCGTACGACCTGCAGCCGGGCGAGGGTGCCTTCTATGGCCCGAAAATCGAATTTTCGTTGAAGGATTGTCTCGGCCGGGTGTGGCAGTGCGGTACACTGCAGCTCGATTTCAACCTGCCGATCCGTCTGGACGCCGAATACGTGTCCGAAGACAACAGCCGCAAGCATCCCGTGATGCTGCACCGCGCGATCCTCGGATCGTTCGAGCGCTTCATCGGTATCCTGATCGAACACTACGAAGGCGCGTTCCCGGCCTGGCTGGCGCCGACTCAGGCAGTGATCATGAATATCACTGATAAACAAGCCGATTTTGCCCTGTCCGTGGAAAAAAATCTGACGGAAAGCGGTTTTCGTGCCAAGTCTGACTTGAGAAATGAAAAGATCGGCTTTAAAATCCGCGAGCATACTTTGCTCAAGGTTCCGTATCTCCTGGTCATCGGAGATCGTGAAGTAGAAACGCAAACTGTCGCTGTGCGTACCCGTGAAGGCGCAGACCTGGGCTCCATGCCCGTCGCCCAATTCACCGAGTTCCTCGCACAAGCGGTTTCCCGGCGTGGTCGCCAAGATTCGGAGTAATTACTATTAAGCGTGAAATGAGACAAGATAAACGAGCTGCACCGAAGGCCCCGATCAACGAGAATATCTCGGCACGCGAGGTTCGGTTAATTGGCGCTGACGGCGAGCAGATTGGCATCGTCTCGATTGATGAAGCGCTTCGTATCGCTGAAGAAGCGAAGCTGGATCTGGTAGAGATTTCTGCCGACGCGGTACCGCCTGTCTGTCGCGTGATGGACTACGGCAAGTCGATCTTCGAGAAAAAGAAGCAGATCGCCGCGGCGAAGAAAAACCAGAAGCAGATTCAGGTTAAAGAAATCAAGTTTCGTCCAGGGACGGAGGAAGGGGATTACCAGGTAAAACTTCGCAACCTGGTACGTTTCCTGAGTGATGGGGACAGGGCCAAGATTTCCTTGAGATTTCGCGGTCGTGAGATGGCGCATCAGGAACTGGGCATGGAACTGCTCAAGCGGGTCGAGCAAGACCTGCTGGAGTATGGTTCCGTTGAACAGATGCCGAAGATGGAAGGACGCCAGCTGATCATGGTCATCGCCCCCAAGAAAAAGAAATAACCACCAGGGCACGGCAGGCCTTGCGGTTATGTTTATCAACTGAATGCGGAGTATCCGAACATGCCAAAGATGAAGACTAAAAGCGGTGCAGCTAAGCGGTTTTTGAAAACCGCCAATGGCATCAAGCACAAGCACGCTTTCAAGAGCCACATCCTGACCAAAATGTCGACCAAGCGTAAGCGTCAACTGCGCGGAAGCAGCCTGCTGCATCCGTCCGACGTGGCAAAAGTCGAGCGCATGCTGCGCCTTCGTTAATTTTTGGTTAAGAATAGAGGAATTTACTCATGGCTCGTGTAAAGCGTGGCGTCATTGCCCGTAAGCGTCACAAAAAGATTCTGAAACTGGCTAAAGGTTACTACGGCGCTCGCTCGCGCGTATTCCGTGTAGCCAAGCAAGCGGTCATCAAGGCAGGCCAATACGCCTACCGCGACCGTCGTCAGAAAAAACGTCAGTTCCGCGCTCTGTGGATCGCTCGTATCAACGCTGGTGCTCGTGTTAACGGTCTGTCCTACAGCCGTTTCATCGCTGGCCTGAAAAAAGCTTCCATCGAGATCGACCGCAAGGTTCTGGCTGATCTGGCTGTGAACGAAAAAGCGGCGTTTGCTGCGATTGTCGAGAAAGCTAAAGCCACCTTGGCCTAAGTACCCACGACAATCACTGGCGAGCGTTTCGGCGCTCGACGGTGTTAAACGTCATAAATAGGGGAAGAGCCTTAAGCTCTTCCCCTATTTTGTATCTGGAGTCTGTACATGGAAAACCTGGATGCGCTGGTCTCTCAAGCTCTGGAGGCCGTGCAACACGCTGAAGACATCAATGCCCTGGAGCAGATCCGGGTTCAATTCCTTGGCAAGAAAGGCGAGCTGACTCAGGTGATGAAGACCTTGGGCAACCTGCCAGCAGATGAGCGTCCGAAAGTCGGCGCGCTGATCAACGACGCCAAGGAACGTGTCACAGAAGTCCTCAACGCACGCAAGGCAGCGTTCGAAGAAGCCGAGCTGAGCGCCAAGCTCGCTGCCGAGCAGATCGACGTGACCCTGCCGGGCCGCGGCCAGACCTCCGGTGGTCTGCATCCGGTGACCCGTACCCTCGAGCGTATCGAGCAGTTCTTCACCCACATCGGCTACGGCATCGCCGAAGGCCCTGAGGTCGAAGACGACTACCACAACTTCGAAGCGCTCAACATCCCAGGCCATCATCCGGCCCGTGCGATGCATGACACCTTCTATTTCAATGCCAACATGTTGCTGCGTACCCACACCTCACCGGTGCAGGCGCGGACCATGGAGTCGCAGAAGCCACCGATCCGGGTCGTATGCCCAGGTCGTGTGTACCGTTGCGATTCGGATATTACCCACTCGCCGATGTTCCATCAGGTCGAGGGGCTGCTGATCGACCGTGATATCAACTTCGCGGACTTGAAAGGCACCATCGAGGAATTCCTGCGGGTATTCTTCGAAAAGGAACTGGCGGTGCGTTTCCGTCCGTCCTTCTTCCCCTTCACCGAGCCTTCGGCTGAAGTCGATATCCAGTGCGTGATGTGCAGTGGCAAAGGCTGCCGTGTCTGCAAGCAGACCGGATGGCTCGAAGTCATGGGCTGCGGCATGGTGCACCCGAACGTGCTGCGCATGTCCGGTATCGACCCTGAAGAGTTCCAGGGGTTCGCTTTCGGTATGGGCGCCGAACGGCTGGCCATGCTGCGTTACGGCGTCAATGACTTGCGCCTGTTCTTCGACAACGACTTGCGGTTCCTCGCGCAATTTCGCTAGCCGTAACGAATCTTTCAGGAGAGCAGGATGAAATTCAGTGAACAATGGCTGCGTGGCTGGGTAAGCCCGCAAGTATCCCGGGACGAGTTGGTGGCGCGTCTGTCCATGGCCGGCTTGGAGGTCGACAGCGTGACCCCGGCCGCGGGCGTATTCAGCGGTGTGGTAGTGGGCGAAGTACTGGCCACCGAGCAGCACCCCGATGCCGATAAACTGCGTGTGTGCCAGGTCAGCGATGGCACCGAGACGTTTCAGGTCGTGTGCGGAGCGCCCAATGTGCGCCCAGGCCTGAAAATCCCGTTCGCCAAGATCGGCGCCGAACTGCCAGGTGACTTCAAGATCAAGAAGGCCAAGCTGCGCGGCGTCGAGTCCAACGGCATGCTCTGCTCGCAGTCCGAGCTGCAAGTGGGCGAGGGCAATGACGGCCTGATGGAGCTGCCGGACGATGCGCCGGTAGGCGAAGATTTCCGTGTATATCTGCAGCTTGACGATGCCAGCATCGAGGTCGATCTGACTCCGAACCGCGGCGATTGCTTGTCCCTGGCGGGTCTGGCGCGTGAAGTCGGCGCACTGTACAACGCCCCCGTCACTCGTCCGGTGGTTGCCCCTGTCGCTCCGGTCAGCGACGAAGTTCGTTCGATCGAAGTGCTGGCGCCTGCGGCGTGCCCGCGTTTTCTCGGTCGTGTGATCCGTAACGTCGACCTGGCCAAGCCAACGCCGCTGTGGATGGTCGAACGCCTGCGTCGCAGCGATGTGCGCAGCATCGACGCTGCGGTCGACATCACCAACTACGTGATGCTCGAACTCGGCCAGCCGATGCACGCCTATGACCTCGCCGAAATCGACGGTGGCATTCGTGTGCGGATGGCCGAAGAGGGCGAGAAACTGGTATTGCTCGACGGTCAGGAAGTGACCCTGCGCAGCGACACTCTGGTCATCGCCGACCACAGTCGTGCCCTGGGCATCGCCGGGGTCATGGGCGGTGAGCACAGCGGGACCTCCGGCAAGACCCGGGACATCTTCCTCGAATGCGCCTTCTTCGAGCCGATTTCCGTTGCCGGAAAGGCCCGTTCGTACGGTCTGCATACCGACGCTTCCCATCGTTTCGAGCGCGGCGTCGACTCGCAGCTGGCACGTGAAGCCATGGAGCGGGCCACTGGCCTGCTGCTGGAAATCACCGGTGGCGAGCCTGGCCCGGTCACTGAGGTGGTCAGCGAAAGCCATCTGCCAAAGGTCGAGCCCGTGTTACTGCGCGCCGAGCGCGTCAGCCAGATGCTGGGCATGGAGTTCCCGGCTGCGGATATCCAGCGCCACCTGACTGGCCTGGGCTTGACCCTTGCCGCTCAAGGTGAAGGTCAATGGCTGGTGGGTGTGCCAAGTCATCGTTTCGACATCAGCCTGGAAGTCGACTTGATCGAGGAATTGGCCCGTCTGCACGGCTATAACCACTTGCCGGTCCGTTACCCGCAAGCGCGTCTGGCGCCGCAAGCCAAGGCCGAAGCTGCTGGCGACCTGCCTCTGTTGCGCCGGCTGCTGGTTGCTCGCGGCTATCAGGAAGCGATCACCTACAGCTTCATCGATCCAAAGTGGTTCGAGCTGTTCAATCCAGGCGTCGAGCCGCTGTTGCTGGCAAACCCGATCTCTGCCGACATGGCGGCCATGCGCTCGTCGCTGTGGCCGGGTCTGGTCAAGGCGCTGCAGCACAACCTCAATCGTCAGCAGGACCGTGTCCGGCTGTTCGAAAGCGGCCTGCGATTCGTCGGTCAATTGGAAGGCCTCAAACAAGAGCCGATGCTCGCCGGTGTGGTCTGCGGATCGCGTCTGCCAGAAGGCTGGGCGCAAGGTCGTGATGGCATCGACTTCTTCGACGTCAAGGCGGATCTTGAGGCGGTACTCGGCTTTGCTGGCGCACTGGACGATTTCACCTTCACACCGGGCAAGCATCCAGCGCTGCATCCTGGCCAAACGGCCCGCATCGAACGTGACGGTCGCGAAGTCGGCTACCTGGGCGCGCTGCACCCCGAGTTGGTGAAGAGCCTGGGGCTGGATCGCCCAGTCTTCCTGTTCGAAGTGGTATTGGCCGAGGTGGCCGTAGGCCGTCTGCCGAAATTCCGCGAACTTTCGCGCTTCCCGGAAGTGCGTCGCGACCTGGCGTTGGTAGCTGATCGCGATGTGCCAGCCAGTGAGGTACTGGACGTGATCCGCGAAAAGGCCGGTGAATGGCTGACAGACCTCAGGCTGTTTGACGTCTACCAGGGTAAAGGTATTGATCCGCATAGAAAAAGCCTTGCAGTTGGCTTGACCTGGCAGCATCCATCGCGCACTCTTAATGACGATGAGGTGAACTCCACGACGCAAGACATCCTCACCTCGCTCGAACAAAGGTTGAACGCCACGTTAAGGAAGTAGCGCATGGGGGCTCTGACGAAAGCTGAAATGGCGGAACGTCTTTATGAAGAGCTGGGCCTGAATAAACGGGAGGCCAAGGAATTGGTCGAACTGTTTTTTGAAGAAATCAGGCACGCACTTGAAGACAACGAGCAGGTCAAATTGTCCGGTTTCGGCAATTTCGACTTGCGCGACAAACGCCAGCGGCCTGGCCGCAATCCAAAAACGGGAGAAGAAATCCCGATCACGGCTCGCCGTGTGGTCACCTTTCGTCCAGGGCAGAAGTTGAAGGCCCGAGTTGAGGCATATGCTGGAACCAAGTCATAACGACGAGCTCCCGCCAATTCCTGGCAAGCGCTACTTCACCATTGGTGAAGTCAGCGACTTGTGCGCGGTCAAACCCCACGTATTGCGGTACTGGGAGCAGGAATTTCCTCAGCTCAACCCGGTCAAGCGTCGCGGCAATCGCCGGTATTATCAGCGCCAGGATGTGCTGATGATCCGTCAGATCCGTGCGTTGTTGTACGAACAGGGTTTCACCATCGGCGGCGCGCGTCTGCGACTGTCGGGGGATGAGGCCAAGGACGACAATAATCAGTACAAGCAGCTGATCCGCCAGACCATCTCGGAACTCGAAGATGTGCTGTCGGTGCTGAAAAAATAAATCCGGAAAAAATCCTTCCATATTTCAAATGGTTAAGGTATATTTTTCGCGCTTTCAGTGGTTTGGGAGCGGCTTTGAAGCTGAGGTTTCAGGGCTTGATTGTAAGAGTTACGCTCGGTCGGGGCGTAGCGCAGCCCGGTAGCGCACTTGCATGGGGTGCAAGGGGTCGAGTGTTCGAATCACTCCGTCCCGACCATTTATTCTGAAAAGCCCAGTCGGCAACGACTGGGCTTTTTTGCGTCGAAAAATCAGCTCCTGGCGATCGTCAGTCTGGCGAAGGCGGATGACTGACGAGCTGCTCGGCCACCTCACTCTGCATCGCCGTGAGTATGGCCAGCAGCTCAAGATACGGATATTGCCCGACGCCTTCGCGTGAACACCCAGCCGCATGCACGAAGGCAAGGCTTCTGTGCACCATGAACTGGGCGGCATGGCATTCAGAGCAGTTGATCATGTCGTGAGTAATGATCCACTTATCGTTCCACGTGAGGTATCGCGGGTCAGGCATGGTTGGCTCCTCGGCTGTGACAGTTAGTATAGCCGCGCGCAGGGTTACAGCTAGAGCCGCTGGGAAGGGTGGCGCTACCGCGAAAAAAGGGCTTTGTACTCGCAGGCGCCGCCAATGGGTGAGGCCATTGGCAGAGGCTACAGTCCGGCGTGATAAGGTGGCCACATCCGACGTTTTTTGGAGACAGCTATATGCCTTATGAGTTAGATGGCCGCCTGGTAATCGGCGTCGCCTCCAGTGCCGTGTTCGATCTGCTGGAGTCCGACGCTATCTTCAAAAGTGAAGGCGAGGAAAAGTACCGCAAGTTCCAGGAAACGAATCTGAACAATCCGCTGCCCAAGGGCATCGCTTACCCCTTCATCAAGCGCCTGTTGTCGCTCAATGACCTTTCGATCGACCCTGCCGATCCGTTGGTAGAGGTCGTGCTGCTGTCCAAGAATGATCCTGATACCGGCCTGCGGGTCATGAAGACCATCGAGCATTACGGCCTGCCCATGACTCGGGCCATTTTCATGCAAGGCAAATCACCGTACGAATATATACCGGCACTCAACATCGCGTTGTTTCTGTCAGGCGACAAAGCTGATGTGGAGTCCGCCATCAAGGCCGGGCATCCGGCCGGGCAGATGCTCGAGTCCAGGTTCGATGATGACGAAACCGATCAAACGCTGCGGATTGCCTTCGACTTCGACGGCGTACTGGCAGGGGATGAATCGGAAGCCGTCATGCAGACCGCCGGCCTGACTGAATTCCACGCCCATGAAGTCAAGAATGTGATGCAGCCCCATCATCCTGGGCCGCTGAAAGAGTTCATGGTGCGGATTGCCAGGATTCAGTCTGTCGAGGAGGCGCATAAGAAAAGTAATCCCGACTACAAGAACCGGATCCGCGTCTCGATCGTCACGGCGCGCAATGCGCCGTCCCATGAGCGCGCCCTGAACACGCTGAAAAGCTGGGGCGTGATGGCCAACGACGCGTTTTTCCTCGGTGGGATCGAGAAGGGCAGAGTGCTGGGCGTGCTGAAACCGCACATTTTCTTCGATGACCAGTCAGGCCATCTCAAGTCTGCCAGTGCGGTAGCTCCATCGGTGCATGTGCCGTTCGGGATAACCAATCAAGCGGTGGTCGACCCGGCGGTTGCAGTCGAGCCTCGGCAAGTCGAGGATGCCGCTCAACTCAATGGTTGACAGGCTCTTGGACCACAATCAAGGAGTCTCCCGGCTCATTTACCATCGTTATCGCCTTTGCCCGACAAGTTCTTACCCGTAAACAGAACCATCAGTACTCCGGCGACCGTGACGATCCCGGCAATCATCAGATAGAGCTGCCGATCCGCCATGAGCGCGACGTTGCTGATACGGGCACCATCGGCCGTGGCCAGGGTGGTATCCATCATGTAAGACGCGATCAAGGCGATAACGCCGACGACGGTGAGAATAAAGCCAAAGCCTCGCATGGCGGATGTTCCTGAAAAGTGAGGCGGCGATTCTATCACTCAGCCCTGGATCCTGATGACTCAGCCGTGTTTGCCCGCGGGCACGCAAGGTTCAACCAGACTCAAATACCCGCCATTGGCGTCATGTTGGTAGATTGCGACCAGCCTGCCGCTCGCTAGGTGCAGCGCGCCATTTGTGCCCGGCACATATACCGAGAAATTGGCGATGGAATAACCGCCGGTGCCTGTGACGTGTACTTCTCTGATAGTGATGTGTTGACCTTGCGCTGCTGAATTGAAACGGTCGCCGAAATAGTCGTGCAACGCCTTCCGGCCTCGTACCCAAGGACCGGATGGCGAAACGAGAACGCCATCGGTCGCGTAGTGAAAGTCCATGGCATCAGAGTTTTATGCCGCGTAGTTGGAGTCGTAGCTATGACCGCAGCATTGCATGCGGTCAGCGGCAACGCCCCACCGTCAATCAATACGGGATTTTGGAATATTGCCTTTCGTCCCTTGCGCAAAAATCGTATAGGGCAGCACGAGCGTATCGGCTATGCCTGAAAGCGCCATGTCGACTAGCACGCTGACCGGGTCCCGGAACGCCGAAGTGTGAAACCCTGGACCAAGGGATTTATGGGGTCCTCCAACTAGGGAGCAGAAATCAAAAACGACGCCACTGTAAACGCGCGGGATCGAATCGCAGTCTGATCGATAGTCAGCGAGCCGTTGGCTGGTGAATGCGTCCTCTCGGAATACGGTGTCTATTGTTCCGCAACCCGGCAGGAGCATGGCGGCCGACAAGGTAATGAGCCTGTTCATGATTGCGCGGCATCAGGTCGATCAGGCTGGCCTTCCACCAACAACCGCATCTGCTCGTCGAATTGTTCGATGAAGGTGAGGATCGGTTCCATTTCGGCAAAGCTCTTGCGTGCCTGATCACTATTGCTCTGAACTTTGGACTCGTTGGCGAGAATGACAAGCGAGCTCATGGCGGCTTGAAACATGGGAATGGCGATCTCCCGTAGGGGTTGCAGCAGGCGTACCAGCTCAATCCTCGTAACAGGTAGATGCATATGTTCGGGCGCGTCGATCTCGGTACGGTGCTCTTCGATGCTGTTTTCCACACATCCCCCTACAGGACAATTGTCAGAGGTGAGGACGATAGGGCAAAAGGCAGCAACGGTCATGAGGGAAATGTTTCCGCAGGCAACGGCCGAGAGGCGATGCCATTGCAGCACAGAAAAAAATGCCGCGATCAACGCGGCATTTTTCGTTCACTCTTAGCGATAACGCTCAAGCCAGTGCGCATAAGGCGCTGGCAGCGTCCACGAGGCCTTGTCCACCCCGAGCTCCTTCGCGGCAAAATATGGCCAGTGCGGATCAGCCAGATGCGCGCGGCCAACCGACACCAGGTCCAGGTGCCCGGCTTCGATTGCTTCGTGCGCCAGCTGCGGCGTCCCGAAGCCCCAGGCCGAGGTCACCGGCAGACCTGCTTCGCGCCGCACGCGCTCGGCGACCGGCCCCATGAACGCCGGGCCCCAGGGAATATTGGTTTCGGGGATGGTGAAGCCGACGCTCACGCTGAGCAAATCCAGGCCACTGGCCTTGAAGCGTCGTGCCAGTTCAATCGATTCGCTCAAGGTCTGCTCATCACGCCCGTCGTACTCGAGTACGCCGAAACGCGCGGTCAGGGGCAGGTTCTCCGGCCACACTTCACGCACGGCCGCGAGGGTTTCGAGCAGGAAGCGGCTGCGGTTTTCAAAGCTGCCGCCGTATGCGTCGGTACGCTGGTTCGAGTGCTCCGAGAAGAAGCTCTGGCCCAGGTAGCCGTGAGCAAAGTGCAGTTCGATCCATTCAAAACCGGCGTCACGGGCGCGGCGGGCGGCATCGACGAAGTCCTGGCGCACGCGAGCGATGTCGTCCAGGGTCATCTCCTGCGGCACTTTCGGCAGGTTGGCGCCGAACGCGATCGGGGAGGGGGCGATGGTCTGCCAGCCGCGAGGATCGTTTTCAGCAATGTGGTCGTCACCTTCCCAAGGACGATTGGCGCTGGCTTTGCGGCCAGCGTGGGCGATCTGGATGCCCGGAACGGAGCCCGCAGCCTTGATCGCTTTGACCACGGGCACGAACGCCTGGGCCTGTTCGTCGTTCCAGATACCGGCGCAGCCCGGAGTGATCCGGCCTTCAGGGGACACGGCGGTCGCTTCGACCACCACCAGGCCCGCGCCGCCGCGTGCCAGGCCGGCGAGGTGGACATGGTGCCAATCGTTGATCACACCGTTGTCGGCCATGTATTGGCACATCGGCGGAATCGCGATGCGATTGCGTAGGGTGACGTCCTTCAGGGTGAAGGGCTCGAACAGTGCGGACATGGGAAAACTCCAGACAGGTTTTGATTCGCTTGTTCGATAGTATTCGAAATATGGCTTTAATTGAAGGCCCTCGCTATCATCCGACCATGCGCACTCCCAAACATCCCCTGCCTTGCGACTTCGTCCTCGAGCGTCTGCTGTACGCTCTAAGTGATCCTGTGCGCATGGAAATCGTCCGCTGCCTGGCGGCGGTGCCGGAGGCGTCTTGCGGCGAGTTGGACGGCGGACGGCCGAAATCCAGCGTGTCTCATCATTTTCGGGTCTTGCGCGATGCGGGGCTGGTGCAGACCCGCAACGTCGGCACTACGCACATGAACTCGCTGCGCCATGAAGAGCTCAATCTGCGGTTTCCCGGATTGCTGGATTGCATCCTGTCGCAGTCCTGACCGGCGCAGGCCCACAAAAAAGTGCGCCGTGTGTCAGATAAGTCTCCACTGGATCTCCTCACCCGGCTGCCACGCCGTGACTGACTTGTCTAGTCCACAAACCTTCTGAGTCACCCCATTCACCGCAGATGTCCCCCATATAGCTGCAAAATCCCCGCTAAAACGTCAAAAAACTGTTATCTCGCGTTCATCTGCGGGTCATCGGACTGCCACACGCTCGCTCTAAGGTCACTCGCACCGCACCCCGCCATGGACGGGTTGTGCAGACCGGCGATTCGCCGCGGCAAGACTCCAGACCACAAGACAGAGAAGCCCATGAACGCAGCCATTCATGTCGACCGTTTGAACAAGACCTTCGCCCGCAAGACCGCTCTGGTCGACCTCCAATTGTCTATACAACCCGGGGAAATGGTCGCGCTGATCGGCGCCTCGGGCTCCGGTAAATCCACCCTGTTGCGTCACCTGGCGGGTCTCGCTTGCTGTGATCGCGGCAATGGCGGCACGGTTCAGGTACTGGGGCGCGACGTGCAAGTGTGCGGGCGCCTGAACAGCAAAGTACGCCGTCTGCGTGCCGACATCGGCTACATCTTCCAGCAGTTCAACCTGGTCAACCGCCTCAGCGTCATGGACAACGTGCTGCTCGGGTGCCTGGGGCGCATGCCGCGCTGGCGTGGCAACCTCGGGCTGTTCAACGCCGAGGAAAAACGCCGCGCGATGGAATCCCTGGCCCGCGTCGGCCTGGCCGATCTGGCCCAGCAACGGGCCTCGACCCTGTCTGGCGGGCAGCAACAGCGGGTGGCGATCGCCCGGGTGCTGACCCAACGGGCCGAAGTGATCCTGGCGGACGAACCCATCGCCTCCCTCGATCCGGAGTCGGCACGCAACGTCATGGAAATCCTCGCCGACATCAATCGCCGCGACGGCAAGACCGTGGTCGTGACCCTGCATCAAGTCGATTACGCCGCGCGCTATTGCCCGCGTGCCGTGGCCCTCAAGGGCGGGCGCATTCATTACGACGGCAGGGGCGACGCGCTTGGCAACGACTTTCTCAACGAGCTTTACGGCGCCGACGTCGAGACCCGCCTGATACTCGCCGATCAGGCTCGCAACCCAGGCATACCGCCGCGGCTGGCACTGGCCCAGGCCTGATTGCGCCAGCCTTACGCACCTCTCTCATCCTTGGATTCAGGAGCACTCAATGTTCAACCGTATCGGTCGCGCGTTCGCCTCTGTCGCCTTGCTCGCCAGCTGTTTGCTGGGTACCGCGCAAGCCGACGACAAGGTCATCAACTTCGGCATCATGTCCACCGAGTCCTCACAAAACCTGAAAAGCATCTGGCAGCCGTTCATTGACGACATGTCGAGAAAGACCGGCCTCAAAGTCAATGCCACCTTCGCTTCCGACTATGCCGGGCTGATCCAGGGCATGCGCTTCAACAAGGTCGATGTGGCCTGGCTGGGCAACAAGGCGGCCATGGAGGCCGTAGACCGTTCCGGCGGCGAGATCTTCGCCCAGACCGCCGCCGCCAATGGCGCGCCGGGTTACTGGAGCCTGATCATCGCGCGCAAGGACAGCCCGATCAATTCGGTCGACGACATGCTCAAGCACGCCAAGGAGCTGACCTTCGGCAACGGTGATCCGAACTCGACATCCGGTTACCTGGTGCCCGGTTACTACGTGTTCGCCAAGAACAACGTCGACGCCGCCACCGCGTTCAAGCGCACCCTCAACTCCAGCCACGAAGTCAACGCCCTGAGCGTCGCCAAGGGCCAGCTCGATGTCGCCACCTTCAATACCGAAAGCTGGGACCGCCTGGCCGTGACCCAGCCCGACAAGGCCGCGCAGCTCAAGGTGATCTGGAAATCGCCGATCATCCCGGCCGACCCGATGGTGTGGCGCAAGTCGCTGTCGGATGACGACAAGAACAAGATCCGCGAATTCTTCACCACCTATGGCGATACCGATGCCGAAAAGGCCGTGCTGAAGAACATGCAGATGGGCAAGTTCCTCAAGTCCTCTGACGACCAGTTGCTGACCATCCGCCAACTGGAGCTGTTCAAGCAGAAGTCCGAAGTCAGCGCCAGCACGACGCTCGATGCCAACGAGAAGTCCAGCCGCCTCAAAGCCATCGATGACGGCCTGACCAAACTGCAGGACCGCATCTCCGAGCTGGACAAGCAAGGCAACGCCAAAGCGGGCTGACACGGCTGCGCGGTGCCACGGCGCCGCGCCTCTTCTCCTCCTCGATCTGCAAACGGGAACGTCCATGACTACGCATGCTGCATACGCTGAAGCGGTCGGCACTCGCTCCTGGAGCCGCTACCTGGGCTGGGGCCTGTTCGTCGCCATGATGGCCTGGGCCTGGCACGGCGCCGAAATGAACCCGATCGCGCTGTACCGCGACTCGGGGAACATGGCGACCTTCGCCGCCGACTTCTTTCCGCCGGACTTCCACGAATGGCGTTCGTACCTCAAGGAAATGATCGTCACCGTGCACATCGCGTTGTGGGGCACCTTGCTCGCCATCGTCTGTTCGGTGCCGCTGGGTGTGCTGTGCGCCGACAACATCACCCCCTGGTGGATTCACCAGCCGCTGCGCCGGGTCATGGATGCCTTTCGCTCGATCAACGAAATGGTGTTCGCGATGCTGTTCGTGGTTGCCGTCGGGCTGGGGCCTTTCGCCGGGGTGCTGGCGCTGTGGATAAGCACCACCGGGGTGCTTGCCAAGCTGTTCGCCGAAGCGGTGGAAGCCATCGATCCGGGCCCGGTCGAGGGTGTGCGCGCCACCGGCGCCAGCGCCCTGCAGGAAGTGATCTACGGGGTCATCCCGCAAGTCATGCCGCTGTGGATTTCCTACGCGCTGTATCGCTTCGAGTCCAACGTGCGCTCGGCCACGGTGGTGGGGATGGTCGGCGCTGGCGGTATCGGCGTGATCCTCTGGGAGAACATCCGCGCCTTCGAGTTCGTTCAAACCTGCGCGGTGTTGCTGATGATCATCCTGGTGGTGAGCGTCATCGACATTGTTTCGCAACGCCTGCGCAAGCAGTCCATCTAGCGATCAACCGACAGGAGAGGGTGCGAACCCTGTTTTCAGCCATGCAGTTGTCTAGACAAGAACCCATGTACCAAGCGCTGGCGGACACCCTGCGCAGCGAATTGAGCTCCTTCAGCGCCGGCCAGTACCTGCCGGCGGAAATCCAGCTGGCGGCGCGCTTTGCGGTCAACCGTCACACCGTGCGCCGGGCGATCGACGAGCTGGTGCGCGAGGGCAGCCTGTTGCGTCGCCAAGGCAAGGGCACCCAGGTACTGGGCCGCCCGCTGATCTATCCGGTGGCCGCCGAAAGCGCCTACAGCCAGTCGCTGTCGGCCCAGGGCCTTGGCGTCGAAGCCATCCTGCTGCAGCGGCGCGCCTGTGTAGCGACCCGTGAAGAGGCCGCGCATCTGGGCCTGCCCGAGCATGCGCCGTTGATCGAACTGCAAACCTTGCGGCGTCTCGACGGCCAGCCCGTGAGCTTGATCCGCCATCGCTACTGCGCCAGCCGCGCCGACCTGCTGGCCGACTATCAGGGCGGCTCGGTGCGCCAGTTTCTGGCGGCGCGGGCGTTGCCCTTGACCCGCACCTTCAGCCTGATCGGCGCCCGTTTGCCCAGCCGGGAAGAGGCCAGCGTCCTGCTGATGCCGCGTCATCTTCCGGCCCTCACCGTCCTCACCCTTTCCCGTGATGCGAGCGGGCGTCCAGTGGAGCTTGCGCAGTCCACCAGCCGCTGCGACCGCTTCCAGTACCAGGTCGTCACATGATGGAGATGCCTCTGATGCCAGCCTCATCCGTTACCCCGCCAAACACCGCCGAGCACAGCCTGCGTCAACACTGGATCGGCGTCCTGGCCCGCGCTCGGCGATTCGATTTCAGCGCCCACGAGCCGGCCCTGCGCGATGCCGAGTACCAGTTGATCCGCGCCCCGGAGATCGGCATGACCCTGGTCCGTGGACGCATGGGCGGCACTGGCGCGCCGTTCAACCTCGGCGAGATGAGCGTGACGCGCTGCGTGGTCCGCCTGGCCGACGGGCGCACCGGCTACAGCTACCTGGCCGGCCGCGACAAGGCCCGCGCCGAGCTCGCCGCGCTGGCCGATGCGCACCTGCAAGGCCCGCAACAGGCGCACTGGATAAGCGCGTTGATCGAACCCCTGGCGCAGGCTCACGCCGCGCGCCGAGCCCGGCAAGAAGCCGAAACCGCAGCGACCAAAGTGGAGTTCTTCACCCTGGTCAGAGGAGAAAACTGATGACTGCCACTCTTTTACAGCCCGCATTCGCCGACCCTGTGCTCGACGCCCAGCGCAGTTTTCGCGCCGCGCTCAAGGCGCTCGCCGGCCCCGGCGTTGCCCAGCAGCTGGCGCCCGCGCAGTTGCCGCCGCACCTGCACGGCCTGGCCCCCGCCAGCCATGCGTTGTGCCTGGCGCTGCTGGATGTCGACACACCACTGTGGCTCGCCCCGACCTTCGACACCCAGGCGATTCGCGCCAACCTGACCTTCCACTGCGGCTGTCCCATCGTCAGCGACCGGCAGAACGCCCGCTTCGCGCTGCTGGACGACAGCCAGCTGCACGATCTGAGCGGCTTCGATCTGGGCAACGATCGCTACCCCGATCAGTCCTGCACGCTGCTGGTGCAACTGGCGGCACTCGAAGGTGGACGTCCGTTGACCTGGCGCGGCCCGGGTATCCAGCGTGAAAACCAGGTGGCGCTGCCCCTGGCGGGAGATTTCTGGCAGGAGCGTGAAGCGCGCAATGACTTCCCGCGCGGTATCGACATGTTCTTCGTCGCAGGTGATCGCTTGCTGGGCCTGCCGCGCAGCACCCAGGTCGCGTTCGCGGGAGGTGCCTGATGTACGTAGCCGTCAAAGGTGGCGAGCAGGCCATCGACAATGCCCATAAAGCGCTGGCGAAAAAACGTCGCGGCGACACCTCGGTGGCCGAACTCGCGGTGGAACAGATCCGTCAGCAGTTACCCCTGGCGGTCGCGCGCGTCATGACCGAGGGCTCGCTGTATGACGAACAACTGGCAGCGCTGGCGATCAAGCAGGCGGCGGGCGATCTGGTCGAAGCGATCTTCCTGCTGCGCGCCTACCGCACCACCTTGCCGCGCTTTGCCGCCAGCCTGCCGATCGACACCGCGGACATGCTGCTGACGCGACGTCTGTCCGCCACCTTCAAGGACGTACCGGGCGGTCAACTGCTCGGCCCGACCTTCGATTACACCCATCGCCTGCTGGATTTCAGTTTGCTCGCCGAAGGCGAATTTCCCGGCCCGCAGACGCAGGAAAACACCGCGCTGCAACCCTGCCCGCGAGTCTTGGGCCTGCTGGCCCGCGAAGGTTTGATCAAGGAAGAAATCGACAGCGGCGCGGCCATTGCCGACATCACTCGCCAGCCGCTGGAATACCCGGCCAGCCGCGCACAACGCTTGCAGGCGCTGGCCCGTGGCGATGAGGGCTTCCTGTTGGCGCTGGGTTATTCGACCCAGCGCGGCTATGGCCGCAATCACCCGTTTGCCGGAGAAATTCGCGTCGGTGAAGTCGAGGTGTGGATCGAGCCTGAAGAACTGGGCTTCCCGATCGCCATCGGTGCCATCGAAATCACCGAGTGCGAGATGGTCAACCAGTTCGTCGGCTCAGCCAGCGAGCCGGCGCAGTTCACCCGCGGTTACGGCCTGGCGTTCGGGCATGCCGAGCGCAAGGCCATGGGCATGGCGCTGGTCGACCGCTCGCTGCGCGCCGAGGAGTACGCCGAAGAGATCCAGTCGCCGGCGCAGCAGGAGGAGTTCGTCCTGGCCCACTGCGACAACGTCGAGGCGGCCGGTTTTGTTTCGCACCTCAAGCTGCCGCACTACGTCGACTTCCAGTCCGAACTCGAGCTGATCCGCAAACTGCGCACGCCCTTCAAGGAGCACAGCCAATGAACGCCGCCACGCAACCGCGCCCCGAGCGCGACGAGGCCTACAACTTTGCCTACCTGGACGAACAGACCAAACGCATGATCCGGCGCGGCTTGCTCAAGGCCGTGGCGATCCCGGGTTATCAAGTGCCATTCGGCGGCCGGGAAATGCCCTTGCCCTATGGCTGGGGCACTGGCGGCATGCAACTGACAGCGGCGATCCTCGGCGCCGATGACGTGCTCAAGGTGACCGACCAGGGCGCGGACGACACCACCAATGCGGTATCGATTCGGCGCTTTTTCGCCCGTACTGCGGGGGTCGCCACCACCGAACGTACGGGGGCGGCGACCATCATCCAGACCCGTCATCGCATCCCGGAAATGCCCTTGAGCGCCGATCAGATCATGGTCTACCAGGTGCCCAACCCCGAGCCACTGCGCTTTATCGAGCCGTTGGAAACCGAGACCCGGACCATGCATGCGCTCAATGACTACGGGGTGATGCACGTCAAACTCTACGAGGACATCGCCACCTTCGGCCACATCGCCACGGCCTACGCCTACCCGGTGACCGTGAACGATCGTTACGTGATGGACCCCTCGCCGATTCCCAAATTCGACAATCCCAAACTGCACATGAGCCCGGCGCTGATGCTGTTCGGCGCAGGTCGTGAGAAGCGCCTGTACGCGGTGCCGCCCTACACCAAAGTCGCCAGCCTGGATTTCGAAGATCATCCGTTCGAGGTGCAGAAGTGGGAGCACGACTGCGCCATCTGTGGCAGCCGCGCGTCGTTCCTCGACGAGCTGATCCTCGACGACCAGGGCACCCAGCGCTTCGTCTGTTCGGATACCGACTATTGCGCGCAGCGCGTCAGCCAGGGGAGGGACGGCCAATGATCGCTGCCCGAGCATTGAATGAAGCAAGCGCCAGCGACCGCGCGACCGATCGTGCGCAACCGCTGCTCAAGGTACGCGGTCTGGGCAAGTTGTATGGCCCGCAACAGGGCTGTCAGGACGTCAGTTTCGAGCTGTATCCGGGCGAGGTGCTGGGCATCGTCGGCGAGTCGGGCTCCGGCAAGTCGACTTTGTTGTCCTTGCTCAGTGGCCGCTGCCCGCCGGACGCCGGTGGCATCGATTACCGCCGCAGCGATGGCCGCTGGCTGGATCTGTACAGCGCCAGCGAAGCCGAACGCCGTACCTTGCTGCGCACCGAATGGGGCTTCGTCGAACAGAATCCCCGTGACGGCCTGCGCATGGCGGTCTCGGCCGGCGCCAACATCGGCGAGCGGCTGATGGCCCAGGGCGTGCGCAATTACCAGGCGCTACGGGCGGCGGGGCTGGATTGGCTGAACCAGGTGGAGATCGATCCGGCGCGCATCGATGATCTGCCGCGCAGCTTCTCCGGCGGCATGCAGCAGCGCCTGCAAGTGGCGCGCAATCTAGTATCGGGGCCGCGTCTGGTGTTCATGGACGAGCCCACGGGCGGGCTGGACGTGTCGGTGCAGGCGCGTCTGCTCGACCTGATGCGCGGCCTGGTGCGGGAGTTGGATCTGGCCGTGGTGATCGTCACTCACGACCTGGCGGTGGCGCGGCTGCTGGCGGATCGGCTGATGGTGATGCGCCGCTCGCGTGTGGTGGAGACCGGCCTGACCGACCAGATCCTCGACGACCCGCAACATCCTTACTCGCAGTTGCTGGTGTCCTCGGTCCTGCAACCCTGATCCGTTCATTGGAGTGCCTGTCATGAACACGCTGATCGAGGTCCGTGACCTCTCGAAGACCTTCACCCTGCACCAGCAGAACGGCGTAGTGCTCAGGGTGCTGCGCGGTTTGAATTTCGCGGTACGCGGCGGCGAATGCCTGGTGCTGCACGGCCAGTCCGGCGCCGGCAAGAGCACGCTGTTGCGCACTCTCTACGGCAATTACCTGCCCGCTGGCGGCAGCATTCGTGTCCAGCATCAAGGCCAATGGCTGGAACTGGTCGGCGCCGAGCCCCGGCAAGTGCTGGCGGTGCGGCAGCAGACGCTGGGCTATGTCAGTCAGTTTCTGCGGGTGATCCCGCGGGTGTCGACGCTTGACGTGGTGATGGAACCGGCACTGGCCCGTGGCATGCCGCGCGAGGAGGCCAAGGCCCGCGCCGAGCACCTGCTGGCACGCCTCAATATCCCCCAGCGCCTGTGGCAGCTGGCGCCAGGGACTTTCTCCGGTGGCGAGCAGCAGCGGGTCAACATTGCCCGGGGTTTCATGGTGGCGTGGCCGCTGATGCTGCTCGACGAACCCACCGCTTCACTGGACGACGCCAACCGCCAGGTGGTGCTGGAACTGATCGTTGAGGCCAAAACCGCCGGCGCTGCGGTGATCGGCATTTTCCACGATCGCCAGGCCCGCGAAGCGGTCGCCGATCGCCATCTGGACATGACCCCGGCGCAGTTGACCGCCAAGGAGCTGCTCGAATGCTGAACGAACAAATTCTTACCAACGCCCGCATCGTCACCGGGGATCGCGTGTTCAATGGCACCGTGGTCTTGCGCAATGGCTTGATCAGTGAGATCGAGACCGGACGCAGCCTGTTGCCCGGCGCGCAAGACCTCGACGACGACTACTTGCTGCCCGGCCTGGTGGAGCTGCACACCGACAATCTGGAAAAACACCTCAGCCCGCGCCCCGGCGTCGACTGGCCGTCGGCGTCGGCGGTGATCAGCCACGACGCCCAGATCATCGCGGCCGGCATCACTACGGTGTTCGACGCGTTGTCCATCGGCGACGTCAACCCTCAGGGCAAGCGCATGCAGCAGTTGCCGGGCATGGTCGAGGCCATCGCCAGGGCCAACGCGGCCGACATGACTCGCGCCGAGCATCGTTTGCACCTGCGCTGTGAGGTCTGCCATCCGGACACGCTGAGCGTGTTTCGCGATCTGGTGGAGCAGCCGCTGGTGCAGTTGGTGTCGGTGATGGATCATTCGCCGGGTCAGCGGCAATTCGCCCTGGAGTCCAAGTACCGTGAGTACTACATGGGCAAGTACCACATGAGCAGCGAGCAGATGGACGATTTCATCGTCGAGCAGGTGGCCAACTCGAGGGTCTACAGCGACCGTTATCGCCGCGCCATCGTCGACATCTGCCTGGAGCGCGGGCTGTCGGTGGCCAGTCACGACGACGCGACGCTCGAGCATGTCGAGGAATCGGCCGCCTACGGCATGTCCATCGCCGAGTTTCCGACCACGCTGGAAGCCGCGCAAGGCTGCCGTCGTCTGGGCATGAGCGTGTTGATGGGCGCGCCGAATATCGTGCGCGGCGGCTCGCATTCAGGCAACATCGCGGCGGCCAGTCTGGCCCAGGCAGGGCTGCTGGATATTCTGTCGAGCGACTATTACCCGGCGAGCCTGTTGCAGGCGGCGTTCACCTTGGCGGCGCAGCTCGAAGACGATGGCCAGGGCGCCGGCCTGGCGCGGGCGATGGCCACGGTCAGCGGCGCGCCGGCCAGAGCCGCCGGGCTCGATGATCGCGGCGAAATCCGCGTCGGTCTGCGCGCCGATCTGATTCATGCTCGGGCCCACGGTATGCTGCCGGTGGTGCAACAGGTCTGGCGGCAAGCGAAGAGGGTGTTCTGATGGCAGGCAGGTTGATCTATCTCATCGGGCCGTCCGGTTCGGGCAAGGACAGCCTGCTCGATGCGGCGCGCGAGGCACTGGCCAAGCGCGGCTGCCGGATCGCGCGGCGGGTCATCACCCGTTCCGCAGAGGCCTGCGGCGAGGCCGCCCAGGCGGTCGACGTAGAGCAGTTCGTGGCGATGCAGGCACAAGGCGAATTTGCCCTGAGCTGGTTCGCCAATGGCCTGTACTACGGCATTCCCACTGCCATCGATGGCTGGCTGGCCAGCGGCCAAGACGTGCTGGTCAATGGCTCGCGCGGGCATCTGCCGCAGGCGCGCGAGCGCTATCCCGCGTTGCGCGTGGTGTTGCTCAGCGTCGATGAGGTGGTGCTGCGCAAACGCTTGCTGACACGGGGGCGCGAATCGGTAGAGGAGATCGATGCACGGCTGGCGCGCAACGCGCAATTCTGCGCGCACCTACTGGCCAACGAGCCGGCAGTCATCGTGCTGGACAATTCCGGCGTATTGACCGGGACCGTCACGCGCCTGCTCCACTATATCGATCGCGAGGACGTATGCGCCTGACCTTGCTCGGCACCGGCGATGCCCGGCAGGTGCCGGTGTATGGCTGCCGATGCGCGGCGTGCCTGGCCGCGCTGAAGGATTCGCGTTGGCGTCGGTTGCCCTGCTGCGCCTTGGTGGAGCAGGGAGAACAACGCTGGTTGATCGACAGCGGCCTGACCGATCTCACCGAGCGCTTCGCGCCGCACAGCCTGAGCGGCATTCTGCAGACTCACTACCACGCCGACCATGCGCAAGGCTTGCTGCATCTGCGCTGGGGGCAGGGGCTGACGATTCCGGTGCATGGCCCCGTGGATCAGGAAGGGCTTGCGGACCTGTACAAACATCCCGGGATTCTGGATTTCAGCCAGCCGTTCACGGCCTTTGAAACGCGACGGTTTGCGGCGCTGAGCGTCACGGCCTTGCCGCTGCTGCATTCGCGGCCGACGCTGGGTTATGTCCTGGAAGGGGGAGGGCGCCGGATTGCCTACCTGACTGACACGGTGGGGCTGCCGGATGAAAGCATGGCCTGGCTGCAAGGGGAATCACTGGATGTCTTGGTGCTTGACTGCTCGATACCGCCTCAGGCGCAAACCCCGCGCAACCACAATGACCTCAATCTGGCTTTGCAGATCATTGCGGCGTTGCAGCCACGCCAGGCCGTGCTGACGCATGTCGGACACACCCTGGACGCTTGGTTGCTGCAAGAACCGCGGGCGTTGCCTGCCAACGTCACCGTCGCTCGGGACGGGATGGTGCTGTAGGCCGATCCCAGGCCCGGATCAGCGGCGCAGCAAACGACCGATCACCAGCGCCACTGCGGCACTGATCGCCAAGGCGGCGACAGGTTTCTCTTTGACGAAAGTCGAGACGCTATCCAAAGCATCACCGTAGGTCTTGGTCAGTTGCCCGGACGCCTCGTGAGCCGCGCCCTCGGCTTGAAGCTTCGAGTCGCCAAACAACTTGCCTACCGCGCCTTGTGCCTTGCCGGCGACTTTCTCTGCAATGCCTTCGATCTGTTCGTTTTTCATGGTAGGGCCTGTCTGGTCTGAATCGTGGAGGGTCGTGCAAGCTGAGTGCTTGCCTCATACGATTAGGGCGATTGGGTGAGGGGTTAGTTCCGTTGCTATTGCAGATGGCCGATTGGCGTTCTCAGGTTCACAACGGTATCGGCGCACATTACAGGATCAAGTAGGAGGCGGGTTCACACCCGCCGTCCTCTCACACCACCGTACGTACGGTTCCGTATACGGCGGTTCAGGCCATGCGGCTAAGCCGGTTTATCGTATCCAGTATCGAGACCAGTCCAAGCCCGTCCCACAGCTTCTTGGGCAACGCCTGATTCATATGCGGCGCTCCCGAGTTCCACCATGGGCCACGGCCATTGACCGTCGACTTCCACGCTCG
>NZ_JBYSWB010000006.1:0-248869 GCF_058986725.1 Pseudomonas sp. GW821-FHT01A09
TATCAGGCCGCTCCACGGTAGCCTTTTTGTAGGCATGGGAGCCCGGCTGTTTGCTGATCAAGTTCAGCTCGCGCATCTATGGCGAGCATTCTCGCCTAAATGGGTGTCCGGTTTCATTAGACCACTACAAAATGACCTTCGACTGATCAAGGGAGCCCCCTTATATTTGTATTGTAGGTGGTATTAACCAGTGCTATCGACCGCCGGTGCTAAGTCTGGAGGTCGGGTCCGACCGGCACAACGTTGCTTGAGCGACAGCTATTGATCATAGATCTTCAATATTTTCGTCGAGGGCAAAGCGCTGCGCTGCGCCATCTTGCACCAGCCACTGCATCAGCTCTTGGCCGGTCAGGGGAGGCGCGATGAAAAAACCTTGGCCTTCACTGCAACCCCACGCTTTAACTGTGTTGAAGTTCGCCTGATTTTCGATACCTTCGGCCACCACTTTGTAACCCAGGCGTTGAGCCAAATCGATGAGTGTGGTCACCAGTCGCCGATCTTTCTCTTGGCTCTGAATGTCCTTGATCAAGGATCTGTCCAGTTTTACCGAGGTGGCAGGCAGCTCCTTCAAATAGGTCCAGTTGCTGTAACCGGTGCCGAAATCGTCGATCGAAATATCGATACCCAATGCGCGCAAGCGCTTCAGTTGGAGCCGGACCTCGGCGAGGTTCTTGATCAGCGCACCTTCGGTAAATTCGATTTCCAACGCCGAACCTTCCAGTTGAAAGCGTTCAAGGAATTCGACCAGCTTGTCGGTAAAAGCCGGGCCTTCAAGATCACTAGGACTGATATTGATGGCCACCTTAAAATGATGGCCGTTTTCTCGCCACTGCTTGGCCTGTCTAATAGCAGCCTCGACGACCCAGAGGCTTAAAAGCCGGATAAGCTCGGTTTTTTCCGCCAGGGGCACAAACTCGGCAGGCCCGATGGGCCCTAGGGCCGGGTGCGTCCAGCGCAATAATGCCTCTACGGCGCAGCATGTACCCGTCTCGAAGTTGATCCTGGGCTGGAAGACTAGATTCAGTTGCTCCCGGTCCTCTAACGCAGAGGACAGAGAACTTAGCAGCCTGAATGCCCTTTGCTGGGCAACATCGAGTTCACCCTGATACATGGACCAGCCGATACCTAGGTCACGGGCGTTGTCGGCTGCGCTTACCGCCAGCCGAACCCAGTCGCGTTCATTGAGACTAGCCTTGTCAAGTTGCAATGCGCCCATGCCCATCTGGGTTCGGATCGGTATGCCGTCGTGTATCACCGGCATCGCAAAGGCCGCCGATAACATGGAGAACAGAGTCGAAAGGCACTCTCCGAAGGGCTTGATGAAGGCAAATCGCGTCAGGCCGATTCTGTACAGGACGCAATCCTGACCGATCAATGCGCTCAGGCGGCGGCCTATTTCTTTGACTAGATGTTGAGGAAACGAATAACCCAGCGCCTTCACGATATCGTTCAGAAATAGCGGCGAGAGGAAATCCACTGCAATCAGCAGGGGCTCTTCACCTGCGCTTAAGTGCCTATGGATGTCGTCTTCCAGGCGAATCCTGTTCATCAGGCCGGTGGGCCGATCAATAAACGATGTAGTGCGCAGTTCATGCAGCCTGTAGACCACCAATTCGCCCAGTTGATGCAAGGTCGCCCGTTGTCTGGCAGAAAGGGGTTCGCGCGGTTGCCTGTCGATGATGCACAGGCTTCCAAGTGCAAGACCATCGGGGGTGCGCAATGGCACTCCCGCGTAATACCTGATCTCCGGCTCGCCCGTCACTAGCACGTTATGCCTGAACCTAGGGTCAAGGAGAGCGTTCGGTACCTCAAGAAACTCATCGACCAATATGGTGTGGCCGCAGAATGAAATATCTCGAGGGGTCGAGGAAACAGCAATGCCTACCTTGGCAAGGAACCATTGTTGCTGTTCTTCGAGTATGGAAATCAGCGATATCGGTACGCCGAAGCTTTCGGCGGCCAAGGCCACGATACGGTCCAGTACTTCGTCTTGGACCGTGTCGAGGTAGCACAGCTCAGTTACCCGCTGGGCACGGGGTATCTCGTTGTCAGGGTAGGGGGCGGCAAAATGTGTTATCACTGATCTTCACCCGGCGAGTTGTTCGCCACGAGGGGAGCCTTGCACGCAGTGGAAAGCGAATTAAAGATAGGTCACCGTGAGCCTTTGGGCATCACAGATTGTCTGGACGCCCTGTGTGAATGATCAGTCGGTAGCCTGTCGAGAAAATTGTTCTACTGCAGTCACTACGCTATTAGCACCTTCCAGTATCTCTTTGATTACCCCGTCAGCATCGCTGGCCAGGGATAACGCGGTCTCTGCCTGCTGTTTACTGTGCCCAATAACGCTCACCGCGCTGGCAGCCAAGCTCTGGTTCTTGTTGACCACGTCCACAATCTCTGCGGTTGCTTTAGAGGTGCGTGAGGCCAGTTGTCTAACCTCATCTGCCACCACGGCGAAGCCTCGACCGAGCTCGCCGGCGCGAGCTGCTTCGATGGCGGCATTCAGGGCCAGAAGGTTGGTCTGGTCTGCAATGCCGCTAATGGTTTTGACGATGGTCCCGATCACCTGGCTTTGAGCGTCCAATGCTTGAATGCCGTGCGTAGCATCCTCCATCAAACCCGACAGCTGATTCAACACACTTACCGTATTTTGGACCACGTCAAGGCCCTGCCGTGCACTGGTGCCGGTGCGCACGGACGTGTCATGGGCCATATCAGCAGCTTCAGCCACTGCGTTCTCCCGTTTAACCTGGTCGCTAATGACCGTGGCAAGCTTAACGATCTTGTATAGCTTGCCATGAGCGTCTAGGACAGGGTTGTAGGACGCTTCCAACCACACTTCCCGCCCATGGTTGTCTATTCGGCAAAATCGGCCAGCTACATAGGTGCCGCGTCGCAGAGTTTCCCAGAAGTCCTCATACTCGGCCGACTGAGCGTAGCCTGGCAGGCAAAACATCTGGTGATGCTTGCCTTGAATTTTTGCGAGCGTATAACCCATGCTATCAAGGAAATTCTGGTTAGCGGTTTGCACCATTCCCTCCAATGAAAACTCAATCACGGCGGTGGAGCGCATCAAGGCGCCTACCAGTGCTTCATTTTCCCGTGACGCCTCGATGGTTCGCGTCAGGACGCTGGAGTAGATGGCGATACCTTCTAGCTGACCGTTTTCATCCGAGAACGGCATTACCATCGTTCTTAGCCAAACGTCGGGGCCTTCGCAACTGCACAGCCGCAGGGAGCCGCTAAAGTGCTTGCCCTCGGCGATGGCATCCAGAGCACGCCGCTGATGGACATCGTTAGCAAGCTCTGGAGGACTCAAGTCGCGCAATGGGCGTCCATTCAACTGCGCTTGGGTAAAACCCAGCTCCTTTTGGAACAAGGCATTCGCCTCCAGAACAACGCCTTTTGCATCCAATGTGACTGCAACGGTTTCCCGATCAAGGGTATCCTTGACATGCTCCAGCACAGCGAGTCGTTGCTCTAAATGCCGAACTTTTTCTTTCAGTTGAGTGTTGAACATCGCAGTGTCCACGAGGAGATTGACAAGCTATCGGCTTGGGAACCGACAGCTTGAGGCATGACTTGCACTGGAAAGGGCTGTCTGTCCTGGCGCTCCAAGTCAAGCTTCAAACGTTCTTCAGAAAAGCAATCAATTACATCATTCATGAAAGGGAACGGGGTCGTATAACTGAGGCGGATGGCTAAAGTCAGGTTTTCTGCGATCCACCCTCAGATATGCAATTGCAGTTGGGGAGGCAGACTGGTCAAGAATGATGGTCTGATTACCAAAAAAATCCAGCAGTTGAGAGCTATGCATCTTTTACCGCCGGTGTCTGGTCTATCCTAGGATTGTGCCAAACCCAAGATATAGCTGATGAACCTCAGTGAGCGTTGGGCGTTCGTCGGCGTGGATTGCGTACTGAAAACGTGAGGCTAGAGCCTGAAGCGCGAGGTGGAGTCATTCAGTTTA
Source organism: Pseudomonas sp. GW821-FHT01A09 (assembly GCF_058986725.1). Taxonomy (NCBI): domain Bacteria; kingdom Pseudomonadati; phylum Pseudomonadota; class Gammaproteobacteria; order Pseudomonadales; family Pseudomonadaceae; genus Pseudomonas; species Pseudomonas sp. GW821-FHT01A09. The sequence continues at coordinate 3,971 of NZ_JBYSWB010000006.1, forward strand.
CGGCTGGAGGACACGACCGCATTCACGTCCACATTGGCGATGGTAACCGATTGCGCCGAGGCACTGACCATGGTGGCAATGCGTTCCACGTTCTGGGCCACGCTGCCGCTTGCCTGGCTTTGTTCTGACGTGGCGGAGGCCATTTCCCGAACTTGAGCCAAGGTGGCAGCCGCTTCGGTGCTGATGTCGCGCAATGCGGCAGCCGCTTCATGGGCCAGCCCGGCCGCTGCGTTCATCTTGGGCTCAATGGCCTGCATTTCTTTCACCGCCATGCCCGTATCGCTCTGGATGCTGGCCACCATCACCGTGATCTCCTCGGTCGCTTGCGCGGTGCGCTGGGCTAGCTGACGTACCTCATCAGCGACTACAGCAAACCCACGGCCCTGTTCGCCGGCGCGGGCTGCTTCGATAGCCGCATTGAGCGCGAGTAGATTGGTCTGGCTGGCAATATTGCGAATGGTACTGGTAATGCTGTCGATCTCGTCGGCGCGTGCCACCAACCCGCTTATCTGGCCCGATGCGGCAGTAATCTGTTGCGAGACCTCAGCGATCGCAACGGTAGCTTGGCTGACCAGACGTTCGCCTTCAATAGCTAGCGACGTAGAGCGCTCGGAGTTGGTCTGGGTCATCCGGGCATTGCTGGAAATCTGGTCGATAGTGACCGCCATCTGCTCTACTGCGGCTGCCGTGAGCGTGGTGGCCTCAGACGTATGCTGAGACGCATTGTCAATGTGCTGCATCTGCTCGTCTAGGCTGGTCGACGTTCCCTTGAGTTCCTCTGCTACCTGTTTGATGTCCGTTATCATGCCACGCAGTCCGGTTTGCATGCGTGCCACGGCGGCCATCAGGCTGCCAGCAGGGTAGTTGTTGCCCATGACGTGGCGCAGATCGCCGTTGGCAATGGCCCCGGTGACCTCGGCCACCTGCCGAGGCTCGCCACCTAAGGCACTGTAGATACTGCGAGACATGCGCCAAGCGATGGCGATCACTCCCAACAGCACCAGCACGCCGATGGACAGGAATTTGTACACCAGTTGCCAATACGCTTGGCTGATGTCATCGGCATATACCCCAAAGCCCATCACCCAGTTCCAACCCTGCACCTGGGTCACGCCATTGATCTTGTCCACTGGCTGGCTCTGGCCAGGGCGGGCGACTTTATCGCCGAAAAAGGCAAAGGGGTCAGTGTGCAAATGGTCTAGGTAGTTCTGCCAGGCGCTCTTGCCGCTAGGCAGCGTGGCCCCATAGTCAACCTTGCCGATTACGTCCGGGTTGGGGTGGACTATGCTCAATGCCCCATCCGTCCTTGCCCAAATATATGCATTCTTGCCGTCACGTAGGGCGCCCAGCGCCTCTACAGCACGGGCCTGAGCCGCAGCGGTAGTCAGCGTCCCGGCTTTTTCAAGTCCCTGGAAGTACTCGACTTGTTTGCTGGCCAGATTCAGCACGGTATAGATCTCGCGGCGGCGGTCTTCAAGCATGGTTCCATGCAGGGTATGAAGCGCAAACATGGCAATGGCAATCAGGCCGGCGCAGGCGCACGCGGCGATGATAAATAGGCGGTGGACTACATTCATCGGGCTCACAGGTGTAGTGGGGTCAGTACTGCGTTATCGACTTGTCGAAGCAGTACTTTAATAGTAAGTAATGGGATAAACGTCCTCATCTAGGGGGGACATTGCCAGCCGGTTACCATTGGTCTCGATCTTCTGCCATTTCGCACCGTGCACGGGGTTTCCGCCGGCGACGGCATTGTTATCCAGAAGGTGATCGAACAAGCTAGCCAGCGCCGCCAGTTTGCGTCGGATCGTCGAACCGGCCAGGCCGCGCGGTTCGAGCCAAGACCGCAGGACAGCACATGCGTGCGGGTCATCGCGCGGAATTCTTCGGTGCCGGTGAGCCCAACGAAATCGCAGAAGTCTTTCAGGTCGCCCTGGTAGGCGCGATGCGTGCGAGGATCATCAATATTGGCAAACCATTCCACTGCAGCTGGCACGCTCGCCAACTGCTGGAACTCTATAGCGGTCAGCCTGCGCTCACCGATGACGAGCAGTGCGCCTCAGGTGCCGCTTGGCAGCTCGTTTTCAGGAAATAGCGCTGCGTGCATGGTGAATTACGGCTGGCCATCGCTGCGCGGTAAGTTGATCGGAGCATCCTAGATATTTGCGTTAACTTATCCTTGATAAAAACTGACCTCTGCCGATACAAGCAAGTTGACTTTTCCACTCCCGGAGGTATGCCATGTTCAACGGATCACTCAAAAAGGAATTGGCTGCTCGGACCACTGAGGTCGCAAATTATAAGTCACTGGTCAATGCGCTTGATCGCTCCATGGCGGTCGTTGAGCTCAGCCTCGATGGCAAGGTTATTCGGGCGAACTCTAATTTCCTGGCGACCATGGGCTACCACGCGGAGCAGATAGAGCGCCTGTCGCACGGAGACTTTTGTTCCCCACAGCTTGTACGTACTGGCGAATACACCGCCTTCTGGAATGATCTGCGCGCGGGCAAGTTTGTCTCCGGTACCTTTCAGCGCGTCACCGGGCAGGGCCAAAACGTGTGGCTCGAGGCAAGCTACAACCCCGTGCTGGACGAAGAGGGTCGAGTCTGCAAGGTCGTCAAATACGCGCTAGACGTGACGAAACAGGTGATGGCAGTCGCGGAAGCTCGGGGAAAACTCGCCGCAATCGACCGGGCAATGGCGATCATCGAGTTCGGCTTGGATGGCAATGTTCTGACAGCAAATGACAACTTTCTCGCCGTGATGGGTTATGCCCCGAGCGAGCTGAAAGGTAAGCACCATCGCGTGTTTTGTGAGCCTTGCCTGGTCAATAGCCACGAATACAGCGAATTCTGGCAGCGCCTTAATGCGGGAGAATTCTTCAGCGGGCAGTTCAAGCGCATTGGCAAAAATGGCCGCACCGTTTGGCTGGAGGCATCCTACAACCCCGTGTACGACGCTGACGGCAAGCTGTCCAAGATCGTCAAGTTCGCCAGCGATATTACCGAGCGCGTAGAGAAATTCGAAGAAGATTCCCGTAGCGCTTCGCGGGCATACCACATTTCTGCGGAAACCGAACGGGTCGCTGAACAGGGTGCCGAAGTTATTCAGCAAACAGCGACGGAAATGCGGCGGATCGCCGACAACATCGGCGCCTCCGCCCAATTGGTTGGCGATTTGGGCAACCGCTCCGAGCAGATCACCGCCATCGTTAATACTATCCGTGGCATCGCCGATCAAACCAATCTGCTGGCCCTCAATGCTGCCATCGAGGCGGCACGGGCGGGTGACCAAGGCAGAGGGTTCGCCGTAGTCGCCGACGAGGTACGCCAGCTTGCCGGCCGCACCAGCCGCTCGACGGCAGAGATCGCCGAGATGATCAGCATGATTCTCACCGACACCCGGGATGCCGTATCCAGCATGAATACCACGCGGGATGTGGCTCAAAGGGGTGTTACCCTCGCGGACCAGGCCGGCTTGGTGATACTGCAGATTCGTACGGGCACCAGTGACGCCGTCGAGGCGGTCAGCATGTTCGCTTCCAAGCTGGATGAGTCCGACGTGATACCTAAAACCGCTACCGGCTGGGTAGGATGAGTGACGTAACGGCTTGAAAAACCTGCGGGGCAGCGCCGGGAAACGGGGTTGGAAACGGCAGACTTGATCGCAATCCTGATTGGGATGGTCTTACAGGGCAGAACCTCGGCACCGCGTACGATGGCGACACCGGGTTTCGTGAAATCTACCGTTCAGGAATGCCTTTATGCCACCGACACCTCACCAGACTTCCTACACTCTCCGAAAAGTATCCATGTCGGTAGGAAAACATTAATGACAGGCACCAAAAAACGCATTAGCGAATTAGTTCATGAGGTTGAGTTTCCGCGACGAATGTCTACAGCCTGGTGTGCTGCTGCTTTCGAGGAACTAGCCAGTGCCGTCGACTTTATCGAGCTTGGCACAGATCAAATGACCCCATTACAGCGCCAGGTTTGGAGTCGTTACAAGGAGCAAACGGCCCAGTTTGCAGAGGATATGCTTTTAGCAGAAGGTGATCATGAAGCCATCACAAGACGCCTTGGACTCGACAGCGGCAAAGTCTAGGAAAACGCCATGCCCCTGATCCAAATCGAGCAAGACAGTCCAGAACTGATCGCCTAGGTACGCCGCCATCTCGAAGAGATGGTCGAGCGCAAGCGCAAGCACCCGAGCATCGCCATGATCGCCGAGGAGTTTGTGCACAGCTATCTGACGTCGCTGGGCGAGCAACGGCTGTTGAGTAGCGAGCAGTGGCGACAGCTGGCCGGTGAAATGAGGACTGCTGCCCACACGTCCCGCACCGTGTGAAGCACTGACCTGTAAACTATCCGCACAAAATAGGAAAGCGACCATGACACAACTGATCGAGGCGCTACGCGCAACCGCTGACAAGTGGCGAGCAGGCAATCAGGAGCACCGCGGCGGCGTCGTGCTGGTGTGGGAGGGGAATGTGTACGGCTGGAAGAATGGATTGCGGGATCCGGCAAGCGAACGCCCTGGCGTCTACGCGGTGGACAAGGCTGGACTGGTCTTCAAGGCCGAAGGTGGCGACGACTACAACGGGGCGAAAGCGTGGGTCGCTGTTGACCCCGATCAGGGATAGGAAAATCACCCATGCCGACTGCCACTACCCCAGTTGTACTGTACGTGTACCGCTCCACCGTGTGCGGCCATGCAGACAAGTTGAATTTACCCGAAACATCGCCAGAGGTCACGGCGGCCTGCTCCGCGTGTGGTGCAGAAGTCCTGGTCGAATTGGACGGCGGCGTAGAGTTGGCCACCAATCAGTCCTGAGTTAAGGGAATAAACCATGACCGAACCGCTGCCCCCGGCCGACCTGATCGACGCTAACGAACTGGCCGCGCTGCGTCTGGCTGCCGAGCGTTACGCTTGGCTGCGCACGCATGCGGTGCGTATTCAGGACAGCGAGGTATGGTACAGCGGGGCCGCACTGGATGTACGCGCCGGCGTGGGCCTTGAGCATGTCGCATTTGCCAAAGACGTGACTCCAAAACGCCTCAAGACGCGCAGAAGCCTCTGACAGATAGGCGAACATGAGTAGCAAACCCTAAATTGCATTGTCGGCCTCGGCGGTATCTAGCTCGGTACTAGCGTTACTGCACCTGGAGCACATTTTTTCTAGCAACCCTACGTTTGATGGACAAGGTGACTGCCTAAAACATACAAGATTTTGTATGGTCATGGCCCATGAAACGAAATCACAAATCCATTGAATTTTGCGGCAGTGCCCTTAATGACCTGCGCACTTTTCCAGAAGATGCCCGGCGAGAAGTTGGCCACCAATTGGATCAGATTCAGCAAGGTCGCGAGCCGGACGATTGGAAACCCATGGCAAGCATAGGCGCCGGTGTTCGTGAAATACGCATCCGTGAAGCGTCTGGGCTTTCCGAGTGATCTATGTGGCGAAATTTGAAGATTCCATCTTTGTACTGCACTGCTTCCAGAAGAAAACGCAGAAAACCAGCCGCGCGGACGTTGTGCTGGCCACCAAACGACTGAAGGACCTGGTAAAGGAGTCATGCCCATGAGCCAACGTTTCGAAAGCGTCTGGGATGCCATTGAGGACACCCCAGCTCAAGCCGAAAATATGAAGGTACGTTCCGCTTTGATGATCGCGTTGAAGGAGCGCATTGAGGCTCAAGGCTTGTCGCAAGCGAGCGCCGCCAAGCTGTTCGGCGTCACTCAGCCACGCATTTCTGATCTGCTTCGCGGCAAGATTACTCTGTTCAGCATCGACACGCTCATCAACATGCTGGCCGCCGCCGGACTGCATATACAGCTGCAAATCGCCCAGGCAGCCTAAGCGTCAGTTGCGGCTAATGTGAGCCAGCGGATGGAATGCAGGTGCTGGATGCCGCCAACGCTCCTGGATGTCGCTCACCTGCAGCAGCGCCGTCTCTTCGCGGCGCAGGCCGTGGTAGAGCAGCACGGCGAGAATGGCTCGATCGCGCAGACCCTTGAGCGTGGTTCATCCGGCGCCTCGAGCAGGGCTTTGGCCTGGTGATCACCCAAGGCAGGAGTCTCGCCGTCGTTGTTTTCGATCTTCGATCGTATGACGCCGTGGACCGGGTTGCCGCCGGCGACCGCGTAATGTACCAGGAGGTGATCGAAGAGGTTGGCCAGCGCCATCAGTTTGCGTCCGATGGTGGCACCGGCCAGGCCCGATTTTCTAAATCGGGCGCCAGGCGAGCACGTGCGCCCGGGTTACCGAGCGAAATTTATCTGCATTCGCCAGGCCAACGAAATGGCAGAAGTCCTCGAGGTCGCCCTGGTAAGCACGCCGGGTGCGCGGGTTGTCGATATTGGCGAACCAATCGAAGGCCGCCGGCATTTCGGCCAGCGTCTGAAACTGTGCCGCTGTCAGCCGGCTTTCATCGGGGGAGGGGGCTGATACACCGGCGCCGGTAGTGTGCGTAAGGTCCCCCATCGAATACCCCGCCCTACAGGTCGACCGGCAGGTGCTCGCCGGCCACCCACTCCCTCTGGACGCCTGAAGGTGGATTCTGGTCTACCTTACTAGATGCGCCTAGTGCCAAGCGCGTTCAAGCCTTCCGAAAAAGGAGCTCTTATGAGCAATGACATGGCGTTTTTCGATGAACATGGCCAACCGGCGGCGGCTGTTGCTTTCACCACGCTGAAGGCCCTGGAGCCGCTGACAGTTGATCCGGCCGCCACCATGGGGGTTTTGGGGCTTGTCGATCCAGCCATTGAGGCGGCGCTGGTGAAACTCGGTGAGCTGGTCAAGCTCAAGCCCTGATATCAACTTGAGGACGTAGCCTGCGCGGCCGCACGTTTCAATCGGCTTTCGGATCTGGCATAAAATAGGCTAGAAACTGGGGCCGTTGGCTGCTACCAGCAACGGGTGTTGGGCGTTTGGTCAGAAGCTCTGCAGGTCAGGCGTCAGGCAAGCGCACTCCTGAAATGGTGACGATCTCCGTGTTGGTTTAGCGAAACATTCTGCATAGCGGCTCCTGTCGAGTCAGCTTTCGTCCTGCCCGTCCAAAACGGAGGAGCATCGAATGCCTGAACTGCTGATTGACAAGATTCTTTCGAGTACTGCGTTTGGCAGGTGACAAATGCTAGCGGCCAGATCCTAGAGCGATCCGAGATTTACCGAAATCAGGCGTATTGCCTGTGATGGCCTGAATAATGCGTTGAAGTAGGGAAAACAAGTATGTTGCAAATTGCAGATGAACGCTTTGATCAGTGGTGGAATACGAATGGGCCTTGGGTTGAAGAGCCTAATGTACGCCGTGAAGGCACAAGCGGTGTGCAGCTCGTCAGCCATGAGGGAAGCACCGTCTACGTGAAGCGCCAGACCGGACACACCTTTCGCAGCATTCGCTACCCCTTAGGGCGTCCTACTGCTCTTAGGGAGGGGATTGCACTGTCCAAATTGGACCAGATCGGCGTGCTTGCACCCAAGCCGCTGTACTACGGCTCGCGGAAAATTAATGGGCAGTGGCAAGGACTGTTGGTCACCCGCGAGCTGGTAGGCTTCCGAGATCTGGAGACATGGTTAGCGGATCAGGCGCAGATGGATCTTTCTCAAGAGGATCATCAAGTCATCCTGACCAATCTCGCTGTATTGCTGGCTAAGCTTCATCGCGGACGTCAGCAGCACGGGTGCATGCGCGCCAAACATGTGTTCATTAATCCGAGCGTCATAGATGGGGTTCCGAGGTTCGACCTTGCATTGCTAGACCTTGAAAAATCTCGGACCAGGATTTCCGTAAAACGAGCTGCGCGCCACGATGTGCGTCAGCTACGTCGCCACTCGTTGTGGAGCAACGCACAGTGGGACTATTTTTTAGAACGCTACGAAAAAGAAATTGGGCGCAGCTTCCCACTGGGTTAAAGCTGCGCCCACGCGGCTGACCACTTAGCTCACCCCGTTGGGGCCTTCGAGGGCCTGTCGGACCTTTTTGGCAAGATCAGTTGGCACGTAGGGCTTTGAGATCACGTCAAATTCATTGCCCCCCGTATCAGTGCGTTCCAACGAATTCTCTGAATAACCTGTAGTCAGTAATACCCGAAGCTTGGGATACAGACGCTTGGCTTCACGAGCCAGCATCACTCCATTGATGCCACCGGGCATGATCAGGTCGGTGAACAGCAGATCGAATGATTCGCCTTTCAAAATAGACAGAGCTTCTTTACCGCTATAGGCCACCTCGCAAGAATAGCCATACTCTTCAAGAACCATTCTGGCCAACTCCGCCACGTCAGGTCTATCCTCAACGATCAAAACCCGTTCATGTCCCGTCTGCTCTGATGTACTTTCTGTAGCCACAAGCCTATGAGGGTGGCTGTCATCTGCTGGAAAATACATCCGGATCGTTGTACCAATGCCTTCTTCGGAATAAATCCTCGCCGTGCCTCCCGACTGCTTCATGAATCCGTAGACCATGGAAAGCCCTAGGCCAGACCCCTTGCCCTCTTCTTTGGTGGTGAAAAACGGGTCCATCACCCGATTGACGATAGCGGCAGGCATACCTGATCCATTGTCAGTGATGGCCACGCTCACATAGCGACCTGGCATAAGCCCGTCGTAAGAAGTGGAGCTCAGGCTCTCGATTTTAACGTTTTTCGTCTCCATGGTTAGGTGGCGGTGCTCGTTGTATTCCATTGCATCACGGGCGTTGATGAAAATGTTCAGCAGTGCAACCTCGGTCTGCGTGGGATCGACACGGCAGTTCCATAGGTCGTCCGCGAGTACTACCCGCAGATCCGTATCAATCAGTGTTCGCTCGGCCATTTCTTGGGAGGAAGTGACAATCGAATTCAGATTGACCACGCGCCCTTGTAGCTTTTGTTTACGGGCGAAGGCCAAGAGCTGCTGCGTAAGGGTTTTAGCACGCTCGGCGGCGTCGCGTGCGTTTGAGGCGCTACGTAGGATGCGCTGTTGGTCGTATTGGGGTTTGTCGGCGGCTCGCTGGATAATGTCCAGATAGCCCATCATCACCTGAAGCAGGTTGTTGAAATCATGGGCGATACCGCCAGTGAGCTGTCCCAAGGCCTCCATTTTTTGCGCCTGGCGCAGTCCATCCTCGGCATCGCGACGGCGGCTCACATCCAGTTGAGAGGCGAAGAAATAGATCAATTCTCCGGAATCGTTGTAAACCGGTGAAATAAACAAGGCGTTCCAGAAGCTCGATCCGTCTTTTTTGTAATTGACAAGCTCGACGGCTACTTCGGTCCTTGCCTCAATGGCCTCGCGCACCTCGCGTACCGCACTAGGATCAGTTTCGGGCCCTTGCAAGAATCTGCAATTGGACCCTACGATCTCCTCGCGACTGTAGCCCGTCATGTCAATAAAGGCATTGTTGGCAAAAATGATGGGGTTATCGGGCCGCTTGGGATCCGTAACGATCATTGGCATTCGGGTGGTTTCGACGGCGGCAAAAAAGATATTGTGATCCGAGCCGCTAATATCGCCGGTGGAGCTGTCGTCTACACGTGTTGGGTGATTCGGCATTGCTGCTCCGGCCAATGATCATAAAGGTTGTTGTGAGCACGATAGTGCTGTGAATTTTACGGAAGTGGTGCCAGTTTTTGGCAAATAGTCTGCAGTTTCTCGATATCAAAAGGCTTGGGCAGCCAGGAGACGTTGGGGTCATTTAGCAGCCCAGAATGACTGTGGTAGCCCGATGCGACCAGGATGGGGGTCTGGGGTTGAATTTCATGAACAAGCTTCACCAACTCGGCACCGTCGATTTCGCCAGGCATACGCAAGTCAGTGATCAGGAGGCGGGGAGGGTAGTCGCGGCCCCTGATGGATTCCCATGCGGTGTCCGCGTTCAGGAAGGCCTGAACCTTGTAGCCACGCGTTTCCAAGATTTCAGCGATTAACTCAAGAATGATTTTTTCGTCCTCGACAACCAATATTGAGTCCATAGCTGATTCTTCGCAGAGTGATATTTATAGGACTTACTGATGTATCAAGAAATTCCCGCGAAAAGCCTACCATCCATCGATGTGACGGTGCGACCGTAACAGCTCGGCGAGCTGCAATGCGTACAGAGCTTCAAGGGGTGCACTGGATCATCTCTGTGATCGTCGGCACTCAACCATCGATCTGGACCCCTGAAACGGAGGTCAGCCAAGCTGAGCGCCCAAATCTAGCGGAGTAGGAGGGATGGACCAATGATCCAGACGCAGCGGTCGACGGCAGGCCATCGCAATTTGGCTGTATGAAGTCCAGGAAATACTAGAAAGCAACAGTACGCAGCAAACGATTTTTTTTCTAAATTTATGTCTCTTATTGCCGATGGCCTGCGTACATAACTCAGAAATTCTACGTTTCCTCCTTCGGAATTGCCCTGTGAACCTACGTTCTCTAAATATCGCGCCTCGCGCGGCCTTATGCTTCGGCTTGATCACGCTCCTGGTCGTTGCACTCGGCGGCTTCGCCTACGTGCAGTTAGGGAAGCTGCGTGCTACCGAACAAGACATCGAAAAGAACTGGCTGACCAGCGTACAGACCGCTGACGACATCCAGATCGCGCTGCTCGGCGCTCGCCTGGAGAGCATCCGTCTACTGGCAACTTCGAATCCCCAAGAGCAGGCGGTCGCCGTGCAGCACCTTGAGGACGCCAAGCGCATACTCAACGACCGCACCGATTTCTACCGCAAGAACCTTGTTTCCGACCCTGAAGAAGGGGCCAAATTCGAGGCCGCGGCCGCACTAATGAAGACCTACCTCGACGGCCTGCAACGCATCGTTGACCTTGAGTCCACCCAGCATGACCAGGCCGTAACCTTCGCCAACACTGAGCAACGCGACCGTGCCGGAGCTTATCAGGCCAAACTCAATGAGTTGCGCCAGCACAATACCGACGGCGCCGCTGCCGCAGGCGTTACCGCCACTGAGGTGTATGCGCACAGCATCACCATCGTCGACGGGGTGGTACTCGCCGCGCTGGTGCTGACGTTGGTGCTCGCCACCTTGCTGACCCGCAGCATTGTTCAGCCGATGAGCGCCTCGCTGAAGATGGCCGAGGAAATCGCCGACGGCGACCTGCGTCTTGTCCTGGAGGTCAAGGGGAATGACGAATCGGCGCGGCTGATGCGCTCGCTCAATACCATGCAAGGAAACCTGCGCAGCACCATCGGGCAGATCTCTAGTGCCTCCGCGCAGCTCAGTTCCGCTGCGGTTGAGATGACGTCCATCACCGAGAGCGCCAGCCGCGCCCTAGAGCAGCAGAACAGTGAGATCGAGCAGGCCGCCACCGCGGTCAACCAAATGAGTGCCGCCGTCGAAGAGGTTGCGCGCAACGCCAACTCCACCTCCGAAGCGGCCAAGGACACCACACGCGCGGCTGCCACCGGCAACGAAAAAGTCGATGAAACCCTGCATGCCATGCGCAGCCTTACCGACCGCGTGGAAATGACCTCCGGACAGGTGCAGGGTCTCGCTGGCCAAGTGCAGGACATCAGCAAAGTGCTGAGCGTAATCCGTGCCATCGCTGAGCAGACCAATCTGCTGGCTTTGAACGCCGCCATCGAAGCGGCCCGGGCAGGTGAGCAAGGCCGAGGTTTCGCCGTGGTGGCCGATGAAGTTCGGGCCCTGGCTCACCGCACGCAGACCTCAACGCACGAAATCGAACAGATGATTTCAAGCATTCAGGCGGGCACGTCACAAGTGGTGGATTCGATGAGCAGCAGCACGATCGAGGTGCACAACACGCAGCGCACCGCTGACGAAGCCGGGATGGCACTGAAAGTCATCGCCGACTCGGTGCAACTGATCAATGACCGCAACCAGCAGATCGCCGCTGCCTCGGAAGAGCAGGCCTATGTGGCCCGCGACGTGGACCGCGCACTCGTGAGCATCCGCGATTTGGCCCTGCAGAGCAGCGAAGGCACACAGCAAACCCTGGTTGCCAGCAATGAACTTTCGCAGTTGTCGGTGAATTTGAATCAGATGGTAGCGCGGTTCAAGATTTGAAACTATCGTCAACAATGTATGTAGGTCGACCATAGAGCAGTCTGTTCATCTCCGAATACTCAAGTCGGTGCATTGTTCTTCAGAAGATACACCGCTGGAGGACAGCCACGACGGCGCCGATTACCTTTCGTGCGGCTGGATCGGCGTCAATGAAGGGGGTATTAGCGGGCCGCCGATTGAGTGGGGGCCCGGCGAACTGGAAAGAAGGCTATAGGCAGCAGTTCTGATAACGGGTGCTATGTTAAATCTAGGTCACATCCTGTTTGCAAACGGTGAAAGTCCCTGTGGGCTGCATTCGACCCCAAACTGCCCTTCGCAAAAGACAGCTATCGGCCAAAAGCGGACACCTGCCACTAACATAGCAATCCGGTTTCGCTATTGAGTGGCTAGCTTATCGCGCACAAATTCAATGAAACGCTGGGTTTTGGCAGGAAGCAATCGAGTTTCAGTCAGGGCATATACCGAGACAGGTGATCCCTGCCAGTCAGGAAGAATCCTTCGCAGTTTCCCTTCCGCCACGTCCTGAGCGGCGATGCCCTCTGGGAGCAAAGTGACCCCCAGATCCAACGATGCCATACGTCGCAGCATCCCAACACTGTTGAGTTCGAATCGCCCGCCGATATCGATCTGCTCCGTTTCACCTTTGCCTGCCAGCGTCCAGCGATCCGAACTCGGGCCGCGCAACCGCAAACACTCATGGTGAGTCAATTCCAGGGGAGATTGTGGCTCACCCGAGACTTCCAGGTACTGCGGTGAGGCGTACAAGAAGCGTTGCAGGCTCGCCAACTTCCGCGCAATCAGATTGGAGTTTGGAGGCTCACCCATGCGGATCACGACGTCGACTGGTTCGCTGATCAAATCCACTTGGCGAGGCGTGAGGTCGAAATCGAAGCTGATGCCCGGATAAAGCCGAGCGAACTCGGCGATGAGTGGTGCCAGGTAGACATTGGCAAAATCCACGGGAAGGGACGCTCGCAACAGGCCGCTAGGACGAGCCAGCATCTCTCCCAATTGCTCATGAGCGAGTCTTGCCTCATCAACGATCCGCTTGCAGCGTTCGTAATACAGTTGCCCCGCCTCGGTCAGTTCAATTTTCCGGGTTGTGCGATGCAGCAGCCGCAGGCCAATCGCTTTTTCCAGGCCACTGATTCGCCTTGAAAGCGTTGAGTTGGGCATGTCCAGTCCCTCGGCAGCTTTTCGAAAGCTGCGGACTTTCACAACCTCGACAAACAACGCCATGTCGTTGAGATATTCCAACGTATTGCTCCATGAGTGGATCAGTCAATTCAGTTTATCCGGGTTTATCCCGGATTCGGACTGATCAATCATAGTCACATCACCTCTGAGGAGCACCGCAATGAACTCTCTTTTTTCTGAAGTCAAAGTAGGTCGGTACACGCTTTCCAACCGTATGGTCATGGCACCGATGACTCGCTCCCGCTCTGACGATGCGGGTGTGCCATCCGATCTGGTCACCACTTACTACTTCCAGCGCGCTTCTGCCGGTCTCATCATCAGCGAAGGCGTGTTCCCCGTTGCCATGGGCAAGGGCTACGTTCGCACCCCGGGTATCGAAACCGCCGAGCAAGTAGCGGCCTGGAAGAAAGTGACCAGCGCCGTGCACGCTCGTGGCGGTCGCATCTTCATGCAGTTGATGCATTGCGGACGGGTGTCCCACCCTTCGCTGCTGCCGGACGGCGCGCAACCGCAGGCGCCATCAGCGATCAAGGCGGCGGGTCAGACCTACACTGCGACCGGGTTGCAGGACTTTGTCACTCCGCATGCGCTGACCGTTGCCGAGATTGCAAACGTGGTCGCGGGGTATCGCAACGCTGCGCGTCTGGCGATTGAAGCGGGCTTCGACGGCGTCGAATTGCATGCCGCGTCCGGCTATCTGCCTGAACAGTTTCTTTCCACCGGCAGCAACCAGCGCGACGACCAGTACGGTGGTTCGGTTGAAAACCGCGCCCGCTTCGTGCTGGAGGTACTCGCTGCCATGGTCACTGAAGTAGGTGGTGACCGCGTAGGTATCAAGATTTCGCCAGAGATGAACTTCAACGACATCGTCGATGCCAACCCGCAGGCAACCTACACCTATCTGGTCACGCAACTGCGCGGTCTGAACCTCGCTTACCTGCATGTGGCGCTGTTTGGTGCCCAGTTCGACTACCACGCAGCTCTGCGTCCTCTGTTCGACGGCAGCTATTTGATCGGCAGTGGCCAGACCAAAGAAAGCGCCCAATCCTTGATCGCAGAAGGAAAGTCTGACGCTGTTGTCTTCGGTGGCGCATTCCTGGCCAACCCTGATTTGCCGCAGCGCTTCCTGGCAGGTGCTGAGTTGAACGTGCCGAACAAAGACCTCTTCTACGCCCCAGGCGCTGAAGGCTACATCGACTATCCAGCCATGTCCGAACGGACATAAGGAGACCGTCATGTCATCCAGTGCACGTTTGCAACGTATGAACCATGGCAGCCAATTCAGGGCGTTCGGCCTGCGTGGTGACCAGTACGCAAAACCAATCGACCCATTTTTGGGTGTCGATCACGCGTGGATCAGCGGGCCGACGTTCCCACCCCATCCTCATGCAGGTTTTTCAGCGGTCTCGTACCTGTTTTTGGACTCGGAAACAGGAATCGACAACCGAGACTCGTTGGGTAACCGCAATTTGATCCAACCGGGTGGGCTGCACTGGACGGCAGCAGGTCAAGGCATCGTTCATGAGGAGGTTCCGGCTGAACCCGGCAAGACCGTCCACATGCTTCAGATATTCATCAATTTGCCGGAGCGAAAGCAGGACGCTGCGCCATTTGCGTTAAGTCTCGAAGCTCAGGATGTGCCTGTCGTCTACAAACCAGGAGCAAAGATTCGCGTGCCTTTCGGAAGCTTCGAAGGTGCTGTGTCGCCACTGGCAGTGCCGACCGAGGTTCGCCTTCTGGACATCTCATTGGAGGATGGGAGCGAAGTCGCGATTTCTATTCCAGAAGGGCATGTCGCTTTTGTAATGCCCATCGACGGTGAGGTTTTGGTCGACGGCAAACCCTTCGACCTCACCAAGCCCGAGGCTGCTGTAGATCTGCCACAGACAGCAGATCGAGTGGTGACTCTGGCTGCCAAAAAGGGCAACGCCAAAGCGGTCATGTTTTCGGGCGTTCCATTGAACCAGCCAGTGTTTTGGCAAGGGCCCCTGGCGCTTGCTTCCGCAGAGGCCTTGACCAGGGCAGTCAGTGGGTACCAGCGCGGTGCATTTGGAACTCTGCAAGCAGTCAATTGAAGTTAATGATCCCCAACCGGGGTGATGCACCCCATACAATCGCTAGGAGAAAAACCATGACGTACGAAAATTTCAATGCCGACAATGCTGCACTCCTGCTGATCGACCACCAGGTCGGCACCATGGGTTGGGCGAAGTCCATGCCGTTTGAAGAACTCAAACGCAACGCGCTGATGCTCGCTAAAGCAGCTCGCATTCTCAAGCTCCCTGTCGTACTGACGTCCAGTATGGAGGAGTATGCACAAGGCCCTCTGCTGAGCGAGCTGGAAGAGATCCTTCCGACCGAATTCGCCGGTCGCATCAAGCGTCTGGGCATCGTGAACGCAATGGACGACGAAAACTTCGCCGCTGCCGTGAAAGCCACAGGCCGCAAAAAACTCATCATCGCTGGCGTGACCAACGACGTCTGCACGGTCTATCCAGCGCTGTCGCTGGTACGCGATGGTTTCGAGGTTCAGGTCGTGGCTGACGGTGGTGCTTCGCCTACCAAAATGGCTGACGACATCGCCTTGCGTCGTATGGATAAAGCCGGTGTGACCCTCACCACTACCAATCAGTTGATCGCCGAATTGGCGGGCAGCTGGGCTACGCCGGAGGGCGGTCAGTTGGTTCAAGTGTTAATGGAAGCATTTGGCGACTAATAATCCATGGCAACCAGAGGCGCTGTCTGATGGCGCCTCTGGTCAAACCGATTATGTCGAAGGCTTCCGCCATTGGGATTCAATAGCGGCTAATGCGCAGAAGTGTTCGATGTCATCGCTGATAAGTTGGAGGCTTGATATGCAAATTTTCCGCGCCGAACAACGGACGACACATGGCCAAGGCTCGTTTCACATCGAACGGGTCAAACCGGGCCTGGCTTATGCCAACAGCAAAGACCCGGCGCTGGGCCCACTCAGTGGATTCGACCACGCCACCCTGGGCGTCGGCACCGTCGTGAAGATGCATGAGCATGTGAACGACGAGATCCTCAGCTACATGTGGAAAGGCAGCATGCTTCACGAGGACAAGGCTGGGAACATCATCCCGATTTCCCGCAACAAGCTCATGATGATGAACGCCGGTAAGAGCTTCTGGCATGAAGAAAGCACCCCCAATGAAGCGGTCGAGATGCTTCAGATCTTCGTTCGCCCCCGTGAGGCCGACCTGTCGGGGCACGTACATTTTCTGGAACGCGCTGAAGGCACTCCGGTCGGGGAATGGGGTTGGGTCGCGGGCCCGGAAGGCAGCGAGGCACCCTTGATTATCCGCAACCAGGTTTATGTCTACGATACGGTGCTCAAAGCAGACCAACAGATAACGCCGGTCGAGCGGCCCGGCCTGGTGTCCTGGCTATATGTGCTGGATGGCGAGGTGACCGTGGGTGAACACTCCCTTGGCAAAGGCGACGGCGTAAGCTCCGCGCAGGCACCACTGCCCTCCATCCAGGCGGAGGGGGACAGCTCGCTCGTGCTGTTTCTGGTCGACATGACAGCACCCTATTCCCTGGCCGGAACCATCAGCGGAACTTGATCAATGGCTTCGGACGAAGAGATCACCATCATCGGCGGCTCACTCGCCGGACTCACCCTGGCGCTCGCTTGCGCAGCATCAGGTTTGAGGGTTCGTGTACTTGAACAGTCCGAAGGACACGCCTCAGGTGGCGACAGCCTGACCGTCGACCTGGCTCTGCTCGCAGCAACAACCGGGTACGATCCCCGTATGCCACCTGCGCTCGCCGTTGTCCCTGCGTACAGAGATCTCACTACTTGGCCAGCGCTCTATGGCTGGTTACGAGACCGCGTGAACGAGACTTCCGGCATAGTGCTTGAGGGAGGCAAGCGAGTGTCTTCTGTCTCTGACCTGGTCGAATCAGTTCAAATCACCTTCGCAGATGGCCATCAGCAAACGGCACCAGTGGTCATTGGGGCGGATGGGTATCGCAGCATTGTTCGACGAGCGATATCACCTGAGATCCCGTTTGCGAAATACGCGGGCTATCTCGTTTGGCGTGGACTTGTTGAAGAGCAATCACTACAAAAACCGGTGTCCTGGCCCTCGGATGGTGGCCTTTGGATCGAGTTCATAGGTGGTTACCGACTTGTTGCAGCAACGCTGCCAGGTCGTGACGGATCTGTTCAGCCTGGACAGCGACAAATCACATTTGCTTGGTTTGACGCCCATCAAGATGAGCTGCTGCGTTGTACTGGCTGTTTGACCGCAGAAGGGCATATTGTCGGAACTCTCGCCCGAGGCATGACCGATGACAGCGTCAGGTCAGCACTAGCGAAGCGTGCCCATACCATATGGCCGGAAAGATGGCGGGAAGCCGTGCTGGCAGGTATCCGCTCTCCAAACACGCTTAGCGGCTCTCCCATCGCTGAATACCTTCCGCAACGGCTTGCCCGAGGCAACATGGCGATCATTGGTGATGCTGCGCACGTCATCACGCCGATGACAGGCAGAGGGTTTTTGACTGGCATGGAGGACGCTTCGACCGTGGCATATCTGCTGGCGAGGCGAAGCCCCGGAGAAACATTTGCTACTGTGCTTGCGCGTTAGAGCAGGCTCGACTGCCATTCATTAAAGGCTTGGTGAAGCACTCAATGAATATTAGCAACGAGTATGTGCATCTCGCTCGAGCATGACGAAAAGCGGACAGAAGGTTTAACTGTCAGTGTCCGCTTTGGGTTGTGGATTCAACCGGTGGACGCAACACATTGGCTGAATCTCTGAGCTGGCGTCTCATAGTTTTATTTGCGAGCATCAGTGGGTGCGCCTCAGACATAAACACCGCGCCAATCACCAAGCAGGAGAGCGTGAAGGGCGATCTTGAGGATGTGTACTACAAGCTCACAGCTGGAGCTCCCTCTGACAGCACCTGCATCAAATGGATTGTTCGCAGCGCGATCTACCCAAAAAATGAAGAGTTTCGAATTGAATATGGGCCCCAGAGCTTTAGTGGTCCGCAGGTGTTCACCAGCATCGTGGGGCATCAGTCTGGCGATTCGGTCGATCTGGTCATGCGTGACGCTACCTGGGTGAAGAACTCCGGATACATCAAAGCCGTCAGCAAGTATCTCGAGACCGGAGTTTGCGATTGACGCGGTCATAGCAGAACGTTCTGCGCTCCTTCAGCACCTGGCATCGCGCCTTTTCGGCAAGCGCCTCGCCCCTGAATTGGCGCGAGCGCATCTGCGAATTGAAATAGCCGATGATGTAGCTCGCACTGAGCCCGCGGAAGAACTGGCCGACGGTCATGCCTTCGGGCATGGGGATGGGGTTAGATTGGTCTGCGGCAACAAGGCCGCAGAACAGCAAAGGAGCAGTACGTGTCGAATCTTTTTTCTCAGTCGGACGCTTGGAAACAAGCAAGCCGGCAATTCGCCATCTTCGCAGCGTTGATAGCAAAGGGATCACTATTGTGATCGAGGGTGGAACACCAAGGACAGGAGCCCAAAAACTCGTAGCTCAGGTCATCAATCCCGATAGCAAATTGCATTCCGAGCACGTCTATGACGTTGAGTCTGATGATTTCAATGCGATTTCTAATCTCGCTCAGAAAGATGTCGTAAATCTTCTTGGTGAGCCGCTTGACGAGCAATCATGTGGGCCCGAACTGATCAGGCCTAGGATCCTGCTAGGTCATTAGCCGGTTCCATCACTGACGTTACTTTGGATCGAACGACCAAATCGCCAGGCTTGCATTGGCGCCAATCTGTTGCTGCAGGACAGTTTTGAATTCCTGCGCAATATCCTCACGCTGGACCTCTTCACCGAGCCAAGGCAAACTCAGCACTGGCTGTGCCCGCCTGCCGAGGCGTTCAGCTATAGAAATTTAGGTGGGAATGGGGTGAACATATCGCGAAGTGGCCATCGCCCATTCGGAGCTTTGTTGTGACAACAGCTCAAAAGGACGCCATCTGCGAGTTACTCACCGGCTTCGGTTTTGCACTCCTGTTTTTGTGCGCCGTGCCTCTCGCATTCGCTACCACCGCAGCAGCGCTGTCTGCGCTTCCGGGCTTCATTAATTTAGTCAAAATGTTCGGACCATTATCGTTCGCGCTTTGGTGCGCAATGGTAATCACAGGGTTTGCCTGTTTCTGGCTGAAGACATACGTCAGGTCGCGCTAATGGCTTGCCAAGCGTTCTGTGTGGTAGTGAGGCGGTGAAGGGTGATTCGGTCTAAACGCCAGGGCGGCCTTGGTAGTGGTCAACTGATCCCGGACACTGAATTGAGTTTTTCCTCAGCGACCGCAGGCGCTAGCCCTTCGTTGAACTGATGCGGTCGCCGCCAGTTGTATCGCTCCATCAGGAACCGGCCAATATCCTGTTGCGCTAGCGAAGCGCTCATATAGCCCTCCGTCGGTATCCATTCAGTTTTCAGGCTGCGAAATAGCCGCTCCATTGGCGCGTTGTCATGGCAGTTGCCGCGCCGACTCATGCTCTGTGTGAAGCGGTATCGCCATAGTCTCTGGCGGAAACTCCGGCTGCCGTATTGACTGCCTTGATCACTGTGAAACAGCACATTTTGAGGCCGACCACGCTGCTCATAGGCCATGTCCAGCGCTTTGATCACCAGGTCGGCGTCGGGCTTGGCCGAGAACGCCCAGCCCACAACCCGGCGCGCATAAAGATCGATTACCGCCGCTAGATAGTGCCACTGACCTTCGGCCCAAACGTACGTGATGTCACCGCACCAGACCTTGTCGGGGGACGCCACGCTGAACCCTCGATCAAGCACGTTCGGGATATCAGGTCGCTCCACGGTCGCCTTTCTGTAGGCATGTGAGCCCGGCTGTTTGCTGATCAAGTTCATCTCGCGCATCAACTTACGTACCTTGAATCGACCGATCTGCATGCCGTCCTCTTTCATCATCAGCATGATGCTCCTGCTGCCCGCAGCGCTTCGGCTTTGCGTAAACAGCTCGTTCACGCGGCTGCGCAAAACCACTCGTTCGGCATCTGGATACCGACGTTTCCGGCAGTACGCGTAGTAGCACGATCGGGTTACTTCAAATACCGAGCACAACAGATCAATCGGCTCTTGAGCCCGAAGTTGATCGATTAACGCGAACGCTCGTGTTCCTCGGCCATCAAGAGCGCGGTGGCCTTTTTTAAGATGGATTTTTCCCGTTCTAGCCGGTTGATACGGGCTTCGAGTTCCTGGATTTTTTGCTGCTCAGGCGTCAGGGCTTTGCTGGTCGGAGTAACACCGCCACGTTCTTGCTGGAGCTGGTTCACCCAACGGCGCAAGGCCGACTCAACCAGCCCAAGCGAACGGGCTGCTTCGGTATGGCTGTAGCCTTGGTCGAGCACCAGGCACGCCGCCTCGCGCTTGAACTCAGGAGTAAAGGTACGACGTTGCTTGGTCATCAGACACCTCTCTGTGGCGAGCATTCTCGCCTAAATGGGTGTCCGGTTTCATTAGACCACTACACCGGAATGAAATCCAAGGTGGAAGAGCTGCTCGGCGAGAAGAAAGCCGCCGAGAAAGCCCGTAAGGGGGCTGAGGAGACCGCGCGCCGAGCGTGAAGAGGCTGCCCGCAAATTTGGCAACGTTGAGGAGCTCGAAAAGTCCTGGTCCGAGAAGTACAACCGCCTCCAGGCTGAGCTTGGCGGGCGGCTGGAACAAGAGCGCACCGGCTTGCAGGGCCAGATCAGGGATCTGACCGTTGGCGTACCGCGACCGACATCGCGGCGGCATTGGCGACCCCAGGCAGCGCCAAGGCGTTGCTTCCACGCATCGAAAGCCGCCTCGGTGTCGAGTTGCGCGACGCTAAGCCGTGGACGCCATGGTCAGGAGAGTCACAATGGTCATTAAAGTACCCATTCTGCTTCAGCCTAACGTGACGTATAGCTCAATTGCCAGCGCCGGGGAATTTTCAAAAAAACCACGCCTAGTGCCAACGCGAGTACACCGCTGAACCACAACGCATCCAGACCGAGGCGGCGTTCCAATGTCGCGCCGATAATCGCTCCTATAAGCATTCCGGACCAAGGCACAAGCTGTACCCGCCATCCGGTGGGGCGTTCTCCGGTCAACCATCCGCCGAGCCCGCGGCCAAACCTCGATAGTGCTCCGGTCACATAGGTGACACCGATGGGCAAACCATTGACTTGCTCTACGGCCGCATTCAGCGCGCCCATGGCAAAAACGGTGCTGAACAGCGAGAGCACCTGAGGCGCTCGTGGCAACAGCGCTGCGGTGCAGAGTAGGGCAGCTATACATAGCATTAAGGGCAAGGCGCGCCGGCCTGTTTTTCGGCTGATGACCACCCCTGCCGAGTTACCTATTACGAAGGTGATGACCACCAGCACTAGGTGCAGCATCGCCAGCCAGTTGCCCTCACTGACCTCGACTGCCAAACGGGTGGTATTTCCACTCATGAAAGAGACAAAATCCCCAGTCGCCATGAATCCAATAGCGTCCGTCATGCCCGACAGCAGGCTAAGAGCTGCGACCAGAAAGAGCCCAATTCGTCCTCGCCATATCCGTGCGCGGGCAAGACGTTGATCATTGAAGATCCTGCGAGGCTTGGGCAGCATCGGATTATTCCTGGTAAAGAGGCGGCAAGGCGCCGTTCTTGACTTATATCACCTTAAGTTCGGCGCTCAGCAGACGGTGACTGCTAGAGGGAGCATGATGCTCGTCATCGTCGTCCCCGGAGCGTTACCGTGGAATTCACGAACTTACCACCAGATTCTGGACGTACCTAATACCGCGACTACTGAAGAGATCAAAAGATCTTATCGAAAGCACGCGCGCAAATTTCATCCGGACGTCAGCAGAGAGAAGGATGCAGAGCTTCGAATGACACGGCAGCAGGGCCCCAGTACCGTGCGCAGCGTCGACTATCCTGTTCGGGATTATCGCGGTCAGCGGTATCCAGATTTTCAACCGCGTCGAGTGGGATAACCTGAACCTGGCAGTCGGCACCGTCGTTCATCATTTCCTTGGGCACCCTGTTCTTCCCGGCGGATATCGTCGCGCGGCTGCCCAACTCGGTGGCAAGCATCGTTACCCAGCCGACAATGGTCGGCGTCATCACGCTGTTGGTACTCAATACCCTGGTCAACAGGGTCATCAGACTGCACCTGGCAGGTGCGGACGCAGAGAAAGGAGCAGTCGCAATGAGCAAGCCCCTGGTCAAATGGGATGTGAATCCGCAGCGTACGGCGATTGTCGTCGTCGATATGCAGAAGGTGTTCTGCGAGCCGTCGGGTGCCCTGTACGTGAAGAACACCGCTGCCATCATCGAGCCGATCCAGGCGCTGCTGAGCGCCGCCCGTGAGCAAGGGCTGGCGGTGATCTACCTGCGCCATATCGTGCGCGGCGATGGTGCCGATACGGGACGCATGCGCGACCTGTATCCGAACGTCGATCAGATTCTCGCCCGAGGTGATCCGGATGTGGAGGTCATCGACGCGTTGAAGCCGGCGCCCTCGGACATCATCGTCGACAAGCTGTTCTACAGCGGCTTCCACAATACCGATCTGGACACCATCCTGCGGGCGCGTGACGTGGACACCCTAGTGGTGTGCGGCACCGTTACCAACGTGTGTTGCGAGACTACCATCCGCGACGGCGTGCATCGCGAGTACAAGATGATTGCCCTGAGCGATGCGAACGCCGCCATGGATTATCCCGACCTGGGCTTTGGCGCCATCAGTGCCGAAGAAATCCAGCGTATCTCGCTGAGCACCATTGCCTATGAGTTCGGTGAAGTCACCACCACCGCAGACATCATCAGACGCCTGCGCGCGGGCTGAGCGACGTTGTAACCCCATAAAGGCTCACCACACCTAGGGTGAGCCTGAGTCCTCATATGAATGAGTGACCGCTCGACTGCCTGCCCATCCCACCCCCTGTACCTAGGCCCCCGGTGGTCAGGTGTGCGCGATAAAATTCAAATTCTCCTTGCCAAGCCACATCCAAACACGGTATCAAATTGTACATGACTAGACAGGTTCGATTTGACAAGAAATTCCGCGTCGTCCAAGCCCTCGCCGAACGTATCGAGCGGGGTGAGCTGGGCTCCGGCGAACGCTTGCCCGGTGAGCACGAGCTGGCCGCCGAGTTCGACGTCAGCCGCGGCACCCTGCGCGAAGCACTGTCGGAGCTCAAGCGGCGCAACTACATCGCCACCCAGACCGGGGTCGGCTCGATCGTCACCTACGATGGCGTGCCGCTCGACCAGAGTGGCGGCTGGGCCCGTGCGCTGGCGGCGGGGGCGGTACAGATGAGTACCGAGCTGCTGGGCATCAGCCCCGTGCAGCGCGAGGATCTCGCCCTGTTGGCCGGCACCGACAAGTTCGTGCTGGTGGAGCGCCGCCGCCGCGCCGCTGATGGCAGCGTGGTGTCGCTGGAGCGTTCGTTGATTCCAGCCTTGGACGGCCTCGAACACCTGCCGTTGAGCGGCCTGAAAGACGGTTCGCTGACCGCCTCCCTGGCCGCCCATGGCTATGAGGGCCAGTACGGCAAGCAATGGATCGGCGCCGAACCCCTCGACGCCGGCGCCGCCGAACGCCTGCAGCGCCCGCTCGGCACCGTGTTCCTCAAGGTGGTGCGGGAAACCTTCGACACCCAGGGCCGTTTCATGGAGCAGGTGGAGAGCCTGCTCGACCCTGCGCACTTTCAACTGCATTTGAATTTCGGAAGCCCCCAATGATCAGCCTCGAACAGACCCGCACCCGTGCCCTCGGCGCCTTCTATGGCCTGGCCCTTGGCGACGCGCTGGGCATGCCGACCCAGTCCCTGTCCCGCGAACAGATTCGCGCCCGCCACGGCCGCATCACTACCCTGCAGGCGGCCGACAGCGAGCAGCCGATCGCGCCGAACATGCCGGCCGGGGCCATCACCGATGACACCGAACAGGCCATTCTGGTCGCCCACCGTCTGCTCGCGGGCCACGGCCGTATCGAGCCTGCGGCCCTGGCCCAGGACCTGATCGATTGGGAGGCCGCTATGCGCGCCAAAGGCTCTCAGGACCTGCTCGGGCCCTCGACCAAGCGCGCTATCGAGATGATCCTCGCCGGCGCCAGCCCCGAAGAAGCAGGGCGCTTCGGCACCACCAACGGCGCGGCCATGCGCATTGCACCGATTGGAATCGCCGCCGGTATCGACGATCCCGAGTACTTCATGAGCCAGGTGGTGCAAGCTTGCCAGGTGACCCATAACACCGGCCTGGGCATCGCCAGCGCCGCTGCGGTGGCCGCTGTGGTCTCGGCCGGCGTGCAGGGCGCCGATCTGCAGACCGCTCTGGAGTTCGGCATCGAAGCCGCCCGCTGGGGCCAAGGCCGTGGCCATTGGGTCGCGGGCGGCAATATTGCCGCGCGCATTCTCTGGTCGCGAGGGGTATGCGCCAGCTGTGACACCGACAGCCTGCCCGATGTGATCTACGACGTGATCGGCACCTCGGTGGCCTCCCAGGAATCCGTGGTTGCCGCCTTCGCCTTGGCCCACGCGGTCGCCGAAGGCCAGCTCGAGGTGTATCCGGCGCTGTGCATGGCCGCGAGCCTGGGCGGCGACACCGACACCATCGCCGCCATGCTCGGCGCCATGCTCGGCGCCACCCACGGCCTGGAAGCCTGGCCGCTGGAAGCCATCGCCCAGATCAAGTCGGTCAACAGCCTCGACCTCGAACCCCTCACTGAACAATTGCTGGCCCTGCGCCGCGCAGGTGCCAGCGCACGCCCCTAATAAGCACGCCCCTAATAAGAATGTGCTGCCCGATCGCTTTCCGACCTGCCCCCAACCACAACAAGTTATCGCAGGAGTCATGGCATGAGTACGTCCAACAACGCGGGACAACTGGAAACACGGGGTATCGAACCGGTACCGGAACAAGAGTGCGGCGGCCATCCGTTGCAGCTGTTCTGGGTGTGGTTCGCCGCCAACATCAGCATCCTCGGCTTGCCATTAGGGGCGACGCTGGTGGCCTTTCAAGGCTTGTCGATCGGGCAGGCATTCATCGTCGCGGTACTGGGCGCGGGCGGTTCGTTCGCGGTGGTCGGGCTGCTGTCCATCGCCGGCCGCCGTGGGCGTGCGCCGAGCCTGACGCTGTCGCGGGCGATCTTCGGGGTACGCGGCAATATCGGCCCCACCTTGGTGTCGCTGGGCTCGCGTCTGGGCTGGGAAACGGTCAATACCACCACTGCGGCCTTCGTGCTGCTGTCGCTGGTCTCGATCATCCAGGGCGCGCCGGTGGAAGCCAAGTCGGCGCCGCTGCTGACCTTGCTGTTCATCGCCGCGTTCGTGCTGCTGACCCTGTGCGTCTCCGGCCTGGGCCATGCCACCTTGCTGGTGATCCAGAAGTGGGCAACCTGGGTGTTCGGTGCGCTGAACCTGATAGTGGGCGGCTTTCTGGCGTTGCATATCGATTGGACCGCGGTCTGGGCCGCAACCCCTGCGCCGCTGTCGGCCGTGCTGATCGGCGTCGGCACCATGGCCGCGGGCACCGGTATCGGCTGGGCCAACGCCGGTGCCGACATGTCGCGCTACCAGCACAAGAGCGTGAAGGCCGGTGCCCTGGTGGCCTCGGCGGCGTTCGGTGCGGGAATTCCCCTGGTATTGCTGATCACCCTCGGCGGTCTGATTTCGGTGGGTAACGATCATCTGGCCTCGGCCGCCGACCCGATTGTGGCAATCCGCGAACTGCTGCCGGCCTGGATGGCGGTGCCGTACCTGATTACCGCCTTCGGAGGGCTGCTGTTGTCCAACAACCTGTCGGTTTACTCGGCCGGCCTCACCACCTTGACCCTGGGCCTGAAAGTGAAGCGTGTGCACGCCGTGGTGGTCGACGTGGTCGCCATCTTCGCCGGCTCCATCTACTTCATGCTGTTCGCCGACAGCTTCTACGGCCCGTTCATCACCTTCATTTCCCTGCTGGCCGTGCCGATCACCGCCTGGGTTGGCATCTTTCTGGTCGACCTGTTGCACCGCCACCGCTTCGTGCCGGCCGACCTGATGAATGTCGGCCCCACCAGTGCCTACTGGTACCAGGGCGGCGTGGAGTGGCGTGCGCTGGGTGCCTGGGCCCTGGCCATCGTGCTCGGCTTCAGCTTCACCACGGTCAAGACCAGCGCCACCAACGTGCTGTTCCACGGCTGGCTGGCCGACTCCTGGTTCGGCCACAACGGCCTGGGCTGGATCGTCACCCTGGTGATCGCCGGCGGCCTTTATGCCCTGCTGGGCGGTTGCCGTGACCGCCAGCCTTCCATCCTGATGCAAGAGAACCTTCATGCCCGCTAGATTGCTCTACACCGGCCAGGTGGTCATCGATTTGGTGATGGCGGTGGACGCCTTGCCCACCGCCGGCCAGGACGTACTCGCCAGTAGTGCCAGCTTCGAGGCTGGCGGTGGTTTCAACGTGATGGCCGCCGCCGCGCGCAACGGCCTGGCCACCTGCTACCTGGGGCGCCACGGTAGTGGCCGCTTCGGCGAGCTGGCGCGCCAGGCCATGGCCGAGGAGGGGATCGAAGTTCTCCTCGCGGCCAGCAGCGGCGCGGACACCGGCCTGTCGGTGGCGCTGACCGATGCCAGCGCCGAGCGCTCGTTCATCTCCCATGTCGGCGCCGAGGGCGGGCTGGCAGCGGCTGACCTCGCCGGGCTGGTGCCCACGGCCGAAGACTGGATCATGGTCAGCGGCTACAGCCTGCTGCACCCCGGCAAGGCTGCGGGGCTGCTGGACTGGTTGGCGCAGCAGGCGGGCCGTTGTGCGCTGGCTTTTGATCCGGGGCCGTTGGTGACTGAGCCGGATGCGCCATTGATGGCGCGCCTGTTGCCGTGGGTGACCGTGTGGAGCAGCAACCGTGATGAAGCCTTGCGCTTCACCGGCGCAACCCGTCTTGAGGATGCTCTGCAAAAGCTGGTCGAACGTTTATCTGCTGAGGCCTTGGTGGTCGTGCGCGACGGTCCCGGCGGCTGCTGGCTGGCCCGTGGCGAGTGGCGTCAGGCGGTCGAGGGATTTGCGGTCAACGCCATCGACAGCAATGGCGCCGGCGATGCCCATGCCGGTGTGCTGCTGGCAGGCCTGGCGCGCGGCTTGAGCGAGGTCCGGGCCGCTCGATTGGCCAACGCGGCGGCGGCAGTGGCCGTCACCCGGCGTGGGCCGGCGACCTGCCCGGCAAGAGCGGAGCTAGAGGCATTCATGCAGAGAAGGGACGCCTAAAAAATGCGCTGCCGCCCGAGGCTGCAGCGCATTGTTCTGATCCAGCAAGGGGCTTAGCGGTTGACCGTTTTCGCCGGCAGCGCGACCACCAGCAACGAGCTCAGCAACAGGCAAGCCGCGAAAATCCACATCGCCACCTGGGCGCTGTGGAAGTGGTCCATCACCACGCCCATCAGTGAGTTGCTGACCAGCCCGGCGATGTTCGCCACCGAACAGGCCAGGGCGAAACCTGTGGCTGCTGCGGTGCCCTTGAGAAAGGTCGCCGGCAGGCTGAAGAACACCGGCACGGCACCGATGATGGTCAACGACGCCACGGAAAACAACGCCACCGTAGCGATCAGGTTCTGGGTGAAGAAGGTGCTGAGGAACATCGCCGCCGCGCCGATGATAAAGGGCACGATGATGTGCCAGCGGCGCTCGCGGTGCTTGTCCGAACTGGCGCCGATGGCGAGCATGCCGATCAACCCGGCCAGGCTTGGAATGGCTACCAGCAGGCCGATATCGGCGGGGTTCGACACCCCGGCGTTCTTGATGAAGGTCGGCAGCCAGAAGCCCATGGCGTAAGCGCTGAGCAGGATCGAAAAGTCGATGCCGCCGAGCATCCATACCTTGATGTCGAAAAAACCGTCGCGAAACGAATGGCCGCCAGGGTTCTCGCCTTCATCCTTGGCCAGTACCGCGCTGAGTTCAGCCTTTTCAGCGCTGTCGAGCCACTTCGCGTCTGCGATGCCATTCGGCAGCACGGCGAAGCACAGCAGGCCCAGCACCACGGTGGGCACCGCTTCCAGCAGGAACAGCCACTGCCACGCAGCCAGGCCGCCGGCGCCACCGAAATGGCCCATGATCCAGCCCGACAGCGGGCTGCCCAGCAGGCTCGAGAGCGGCAGGCCGATCATGAACAGGGCGATGATGCGGCTGCGGCGGTAGGACGGGAACCACTGGCTGAGGTAGTACAGCACCCCCGGCAGAAAGCCCGCTTCGGCAGCGCCCAACAGAAAACGCAGGGTATAGAACTGCCACTCGCTGGTGACGAACATGGTCAGCCCCGAGAGCAGGCCCCAGCTGATCATGATGCGGGCGATCCAGAGGCGCGCGCCGACCTTTTCCAGCACCAGGTTGCTGGGCACCTCGAACAGGATATAGCCGACGAAAAACAATCCGGCGCCCAGGCCGTAGGCGGTTTCGCTCATGTGCAGGGTGTCGAGCATCTGCAGCTTGGCGAAGCCGACGTTGATGCGGTCCAGGTAAGAGGCCAGGTAACAGAAGCACAGGAAGGGGATCAGCCTCCAGATGATCTTGCGGTAGCTGTCGGACGTCTCGCCGCGCGGCATTTCGAGGGTTCCGGTTTCACTGAGTGACATGGTCGTGTCTCCTGATTCTGCCGCTTTTTGCGGCGCTACGGGCTATGTTCTTCGGCAGACAGGAAGCAGTGCGCCGGGTGCGTCTCTTGTTCGGACGCTTGCCCGGTGGGTCCTTACAGCGTAGCGAGGTAGTCCAGCGCTTCGGCGCGGGCCACGACATCGCCATATTTATTATCGATGTCGAACAGGTTCGCCTCGTGGGGCGCTTCGTGCCGGTCGCCGACGCACTCGCGCACCACAATGCCGCGATAGCCGTATTGCACCGCATCCACCGCGGTGGCGCGCACGCAACCGCTGGTGGAGCAGCCGAGCATGATCAATGTGTCCACGCCCATTGAATGCAGCATGGGTGCCAGGCTGGTACCGAAAAAGGCGCTGGCGTACTGCTTGGTCAGCACCACTTCGCTGGCCAGCGGTAGCACCTCGGGGCAGAACGCGGCCAGGGGGTTGCCCTCGACCATGTCCTTCATTACCGGCGCCTTCTTCACCCACATGCCGCCGTCGGCAAAATGCCTAGGGTGGTAGCGGATATTGGTGTGGATCACCGGAATGCCTTTGGCCCGCGCGGCTGCCAGCAGCTCGACGCTGTGGGCCACGGCCTCGACCACCCCCGGCGCGAACAACGGCGCGCCCTCGGTGGTGTAGCCCTGCATGAAGTCGATCAGCAGCAGCGCCGGGCGGTGGCCGAAGCCGACGCGGTTGCCCCAGACGCCGGCGTAGTTGTCTTCTGCGGTGATCATGGCGGGGCTCCTCAGTAAGCGCCAGACAGCAACGCGCCGGCGCCGGGCACGATGGGCTCCAGCTGCAGGGCCTTGAGCATGGCGTAGGTGGTGGCGATAGCAGCGGTGAGCACCGGCTTGCCGGTTTGCGCCTCGACCTTGGCGACGGCGCCCAGGGACGGCATCTGCACGCAGGCGGAAAGCACGATAACGTCGACGTCGGTCAGGTCCAGGCCAGCGACGATACCGGGCAGATTGGCCGGGTCATGGCGGGCGACTTCGAGGTTGTCGGCAATCTCCAGGGCATGCCACACCTTCACCTCGATGCCTTCGTGCTGGATGTAGTCCACCACCAGCTCGGTCAGCGGCTTCATGTACGGTGCCACCAGAGCAATGCGCCTGGCGCCGAGCACCTTGAGGCCGTCGACCAGGGCGCCGGCGCTGGTGATCACCTTGGCCTGGGAGTCGTTGTCCATGACCACCTGGCCCAGACGCTGCTGGGATTGCCGGTGGTAGCCGCGGCCCATGGCCATGATCGCCACCAGGCAAGCGTAGCCGAGCACGTCGACGCGGGCGTCGGACAGCTCCAGGGCGCAGCGGTCGGACTGGGCGTCCATGGCCGCGAGTTCTTCCTTCTTCACATGCTTCATGCGCATGCGCGCCGAGTGGTAGGTGAAGCGCTCGGGGCGGATCAGCTGGCGCGCGGTGAGCATCGCCGGGATCTCGGTTTCCATGGTGGTGTTGGAGCTCGGCACGATCTGGCCGATGCGGTAGAGCTTGGTCATGGCGGGTCTCCGGAATCAGCTCAGGGGGTGGCCGAGGAAGGTACCAAAGGCGGCGAAGAAACCTTCGAAATCTTCCCAGGGAATCATGTGCCCGGCGTTGTCGACCTTTACGGTCTGGATCGACGGCTGCAGTTCGCCAATCTCGGCTTCGTCGTCGGTGCCGATCACGCCGCCCTTGCCCGCGATCATCAGCAGGGTAGGGAGGGGGTTGCGCGGGAAGTCCTGGTGGATGTCCACTTCGTGGAAATCTTCATAGGCCTTGAGGATCGCCGGCGCGTAGCAGGTGTGCAGCCATTCGGCGCGCAGGGCCCGTTGTTCCTCGCTCCAGGTGGGGCAGAAGGCGAGCATGTCGGCGGCGTTCATGCCGCGTTCGGCCTGGGCGATGGAGTCCATGTACCAAGGCAGCTTGCCGGGGTACTCGCGGCGGCCGGGGCCGGATACGGGCGGGTCGATCAATGCCAGGCGGCTGAACGACGCTTCGGGGTGGCGGGTGGCGGCGCGCAGGATGAAGCGCGCGCCCATGGAATGGCCCACCAGCAGGCAGTCCTTGAGTTCCAGGGCCTGGGCGAAGGCGGCGATGTCATCGGCGCAGGCGTCGGTGCCGTAGTCCAGCTCCGGCCCGGTGGACGACAGGCCGCGGCCGCGGGCATCCAGCACGTAGGTGTCGAAGTGCTCGGCCAGGCGCTCGGCGACGAAACCCCAAGTGATCGCCGGGCTGGTGATGCCCGGAATCAGCAGCAGCGGCTGGCCCTTGCCGCCATAGCGCAGGTAGTGCTGGCGGATGCCGTTGGCTTGCACATTGGCGCCGTAAAGAAAGCGGCTCATGCCGCGTTCTCCGATTTCAGTGGATGGTCGAACAGCTCGTAGCCGAATACCCACGAAGGGTCTTCCTGGGTACGCAACCAGGTGTTGGCGTTAGACACCGCCTGCACGCGGGAGGCGCGCTCCTTGCGGTTGGCCTCGTACAGGCGAAAGCCTGTGGCGTAGTCGCTCAGGCCGGTCTCCATCAAGCAGCGGGCGAGCATGGCGCCGTCTTCGATGGCCATGGCCGCGCCCTGGGCCATGTGCGGTTTCATCGGGTGGCACGCGTCGCCCAGCAGCACCATGCGGCCCTTGCTCCAGACCGGCAGCGGCTGGCGGTTGAGCAGCGGCCACTTGGTGATGTCCTCGGCGTTCTCGATCAGCGCCTGCACGCTGGGGTGGTAGCCCTTGAAGGCGTCGAACATGGCCTCGCGACTGCAGTCGACGTAGCTGGCGCTGCCGCCTTCCCATTCGGCCTGGGGCACACCGCTGACGAAGTAGTACTCGTCGCGCTTGGAGGTGGTGTAGTAGACCATCAGGTGGCGGTCGGCCGACCACCACTTCACGCAGTCTTCGAAGTTGAAATCGTACTGCGCCAGCTTGTGCGCCGGGATCAGCGCGCGGTGGCCGACCCAGCCGCTGTAGGTCGGCGCTTCGACGCCCAGCAGGTGCTCGCGGACCCGGGAGTTGATGCCGTCGGCACCGATCACGATGTCGGCACGGGCCTGGGTGCCGTCGGCGAAGGTCATCAGCACGTCGCTGCCGCTTTCATCGAGGCTGGCCAGGTGCTTGTTGAAGTGCACAGAGCCGGGCGTGAGGGCGGTCATCTGCAGGGCGTGCAAGTCGCCG
The DNA here is from genome assembly GCF_058986725.1 of Pseudomonas sp. GW821-FHT01A09. Taxonomy (NCBI): domain Bacteria; kingdom Pseudomonadati; phylum Pseudomonadota; class Gammaproteobacteria; order Pseudomonadales; family Pseudomonadaceae; genus Pseudomonas; species Pseudomonas sp. GW821-FHT01A09. Next base: position 35,920 of record NZ_JBYSWB010000006.1, read on the forward strand.
CGGTGCACGGTGAGATAAGCGGCGCCATATTCCTTGCGGGCGAAATCGCCCAGGGGGATGCGTGACATGTACTCGCCGTCCTGGTCGCGGCTGAACCAGTGGTCCGGGTGCGAGCCCATGGCTTCGAGCTGCTTCTCGATGCCCTGACGGCGGAAGATCTTCAGCACGTTGGGGCCCATGTGGATCCCGGCGCCCAGGCGCGAGAAATGCGGCGCCTGTTCGTAGATATCGACTTCGAAGCCTGCCTGCTGCAGCGAGGCGGCGGCTGCAGCGCCGCCCAGCCCGGCGCCGACTATGGCGATTCGTTGTGTAGCCCCCATGGGTGTGTCTCCTCGAAAGCCGATCTCAGAGCGCGGGATCGGAACGCATTTACAGTGTATGCACTATTCTTTTTTCCTGTGAAGGGGTTTTTGAAAATAGTTGGAAAAGCGTCTAAGGTGCTCGTGGCGCAGGTTCATCCCGGTAAAACGGGATTAATTGTCGCGGTAAGAGGTTGGCTTGCGCTTTGCAGGCGCCGCTGGATACTTTCTAATCGTTTCATTAAATAGCGTATACGTTGTAAATATGCACCATCACGAAGCGCGCCGCGCTATCGCGGTGCATATTTCGCCCATCGGCTCAGGAGAAAATGCAATGGCTGTCAGCGACGGTGAACTGACTCAGATGTTCGAGCACGTGCTCAAGCTTTCGAAAGTGGATGCCACCCAGAGCGTGGCCATCCTCAAGGCCCATTACTCCAACCCGCGCACCGTGCGCGCTGCGATGGAGGCGGCCCAACGCCTCGGCGCCAAGGTCTACGCGGTGGAACTGCCGGCGTTCAATGCGCCGGTGGCGATGGGTAACGACATGACCGCCTATTGCGGCGACACCGCGCTCACCGGCAACCTCGCGGCCCAGCGCGCGCTGGAGGCCGCCGACCTGATCATCGACACCATGATGCTGCTGCACTCGCCCGAGCAGGAGCAGATCCTCAAGACCGGCACGCGCATGCTGCTGGCCGTGGAACCCCCGGAAGTGCTGGCGCGCATGCTGCCCACCGAGGCCGACAAGGCCCGGGTGATGGCTGCCGAAACGGTGCTCAAGCAGGCCCGCAGCATGACCGTGCGCTCCACCGCCGGCAGTGACTTCCGCGCGGCGCTAGGTCAATATCCGGCCGTCACCGAATACGGTTACGCCGACGCCCCGGGCCGTTGGGACCACTGGCCCAGCGGCTTTCTGTTCACCTGGCCAGACGAGGAAACCGCCGAGGGCACCTTGGTGCTGGACGTCGGCGATATCCTCCTGCCGTTCAAGACCTACTGCCGCGAGCGCATCACCCTGGAGATCGAAAAGGGCTTTATCACCCGCATCCACGGCGGCTTCGAGGCCGAATACCTGCGCGAGTACATGAAGTACTTCAACGACCCTGAGGTGTACGGCATCTCCCATATCGGCTGGGGCCTGCAGCCCCGCGCGCAGTGGACCGCCATGGGCCTGCACGACAAGAATGACGGCATGTGCATGGACGCCCGCGCGTTCTACGGCAACTTCCTGTTCTCCACCGGCCCCAACACGGAGGTCGGCGGCAAGCGCAAGACGCCGTGCCACATGGATATCCCGCTGCGCAACTGCGACATCTACCTCGACGACCTGGCCGTGGTGCTGGCCGGCGACGTGGTCGCCCCCGCAGCCTCCATCGCTCGCTAAGCCAGCGCCGCCGGCGCCCCTGACCCAAGGTCCGGGCGCGCGGCAGGGGCGGGCTTTGAGTTATCGTATGCGTTTTCCAGCTGCCCCGGACCCGTCCTGCCCATGAGCTCCCCCGATCCTTCCTACGCTTTCACCGAACAGGTGGGGCACTTGCTGCGCAAGGCTTACCAGCGCCACATGGCGATCTTCCAGCAGAACGTCGGCGAGTCGCAGCTCACCGCAATGCAGTTCATCACCCTGTGCGGCGTGCGCGACCACGGCCCCAGTTCGCTGACCGAACTGGTGGCGCTGACCGCCGTCGACCAGGCCACCATCCGCGGCATCGTCGAGCGTCTCAAGGCCCGCGACCTGGTGGAGCTGGGCCATGATGCCCAGGACCGGCGCAAGGTCATCGTGCACCTGTCCGAGGCTGGCCGCCTGGCCGTGGAGCAGACCGTGCCCTGCGCCCAGCAGATCAGCGAGCTGACCCTGAGCAACCTCAACCCCGGCGAGCGGGTGGCGATGCTGTTTTTGCTGCGCAAGATGATCGACGACCCGGCCTGATCCATTTTCCTCGGCGAAGCGAGCGCTGCTGCAATCGCGCCCGCTTCGCTAATTGGCACCGTTCTTGCCTTTTGATGTAGTAAGTACTACACGAAAATAGAGAGCGGCATGAACAAACCTCTTTCGCCCACCGCCACGGCCACCGTCAGTTGCACCGTCAACGGCCAGTCTGTGACCTGCAGCGCCATGGCCGATACGCCCTTGCTATTGGTGCTGCGCAACGACCTGCACCTCAATGGTCCGAAGTTCGGCTGCGGCCTGGGCGAATGCGGGGCGTGCACGGTGATCGTCGACGGCAAGGCCGCGCGCTCCTGCGTACTGCCCCTGAGCGGGGTGGCGAATCGCAACGTCACCACCCTCGAAGGCCTTGGCGACCGTCACCACCCGCATCCGGTGCAGCAAGCCTTCATCGACGCCCAGGCGGCCCAGTGCGGCTACTGCCTGAACGGCATGATCATGACCGCCAAGGCCTTGCTCGACCGCAACCCCGACCCCAGCGAAGCGCAGATTCGCCGCGCGTTGTCGGCCAACCTGTGCCGTTGCGGCACGCACCTGGAAATCCTCGCTGCGGTGCGCCGTGCCGCCCAGCTTTACCGTGAGAGCCGCTGCAATGAATGACCGTGCCGTTCCAACCCAGGCCGAATTGCTGGCGCGCAACGGCGTGCTGCTGGTAGTCGCTGAAATCCAGCCACCCCCCGGCCTGGTGCCCAAGGGCCAGACCCCCGTGCTCAAGCCCAAGGAACAAGGGCTGTTCATCGCCCTGTGCGACAGTGGCGATTACTACGCCTTCAACGGCCACGTCGACCTCGGTACGGGCATTCAGACCTCCCTCGGGCAGATTGTCGCCGAGGAACTCGACCTGCGCATGGACCAACTGCGCATGGTGCTCGGCGACACCGCCAGGGCGCCCAACCAAGGCGCGACCATCGCCAGCGCCACCTTGCAGATCTCTGCAGTGCCGCTGCGCAACGCCGCCGCCGAAGCGCGGCGCTGGCTGCTGGCGGCCGCCACCGAACGCTTCGGCACTGATGACCTGCGCATCGAGGCCGGCGTGGTGCATGGCCGGGATGGCCAGGCGCTGAGTTTCGCTGAATTGATCCGGGGCCAGCGCATCGAGCTGACTATTACGGGCGACGCCCCCTTGAAGCCCTTGGCCGACTACAAGCTGGTTGGCCAAAGTTCGGCGCGGGTCGATATCCCGGCCAAGGCCACCGGCGAGCTGACTTTCGTGCACGACATGCGTGTGCCCGACATGCTCCACGGCCGCGTGGTGCGCCCGCCCTATGACGGCTACGACACCGGCGTGTTCGTCGGCACCAGCCTGATCAGCGTCGATGAAAGCTCCATCGCCCATCTCCCTGGCATCGTTCGCGTGGTGGTGATCGGCGACTTTATTGGCGTAGTCGCGGAGCGTGAAGAACAGGCGATCAAGGCCGCCCGCGAGCTTAAGGTGCAATGGCAGCCCTGGCAGCAGCACCTGCCCAACCTCGACAATATCGAGCAGGCCCTGCGCGACAATCCGTCCATCGAGCGGGTTGTGCACGACACGGGCGGCGTCGACGCGGCGCTGGCCAATGTCGCGACCCGCCTGACGCGCCGCTACTTGTGGCCGTACCAGCTGCACGCGTCCATCGGCCCGGCCTGCGCGGTGGCCGACTTTCAGCCTGCGGGTATCCGCATCTGGTCGGGCACGCAAAATCCTCACGCTTTGCGCGCCGATCTGGCCTGGCTGCTGGAATGCGATGAGACCGGCATCGAGATCATCCGCATGGAGGCCGCCGGCTGCTACGGCCGCAACTGCGCCGACGACGTGTGCGCCGACGCCGTGCTGCTGTCCCGCGCGGTCGGCAAACCGGTGCGAGTGCAACTGACCCGCGAGCAGGAGCACGCCTGGGAGCCCAAGGGCACCGCGCAATTGATGGACGTCGACGGCGGCATCGACGCCGCTGGCGACCTGGCCGTCTATGACTTGCGCACCCGCTACCCGTCCAACGGCGCGCCAACCCTGGCACTGCTGCTCACTGGCCGGGTCGAGCCGGTGCCGGTGGCCTTCGAGATGGGTGACCGCACCGCCGTGCCCCATTACAGCTACCCCGAGCTGCGGGTCAGCATCGAAGACATGGCCCCCATCGTGCGTGCCTCCTGGCTGCGTGGCGTGTCGGCGCTGCCCAATGTGTTCGCCCACGAATCCTATATCGACGAACTGGCCTACGAGGCCGGCGTCGACCCGGTGGAGTACCGCCTGCGTTACCTGCCAGACGAACGCGCCGCCGAACTGGTGCGCGCCACCGCCGAGCGCGCGCAATGGACTCCCCACACCCAGCCCGGGCAAACCCCTGGCGAAGACGGCGTGCTGCGCGGCCGCGGCTTTGCCTATGCGCGCTACATCCATAGCAAGTTCCCTGGCTTCGGCGCCGCCTGGGCCGCCTGGGTGGCGGACGTGGCCATCGACAAGGCCACCGGTGACGTCGCCGTGACCCGCGTGGTGGTTGGCCATGACGCCGGCATGATGGTCAATCCGGCCGGCGTGAAGCATCAGATTCACGGCAACGTGATGCAGTCCACCAGCCGCGTGCTCAAGGAGCAGGTGACGTTCGAGGAATCGCGCGTAGCCAGCAAGGAGTGGGGCGGCTACCCGATCCTGACGTTCCCCCAGGTGCCGGAAGTCGACGTGATGATGATGCCGCGCCAGAACGAGCCGCCCTTGGGCGCCGGCGAGTCGGCCTCGGTGCCTAGCGCTGCGGCCATCGCCAACGCCGTGTTCGACGCCACCGGTATTCGTTTTCGCGAGCTGCCGATCACCGCCGAGCGGGTGCTGGCGGCGCTCAAGGCTGCCGAACCGCAGGACCCGGTCGGGCTGCCCTATGCCGCGCCGGTCAAGAGCAAAAAACGCAAATGGCTGTTCGGCGGCCTCGCGGGGCTGTTCGGCACCGCCCTGGGCCTGGGCATCAGCGCCATGCCCTGGCGCGCCGAGATCGCCGCAGTTACACCCCCACCCGCCGGTACCTGGAGTACCGCCACCCTGGAGCGCGGTCGGCAACTGGCCGCAGCCGGTGACTGTGCGGTGTGTCACACCTTGCCAGCGGGCGTGACCAACGCCGGCGGCTTGGCCATGGACACGCCGTTCGGCACCCTGTACAGCACCAACATCACCCCGGATGCCCAGACCGGCATTGGCAAGTGGTCGTTCGCCGCCTTCGACCGCGCCATGCGCCAGGGCATCAGCCGCGATGGCCGGCATCTGTACCCGGCGTTTCCCTACACTGCCTTTCGCAACATCAAGGAAGCCGACATGCAGGCGCTGTACGCCTACCTGATGTCGCAACCGGCGGTGCCGAGCACGCCGCCGGCCAACCAGATGCGCTTCCCGTTCAATGTGCGGGCGCTGATGGCCGGCTGGAACAGCCTGTTCCTCAAGCAGGGCGAATACCAGGACGACCCGGCCCGCAGCGCCCAATGGAACCGTGGCAATTACCTGGTCAATGGCCTGGGCCACTGCGCCGCCTGCCACTCGCCGCGCAATGCGCTGGGCGCGGAGCAGGGCGGGGCAAGTTTTCTGGCCGGGGCGATGGTCGATGGCTGGGAGGCGCCGGCACTGACCGGGCTATCGAAAGCACCGACGCCCTGGACCGAGGAGCAGCTGTTCGCCTACATGCGCACCGGCTTCAGCGCCGAGCATGGCGTGGCGGCAGGGCCCATGGGGCCGGTGGTCAGCGAGCTGTCGACGCTCCCGGATGACGACTTGCGCGCGATCGCCCACTACATCGGCAGCCTCGAAGGCGAGCCGCAAGCGCAAAGGGCCGTGGCCAGCGTACCGGCGACGGCGAACCTGGCCAACGGCCGGCGGGTATTCGAAGGCGCCTGCGCCGGTTGCCACAGCGCCCTGGACGGCGGCCCCGAACTGTTCGGCGTGAGCCCGTCCATGGCCGCCAACACCAATGTGCACAGCGACCGGCCCGACAACCTGATCAAGGTCATCCTGCAGGGCATCGGCAACCCCGCGGTCAGCGAACTGGGCTACATGCCGGCGTTCAAGGACAGTCTCTCCGACACCCAAATCAGCGACCTGGTCGCCTACCTGCGCAGTACCTTCGCCGCCGACAAGGCGCCGTGGCCGCCGCTGGGCAAGCAAGTCGCCTGGCTGCGCGCCAACCCGGGCAGCCACTGAACCTTGTCAGCCAGCGGCCAGCCCGCGCAGCACTTGGTCGCGGGCGTACTCCAGCCAGCTTTCGCGGGCGCCCTTGCTGTTCAGGTCGGCGCCCAAAAAGGCGCCGAGGGTATGCAGGTTGGAGTTGTAGAAGTAGCACAGCGAGGAGATCAGCAAATAGGTATGGACCACGTCCACATCGGCGCGAAACAGCCCCTTGGTCTGGCCGGCCTGGATGATCGGTGCCAGGGTATCGAGCGCCGCGCCTGACAACGCCGCCAAATGGGGCGACTTGCGCGAATGCGTGCCTTTGTGCAGGTTTTCGCTGTTGAGGATGCTGATGAATTCAGGATGGCGGCCGTAGTAATCCCACACGAAACCTACTAGCTGCTGCAGTGCCGCGACCGGCTGCTCGAGGTCGAAGCGCTGGCGGCTTTCGGCTTCGTTGAACCCGGCGTAGATGCCTTCGAGCACGCGGATGAACAACTGCTCCTTGCTCTTGAAGTAGTAATAGATCATGCGGTCGTTGGACTTGGCCAGCCGCGAGATCTTCTCGATGCGCCCGCCGCTATAGCCGTCCTGACTGAACACTTTGGTGGCGGCCTTGAGAATGCGCGCGCGGGTTTCTTCGGCTTGTTGGCTGCGCAGCCCGGAATTGGGAGTGGCCATGGCGGTCCTGTGGCTGAAAGTGCAGGGGCAATGATACTTCATGCAGCCGTGCTGTATGACTAGCGATCATGACGCAGCCACTCGCCCTGCAGGTGATCCGCCGGGTGCAGGCACCGCCGTCTGGGAGCAGCGCTTACCGGCGCAGTGCGATCCGCTGGAGAGTGGTATTGCCAAAGATCGGTTTTAGCCTGCCTCCTTCGCCCGATGTTCGCTGCCGCAAGACCTGTTACGACAACAAGCGTTGATCGTCACGCAAGCACACCAACCTGGGATTGGCGCGAATTCTACGCTGCAGGGTCGAGCGGCTGATGCCCAACTGCTCCGCGGCAAGCGAAACGTTCCCCTGGGTACTGCGCAAGGCTTGCATGATGCCCTGTTCCTCCCGGTAGAACAGGTCCGCCCGAAAGCGGCGGCACGCCATCAGCTGCTCCAGGTCCTGGTGAGTCGCGCAGGGATGTCATCAGCACCCGCCTGGAAACCCGCGAGTCTGGCTATTTTGTGCAGCCAACCCTGCTGGTAGGTACTTCCCCGGACATGACCGTCATGCGCGAGGAGATATTCGGGCCTGTGCTGTGCGTGACGTCGTTTGGCGATGAAGGTCTGCAAGCGCTCGCGAGGCAGGCGAACGACACGCCTTTCGGCTTGAGCGCCAGTGTGTGGACCCGGAACTTGGCCACTGCTCATACCATGGCCAAGCTGATCAAGGCGGGGAGTGTCTGGGTCAATGCCCACCATGGTTTCGATCCGGCGCTGCCGTTCGGCGGCTTCAAACAGTCCGGATTTGGCCGAGAGCAGGGGGCGGAGGCGATCCATACCTTCACGGAAGTGAAGGCGGTTAGCATGACCTTGTGAGGCAACAAGGCTTACAGCCCGATAGCCGTACGAGAGCCGCCGAACAACTTTCATCCCATAAGCAAAACCGCATCCCCTATCAGCATTTCGCAGTCCCGCCGTGCTTCAGGATGGTTACCGTAGTTGTTCGCATACAACAACAAACGGTAATAGCTATGCAATTAGGTTGGTATTCGGCACTCACGCCGCAAGAGAAGCGCACCTATTGGGCCTGCTTCGGGGGTTTTACCCTCGATTCAATGGACTCGACTATTTACGCGCTGATGATGCCGGTACTTATGACGGTCCTGAGTTTCAGCAAATCCGACGCCGGCTTGCTGGGCTCGGTGTCTTTGATCGGCAGCGCTTTGGGCGGTTGGGGGGCCGGCTTGCTGGCAGACCGTTTCGGGCGTGTACGGGTGATGCAGGGCACCGTCTTGTGGGTGGCGACCTTCACCTGCATGGCGGGGCTGTGCAGCAGCTTCTGGCAATTCCTGCCAGTGCGTTTCCTGCAGGGGATCGGCTACGGCGGCGAAGCAGTGGTCGGCGCGGTGCTGATCAGTGAAGTGATCGCCCCAGCCCTGCGCGGCCGCGTGGCAGCATCGGTGCAAAGCGGCTATGCCGTGGGTTATGCCATTTCGCTCGGGCTGATGCCGGTGGTGTTCAACTGGCTGCCCGAGCACATCGCCTGGCGCGCGTTCTTTGCCATCGGCCTGCTGCCAGCGCTGTTGATCTGGTTCATTCGCCGGTTGGTGCCCGAGTCGCAAGCCTTCACCCTCGCCAGCCAGCAACGCAAGAAATTCGACCTGCGCATTATCTTCAGCGCCGAGCACCGGCGCGTGACGTTGATCAGCACCATCCTCGCCAGCGGTATATTCGGCGGCGCCTACATCATGATCACCTGGCTGCCGACCTACATGCGCCTGGTGCTCAATCTGCCGATCGCGTCGACGTCGGCCTACCTGGCGGTGAATATCATCGGGTCGCTGCTGGGGCCTTTCATTTACGGGCGCATCAGCGACCGCATCGGCCGCGGGCGGGCGTTCATGGCGTTTCTGCTGTGCCAGGCGCTGGTGGTGGCGGTGTACATGTTCGCTGCGGTCGACATGACGGTATTGCTCGGCCTTGGCCTGCTGCTCGGCGCCTTCCAGGGTGGCTTGGCCTCTGGCCTGCCGGTGGCGTTCTCGGAGCTCTATCCCACGCGCATTCGAGCCAACGGTGCGGGCTTCTGTACCAGCTTTGGTCGTGGTTTCGGTTCGGTCATGCCCGCAGCCGTGGGTTTTGCGTCGGCGAGCATGGGGTTGGCGGCGGCCATGGGGACGTTCGCGATCGTCTCCTATGGGATCGCTTTCGTTGCCGCGCTTTGCCTGCCCAATGCCACTGGCGTACAGATGACTGACGACCATCCGGCGACGCTCAAACCCGCACCCATGAGCGGGCAACGCGATCACATTGGAGCGACTGCGCAAGACAGTCCCAGCTAATTCACGATCCTGAGTTTTTCTTCATCTTGATAAAATAATGGCAATATGCCGCAGCTGAATGGTTTCAGTCTCGGCAGTTGTGCCATCGGTACTAAATCTGAACTTCTATTACTGCGGTTATTAACCATTCAGTACATAAAAATATCGTTAAAGTGCCTTCACCTTTAGTCGATAGGTCACTAACCATTTGGCCGATCATAGGAAATGCGCTGGTGAAACTGACCGTTAAATCAAAGTTGATGTGCTTGGGCATAGTTCCAGCATTGTTATTTGCAGTCATTCTCAGCGGTCTTGCCGCGTGGATGCTCCAGCGCAGTGCGGCGCAGGAAATGCAAGACACCCGCACCCGACTGGTCGAACGCAACCGCGAAGTATTGAAGAACTTCGTCGAAGTTGCACTTTCCACTATCAAGCCTATTTACGATGCCTCGGCGCCTGGCGATCTGGCGGCCCGCGACAAGGCACTGGAACTGCTCAAGGCGATGAAGTACGGCGAAGAGGGTTACTTCTTCGGCTACGATACCAAGGGCGTTCGGGTCTTTCGCGGCGACAGCACGGCTGGCATCGGCAATAGCTTCTGGGACAGCCGCGACGCTGACGGCAGCTACCACTACCGGACCTTTGTCGAAGTGGCCCGCAACGGCAAACACTACATCGACTACGCCGCGCCCAAGCCTGGCGATGAAAGCGTGCAGGTGCCGAAGCTGGGCTACACCCTCCTGCTGGACAAGTGGGATCTGGTGCTGGGCAGTGCCATCAACATGGACGATATCGACGCCACCATGTTGCTGGAACAGCAGGCTGTGCAGGCGCGTACCAAGGACATTCTCTCCGGCATCGTGATCGTCACCCTGATCCTGCTGTTGATGACCGCCGCCGCGGGCGTGGTCATCGCCAATGGGGTGGTACGCCCGCTGCGCACCCTCAAGGGCAACCTGGACGACATCGCCGCCGGCGACGGTGACCTGACCCACCGTCTGCACATCACCAGCAGCGACGAACTTGGCGACCTGGCCGCCTCCTTCAACCGCTTCGTCGACAAGATCCACGCCATGGTGCGCCAGGTCGCGCAGATGACCACCGAACTCGGCGGCCTGGTCCAGCAGGCCACCCAGCAGACCCTGCGCTCCGAGCAGGCGATGCAGCGCCAGCGCGAAGAGACGGACCAGGTGGCCACCGCCATCAACGAGATGTCCTCGGCCGCCCAGGAAGTAGCCTCGAGCGCCCAGCGCGCCGCCGAAGCCGCCGACCAGACCGACCAGCAAGGCCATGCCGCGCGCAAGGTGGTCGGCAGCAGCATCACCGGCATGAACGCGCTGGTCAGCGACATTCGCCTCAGCGGCACCAGCCTCGACAGCCTGCAGCAGGATGTGCGCGCCATCGTCTCGGTGCTCGACGTGATCCGCTCGATCGCCGAGCAGACCAACCTGCTGGCCCTCAACGCCGCCATCGAAGCGGCCCGCGCCGGTGAAGCCGGCCGCGGCTTCGCCGTGGTTGCCGACGAAGTGCGCGCGCTAGCCAGCCGCACCCAGCAAAGCACCAGCGAAATCCAGGGCATGATTACCCGTCTGGAAACCGGTACCCAAGCCTCGGTCGAGGCCATGCGCCGCTCTACCGACGCTGGCCAGCAGGCCAACGAGCAGACCAACCAGGTCGGCAGCTCGCTGGACTCCATCTCCGGCCTGATCGGCACCATCAACTCGATGAACGCGCAGATCGCCAGCGCCGCCGAAGAGCAAACCTCGGTGGCCGAAGAGATCAACCGCAGCGTGCACCAGATTGCCGGCGCGGTAGAGAACCTGGCCGAGCAGACCGAACAGAGCGCCCGCACCATGCAGGACGTTTCGCGGGTGGGCAGCAGCCTCAGCAGCCTGGTCGGCCAATTCAAGATTTGACCCGCATGACGGGCGCCACCAGGAGATGGTGGTGCCTGACATACAGCCTGCCCATGACCAGGGTCCATTCGACCCCCTTGGCGCAGGCGCCCGCCATAACAATAAAAGCCCGCAACACCACCGTGTTCAGACCCTTAGAGTGAGAGAACGATGTCCGATGATGACGCTATCCCTGCGCGTCGCGAGTTTCTGCGCAAGTCGTTGACGCTGATTCCCGTGGTAACCCTGGCCAGCACTGGCCTTGGCAGCCAGGCCTTTGCCCAGACGCCCTCCGACCAGCCTGCCGCCGCCGTGGCGATGCCGGCCGGCGACTACAAACCGAGCTTCTTCACCCCCCAGGAGTGGGCCTTCGTGGTCGCCGCCTGCGACCGCTTGATTCCCGCCGACCACGTCGGCCCGGGCGCGGTGGAGCTGGGCGTGCCGGAGTTCCTCGACCGCCACCTGCAAACCCCTTACGCCAACGGCGCCATCTGGTACATGCAGGGCCCGTTCATCGAAGCCCCGGCCGAGTTCGGCTACCAGGGCCGGCTGAACTTGCGCGAACTGATCCGCATCGGCATCAAGGCCATGGACGCCAGCTGCCAGAAGCAGTTCGCCGGCAAGGTGTTCGCCGAGCTGTCCCACGGTGATCAGGAAGCGCTGCTCAAGGCCGCCGAGGGCGGCAAGCTGGAGCTCGAAGGCATCTCGTCGAAGACCTTCTTCGCCAACCTGCTCAATGAAGTGCGCAACGGCTACTTTGCCGACCCGTCCTACGGCGGCAACAAGAACATGGGCGCGTGGAAGATGATCGGCTATCCCGGCATGCGCGCCGACTACATGGACTGGATCACGGTGCGCGACAAGCCGTATCCGCTACCACCCGTGGATCTGTCCGGGAAGAGGGGTTGAGCATGGCCAACGCAAAAGCAAAAGTGGACGCCGTGATCGTCGGCATGGGCTGGACCGGCGCGATTCTCGCCAAGGAGCTCACCGACGCCGGCCTGCATGTAGTGGCGCTGGAACGCGGCGCAGACCGTGATACGCAGCCGGATTTCGCCTACCCCAAGGTGGTCGACGAACTGGAAGGCTCAGTGCACCGTCGCTACCTGCAAAGCCTGGGACAGGAAACCGTCACCGTCCGCCACAACGTCACCAGTACCGCCGTGCCGTATCGGCAGATGGGCTCGTTCAAGCCCGGCACCGGCGTCGGTGGCGCCGGCAGCCACTGGTCGGGCTGCCATTTCCGCGCGCTGCCGGAAGATTTCAAGCTGCGCAGCAATGTCGAGCAGCGCTACGGCAAGAGCTTCATCCCCAGCGACATGAGCATCCAGGACTTCCCCGTCAGCTACGAAGACCTGGAACCGCATTTCGACCACTTCGAGTACGTGTGTGGTACCTCCGGCAAGGGCGGCATCATCCAGGGCGTCAAGCAGCCCGGCGGCAACCCGTTCGAAGGCTCGCGCTCCCGTGAATTCCCCCTGGGCCCGAACCCCGATTACCTTGGCGCGCAGATGTTCTACGGTGCGGCGCGCGAGATGGGCTGGGACCCTTATCCGATTCCCGCTTCCAATGCTTCGGCGCCTTACGTCAACCCGTACGGATGCCAAATGGGCCCCTGCAACGCCTGCGGTTTCTGCAGCGACTACGGCTGCCTGAACTACTCCAAGGCCAGCCCCAACATCAGCATTCTGCCGGTACTGCGCCAGCGCAAGAACTTCGAGCTGCGCACCCACGCCCAGGTGCTCAAGGTCAACCTCGACAGCGATGGCAAGAAGGCCACCGGCGTCACCTACCTGGATGCTCAAGGCCGTGAGGTGGAGCAGCAGGCCGACCTGGTGCTGCTGTGCGCGTTCTCGCTGTACAACGTGCACCTGATGCTGCTGTCCGGTATCGGCAAGCCCTACGACCCGCAAACCGGGCAGGGCACCATCGGCCGCAACTATTCGTACCAGAACCTCAACCGCGTGGTGCTGTTCTTCGACAAGGACGTGCAGGCCAACCAGTTCATCGGCATCGGCGGCGCCGGCACCACCATGGACAACCTCAACGGCAACCAACTGGACAACGGCAAGGCCGGTTTCGTCGGTGGCGGCATCATCTGGGCGCGCCAACCGGGCGCCGGGCCGGTGCGCGGCATCAACGTGCCGCCGGGCACGCCGAACTGGGGCACCGCGTGGAAACAGGCGGCCAGCGACAGCTTCCGTCACTCGTTCTATTTCGAAGTGCAGGGTGCGTGCATGTCGTACCAGCAGCACTACCTGAGCCTCGATCCGACCTACAAGGACGCCTTCGGCCGGCCATTGCTGCGCATGACCTTCGATTGGCACGACAACGAGGTCAAGGCCTCGCAATTCCTGGTCGGCAAGGCCATGGAAATGTCGAAGATCCTCAACCCCACGGCGCTGTCGGGCGATGCCAAGAAGCCAGGCGAGCACTACAACATCACCAAGTACCAGAGCACCCACACTTGCGGTGGCGCGATCATGGGCAACGACCCGAAGACCTCGGCGCTCAACCGCTACCTGCAGTCGTGGGACGTGCACAACGTGTTCGCCATCGGCGCCAACGCCTTCCCGCAGAACAACGGCTACAACCCGACCGGCATGGTCGGCGCGCTGGCGTACTGGTCGGCCAAGGCGATTCGCGAGCAGTACCTGAAAAACCCCGGCCCGCTGGTTCAGGCATAAGGAGACGGCGATGAAAAAGTTATTCCTGAGCCTGCTCAGCCTGGCCCTGCTGGTAGTGGTCTTGGCCCTGGCGTTCGCGCTGTGGCCCACCAGCACCCGTGAAGTCGCGGCACCGGTCGCCGCTGACCAGGCGGCATTGGTCGAGCGCGGTCGCTATCTGGCCGACGCGGGCGACTGCACCGCGTGCCATACCGTCAAGGGCGGCCAGCCGTTCGCCGGCGGGCTGCCGATCGCTTCACCCATTGGCACGCTCTACAGCACCAACATCACGCCGGACAAGGCCACGGGCATCGGCAACTACACCTTGAACGACTTTGACCGCGCGTTGCGTCACGGCATCGCCGCCAATGGCAGCAGCCTGTACCCGGCGATGCCGTACCCGGCCTATGCACGCATCGGCGACAGTGACTTGCAGGCGCTGTATGCGTACTTCATGCACGGCGTGGCGGCGGTGGATGCGGGCAACCGCGCCAACGACGTACCGTGGCCGTTGTCGATGCGCTGGCCGCTGGCGATCTGGCGCAAGGTGTTCGCGCCGGCTCCGGATGCCGTGGCGTTCAAGTCCGAGCGCTACCCGAACGCCGAGGTGGCGCGCGGTGCCTACCTGGTGCAGGGCCTGGGGCATTGCGGCAGTTGCCACACGCCACGGGCGTTGACCTTGCAGGAGAAGGCACTGGATGAGTCGGGGCCGGAGTTTCTCTCCGGCGGCCCGGTGATCGATGGCTGGCTGGCGGTCAACCTGCGTGGCAACACCGCCGACGGCCTGGGCCAGTGGAGCAACGAGGACATCGTCGCCACCCTGCGCAGCGCCCGTAACGCCAGTCATGCGGTATTGGGCGGGGCGATGAGCGACGTGGTGGTGCACAGCACCCAGCACCTCAGCGACGCCGACCTGCAAGCCGTGGCCGCGTACCTCAAGACCTTGCCGGCCAGTGCCCACCAGGTTTCGAGTTTCCAGGCCGACCCGGCCACCGCCAAGGCGCTCGCCGCCGGCCAGGAAGGCAGTCGCGGCGCCGAGTTGTACATCGACAACTGCGCCGCTTGCCACCGCACCAATGGCATGGGTGACGCGCGGGTGTTCCCACGCATCGCGGGCAACTCGTCGGTGCTGTCGCAAGACCCGGTGTCGATGATTCGCCTGGTGCTGGACGGCAGTCGTTTGCCTTCTACCGGCGCCGCGCCGTCGGACCTGGGCATGCCGGGCTTCGCCTGGCGCATGTCGGATCAGGAGGTGGCGCAGTTGCTGACCTTCATCCGCAACAGCTGGGGTAACCAGGCACCTGCGGCAAGCGCCGAGCAGGTCAAGGCAGTGCGGGCCAGTCTGGAAAAAGAGGCGTCGGCGCGTATCGATATCGCCAAGCCGTAGCACCGCCAGCGGGTATCGCGCTGATCGGATGACCACTGGCACTGAAGCAGCGCGTTCCCTGGCCCGCCGTTTCAGATCGCTGACAAGCCCCTAGACGCAAGTCCAGGGGCTTTTGTCTGATAGGCCTTTGCCTTCTATGAATCGGCCCCATTGCAAAGCCAATGGGTTCAGCATGCTGGCAATGCGCCGCTCGGCAGAAAAGTGCACAGAACGACCAGTCTCCCTCCAGTAAAGCGAAAGTCGGCCGACCCAATGGAATGTCAACGGGCCTGAAACTTCCAACCGGCCGTGACGCCCCCATTGCCGGCAAAAGAAGTGCTGCAAGGCCGCTCAAGCCGATAAGGAAAATCAAAGGAGCGTTGTACGTGAATAAATCCATCTACCGGCTTGTGTGGAATCACAGCGTGGGAGCTTTGCAGGTGGCTTCTGAGTTGGCCAAGGCACGGGGCCGTTGTGGCGGCGGTAAAGCCGCAGCGCCGGCGCTAAACCGTGCGGCCAGGCGCGTGGCGTGGCCGCTGGCGATGCTGGCGGCGTGTGTGGCCGGGAGCGCGATGGCGGTGCCCGCGGGAGCCTACGGAACGGCCGGCAACGGCGGCACCGTCGGCACCAACGGCACGGCCTCGAGCGACGCTGCGACGATGGGCGGCGCCGCTGGTGCCGGGGCTGACGGCGGCAACGGCGGTACTGCCTTGGTTTCGCCACAGGGAAGCTACAGCAGCCTCGACATGTTGACCGGCGGCAGCGGCGGCAGCGGTGGCGCCGGCGGCACGGGGGGCAGTGGCTACTCAGGTTCCAACGGAACCGCCACGGCGAGCACATCGGGCGGTGCGGGCGGCAATGGCGGTCTCGGCGGGCTGGGCGGCATAGGCCTGGACGCTAGCGATGTGACGCTGGACAACAGCGCCGGTGTCAGCGGCGGCAGCGGTGGCATTGGCGGCAATGGCCAAGCCGGCGGCGCCGGGGGCAATAGCTATTCGTACCAGAACCTCACATCCGCCGTGGCCGGCGATGGCGCTGCGGGTGGGCTCGGAGCGGGCGCCGGTGCCGGTGGGACGGGCATCAACCTCATTCGCAGCACCCTGACCAACAGCGCCGATGTTTTGGGTGGCGCGGGTGGTAGTGGCGGCACGGGAGGGAACGGCGGCGGTGGGGGCTATGCCTACAGTGACGCCTATAACAATAGCTCCACAGCGGACCAGGCGGTCGTGGGCGGCAAGGGTGGCAGCGCAGGCGCCGGTGGCGCCGGTGGCGCTGGCGGCTCTGGCGTGGTTGCCAACGACAGCTCGGTGACCAACAGCGCGCAGATCAGCGGCGGATCGGGCGGTACCGGTGGCGCTGGGGGTACCGGAGGCGCCACGAGCACGGTCTATTACGATAGCTACCTGGGCAGTAACAGCGCGGTTGGAAATATTTCGGTCACCGGTGGCAATGCCGGCAATGGGGGCGCCGGTGGTCTGGGAGGGGCCGGGGGGGCGGCGGTGTCGGGTCATGCCGTTGACCTGCTGAATAACGGCACACTCACCGGCGGGGCCGGGGGCAACGGTGGTCGCGGTGGCAACGCTGGCGGCACCAGCATCACCTACCTGTTCAGGGATTACTACTCCAATACCAACCTGACGTATAGCAACACGGTCCTGGGCAGTGCCGGCGGCTCGGGTGGCGCAGGCGGCGCGGGTGCAGCAGCGGGCGCCGGGCTTGCGGTCAGCAGTGCAAACGTCACCAATGGGTTGGCAATCATCGGCGGCAACGGTGGCGATGGCGGCGCCGGCGGTAGTGGCAGCAACGCCGGGGCTGCCTACCTTGAGAATTACTACAGCACCAGCGGCTCGACCAGCATAACCAGCGGTTCGGGCGGCAATGGTGGCGCCGGTGGCAATGGTGGCGCCGGTGGCAATGGTGGCGATGGCGGCGCGGGCGTTATCGCCACGGCCTCGCAAGTCACCAACAGCGGTTCTATCGCTGGCGGCAACGGCGGCATCGGCGGTGCGGGCGGCGCGGCCGCTAATGGCGGCTACGTTTACAACTACTATGGCAGCGGGGTCGCCAACATCAGCACCAGTGGCAATGGCGGTAATGGCGGCAACGGCGGCAGTGGGGGCACCGGCGGCGCTGGCGTGGTCGCCAATGCCTCTACGCTGATCAACACCGGCTCCATCATCGGCGGCAACGGCGGCACTGGCAGTACGGGTGGCGCGGGGGGCCAAGCCGGCCAGTTCTACAACTACAACAATGGATCCAGCAACGGCACCGCTGGCACCGCGGGCCTCCACGGCAGCAGCGGCACCTACGGCTTTGGCGGCGTAGGCGTTCAGGCCACTGGCAACACCACGATCTACAACGCGGGGCTTATCGCTGGCGGTTTCGCCGACAACGGTAACGGCGTCCAGGCCAACGCCATCGAACTCAGCAACGGCGGCAACAAGCTCGTCCTCGAAAACGGCTCCAACATCCAGGGCAACGTGGTCAGCCTCAACGGCAGCGACACCCTGGCACTGGGCGGCGACACCACCGCGCAAGGTGGCAACCTGTTCGACCTCGCCAGCGTCAACGGGCAGTACCAGGGCTTCAGCACCTACACCAAAGAAGGCTTGAGCAACTGGCTGCTGCAAGGCATCGACGCCGTGGGTGAAACCTGGAACGTGCTCGCCGGCAGCCTGACCCTGGACCACAACACCGAGCTGCTGGGCGGCGTCAACGTCAGCGGCGGCACCTTCGTGCTCAGCGACGCCAGTCAGGTTGATGGCACCGTCGCGGTCGCCCAAGGCGGTACGCTGCAGGGTGCCAACGCCATTCTGGCCGGCGCGCTGAACAACGCCGGTAACCTCAATCTGGGCGGTGGCACGTCCGCGATGAATACCCTGACCACCGGCAGCTTTATCCAGACCAGCAGCGGTACCCTGACCGTGCGTGCCCTGAGCGGCAACCAGTTCGACAAGCTGGTGGTCAGCGGCAGCGCGCAGCTCGCCGGTACCCTGGCCGTGGACGTCAGCCAGGGCAACAGTCTGGCACTGGGCAACACCCTGACGCCGGTGATCAGCGCCAACGCCATCACGGGCCGATTCGCGACGGTCAGCGACAACAGCCTGCTGTTCAACTTCACGCCGACCTACACCAGCACCACGGTGGGCATGAACGTGGTGTCGGCCGCTGTGGTCGAGCCGGGCGCGCCAACGCCGAGCGCGCCTGTCCCGAGCGCGCCTGCCCCGAGCGTGCCAACCCCGAGTGTGCAAACGACCGTCAGCAGCGTACTGGCCAACAACAATCAGTTCGGCCTGCGCGCTGCCCGGGTGCTCGACGCTACCTTCGCCAGCGCTCCCAACGGGCGCCTGGCAAGCTACTTCGTACCGCTGACCACCACCGGCCAGGTCTCGCGCGCGGTCAGCGAAACCCTGCCGGCGCCGAACGCCTCGACCACCGCAGCCAGCACCGCGATCGCCAGCATGAACCAGGTCATCAAGGCACGCAGCGACCTGATGCGCGGCCTGGCCTCGGGTGAAGGCTTCGTCAGCGATGGCCACGTCTGGCTCAAGCCTTTCGGTTCCTGGGCACGCCAGGACGGTAGCGACGGCGGCGCCGACATGAAAGCCTCGGTCGGCGGCCTCGCTGTGGGCGCCGACGGCAAGCGCAACGACAACCTGACCCTAGGTGCCGCGTTCGTCTACGCCAACGTCAACAGCCACAACACCGGCGATGCGCCGCGCCAGTCGCTGGACACCGACGTGTTCCAGTTGATCGGCTACGGCAGCTACCAGTTGGACCCGATCACGGCGCTCAACTTCCAGCTCGATGGCGGCCAGAACCGTAACGACGGCAAGCGTGACATCAGCTTCGCCGGCCTGCAGGCCAAGTCCAAGTACTCCAGTTGGACCGCTCACGCCGGCACCTCGGTGGACCGCACCTATACCTTGGCGCCCAAGACCCGCGTGACCCCGTCGATACGCGCCGACTACACCTGGATCAAAGACGACAGCTACACCGAAAAAGGCGCCGACGCGCTGAACCTGCAGAGCAAGTCGCGCAGCACCGACTCGTTGATCCTCGGGGTCGATGGCAAGGTGGCGCATGATGTGAGCGACAAGCTCACCGTGAGCCTGAACGCGGGGGTCGGCTACGATTTCCTCGCCGACCGCAACTCGATCACCACCACCTACGCCGGCGCACCTGGCGCGGGCTTCACCACCTACGGCAACGCGGCCCAGCATTGGATCGGCCGTGGCGGCGTGGGCGCGGCCTATAAGGTCAACGAGCGGGTGCAGGTGGGTGTGCGCTACGATGCCGAAGCGCGCAAGTCGTTCAGCAACCAGACGGCCTCGGCCGAGGTGCGCTGGGCCTTTTGATGGTAGGGCGCGGTTGTTTTTTAAGGAGATGAGCCGTGCCCAACAGCCTGCTTGCCACTGTCGCCCTGTGCTGCACCCTGCTCCTGCAGGGTTGCAGCAGCCTGCCGGACCTCGATGCTCGCGTGCAACGCGCGAGCGACGTGGCGGCGGGGCAGGGGTGGCGGGCGCAAGTGCTGCATACCTCGACCTTCACCCTGCAAGCCTGGGTGCCCAGCAAACCTGCCACCGGCACTGTGCTGACCCTGTACGTCGAAGGCGATGGCCTGGCTTGGTTCGATAGCTCCACCCCCTCGGATGACCCGACCCCCACGCAGCCCATGGTCTTGGCCATGGCCGTTGCGCAGCCGTTGGGAGACGCGGTCTATCTGGCCCGGCCCTGCCAGTACACCCTCAAGGCAGATGCTCGCTGCGAGAGCGCCTACTGGACCGACAAGCGCTTCAGTGGCGAAGTGCTGGATGCCATGGATCAAGCGATCAACTCCCTGAAACAGCAACGTCATGCGCAAAGCGTGGTCTTGGTGGGCTATTCCGGCGGCGCCGCGATCACCGCGTTATTGGCCGAACGACGGCGGGATGTCAGGGCCTGGATCACCGTGGCGGGCAATGTCGATATACAAGCCTGGGCGCGCTTTCATCGGGTGACGCCGTTGGCGGGGTCGCTGGATCCCATGGCCGCGATCGCTCGCCTGCGCGATCTGCCGCAATGGCATTTTGTCGGTAGCGATGACAGGGTCGTGCCGCCGGCACTGGTGAGGGGTTTTACCGGGCAGATGCGCCATGCCCAGGTGATCGAGCGCGCCGGGTATTCCCATGGCTGCTGTTGGGCGCGGGATTGGGGGGCGGTGTATCCAACGCTGAAATGATCCTGGGCTCTAGGTGATGAGCATCCGCGGATTGGCTCTGATTTTTTCTACCCGATGGCCTCGATGCCGGAGCTTTCCGGCCGCGCCCGTCGTTCCTGGTAAGCGTCGCCATTGAGGCCCTTGCACCGGCGATCAGCCAGTGCAAGAGACGCGACTGCCGAATCGAGCGCCTGACGCCAGTAGTGGTTGCGCACGTACGGCGACAGTCTCTCGAAGGTGAACTTCGCTTGTTCAGTTCTGATACCGCAACGTCACCGCGAAATTACGTGGATCACCGTAATAATTCCCCAGGTTCACGTCATAGATCGAGGAGTAGTACGTCTTGTCGAACACGTTGTTGATGTTCAACTGAACGCTGAGGTTCTGGTTGATCCGGTACTGAGTATTCAGGTTGACCAGGTTATAGGCACCCTGCGTTACCGCGTTGCGATATATCCTGCTCTGGTGATACAGATCCCCACCCACTCGCCAGTCGTCGAACGCGCCGGGCAATTGATAGATGGTCGCCAGTTTGAACAGGCGCTGGGGTGAGGTATCGGTCGCGTAGTCCTGGCCTTTCTTGGTGCCCGCCACATATTCCGCGTGGCTGTAGGTATAGCCGCTCATGACGTTCCAGCCCGGCAGCACTTCTCCGCTGACCTCTGCTTCGAAACCACGCGAGCGTACCTTGCCGCCTTCTTCATAACAGGTCGATGCGCGGCTCGGCCCGCACACGCGCAAGGTGCCGGCCACCGCCTCGGGCATATGACTTTGGTCGACTTCGAACAGCGCGAAACTGGTGTTGAGGCGATTGTCGAACAGGCTTTGTTTCAGGCCGATTTCGTAGTTTTCGCCGGTAATGGGATTCAACAGGCTGTTGTCGACCCCGTAGTTGCTCTGCAGACGATAGATATCTGTGTAGCTGGCATAGACCGAGGTGGTCGGGGTGAGGTCGTACACGATCCCCGCGTAGGGAATGACCTTATTGTTTTCCTTGTAGACGTTGCTGCCATCATCGTAGTCGACCCAGCTCAGGCGGCTACCTAGAATCAGGTGCAGGTCGTCCACCGGATTCAACCGTGTCGCGGCGTACAGGCCCTTGTCCTTGCGCAGGGTGCGATAGCGAATACGGTCGTAGGCGTAGGTCGGCAGCGGCAGTTGCGACGCGCTGTAATCAAGGATATCGACCACCGCCGAGTTGTTGTTGTAACGCGAATCGTTGATGAACCGGTCGCGCCGCGCGGTGGTGCCGAACACCAGTTCATGCTTGCGGCCAAAAGCGCTGAAGGCGCCGTTCAAGGCCATGTCCAGGTTGATCTGCTCGTCGTCGTACTTGGTGTCGTTGGTGTACAGCCGCATCTGGTCGTTGCCCATGTTGTAGCCATAGGCCCCGAGGAAATCGGCGTTCGACCAATTGAGCATGCCGTTGACCGTCAGGCTCCAATCTTCGTTGAAACGGTGCTTCACATCGCCGAACACCGTGCGGTTGATCTTGTTCAAGTGCATCCAGTCGGTGGCGAACGAGGTTGATCGGGCGAAGGGATAAAAGCTGCCATCGGTGCGCGTCGGCAGGCCGCCCCAGTCGTAGCCACCGTGGTAATCCTTCTGCAAGACCGTGCCCAGGCTGACCGTGGTGTCTTCGCTGAGGTCCGCTTCAGCGATGGCGTAAAACAGCTGATTATCCTTGTCGGCCTTGTCGACGGAGCTGTTGCCGGTGTTGTACATCAGCACCGTGCGGCCACGGAGGGTGCCCTGGTCGTTGAGAGGGCCGCCGACGTCGATCTGCGCGCGATAGGTTTCCCAGGACCCGGCGCCCACTTCAGCCTTGAGCTGATAGGTATCCGTAGGACGCTTGCGCACCATGTTGATGGCGGCCGAGGGGTTGCCCGCGCCTTGCAGCAGGCCGTTGGCGCCACGCACGATTTCCACGCGGTCGTAGATAGCCATGTTGTTGACCGAAGTCACGTCCATGGAATAGCTCTCGGAAATGCTGCTCGGCACACCGTCGTACTGCAGGTCGTTGACCTGGAAGCCGCGCGAGAAATAGCGCGAGCGTTCGCTGCCGAAATCCTTGGCGGTGCGCACCCCGGTGGTCGCCTTGGCGACGTCTTCGAGGGATTGCATGTTCTGATCGTCCATCTGCTGGCGGGTGATCACGCTGACTGATTGCGGCGTCTCTTTTTGCGACATTGGCAACTTGGTCGCCGTGCGGCTGGGCCCAGCGGTATAGCGGCCGCTGCCTTCGGTGGTTTCGTCGTTCACAGAGGTGCTGGAAATCACGCTGGTGTCCAGAGTGACTGCGGCGCTGTCGGCCGAGCGCTTGATCAGGCCGTACACCCGGTCCTGCAGACGCACCGCCTGCAGATTCGAACCGGCGAGCACTTGAGCCAGGGCGGCTTCGACGTTGAAGTCACCGGTCACGCCCGGCGAGCGCAGGCCTTGCGTCAGCTCGGGCGTGTATTGCACCGTTACCTGCGCCTCGGCGCTGAAATTGGCGAGGGCTTGCGCCAGGCTGGCGGCGGCGATGCTGTAGTGCTGCGGCGCGTCGAGGGTGGCCGCCAGGGTAGCGGGCGACGCCGCCAGTAACGCAAGCGTCAGCAGTGAGATGGCCAGGGGGGTGCCAGCGCGGTGTTCAGTCGGGATCATCGAACGAGGTGTCCTGTAGTTATGGCAGATTCATATCTAAGGACTGACGAGCCGGAAAAAGCGGCCAAAAAAGCTTCATGCGCGGCCGATAGTGACCCAATACCGCGTGCGGTAGCTCACCCGCACTGGCAAGGTGGTGGGCAGCGCGGCGAGAATCGCATCGCTGTTGTCCAACTGAAAACCGCCGCTGATGCGCAACCCGGCGACGCTCGGATCACAGCGCAGCACGCCGATACGGTAACGCCCCAATTCCCGCGCGAAGTCTGCCAGCGGCAGGTCGTCGGCAACCAGTCGACCCCTTGTCCAACCGCTGAGCTGCGCCGGCGCGGGTTGCAGCGGGCCGAAGCCGTGGCGATCGAACCGTACCATGTGGCCTGCCTCGACGATCTGGAAATCAGCGTGGTGCGGCGTCGCCATGACCCGTCCCTCCAGTACCGCCAGCTGCGTACCGGCGTCGAACTGGCGCACGTTGAATTGCGTCCCCAGTGGCTCCATCACCCCATCGGCGCTGGTCACACGCAGCGGGCGATGCTGGCTGGCACTGCGGTCGGTGCCACTGACGATGAATATTTCGCCCCGCACCAGTTGGATCAAGCGCCGTGTCGCGTCGAAGCGCACATCGATAGCGCTGTCGGTGTTGAGGCTCACCACACTGCCATCGGCAAGCGTCACTTGCTGGCGCTCGCCGACACCGGTGCGATAATCGGCGGCCCAGCCCTGGGCGGCTCCACAGCGATAGCCCAGGTAACCAACCGGTAGCGTCACGGCCAGCACCAGCAGCGTCTTGAGCGCCTGGCGCCGTTCACGGTTGAGGGTGCCCATTGCCAGCGCTGGCGGCAGGGCGCCCAGTTGCTGCTGTACCCGTTGCACTCGCTGCCAGGCACGTTCGTGATCGGGATGCGCGGCGCGCCATTGGCTGCAGGCGTGCTGCTGCGCAGAGCCAGGCGGTAGCCCATGCAGGCGCATCATCCACTCGGCCGCTTGCCGCGCAACGGCGCGGCTGATTGGCAAGTCAGGGGGCCCCATCAGCTATCGCCCTCGAGCAGGATGCAGGCTTCAAAGGCACAGACCATGTGCCGCCGCACCGTGCGCTCGCTGATACTTAGCTGCTGGGCAATTTGCGCGTAGGTCAGGCCATCGAGTTGAGCGTGCAAAAACACCGTGCGCACTATCGGTTTCAAGCGATCCAGCAAGCGGTCCAGTTGCAGCAGGGTTTCACGCAACAACCACTGCTGCTCGGGGGAAATGGCTAGCGGCTCGGGCAGCAGGGCCAGGGTGTCGAGGTAGGCCTGCTCCAGTGATACGCGGCGCAAATGGTCATAGACCAGGCGTCGCCCGACGGTGGCCAGGTAAGCGCGTGGCCGTTCGAATTCTGTGCGTTCATTGCCTTTGCAGCGGGCCACGAGCAGGCGCAGGAAAGTATCCTGCGCCAGGTCCGCGGCCTGGCTGGAACAGCCGAGGCGGCGGTATAGCCAACCTTTAAGCCAGCCGTGGTGCCGCGCATACAACAACCCGAGATCCTTGCTCATGGCCTGCCCCGCAATAGAAACGCGCAAGATAATTGATAAGCATTCTCAAATCAATGTCTTGGTCCTTCTATCACGAAGCTGGCCTGCCGAGCGCCGAGAACTAAGAGCGACCAGTGCGGCGTGCAACCCCATCGCCAGGTTCAGGCGCCGAGCAGGCCGCAATGCTGCGAGAACGGCAGCAGCATCGTCGGCCCCCGATTCAGGTGGCATGTCGGCGTGCGCCACCGCAAAAGTGGGCGGCTCCTGCAGGCTCAACGCGTGGTCAGGGCGCGGGGCGGTGGCTTCACTGCAGCCGATCAAGCCTTGTTCGAGGTCGATTACGGTGCCAGTCATCATTCCCGACTCGCGCGACAAGCCGGAGTGCTGCGTCAGCTGCTTGCAGAACGGAAAATCATGGCGCGCGTCGACCTGCAGGTCGATGCGCGCCATGTGTTCATGCATATCCCGCGATATCGGCAGGTTGGAAAACCGGGCCTATGGCCTCGTCACCGCTGCAGATCGAGGCGTCGCTCAATATGCCCTGCGCAGCGCAGGTCACCGCGGACGGGTGCCTTCGTAGGCATCCTGCAGCAGCTGGCGAATTGCCGTGGCTTCGATCGGGCGCGGGTTCCAGTAGGGGTTGGACAGCGCGATGTCGGTGGCGCGGTCGAGGTCGGCTTCGGTCAGGCCCAGGTCTTTGAGGCGGGTTGGCGCGCCCAGCGAGCTGGACAGGTCGAACAGCGCTGCGGCCGGGCTGGCGTTCTCGGCGCCGAGCGCGCGCTTGATACGCTCAAGATGTGGTGCCGCCGTCTGGTTGTAGGCAATGGCGTGGGGCAGCACGATGGTATGGGTCTGGGCGTGGGGCAGGTTGAAGCTTCCGCCCAGGGTGTGGCACAGCTTGTGGTGCAGGGCCATGCCGACGTTGCCCAGGACGGTGCCGCATAGCCACGCGCCATACAGGCAATCGCCTCGGGCATCGAGGTCTTCGGGGTTGCGATGGATGCTGCGCATGCCCTGCGCCAGGGCACGGATGCCTTCCTCGGCCATCAATGACATCACGGGGTTGCCATCCTGCGCATACAGACCTTCTGCGGCGTGGGCGATGGCGTTCATGCCGCTGGTGATCGACATGTCCAGTGGCAGGCTCAGGGTCAGCTCAGGGTCGTAGATCACGGTTTTGGGCAGCACGCGGGGGTCTTTGCCGGTGCGCTTGAGGCCGTTTTCGGTGAGGCCGAACACCGGTGTCATTTCGGAGCCCGCATAGGTAGTCGGGATCGCCAGGATCGGCAAGCCGGAATCCATGGCAATGGCCTTGCCCAGGCCGGTGGTAGAGCCGCCGCCAATCGCCACGGCGCAATCGGCGCCCAGTTTGCGCGCCACTTCACGGGCCTCGCGTGCGGTTTCGATGGGCACGTGCATTACCGCTTTATCGAAGATATCGGCGGCGCGGCCGCCTAGCAGGCTGGCAACGTGTTCCGCTTGGGCGCGTTGCTCCGGGGTGCAAAGCACCAGTGCGCGGTGAGCGCCAAGACGATCGATTTCCGCTTCCAGTTGCTTCAGTGAGCCTTTGCCGAAGATGACGCGTGAGGGCTGGCCGTTATAGACGAAGTCGGGTGTGGACATGGGAGTGTTCTCCTGTGGCATGGCGGGATAGGGCTGCGCTTCAAGCCTGGCCATCGGCGCGGTGGTCGGTAGCAGTCATCCGTAAAGCATCATTCGTGTGCCAGGACAAAATCGAACGACAGTGTGTGAAAGGGTTCAAGGCTCGGCGTGCCATCGGGCGCGGTGCCGGCGGGGTGTGGCTGCCACTCGGCGACCAGCGAGGCACGCACGCCAAACAGTGCATCCTTTGCCAGGTGCGGGTCGCCTTCGCGGAACACCAGGGTCGCCAACGGCCGAAAACCGGCCGCGCCGATCACGAATTCCAGATGCGCGGGACGCCAGGCGGGGCGATCCAGCGCAGCCAGCATCCAATCGACTGGCCCCTCGGCAACAACGCGCTGGCTACGGGGCAGGCTGGTGCGAAAGCGAAAATGGCCATGGGCGTCGGCCTGCAATAGAGCCGGGCCAGCGTCGCTGAAGCCTGAGGCACTGACCTGCAAGGTGGCATAGGGCACAGGGCTGGCATGGCTGTCGCGAACGATGCCCTGCACCCAACCTTTGGGGCCGGGCTGCCCAGGGGTGATATCTGCTCCCAGGTCGAACATTTGAGCCCGCAGAGCAGGGCGGCCCTCTATGGCGGCGGCCTCGGTACAGCCTGCGGGACGCTTGCGGTTCTGCGCCAGCACCAGTGTGGTCAGGCCCAAGGCATGGGAAAGCAATGCCACCTCAGAGTGCTGGGAAGTGCTGGCCGCCGCGGCTTGCTCTAGAAACACCACTGCGTTTCGCCACTCCTGCTCGCTAAGCTGGATGTCTCGAGCGAAGGCGTGCAGATGTTGCACGAGGCTGGTCATGACTTCGCTCAAGCGCGCATCGCTGGCGTCGCGATGCGTGGCCAACACCGCTTGGGTGATGGTGGTTTCGTCCAGGTTGCGCATGGTTACTCCCGATCTTTTTATAACTGTACAGGGGCGCCGGCACTCGCACGTTGCCAGACGCGGGCACTTCTCAGCCTGTAGCGCCGCACGTTATAGTTCCGCAGAGTGTTATAAAAGACCGCTTGTGGAATTCTTTATTTCACCTGTGAAAAAATAAGAAAAGGAGTGCACCATGGATCGCCTTACCGAACTGGAGTTGTTCGTGTTGACCGCAGAAGTTGGTACCTTGAGCAAGGCTGCGGAAATACTGGGTTTGTCCAACGCCGCCGCGAGCCGGCATCTGGTCGCCCTCGAGCAGCGCCTCAACGTACGCTTGATCGACCGCAATACTCGACGCTTGGCGCTGACCCACTCCGGCCACCAGTTCTATACCAGCTGCAAAAGCCTGTTGGGTGAGTTGAAGGAAGCCGAGGCATCGCTCAGCGAGTCGCTGGTCCAGCCTGTTGGTACGCTGACCATCACTTCGTCGATTTCCTTCTGCATGTTGCATATTGCGCCGTTGATTCCTGCGTTTCGCAAGCTGTACCCGCACATCAACATCAAGGTGCTAGGAGAGAACCGCTATTTCGACATCATTGACAGCGAGATCGACCTAGCCATCCGCACCAAGGAATACGAGCCCGATTCCAACATCACCATTCGCCGCCTGGCCGAAACCCGCCGGGTGTTGGCGGCTTCACCGGGCTATCTGCAGCGCAAGGGTACGCCACGCAGCATCGAAGATCTGGCAAGCCATGACTTGCTGATCTACAGCCACGCCAACCAGCCAAGGGTGATGCGCTTTACCCGGGACGGTGAAGAGATCGCCTACAAGGCCGAGCCCATCCTGGAGACCAACGACGGGCAGATCGTACGGGCTGCCGCGCTCGCCGGCGGCGGTATCCTGGTGCAGCCCAAGTACATCATCAACGCGGACCTGGTGGCGGGGCGCCTGATTCCCGTGCTCGATGACTGGGATCTGCCGCGGCTGACCATCAACATGGCCTTTCAGAGCCGCCGCTATATGCCGACCAAACTGCGAGTATTCATTGATTTTCTATTGGCGCAATTCAATGAACATCAATACGAACGTTATTGGACGCGTTAGTCAGTTTTCCACCACCGAAATACACTTTTATATTTTTCAAGGGTAGTGCCTGAACGGGGCGGCCCCTATGATCCGCCTCGCAGTTCAGGTCTATTGCCCGCACTCGGCGGTCTATTGAAGGTAATGACTCGGGCCGTTCCAAGGGCGCTTCTGCGCGCCTGCGCGTTTTAATAATACTTACAATAAGGAAACGTCTTCCCATGAAAAACTTTGCCAAGAGCACGGTTGCGGCCAGCCTTTGCCTGCTGCTTCCCGGTTTCGCCCATGCCGATAACAGCGCATTTTCCAGTGACTCGCGTTGGGCGACCGGGGACTGGGGTGGCGTACGCAGCAGATGGCTCGACCAAGGTATCGATGTGCAACTGAGCTACACCGGCGAGATGGCTGCCAACGCCCATGGCGGCTATGACAAGGACCACACAGCCCGCTGGACCGAGCAGTACGCCGTCGGCCTGAACGCCGACCTGCAGAAGTTGCTGGGCTGGGACAACTCTCAGTTCCAGCTGACCATCACTGAGCGTGACGGGCGCAACCTGACCAACGACCGTATCGCCGACCCGCGTGTGGGTGGCTATTCGTCTTCACAGGAAGTCTACGGCCGGGGCCAGACCTGGCGCCTGACCGAAATGTGGTGGAGCAAGGCCTGGCTCGATGGCGCGCTGGACATCAAGGCCGGCCGTTTCGACGAAGGCTCTGACTTCAACAGCTTCCCTTGCGACTTTCAAAGCACGCCATTCTGTGGTGCTCAGGCCGCCAACTGGATTGGCGACATCTGGTACAACTGGCCTGTCAGCCAATGGGCCACGCGGGTTCGCTATCAGTTCGCGCCCCAGTGGTATGCCCAGGTCGGTGTCTTCGAACAGAACCCTTCGTACTTGGAAACCGGTAATGGGTTCAAGCTCAGCGGCAGTGGCGCCAAGGGCATGATCATTCCCGCAGAACTGGTGTGGAGCCCGAAACCGGGCGGATTGCCGGGCGAGTATCGCTTCGGTTACTACAAAAGTACCGCCAACGCCAACGACGTGCTGGACGACCGCAACGGCAACCCGCAGCCCGTCAGCGGTGGGGCATTCGCCCAGCATTCCAGTCGCCATGGGTATTGGTTGGTGGCTCAGCAGCAGCTGACCGCTCGTGACGGCGATCCCCTGCGCGGGCTATCGGTGTTCGCCAACCTCACCGCTCACGACAAGGCCACCAGCCAGGTTGACCATTTCATCCAGGCGGGGATCGTCTACAAGGGCCTGTTCGATGATCGGCCGAAGGACGCGCTGGGGATCGGTATCGCCGAGGTCCATACCAACCCGGCCTTTCGCAAGCGTGCCGAACTGGCCAACCAGCAAAGCGGCATCAACGACTACAGCGATCCGGGCTACGTACCAGTACAGCGCAATGAGATCAGCAGCGAGATCTACTACGGCGTGCACGTCACCAACTGGCTGACCGTTCGCCCGAACCTGCAATACGTGAAAAACCCGGGCGGTGTGCATGAAGTCGATGCCGCGCTGATCGCTGGCCTGAAGCTGCAAGCCAAGTTCTAAAGCGGCCGCAAGGTATCACCGGAGCGCTGCCACAGGGTCATGGACAACCCCGTGGTGGCAACTCCGGTTTTCCATCAGGCGGAAAACACATTTGCCGATCAAGCATTTGTTTTCCGTTTCATTGGCAGTAATCTCACTCCCACTGAGCGTACATACAATTTCAATAAGGTTGACCTCATGTCCAGTTCTCCGACCGCTGTCAGTGCTTCGGCAAAGATTCTTTGGCGCATCGCCGCCATCACTACCATGGGCTCGTTGGGTTTCGGTTATGACACAGGTGTCATTTCCGGCGCGCTGCCGTTCATGACGCTCGATGCCGCACAGGGTGGCCTGGGGTTGACCCCTGTTTCCGAGGGCCTGGTGGCCTCGGCGCTGATCTTCGGTGGCGCCTTCGGTGCCTTGTTCGCTGGCCAGCTCTCCGACCGCTACGGCCGCCTGGGGGTCCTCAAGGGCCTGGCCCTGCTGTTTGCCTTGGGTGCGCTGGGTACCGCCTGCGCCCCCGACCTGACCATCATGGTCATTACCCGTTTCATTCTCGGTATCGCCGTGGGCGGTGCATCCTCCACCGTACCTGTGTTGATCGCCGAGCTGGCGGCACCCCGGCACCGCGGACGGCTGGTGTGCCAGAGCGAACTGATGATCGTCTCCGGCCAATGCCTGGCCTACGTTGCCAGCGCCGGCCTGGCTCACCTGTTCGACAGCCCGATCATCTGGCGCTACATGCTGGCGATCGCCCTGATCCCGGCGGTACTCCTGTACATCGGCATGTACTTCGTGCCCACCTCGCCGCGCTGGCTGGTGAGCAAAGGCCGCATCGCCGAAGCCAAGACCACCCTGACCGGTATCCGCGATACGCAGCGCGAAGTCGACCAGGAAATGCGCGAAATGATTGCCCAGCACAAGGTCGAGCAGAAGCACTCGGGTGCCTGGAGCAAACTGAAGCAGCCGTGGATGCTCAAGTTGTTGGGTATCGGTATCGGCCTGGGCTTCGTCATCCAGTTCACCGGTGTCAACGCCTTCATGTACTACACCCCGATGATCCTCAAGGAAACCGGCATGGGTACCAACGCCGCACTCATCGCAACCATCGGCAACGGCGTGGTGTCTGTGCTGGCGACCTTGGTCGGCATGTGGCTGATCAACCGCATGGGCCGTCGCACGATGCTGCTGATGGGCCTGACTGTGGTGGTATTCGCGCAGATCTTCCTGGGCGGCGTAGTGAACTTTCTGCCCCACACCCTTATGCAGAGCTACCTCGCGCTCGGCGGTGTGCTGTTGTTCCTGTTCTTCATGCAGATGTGCATCGGCCCGGTCTACTGGCTGCTGATGTCCGAGCTGTTCCCCACCCATGCACGGGGGTTGATGAATGGCATCGCGGTGGGCGTATTCTGGATATTCAACGCCATCGTCGCCATGGTTTTCCCGATCCTGCTGAGCGTGCTGGGCGGCATGACCTTCTTTCTGTTCGCGGTCATCAACATCGGCTCGATCCTGTTCTGCACCCTGTGGTTGCCTGAAACCAAGGGCTTGAGCCTCGAAGAGATCGAAACACTGATGGAGCAGCGCCTCAGCGGCGGCAAGCGCGTGGCTGGCGAAGCCAGGGCTTATTGAGCAGCGCCGCGGCAGACGCCGGCGGATGGCCAACTGGCCGCGCCGAATTTCACGAATAAAAAGCAAGGAGTACACGCGATGACTGCGCATCTGGATGCCGAAACGCCAATTGGCGGCCTGTTCGAGGAAGAACGCTCCGCCGAGATCGTCAATGCTCGTATCACCGAGGCGGCCAGCCCACGGTTAAAGGAAGTGATGTCGGTATTGACTCGCCACCTGCACGCGGCGGTCAAGGAAATCGAACCCACCCATGAAGAATGGTTCGCGGCCATTGATTTCCTCACCAAGACCGGCCAGATGTGCACCGACTGGCGCCAGGAATACATTCTGCTCTCGGACGTGCTGGGGGTGACCATGCTGGTGGATGCGATCAACCATCGCCGTCCCAGCGGCGCCACACCCAACACCATCCTGGGTCCTTTCTACGTGGCCGATGCGCCGCGGTACGAGAATGGCGCCAACATCTGCCTTGACGGCAAGGGTGAGCCCACCCTGGTCAGCGGCCGCGTGCTGGATACCGAGGGCCGACCCATCGCCGGCGCGACGCTGGACATCTGGCAGACCAACGACGACGGCTTCTACGACGTACAGCAGAAGGGTGTGCAGCCGCAGTACAACTTGCGCGGCCTGTTCACCAGCGATGCCGACGGCTTCTATGCGTTTCGCACCGTCAAGCCGCGGCACTACCCGATCCCGGCCGATGGCCCGGTGGGCAAGCTGCTTGGCAGCCTGGGGCGCCATCCCAACCGAGCGGCGCATCTGCACTTTATCGTCACCGCCCCGGGTTATGACCAGGTCATCACCCACATCTTCACGCCGGATTGCCCGTACCTGCACGAAGACACAGTCTTCGGCGTCAAGAAAGAACTGATCGCCCAGTTCACCACCCAGACCGACCCGGCCGTAGCCGAACGCTACGACCTGGAGGTGCCGTTTTTAGCGGTGAATTGGGATTTTGTCCTGACCCCAAACTGATATACCGAACATCCGCTGTTCAACTACTTCCAGAAGTGAAAGTCATGTCCGATAAAAACAAAGTTGAGTTACTGGCTGCGTACTGGACCCTGGCGGGCGACACCTACCCCGGTGCGCCGAGCGAAATCAGTCCGTTTTCCCTGCAGGCGCGCGCCGAAGCGGCGGCAAAGGCAGGCTGGCGCGGCATGGGGTTGGTCTACCAAGACCTGCAGCACAACGTCGCCAAGCTCGGCCTGCCGACCATGCGCAGTATTTTCAAGGACAATGGCATCAAGCACCTAGAGGTCGAGTTCCTCACCGACTGGCACCTGGACGGGGTAGTACGCGATGTGTCCGATCGCATTCGTGACGAACTGCTGGAGATTGCCGGTGAACTGGGCGCGCGCAACCTGAAGGTAGCCGGCGGCCTGTTCGAGGAAGGCCCGCCCGACGTGGCGCGGATGCGTGACACCTTCGCCGTGCTGTGCGACCGCGCCCAGCCCTACAACGTCAACGTGGTGATCGAGTTCCTGCCGTTTTCCAGTGTCGACACCATCGACCGCGCGATCGCCGTCACCGAGGGCGTGCGCCCCAATGGTGGTGTACTGGTAGATACCTGGCATGTCGCCCGTGGAGGCATGAGTTTCGACGAGATCGCCAAACTACCGCTGGAACTGGTCAAGTCCATCGAACTGGACGACGCCAACCACACCATCGTCGAATCGCTGTTCAATGATTCGACCCACCATCGTAAATTCTGCGGCGATGGCCAGTTGGATGTTCCAGAGTTCATTCAGCAAATCGTCGATATCGGTTATCGCGGGCCATGGGGCGTTGAACTGATCAGCGCCGAATGCCGCAAGTTGCCATTGGAGGTGGCCGCCAAGCGCGCCTTCGATACCACCTTGGCCCAGTTTGAAAACATCAAGTTTCCGGCATGACCCGCTGTTCTTTCAATAACAACCAATAATCATATCGTGGAGAAATAATCATGGTGGGTATCGCAGTTCTGGGCGCCGGCCGTATCGGCAAGATTCACGCTGCCAACGTAGCGGCGAGCAAGTTCGCTACCTTGGTGGTCGTGGCCGACCCTTTCGAAGAAGCTGCCGCCAGCCTGGCCGACGATTTAGGCGCGCAAGCCATGACCGATTGCGAAGCGGCGATCGACCGCGCGGATGTCGACGCCATAGTCATTGGCACGCCGACGCACACGCACATCAACCTGATGCTGCGCGCTGTGCGCCAGGGCAAGGCGGTACTGTGCGAGAAACCGATCGACCTCGACATGGCCAAGAGCCTGGCCGCCGTCGAAGAGGTCCAGCGGTTGAACGGCCGCGTGATGCTGGCCTTCAACCGCCGTTTCGAAACCACCTTCGCGCAAATGCGCAACGCCATCGTCGCCGGCGATATCGGCGAACTGCGCCAGGTGATCATCACCAGCCGTGACCCGGGCCTGGCGCCTGAGGAGTACATCAAGCACTCGGGCGGCATCTTCCGCGACATGACCATTCACGACCTGGACATCGGCCGCTGGTTGCTGGGCGAAGAGCCAGTTGAACTGAGCGCCATCGGCAGTCGCCTGGTCGACCCGGCGATGATGGAAAAGTACGACGACTACGACACCGCGATGGTGCACATGCAGACCGCCTCGGGCAAACAGTGCCATATCAACAACTGCCGCCAGGCCGTCTACGGCTATGACCAGCGCATCGAGGTCTATGGTTCCAAGGGCATGTTGCAGATGGACAACCTGCGCCCGACCACCATTCGCCGCTGGAGCGAGCAGGTGACCGACGCCCGCGAGCCGCTGCTCAACTTCTTCCTCGAACGCTACCAGCAAGCCTACAAGGCCGAACTGGATACCTACATCGACGCCCTGGCACACCGCAAGCCGCTGCCGACTTCGGTGCAGGACGGCCTCAAGGCCTTGCAATTGGCGGATGCGGCCGTCGAGTCGGTGAAAACCGGCCGGGCCGTTCGCCTGTAAGCCAGGCGCGGTGCGGCGGTCAGTCGGATCAGAATATTCAGGAGACTCGTCATGTCTTACCAGATCGAAAAGGGCACTACCCTCGGGGTGGCCTGCCTGGGTATCACCCACCCTCATACCTCCGGGCGCGTGAAAGCGTTCAAGCGCATGGCTGATGTGCAATTTCTCGGTGCCTACGATGACAGCCCATTGTTGGCACCGTTCTGCGACGCGCTGGAATTACAGGCGCGCAGCAAGGAAGACATTCTTGCTGACCCCAATGTGCACGTGGTGCTTGTGCATCCCAAAAGCTACCTGATGGCCGAATGGGCGATTGAAGCACTGGAAGCCGGCAAGGCAGTACTGTGTGAAAAACCGGCCGGCCGGGGCAGCCACGACACCACCCGTATCGTCGACGCAGTGGAGCGCACCGGCGGCCTGTTCCAGGTCGGCTACTGCTGGCGCTATGCACCGTCGGTAGAGAAGATGCAGCAAGTGCTGCAAAGCGGCGAAATCGGCAAGGTGCTGCAGGTTCGCGCCCACGCCGGTTGCTCCCACGACGAGGCCGACACCAACCACATGAAGCAGCCGGGCGATCGCGGCGGGGCGTTCTACGTGATCGGTTGCCACACCATCGACCGCATCCTCCTGCATTTCGGCAAGCCCAACTCGGTGAACGCACGCATTACCAAGTTCGCCGGGCAGATGAGTGATTCGGCCCGCGAAGACGCGGTCGGTGCGGTGCTCAACTACGACGACAAACTGGTGACCATCGACTTCATGTCGTGGGACCCGACGCCTTGGACCGAAAGTTGGGATATCACCGCCTATGGTACCCACGGGATCATGCATTCGACGCCAATGCCGGCCTCGTACAAGCTCTACCACGACGGCAAAAACGGCCATCAGCAAGGTTGGACGCACTGGAACGAGAACAGCTTTCCGGAGATCTGGGCGGTGCGCAAAACCGTCTATTCACCGGAAGTCGCCGAGATCGGCAACCCGGTGTACTTCGACCGCGAAGCCGCCGCTTTCGTCAACTCGTTGCGCACTGGCGCGCCATCGACAGTGCCGGCCAGCCAGGCTCACCACATCAACGTGATCCTCGAAGCGCTGTTCGAGTCCGCTGATGCCAACGGTCAGGAAGTTCACCTGGCCTGGTAGCGCGCGGCTTTTTCACCCGCTGACCATCTCGCGCCCGGCCCTGTTTTCAGGGCCGGCCGGGGCTTTGCACCCTGAGAAATGACAACAACAAAAAAACTTGAGGACACTATGCACAAGATCATCAAGCTGGTTGCGACTTTGGCCCTTGGGCTGGCCGTGGTGGCCTGTTCCAAGCAGGACAGCAGTAGCAAGGGGACCATCGGTATCGCCTTGCCTTCGAAGACCGAAGCCCGTTGGGTGTCGGACGGCAGTAGCATCGTCGACTCTTTGAAAAAGCTGGGCTACGACACCGACCTGCAATATGCACAGTACGAAGCTCCCACGCAGCTTTCGCAGATCGAAAACATGATGGTCAAGGGCATCAAGGGTCTGATCGTGGCGCCGATCGACGGCACGACCATGGCCGATGTGCTCAAACAGGCCAAGGAGAAGGGCATCAAGGTCATTTCCTATGACCGGTTGATCCGCAACTCCAAGGACTTCGACTACTACGTGACCTTCGACAACTACCGCACCGGCGTGCTGCAGGGGCAGTCCATTGTCGACAGCCTTGGACTGAAAGGGGGGAAGGGGCCGTTCAACCTGGAGATTTTCGCCGGGTCGACCGACGACAATAACGCTCATGTGGTGTACGCCGGCGTGATGTCACAGCTCAAACCCTATATCGACAGCGGCAAGCTGGTGGTGCGTAGCGGCCAGATCGACATCGACAAGACCGCCACGCCCAATTGGGATGGCGCCTTGGCCCAGGCGCGCATGGATAACTTGCTAAGTGCGTTCTACGGCACCGCCCACCTTGATGCAGTGCTGGCGATGAACGACCAGATTGCCAACGGCGTGGTGTCGTCGTTGCGCGGCGTGGGCTACGGCAGTGGCAAGTCAGCGATGCCGATCGTCACCGGCCAGGACGCCGAGGTCTCCAGCGTCAAATCGATCATCGCCGGTAACCAGTCTTCGACCATTTTCAAGGATACCCGTGCACTGGCCAATGCAGCCGCGCAGATGATGGACGCCGAGATGACCGGCAAGACAGTCACCGTCAACGACACCAAGTCCTATGACAACGGTTCGATGGTCGTGCCTACGCAGCTTCTGACGCCGCAACTGGTTGATCGCAGCAACTGGCAGAAAATTCTCGTCGACGACACCAAGTTCTACACCCCGGAGCTGCTGCGCTAGCCGATTGCACCTTAGGTGGCCGCGTGCGGCCACCTAGCGGCAGGAGAGAGACAATGAACAAGACTATTCTCGACATGCGCGACATCCAGAAGAGCTTCGGCCCGGTCAAGGCGCTGACCCGCGTCAACCTCAAGGTCGGTGAGGGCGAAATTCACGCCATCTGTGGCGAGAACGGCGCGGGCAAGTCGACCCTGATGAAGATCCTCAGCGGCGTCTATCCCCACGGCAGCTATGGCGGCGAAATCATCTTCGACGGCGCGCCCAGAGCATTCAGTAATTTGCGCGACAGTGAAGCGCTGGGCATTTGCATCATCCACCAGGAACTGGCGCTGGTGCCCATGCTGTCGGTCACTGAAAACCTGTTTCTGGGCAATGAAATCGCCACCCGTGGCGTGATCGACTGGGACAGGGCACACCGCCAGGCCCGCGAGCTGCTCAAACGGGTGGGTCTGCAGGTGCCGCCGCAAACCCTGGTCGCCAATCTCGGGATCGGTCAGCAGCAGATGGTCGAGATCGCCAAGGCGCTGGCCAAGGACGTGAGATTGCTGATTCTCGACGAGCCGACCGCCAGCCTCAACGAAAAAGACAGTGACACCTTGCTCAGGCTGATGCTGGAGCTCAAGGGCCGCGGCATCACCTCGATCATCATCTCGCACAAGCTCAATGAGATCGGGCGCGTGGCAGACGAGATCACGGTGATCCGCGATGGCAGTACGGTCGATGTCATCGACTGCCGCGCCGACGGCATCGACGAAGCTCGCGTCATTCGCTCCATGGTCGGCCGCGAGCTGTCGGACCGTTACCCGGCGCGGGTGCCCAACATCGGCAAGGTACTGTTCGAGGTTGAAGGCTGGTCGGTGGGTGATCCTGACCATCCAGGGCGCGATCGCATCAGCGACATCAACTTCCACGTGCGCAGCGGCGAAGTTGTCGGTATCGCTGGATTGATGGGCGCTGGGCGCACGGAGTTGGCCATGAGCGTATTTGGCCGCTCCTACGGCACCCGTATCCGTGGCACGGCGCGGCTGGAAGGGCAGGAAGTCAATGTCAGCACCGTGCGCAAGGCCATCGACCTGGGCCTGGCCTACGCCACCGAAGACCGCAAGGGCGCCGGGCTGGTGCTTGGCGACAGCATCGCCCACAACACCAGCATGGCCAACCTCGCCGCCGTATCGAGCCGCTGGGTGCTCAATGGCCTGGCCGAGACGGCGGTGGCCATGGACTACCGCTCGCGTTTGCGTATTCGCAGCCCCGATGTCGAGCAGTCAGTGGAGAAGCTCTCCGGCGGCAACCAGCAAAAAGTGGTGCTGGGCAAGTGGCTGTTCTCGGACCCTCGGGTGCTGATCCTCGATGAGCCGACGCGGGGCATCGACGTGGGCGCCAAATACGAGATCTACGGGGTGGTCAACCAGGTGGTCAGCGAGGGCAGGGGGGTGATCATGATCTCTTCGGAGATGCCGGAACTGCTGGGCACCTGCGACCGCATCTATGTAATGAACGAGGGGCGCTTCGTGGGCGAGTTCCCGATCGCTGAGGCTTCCCAGGAAAAAATCATGCAAGCAATCATGCAAAACGAGGTGCTCCAATGAGCGAGGTCAGTTTGCCTATCTCTGCCAAACCCACGGCCCTGGCGTCACTCAAGCGCGGCGCGCGCGAGTACGGGTTACTGGCGTCTTTGATCGTCATCATGGTGTTCTTCCAGGTCGCTACTGGCGGCGCCCTGATGCAGCCGCTGAACCTGACCAACCTGTTGCTGCAAAACAGCTACATCGTGGTGATGGCGCTTGGCATGCTGATGGTGATCGTGTGCGGGCACATCGATCTGTCGGTGGGCTCGGTGGTCGGCGTGATTGGCTCAATCGCCGCGGTGCTGATGGTGCAGTACCACATGGACTTCTTCAGCGTGACGTTGATCTGCCTGCTGGCCGGTGCCTTGATCGGCGCCGCGCAGGGTTACTGGGTGGCGGTGTGGCGGATGCCGTCGTTCATCGTGACCCTGGCCGGGATGCTGATCTTCCGCGGCGCCACCATCGCCATCTCGCAAGGGCAATCGATCGGGCCCTTTCCTCCAGCCTTCACCGCGCTGAGCTCCGGTTTCATTCCAGAAGTCTTCGCCTACCCGGGGCTGCGGATCACTTCGCTGCTGCTTGGCGTGGCCGTAGCGGCGCTGTTCTGGGTGGTCGAGTACCGCAGCCGCCGACGCACTGTCAAAAGCGGTGGGGTTGCCGCACCCGCAGCCTTGCTCGCGTTGAAGAACGGCGTCGTGGCAGCGCTGCTGGTGTACTTCTGCTACTTGTTGGCGACCTACCGCGGCATCCCCACGGTGATGGTGATCATGAGCGTGCTGATCGGCATCTACACCTTCGTGATGAACCGCACCGTCATCGGCCGCTGGGTCTACGCCGTGGGTGGCAACCTCAAGGCCGCCAAGCTTTCAGGTATCAATACCTCGCGCGTGACCTTCTTCGCCTTCGTCAACATGGGCGTCCTGGCGGCGGTGGCGGGGCTGATCTTCGTGGCCCGCCTGAACAGCGCTACGCCGCGCGGCGGCACCGGCTTCGAGCTGGACGTGATTGCTGCCGTGTTCATCGGCGGAGCTTCGGCCTCGGGCGGCGTCGGCAAGGTGGTCGGTGTGGTAATCGGCGCCTTCATCATGGGCGTGCTGAACAACGGGATGTCGATCATGGGCATCGGCATCGATTACCAGCAAATGATCAAAGGCGCCGTGTTGTTGGCGGCGGTATTCGTTGATGTCTATCAGAAGAGCAAGGGTTGATATGCCAAGGCTGAACAGAATCGCAAGGAGGCAGCGATGATCAAGCACATCGTCATGTGGAACCTGGCCGGGGACACCCCGCAACACAATCGCGACGCGTGCCAGTTCCTCAAGGAGCGCTTCGAGGGGTTGGCGGGATTGATCCCAGGGCTGCTCAAGGTGGAAGTCGGCGTAGATATCAGCCGCATCGACTATGCCTGCGACGTGGTGCTGTACACCGAGTTCGAGTCGGCGCAGGCGCTGGCCGATTACGCGGTGCACCCGGAGCATCTGCGGGTCAAGGGTGAACTCGGCAATTGCAGGATCGCCCGCCATCAAGTGGACTACGTGGTTTCCTGGGGGAAGGGCGAGGGTGGCCCGTATTGACCGCCTTCGTCGTGACTAGCCGAAGGCCGGATAGCGCGCAAGGGACGCGCGACTGGCGCTGGCCACCTGTTCGGCGCAAAGCGCTGCGTTGTTGGCCGAGAACACCTCGGGCCCCACTTCGTTAAGGGCGCCCATGGCATCGAGCTGCGCGACGAGCTGTGCCAGTGGAAAGTTGCCTTCCCCTGGCCATAGGCGGTTGAAGCAATCTTCCTCGAGGCTGACATCGGCTGGCAGTGGGTGCACACCATCGCACAGTTGCACGCAGTGGATCAGGGCGCCTGGAATGGTCGCCAGAGTCTGCACGCTCGAATGGCTGCGCATGAAGTGCAAGGTATCCAGCACTAGCCCACCGTTCGGACTACCCGCCTGCTTGATGATCTCCCAGGCCTGCTCAAGTGACCTGACGCCCCACATGGGGATCGGCTCCAGGTCGCACACTAATCCATGCTCCGCTGCACGACTGCAGATCTGCGCGTAATACTCCACTTGTTCAGCGAGCGAATAGCGCGTGTGGGCGAAAGTCGCGTTAAGACTCATATGGCTGCAGCCCAGTGTCTCGCATAGCTTGAAGAAAACCTCGGCGCTCATCGAATGATCGGCGACGAAGGCCTTGTCCATGTTGTCGGGATGCCAGTGCGGGTTCCAGGTGCATAGAGGGTCGAGCCGGCTGAGGGCAATGCCCTCATCCGCAGCCATCTGCCGGATTGTTTTCAGCGGCGTGCCCGCCGAGCAGATACGGTTTACTTCCTGTGGCTGCAGGGCCAACCGGGAGAACCCAGCCAGGCGCGTGGCCCGCAGTTTTTCGGGGAACGGCAGATGCAATACGTTAGAAAATGGCATTGAAAGCTTGAGGTCGGTGCGCAGAGGGCTATTGGACGCGGGCATGTTCATTCCTGATTATTATGCAACCAGTGCCCGCCAACTCTAGGGAGTGGTACGGGCTCTGTCAGCGTCGAAACTGGAAAACTGTTTCCCGTTCAGCGCATCGACGCTGCCGGCCCTGTCATCTGCTCCCCGGCGCTGCGGTGGAACGCTGCACTACCAGTTCCACTGGCATCAGCCGCCTGCGGCGTGCACTGCTACCGCGGGGATACTGTGCGCATCCCCCTCCAGGTCTTTGCAGATCTATCCTTTCTGAAGGCGTTACAGGGCGCTTGCAAGGCCCGATTGCCTACGCCTAGAAGGAGTTTTCAACCGGGGCTGGCGTAGCTTTTTCAGAGCCTTAGTTCGAGCGAAACCTTGACACGATCCATTGTCACAAACGTCCTGAAGCGGCGGACATTGCCACCCTCGAAAAACAGCTCCCGAGTGAGCCTCTCGTACTCTTTCATGTCCTTGACCGCCATGATCAAGATGAAGTCGATATCGCCGGTCACGTAGTAGCACTGTTGAACCTGGGGACAGCGCAAAAACCTTTCGCGTATTTCATCCAGTTGTTCAACGGCCTCGTTTTCAACCGAGACGTTGACGATGATTGTGGTGCTGACCCCCGTCAACTCGGGAGACAGGACGCTGATATCCGCAGCGATCACCCCGGCCTTTCTCAAACGCTGCAGTCTTTTGGCGACGGCGGGCAGAGAAAGACTCACGTGCCCAGCGAGTTCGCGTATGGGCATCTGGTTATTGTGCTGGACGAGATCCAGCAATTTGAGGTCGAACGTATCAAGGGCGGTGTGTGCGCGGTTCATCGGTCTTCCCATATCATGCGCGATAATTTTTATCATCGATGGTCCTGTTTGAGAGACCAATTATAAGTATGAAGAGCCTATATTCTCTCCATCTTACCTTGATCCCCAGGTCCTTCGATGTCTTTTCATCTCAATTCTGGTTTTTCTCAATCACCTTCGGCTCGGCAGGCTTCGACCGAGGCGTTCTCCCCGGATGCGGTCGAGGAGGTACAGAAGCATCTGGCCTGCGTCGACTACCAGCAAACTCCTTTGTATGAACTCACTGCTCTAGCTCGCAGCCTCGGTGTGGGGGCGATTCTGGTCAAGGATGAGGGGCAACGCTCCAGCCTGCGAAGTTTCAAAGCATTGGGAGGTGGTCATGCAGTTATCAGGCTGGTGCTCCAGGAGGTCGGAAATGCGTTGGGGCGGCAACTGGACGCTGCAGATCTCGACCTTCCCTCGGTACGAGCAGGCGCCGCCGGCTTGACCGTGACCTGCGCGACGGACGGAAACCATGGGCGTGCGGTGGCGGCCGCCGCGAGGGTTGTAGGTTGCAGGTCGGTCATATTTGTCCATGCAGGCGTCAGCCAAAGCCGAGCCGATGCTATCAGGGCGCTAGGGGCAGAGGTTATCCGCGTGCCAGGCAATTATGACGATTCGGTTGAACATGCTTCGCGCATGGCCGCCGAGCGCGGCTGGTACGTTGTATCCGATACGTCATGGCCCGGCTATGAAAGCATTCCTACTTGGGTCATGCAGGGTTATCTGATCATGGCGCAGGAAGCCGTGGCTCAGATGCAGGTGTTGGGCCAGTCGGTCACCCATGTGTTTTTACAAGCCGGCGTGGGCGGATTTGCAGCTGCGGTTTCTGCCTACCTGACCAACAGCTTGGAAGAGGCCGCACCGAAGGTCATTGTGGTCGAGCCAGACAAGGCGGCATGCCTGTATGAGAGCGCTATAAATGGCTGCGCCACCCGCAGCGCGCCGCAGCAAGCCACGGTCATGGCGATGCTGGAGTGCTACGAACCTTCGCTGATCGCGTGGCGCATTCTAGCCAAACAGGCATCGGCTTTCGTGACCATCTCGGATGAAGCGGGTTTACGCGCGATGGCCGCGATGGCGACGCCTTTGGGCGATGACCCGGTGATAAAAGGCGGAGAAAGTGGCGCGGCCGGCCTGGGCGGGCTGCAGGCACTCATGTTGTCCGCGCAAGCTCGCCAGGTACTAGGTTTGAACACCAATTCGGTCGTTCTGCTGTTCAACACCGAGGGCGCCACTGACGAAGCCCTCTACGAGTCGCTTTTGCGCAAAGCCAGGGCCCTACCATGAGTCGTCCAATCATTAGTGGCGAACGGATGCTCGCTCGTCTTCGATCGCTCGGCCAAATCGGTGCCGTCGAATCAGGTGGGTGTACTCGCCTGGCGTTCAGCGATGAAGACGGCCAGGCGCGTGATCTGATCAAGACATGGCTAGAAAACGCTGGTGCAGCGGTGACCGTGGACAGCATCGGTAATCTCTATGGCGCCATTCAGGGTGTGTCATCAGGCGCGCCCGTCATGACCGGCTCGCATATCGACACAGTTGCGCGAGGCGGGCTGCTCGATGGCTGCTATGGCGTGGTAGCTGGCATCGAGATGCTTCAGGCGATCCGCGACGCAGCGTTGCAACCCAACGTATCGTTGGCAGTCGCGGTGTTCAGTAATGAAGAAGGCGTGCGGTTTTCTCCGGATCTTCTCGGCTCTCGGGTCATCGCCAAGGACATCAGTCTTGAAGACGCATTGGCAACGCAATCGCGAGATGGAAAATCCGTTGCCGGCGAACTGAAGCGCATCGGCTACGCCGGCGAGTCTTCTCCCTGGGCGCTTCTACCAAGCAAATTCATAGAGTTGCATATCGAGCAAGGACCCTGTCTGGAGGCCAACGGCACAGCAATCGGGATTGTTGAGGGTGTTCAGGGCCACTCATGGTGGGAGGTGGTAGTGCAAGGCTGCGCCAACCATGCCGGGACCACACCAATGGGGCTCCGGCTCGACGCCGGTGTGGCGGCTATGCGCCTGGCCTGCGCACTGCAAGCCTCGGCCTGTCTCGAACGTCTGCCAGCCGTCGCTACCGTGGGGACTTTCACTCTGGAGCCCAATGCCATCAATGTCGTACCAGGTCTTGCCCGCTTCACTGTGGATTTTCGCGACGCAGAGGATGGCCAATTGCGCGAAGCGGACCTGCTGCTCAGAACCGAGGCCAAAAAGCTGGAGGACCTAGGATTCGTGGTGCAGCTGAGCCATCTGTCCAGAGCCCTTGGCGTAAGGTTCGACACGACGTTATGCGACACCCTGCAAGCCACCGCGAAGTCGCGAGGTGCCAGCAGCCAACGTATGGTTTCGGGTGCGAGCCACGATGCCCAGATGATGGCCACGCTTTGTCCGACCGCCATGCTGTTCGTTCCCAGTATCGGCGGCATCAGCCACAACCCTAAAGAGAAGACGCTCGACGAGGACCTCGTTGCAGGCGCACAGATATTGACCGATGCGATGTGGTCGCTTGCGACGACGGCGTGAGTTCTTGTTTCCCTGCCACTTACTTAATTTCCGGAGATGACCATGGACCTCGCCTTTCCCAGCGCTGAGTTCGAGGGGCGTGTAGCACGCGCCCAAGCTGAGATGAAAGAGCATCGGCTCGATGCCTTGCTGGTGACCTCACCCCCCAATTTCCGCTATTTCAGCGGTTTCGACAGCCAGTTCTGGGAAAGCCCGACTCGGCCATGGTTTCTGATCATTCCGGCCAGTGGTTTGTGCATCGCGGTCGTTCCTGAAATCGGCGCACCACTGCTCAAGGGCAGTTGGATCGGCCAGACCTTGAGCTGGCCCGCGCCGTGCCCTGGTGACGAAGGCGTCAGCCTGCTAACCAACGCGTTGCTGGGGCTGCCGCGCCGCTATGGTCGAGTGGGGATGGAGATGGGCCGTGAGTCGACTATCCGCATGCCCGTCAACGATCTGTTCAAGCTCAAGGACAGCCTCACGGCTTTCGAGCTGGTGGATGGCTCGCCCTGTATCTGGAACGTGCGGGCGATCAAGTCACCTGCGGAAGTGGCCTATATTCGT
Organism: Pseudomonas sp. GW821-FHT01A09; assembly: GCF_058986725.1. Lineage (NCBI taxonomy): Bacteria > Pseudomonadati > Pseudomonadota > Gammaproteobacteria > Pseudomonadales > Pseudomonadaceae > Pseudomonas > Pseudomonas sp. GW821-FHT01A09. The sequence goes on from NZ_JBYSWB010000006.1 coordinate 80,483, forward strand.
GAATCATGCTCCATCGTTAGCGATGCGTTCGACAACCTGCCGGCCCATGCCCGTTGCGGTCAGACTGAACGCGACATCGCCAAGGCGCTGACGGTGGATATCATCCAGGGCGGTGCCCACGCCGTGCCTTTCATGGCGGCGGCCTCTGGGGCGGGCGGCTACGAGCAGATCATTTCGCGGCCCAGTGGACGGGTGATCGAAAACGGTGACGTGTTGATCATCGATGTCGGGGCGACCGTGAACGGCTACTTTTGCGATTTCGACCGCAACTTTGGCTTTGGCACGGTAGCCGATCAAGCGCTGCGCGCCAACGAAGCCATCTGGGATGCTACCGAAGCGGCCATGAGTATCGCAGTGCCGGGTACCAGGGTGTCCGAGCTGTGGCGCGCCATGATGGACGTGCTGGAGCCCGCCGGAATGCTGCGCAATAACGTCGGCCGGCTAGGGCATGGGTTGGGCCTGCAATTGACGGAGCCGCCTTCGCATATGCCGGGAGACGACACGGTACTGGCGGAAGGTATGGTCATCACGATAGAGCCGGGCATGGAGTATGCCCCCGGGAAAATGATAGTGCACGAAGAGAACGTCCATATCACTGCTTGCGGTCCGCAGATCTTGACCCGCCGCGCACCGCGCGAAATGCCGATCATCGCCCTCTGAACGCTATCTACTCGATCCAGGAATATCTCATGTCCAGCTCTCGCTTAGTTAAAACCCTGTGGGTCTGTGGTTTCACCGCTATCGCTGCGACTGCCAGCGCGGCCCCATTGCAGACGCTTGAAAGTGGTGTCCTTACAATAGGCTCCGACCTGACCTGGGCTCCCTTCGATTACTTTGAAAAAGACGTGCCCGCCGGCTTCGATGCCGAACTCATGGGCAAGATCGCCAAGGGCCTTTCGCTTACCCCCAAAATACAGGACACCCGGTTCGCCAATCTGGTGATTGGCCTGACCGGGAAAAAATTCGATGTCGTTGCTTCGGCGCTTTACATTACCCCGGCTCGCGCCAAGCAGATCGACTACGTGCCTTACCTGAAAACCGGCGGCTCGCTGATGACCCTCAAGGGAAGTGATTTCCATCCCCAAACCCCCGAGGATCTGTGCGGCAAAAAGGTTGCCTCCCTCAAGGGCGCGGCGTGGGTGCCCACCCTTGCCAAGCTATCCACCGATCACTGTGTACCCGCAGGGCAGGGCCCTATCGTTGTGCAGGAGTACGACTCATCGCCCCTGGCCGCACAGGCCCTGCTATCGCGGGCCGCCGATGTGCAATTCGACGATGCTGCGGTTTCGCAAATGCTGGTCAAGCAAACCAACGGCCGTCTGGCCATCTCTTCCGAAACGGTCCTGGAACCGGTCGTCATCGGCTTGGGCGTAGCCAAAGGCAATTCTGAATTGGTCACGGCGCTCACTGAGCAGTTGGATCACCTGAAGAAGAACGGTGAGTACCAGGCCATGCTGACCAGCTACAACCTTCAAGAACCTACCCCCCAAGACATCGCGGCGGCTTACGCCGGCAAGTAATCGACCTGCCACCCCAGCTTCCCATGGGCGGGAGGCTTGGGTGGCCTGGCGGTGCAGGAGTCGTTATGCCGTTCGATTGGAATTACGTCATCACTTTATTTGCCGATGCTGCTTTCTGGCAGGCGTCCTGGACTGTTGTCCAGCTAAGCGTCACCACATGGCTGCTCGGTATTGTTGCAGGCTTTGTTCTCGCGCTGGGCAAGCAATCCGGGAACCCGCTGATACGCGGCGCCGCCGGTATCTACATCTGGTTCTTCCGCAGCTTGCCGTTGCTGGTACTGCTGATTTTCATCTACAACGTTCCTCAGGTCCTTCCCCACGCCAGCGCCTGGCTCGGTAATCCTTTCGTTGCCGGTCTGATTGCCTTGGTGTTGAGCGAAGCGGCCTATATCGCGGAAATTCACAGGGGCGGGCTACTGGCCGTTGCCAAAGGGCAGCTCGAAGCTGGGAAAGCCTTGGGCATTCGTTATGTCGGGATTCAGCGGCTAATCGTGGTGCCGCAGGCGTTTCGTATCGCGCTGCCCACGCTGATCAATGAATACATCACCATCGTCAAACTGACCTCTCTGGTTTCGGTAATTTCCCTCGCGGAAATTCTGCTGGTGGGCGAGCGTCTGTACACGCAAAACTTTTTGATTCTTGAGACGCTGGCGGCAGTCGCGTGCTACTACGTTCTGATCGTCACGGTGTTCACCTTCCTGCTCAAGGCACTGGAGCGAAAGCTGGACATCGCTCGTCGCGCACCGGCCGTTGCCAATGCGGAACGGGTCAGCAGTGTGCAAGTCAGCACTCGCAAGGCGCTCGAGCTGGAGCACAAGGGCGAGTATGCGTTGGAACTGATTGAGGGGCGCAAGTCCTATGGCACCAACGAGGTCATCAAGGGGGTATCCCTGAAGGTTAAATGGGGCGAGGTTATCTCTATCATCGGTCCTTCAGGGTCGGGCAAAACCACGCTGATACGGTGCCTGAACGGTCTGGAAACGCTCGACAAAGGTACGGTGCTCTTGCAGGGGGCGCCCTTCTTGAGCGGGGCTGTACACCCGGGTAAGGGCGGCGCTGCCAAGCAGCATCTGGATCGTGTCGTTCACGTGGGCATGGTATTCCAGGGCTTCAATCTGATTGCGCATCGCACGGTGCTAGATAACGTGATGATGGCGCCGCTGTATCACCGCCACGACAGCCGGGAAGCGATCCGCTTGTTGAGCCTGGCGATGCTGACCAAGGTCGGGCTCGCTGAACACGCCTACAAGTACCCGCATCAACTCTCCGGCGGTCAACAACAGCGTGTCGCCATTGCCCGAGCCTTGGCCATGCGGCCTGCCGTGATGCTGTTTGACGAGCCAACGTCTGCGCTTGATCCTGAACTGGTCCATGAAGTGCTGAAGGTCATCACGCAGTTGGCTGAAGAAGGCATGACAATGGTCATCGTCACCCATGAGATGAACTTTGCTTTTAGTGTGTCCGACCGCGTCGTTTATATGGAAGGCGGCGAGGTTTTATACGATTCGACACCACAGATGCTGCTCAGGAGGACGGACTCCGCGCGCCTTCAAAAATTCATGGAAGGAGTGATGACTGCTGCTTGATGGGCTTCGGTTCAATACTGGATGCTCGCTGCCTCAATCGCTCGATGCCCGCAGGCATCCGAACTATTGGGAGTAGGGCTGCTGCTGTCAGCGGCAATACCAGGAAACTGTTTCCCGTTCAGCGCATCGACGCTGCCGGCCCTGTCAGCGGTTCCCGGGCGCCGCGGTGGAGCGCCGGATTACCAATTCGACGGGCATCACCTGCTTGCGGCGTACGTCGCTACTGCCGGCGATGATCGCTTTCAGGGCAGCCACGGCGGCCGAGGCCTGGGCATTGCAGTCCTGGCGCACGGTGGTCAGGGAAAATACCTGGGAGCTGGCGTCGGGGATATCGTCGAACCCCACCACCGACACCGCTTCGGGCACACTCAACCCCATGCCCTTGAGCCGGTCGATTGCGCCGAGTGCGATGCAATCGTTCGAGGCGAAGATGGCCGTGGGCGGCTCGCCGCTGGCGAACGCCAGATCGACACCGCGGCGCCCGGTAGCCGCGTCGTGGAAGCCTGGTATTGCCAGTGGGTTCAGGCCGGCCTGGGCCATCATGTCGTGGTAGACCTTGGTGCGCTGACGTGCAGACGCTTCGATAGGGCTGCCACCGAAATTGACAATCCGTTCGTGCCCAAGCGCCAGCAGATGTTCCATGGCCAAGCGCACCCCAGTCTCGTCATCGATGGCAATCGTGCTGATGCGCGGGTGGCTGATGCGTTTGCTGCCGATGTACACGCAGGGCATGGCATCGGCGATCGCGGCAATCGCGCGGGTGGTGTGGTGGGTGCCGATCATCACCACGCCGGTGGCGCGCAGGCGCAGTAACCGTTGGGTGAGCGCGGTAGGCTCTTGCGCAGTGCGCAACGACGTTACCGTGTCGAAACCGGCCTCGCTCAACTCGCAGTCGACCGCCTCGGCGAGCTGGATGTGGAAAGGGTTGTGCAGGTCGCCGATGATCAGCCCCACGATCGACGAGCGCGCCGAAGCCAGGCTGCGCGCAGCGAGGTTGGGCTGGTAGCCGAGTTGCGCGGCGAGCGATTCGATGCGTTCGCGCGTTTGTGGGCGCACCCCGGGGTGACCACTCAGGGCGCGCGAGACTTGCGCGCGTGACAAGCCGGCGGCAGCGGCGACATCGTCAAGGGTTACGAAGGGTTTGGTCATGGCAATACGGCTTCAGCATCGGAACGGAATTGCGGCAGCGCTATGGTCGTCGCACGGCATGATAGCGGTTTCGCGTGAAACTGGGGTGTGAATGCCATGAAAGTGGCGAAGCAGAGCGCTGGCGAGACCGGATGAGAATAATTCCATCTTTGTCCTGTGGCGCATTGACGCAGTGAATGACTGTCCATAAACTTTGCGGCGGTCAGCAGCTGGCAATCAGCCACAATTTGAATGTGGGCATTCACAGCGTGCTGTTTTTTTTGCTTCTGCAATGGAAGCGCTTCCATTTTTACGCCGCCAAGCCCGCGCCTCTCCGGAGTTCGGCTTCGGGCAACCGCTCCATTGTGCTGCGCACAGGCCGGCGACCGCAGCATGGGCTTCGGCGATCGTCGAATTCGAACAGGGATCAAGCATGAAACTGAGAAACGTTGTACCCATCGCCATAGGCTCCATCCTGGCGCTACTGGGCGTGGCGGTACTGGTGTGCGGTGGCAAGCTCGCCTCGCTGGGCGGTAGCTGGTACTACCTGCTGGCGGGTGTGCTGATGGTCGCCTGCGGGGCTACGCTGATTCGACGCAGGGTCGCAGCCGTCTGGCTGGCCCTGGCTTTGCTGGTGGTCACACTGGCTTGGGCGCTGTGGGAAGTGGGCTTCGATTTCTGGCAGTTGGTGCCGCGATTGATGACCTTCATCGTGATTGCCTTGGTGGTGACCCTGATCGCTCCCTTGCTCGACGGTGATCGTCGGCTGCTGACTGCTGCCCCCCGCGCCGTTGTGTCATTGGTACTGGTCGTCAGCATCCTGGGCATCGGCTATGGCATGTTTCAGCCGCACCCGACCGCGGTCGCCGAGGCTGGCGCCAAGGCGAAGGTGATCGCACCCGAGGCGGGAAATGCCGATGGCAACGACTGGACCGCTTATGGCCGCAACACTCACGGTGAGCGTTTCGCACAGTTCGACCAGATCAACAAGGCCAACGTCAAGGACCTCCAGGTTGCCTGGACCTTCCATACGGGCGACATGGCCATCGACGGCGCTGAATACCAGGGCACACCGCTCAAGGTCGACGACACCGTCTACCTCTGTTCGCCACTGAACAACGTGTTCGCCCTGGACCCGGTCACAGGCGCGCAAAAATGGAAATTCGACGCGCACATCAAGGAAACGCCGGCGAACAAAGGCTGGAAGCGTTGCCGCGGTGTGGGCTATTACGACCTCGACAAGGCCCAGGCCAACGCCGATGTGCCAGCGGTACCTGCTGCTGGCGCTGCTGCGGCTCAACCTGCCGAATGCCGCCGCCGCATCGTGACCACCACGGTCGATGCGCGTCTGCTCGAACTCGACGCCGATACCGGCAAGCTCTGCGACTCGTTCGGCGATCACGGTGTGGTCGATCTGCTCAAGGGCATCGGGCCTAACACCGACGGTTCCTATTACCTGACCTCCGCGCCTCTGGTGGCGGGTGATGTCGTGGTTGTCGGCGGCAAGATCAACGACAACCTGAAAACCGATGAACCTTCGGGTGTGACCCGTGGTTTCGACGTGCGCACCGGCGAGCTGCTGTGGGCCTGGGATGCACGCAATCCAAAGCGCGGCATTCCTCTGCCTGACGGCGAACTGTACCCGAAAGAGTCGCCAAACTTCTGGGGCACTGCAGCCTACGACGCCAAGCTGGGCCTGGTGTACATTCCGACAGGCAATCAGACTCCGGATTTCTGGAACGGCAACCGACATGAGGGCTCGGACGAGTACAACGACTCGATCGTCGCCATCGACGTAAAAACCGGTGTCGACAAGTGGCACTTCCGTACCGCCAACCATGACATGTTCGACTATGACGTGTCGGCCCAGCCGATTCTCTATGATCTGCCAAACAAAAAGGGCGGCACCACCTCTGTCATCATCGCGATGACCAAGCGTGGTCAGATCTTTGTGCTCGACCGCCGTGACGGTACTCCGGTGTTCCCTGTGGAACAGCGTAAGGTGGCCACCGATGGCATGCCGGGGATGCACATTGCGCCGACTCAACCCTACTCGCAGTTGTCCGTGGGCGCCGAGCGCCTTAAAGAGTCGGACATGTGGGGGGCGACGGTGTTCGACCAACTGATGTGCCGCATCGACTTCAAGGAAATGCGTTGGGAAGGCGAGTTCACGCCGATTACCGATGGCCAGCGGACGCTGATCTACCCAGGTTATTACGGCGGCATCAATTGGGGTGGAGGTGCCATTGACGCCTCCACCGGCACGCTGATCGTCAACGATATCCGCATGGCGCAGTGGGGCCGGTTCATCAAACGCGAAGACGCGGCACGCAAAGGCTACAAGCCGACCACTGAAGGGGAGTATTCCGAGCAGTTGGGTACGCCATGGGGAGTGGAGCGCTCGATGTTCGTTTCGGCGCTGGGCGTTCCGTGCTTCAAGCCGCCGTTCGGCAGCATGACGGCAATCGACCTGACCACCGGCAAAACCAAGTGGCAAGTGCCGATGGGCAGCATCCAGGACGCGCCGGTGCATGGCTTCGTTCCCGGTGTGAACATGCCGCTGGGCATGCCGACCATGGGCGGGCCGCTGGTGACCAAGGGTGGTCTGACGTTCTTCCACGGCACCTTGGACTACTACGTCCGTGCGTTGGACAATGACACCGGCAAGGAACTGTGGCGCGATCGCCTGCCGGTGGGCGGGCAGGGCGCACCGATGTCGTATGTCGGTCGTGATGGCAAGCAATACGTGGTAATCACGGTTGGTGGCGCGACGCGCACCGGTACCAACGACAACCGCGGTGACTACGTTATCGCTTACGCGCTGCCAGGTGCGGTCAAAGGCCAGTAAAGGCTACCCCGATGTTCCGGCCCTGCGTCCTGCGGGGCTGGATTGTTGTTCTTATTGCGCCATCGATGATCAGCTCGCATAACGGGGGGTGTTTGTCGTTGCCGTTCGACGCCGCGTGTGCCGCCACCATGCCCGAGGCCAAGGTCGATAGGGCGGAACCTGACGCTATGGCTTGGCCTCGTTCGGCACTCCAGCACCTCGCCGCCTCGGCACCAGCCATATGCCGTTCGATTACGCCGAAGGTGGCTATGCTCTGCAGCCTTTACCCCTCGCAAGCATGCGACTCCCTGAGCATCTCGTACAAATGCTGCGCCACGTTCGACAGCACCCGTCCACGGCGCTTGATCAGCCCAAGGGTGCGAAAGACCTGCGGCCCTTCCAGGCTGATCGCCCGCAAGCCCGGCGCCCGCGCGGGAATCGCCGACAGCGGCACGGCGGCGATGCCCAGGCCGGCTTCGACCATATCGACCACGGTGCGAACGTGGCGGGCTTCACACACCGGCTGAGGCAGTTCGGGGAAGTCGGCCAAGGCCATGTCCAGCAGGAAGCGATTACCACTGGCCTTGGCCACGGCGATGTAGTCATGGCCTCGCAGGTCGGCCCAGGTCAACGAGGTACGGTGGGCCAAGGGGTGATCGTGGCGACAGGCGACCACGAAGCGCTCCCTGGAGATGGCCTCGAATTCGATGTTCATCTCCTGCGCGCCGACGTAGTTGATACCGAAGTCCGCTTCACCCTTCACTACGCAGGAAAGCCCATGGCTGGCGCCTTCGTCGATGACCCGCACCAGCACCCGCGGATACAGGCTGCGGTAGCGCTGGAGCACCTCGGGCAGGGAGTGGATCACCGCCGAGGGCACGCAGGCGACCGTGACCTCGCCGTACAACGGGTTGGCGCTGCCGCTGACGCCCTGCAGCGATGACTCGAACAGGTTCAGTACCTCCCGCGCCTTGCGCGCGAAGTCGCGGCCGGCAGTGGTCAGGTCGACGTGGCGCGTGGTGCGCTCGATCAGGCTCAAGCCCAGGCGCGCCTCCAGCTTGGCGATGCGCCTGGACAGCGCCGGTTGCGACAGGTGCAGGTCGCGAGCGGCGGCGCTGAAGCTGCCGCGCTCGGCAACTGTCACGAACGTGCGCAGGTCGCTCATCTCGACTTTATGTTCGCCGTGCATAAATCCATCCGATGGCTGCAATTAACATACTGAGTCAGCTCCTTCATGATCGTTCTGTGCGTCACGCACGTGCCACCACACAAAGACAAGCACAGGGAGCACTCAGATGGACTCATTCAACCGCCGCGGCCTTTTGAAAGTCGGGGCGCTTGCCTCGCTGGCCGCCGCTGCGCCACGCCTGACCTTCGCCGCCGACGCGGCCCCCGGCAGCACCGGTGCTGCCCCGGCGAACAACAACGATGGCAAGGACGTGACCCGCATCCTTGCCCATTACATCGTCACCGCACGCTATGAAGACCTGCCCGCCAAGGTGCGCAAGGAAGGCGTGCGCACCTTGCTCAACTGGGTAGGCGTTGCGGTAGGCGGTTCGCACCACGAAACGGTGCAGCGGGCGATCGCAGCCCTTACGCCGTTTTCCGGGCCGCCCCAGGCGCACCTGCTAGGGCGTTCGGAGCGCTTCGATATCATGAACGCGGCCTTTCTCAACGGCGTTGCCAGCCATATCTTCGATTTCGACGACACCCACCTCAAGACCATCATCCACCCGGCGGGGCCGGTGGTCTCGGCGATTCTGGCGCTGTGCGAATACCATCCCGTGTCCGGCAAGGAATTTCTCAACGCGCTGGTGCTCGGCGTCGAGACCGAATGCCGGATCGGCAACTCGGTCTATCCCGAGCACTACGATGTGGGTTGGCATATCACCGGGACGGCAGGGGTGTTCGGGGCCGCCGCTGCAGCCGGTAAGATTCTCGGGCTCAGTGAACAGCAGATGATCTGGGCATTGGGCCTGGCCGCGTCGCAGCCAGTAGGCCTGCGCGAATCCTTCGGTTCGATGAACAAGAGTTTCAACCCCGGGCGCGCCGCCGCCAACGGCCTGTTCGCGGCGCTGCTGGCAGCGCAGAACTACACCAGCTCCGACGCCATGATCGAAGCCAAGCGCGGCTGGGCTCACACTATCAGCACCAAGCAGGATTTCGCCCAGATCACCGATGGGCTCGGCACGCGCTACGAGTCGGCGCTCAATACTTACAAGCCGTTCGCTTGCGGTATCGTCATTCACCCGGCGCTGGACGCGGCGATTCAGCTACGCAACGAAAATAACTTGAAAGCCGACCAGATTGCCAAGGTCGATCTCAAGGTTCATCCACTGGTGCTTGAACTGACGGGCAAGAAGACCCCGAAAATCGGCCTCGAGGGCAAGTTCAGCATCTACCACTCGGTGGCCGTGGCCATCATCCAGGGCGCCGCTGGCGAGCGCCAATACAGCGACCAGGCGGTGCAAGACCCGGACGTGATCGCCCTGCGCGACAAGGTGGTCGCCACCGTCGACCCAGCGATCAGGCCCGAGCAGGTCGACATGACCATCACCCTCAAGGATGGCCGTACCTTGCACAAGTTCATTCAGCACGCCATCGGCAGCCTGGAGGTACCCATGACCGACCAACAGCTGGAGGCCAAATTCACCGACCTGGCCAAAGGCATCCTCCCTGACGCACAGGCCCAAAAGCTGATCGCCCTGTGCCGCGACGTGGAGCAACTGCAGAGCGCCGACGCCATCGCCAAAGCTGCCACCGTGGCGGGCTGACCATTACAGAAGCCTGGCGCCCGTGGCGCCGTGAAGGCCAGGAGGTTTTACATGTCCCATCTACCATCATGGTCGCGCCGCCGCGTCTTGCAGGGCAGTCTCGCGCTCAGCGCTGGCATGACCCCGCTGCGCTCGTTGCTGGCCGCCGATCCGGGCGCCGACATCACCCGCCAGTTGGCGGCCTATATGGTCGCTGCGCGTTCCACACCCTTGCCGGCCGAAGTCGCGGCGGCCTGCAAGAGCCACATTCTCGACACCTTCGGCGCCATGCTCTCGGGCTCGCGCATGCGCCCCGGGCAACTGGCGACGGCTTATGTGCAAGGGCAGGGCGGCACCGAGCAGGCCAGCGTCATAGGTTCCAAGGTGCGCACGACGGTGGTCAACGCGGCACTCGCGAATGCCATGTGCGCGCATTCGGATGAAACCGATGATTTCGAACCCGTTACCAAGGCCCACCCCGGCAGCTCGGTGGTGCCGGCGGCGCTGGCCATGGCGCAATGGCAACAGCGCAGCGGCGAAGCCTTCATGCGTGCCGTGACCCTCGCTATGACACCGGCTGCCGGCTGTTGATGGCCTTGGGGCCCGACAGCGTGCGGGCCTCGCACCGCAGCGCCGAGGGCACCGCAGCGACCTTCGGCGCGGTCGGTGCCGCGGCTTCGCTGGCCGAGCTGGACGAGCAGCGCACCTGCTTCGCGCTGTCGTACGCGGCGCAGCAGGAGTCGGGCCTGTGGAGCTGGGTCAAGGACAAGGACCATATCGAAAAGGCCTTCGACTTTGCCGGTATGGGCGCGCGCAATGGCGTGCAGGCGGTGACCATGGTGCAGGCTGGGATGACTGGCGTCGGTGATGTGCTGGACGGTACTCATAACCTGCTGATCGCGCTGTCGGCCAAGCCGAATCCGCAAGAGATGATCGCCGGCCTGGGCAGCCGCTTCTTCATCACCGAGACGGCGATCAAGACCTATTCGGTCGGCTACCCGATTCAGGCGCCGCTCGACGCGCTGCTGACCCTGCGCAAGCAGCACCAGCTCACGGCCGACCAGGTGCAGCGCGTGGAGGTGAAGGTCCCCAGCGACGCGATTGGCATAGTAGGCGATAGCGCGATGCCTGACGTCAACTGCGCGCACATGGTCGCGATCGCGTTGGTCAAGGGCGCGGTGTCGTTTGCCGATAGCCACGATGTGGCGCTGATGCATGATCCGAAGATGCTCGAACAGCGGCGCAAGATCTCGGTCGCCATCGACAAGGCCCTGGACGATCCCGCCGCGCCCCGGGGCGCCATCGTGACCGTGACGCTCAACGATGGCCAGTCGTTTACCCAACACACCCGTTTTCCCTCTGGAACGAAGGAGAATCCTTTGAGCGTCGAGGCGGTGAACGCGAAGGTGCGTGATTTGATCACGCCGGTGATCGGCAGCGAGCGCGCCGAACAGCTGATTGACCAGATCAATCACCTGGAACGGGTTCAGGATATGGCTGCTTTGAGCGGACTGTTTTCACCGGCCTGATCGCGTGGGGTCAACGGCGGTGGGCGCGGCGCTGCAACGGCTCGAGCGTTTGGCCAACGGCACTTGCCAGGGCTGTGCGCGACACGCTGCGCTCGCGGTACAGCTCGACGAAGGTCACCTGCAGATTAGCTCAGAGCCAGATAGCAATTGTTCGTCAATGGCGATTCCATCAGGTTGCGCTTCAGTGCGGCGCGACCGGTAGTGGTCGCGTGCATCGTTCATTTACTGATGACTGCGATGGATGTCTGCCAGCCACCCCCCAGCGCTTTGTACAGCTGCACCTGCGCGCTTAGTTGAGCCAGGCGGTCTGAGCCCCAAGACTCGCCAGTTCATCGATGCGCTGGTGGCGGCCTGGACGCCGCTGCCACCTTGGGAGATCGGCTTGGAGTAAGCGCCGCGCCCAAGCGCTCTGTTGCGCCGATGCGATAGCATCGTTCAATGAATTTTTCGCGATCGGTGATGTTGATGGAAACCCTGCAAGTCGATGGTATCCCTGAGTTCATTCTCGCGGCTCAGCTCGAGAGCTTCACTGCGGCCTCACTGAAGTTGGGCGTCACCAGTTCTGCCGTGGGCAAGAGCGTTTCACGTCTGGAAAAACGCCTTGGCATCAAATTGCTGCACCGCACTACACGACGGTTGAGCCTGACCAACGAGGGCGAGGCTTATCTGGCGACCTGCGTGCAGGTGATGGAGAGCTTGCAGCAAACCGAAAGCTGGCTATCGACCGGGCATGCCGAACCCAGGGGGCGCTTGCGCATAGACCTGCCAGCGGCGTTTGGACGGCGCCACATCGCACCCATGCTGATTCGTCTGACGTCGCAGTTCACTCAGTTGGATCTGACCATGACGTTCGGCGAGCGCAAAGTCGACATGGTGGCCGAGGGTATCGATCTGGCTGTACGCATCGGTGATTTGATGGATGACCCCGAGCTCGTGGCGCGACGGTTGGGCGAGCAACGGCTGGTGATATGCGCAGCGCCTGGATACCTGCGCGGCCGCTCGCCGGTGAAGGAAAAAGCCGATCTGCTTACCCACGATTGCATCATCGCCTGGCGCAAAGGCCTGCGGGCGACATGGCTGCTCAAAGGCGAGAAGGGCTTGCTGGAGCACCAGGAGATACGTGTACGCCACGAGTTCGGTGACGGTGAAATGATGCTCAAAGCGACCGTGGAGGGCGGCGGGCTATGCCAGTTGCCGACGTGGCTGGTAGACGAGCACTTGCAAAGCGGTGCATTGGTGACGGTGCTGGATCAATACGCCGGTGCGCGTATGCCGATCCATGTCATCTGGCCGCGCACCCGCTACATACAACCCAAGGTCAGGATCATCATCGACGAGTTGCTGGCGATGTCGGAGCAGTACAGCGAGTTGTTTGCGCCGGGCGACGCATGACAGGTGGCGAAGGCAGGAACAGCTGTTGCTGCCCTCGCTCCTGTCGACCTATCAGGCTTGGGCGGCGTCGTAGGTCGGGTAGTCTGTGTACCCGCGGGTGATGGAGTCCTCGACGCCATACCAGGTTGCGCGGTCGGCCTCGGCAATAGGTAATCCATTTTTCAGGCGCTCGACCAGATCTGGATTGGCGATGAAAGGGCGACCGAACGCGATGAGGTCGAGGTCGCCACGCTCCAGTGCCAGATCGGCCGTCTCACGGGTGAATCCGCCGGCCGCCACTAGCGTACCGCGGTAAGCGTGGCGGAACTGGGTGGCGAAGCCTTCGGGGATGCGCTGAGCGCCGATGGTCAGTTGGTCGCTGAGATGCACATAGGCAAGGTCACGTTGTGACAATGCCTGCGCCAGCGTCAGCCATGTTTCCTTTTCGTCGGCATAGGGCTGCATGTCGTAGAGGCGACCGAATGGCGACAGTCGAACGCTCACTCGACGGCGGCCAATTTCGGCGCATAACGCATCGAGCGTTTCGAGCAAAAAACGCTGCCGGTTGTCTGGGGAGCCGCCGTACTCGTCTGTGCGAGTGTTCAACGCGCCATTGAGAAACTGTTCGAACAGATAGCCGTTGGCGCCATGCAGTTCAATGCCGTCGAATCCGGCGTCGATGGCACGGCGCGCCGCTTCGACGAACTCAGCGGTAATGTCGTGTATCTCGTCGACGGTGAGTGCGCGTGGCTTGCTGGCTTGTACCGGGCCGGGCTGGCCGGGCTCGACCCATGCGTAGGCCTTGCTGTTTGCGGCAGTGACCGCCACTGATGATACCGGGGCGGCGTTATCCGGTTGAATCGACACGTGTGACAGGCGCCCGACATGCCAGAGTTGCGCAAAGATATGCCCGCCGGCGCCATGAACGGCGTCAGTCACGCTGCGCCACGCTTGGGTTTGCTCGTCGTTGTAGAGGCCAGGGTTGAAGAGGTAGCCACAACCCTGGCGCGAAATCGGTACGCCTTCGGTAATGATCAAGCCCGCCGATGCCCGCTGTTGGTAGTAAAGAACGGTGTGCTCGTCGGGAATATCCTCCAGGGCACGGGCGCGGGTCATGGGCGCCATGACAATACGGTTCGTCATTGGCGTGCCTGCCAGGTCGAAGGGCTGAAAGAGTTTGCTCATCGCTGTTCTCGCTTATGAAGAGTGCAGAGCGGGATATCGCTCGCGAAGGTTTCAAAGTGGATCCCGAGAATAATTCATTGGCTGGCAGCGATTAATGAGTGAAAAAGATACTGAGATTGTCCTGGGAGGCTGGAATGCGTGGTGAACTTCAGCCGTCTTTCGTTCGGACCAGCGTCGCAGGCGAGGCGATACCGCCGCTGCTGACTCCATGCGGTCAGCCTTATTAGGAAAACTACCAGTTGATCCTCTAGTTCCAGAATGCTCGTACTTGAAGGTGGATTTTCTTTTCGAGAAGCAAGCTTAGAGTGGGTCCATATCGTTCTTCACTCATCAGGCGAGGAGGATCATGGATCGCGCTGCTCACCGATTGCCACTCGGATGACGCCGCCGGTGGCTTCGCCCCCATGGAGCCGCTGGAGAGCAGGGGTAGCGCGGGCTTGGACCTCTTCATCACCACCATTCACAGAGATCAATACCATGGAAGCACTACTCAAAGGCCTGCTCGACCGCGAAGAGATACGTAACCTCAGGACGCTCTACGCCCATCATCTGGACAGCAACGACATTCAAGCCCTCGATCAGGTTTTCTCTGTCGATGCGGTGGTGGAGGTTACCGTCGGCAGGATGGAGGGCATCGACGCGATCCGGGCCGGACTGGCTGAAGCCTTCAAGCTCTACGACCGCGATCATCGGGGTAGCTACCCCTTTATGCATGCAATCACAAATCATTGGGTACAACTGACCGGGCCGGATACCGCTGAAGGTCGTTGCTATCTGATCGATTTCGAGACAGCCACCAAGCCGGACCCCAATCCCCTGTTGCTACTGGGGCTTTATGCCGATGAGTATCGGCGTATCGATGGACAGTGGCGCATTACTCGCACCCGGCTTGACGTGGTTTGGCCGACGGGTGAAGCAAGCCCCGCGCAGAGTATTTCCGCATCGCAAGGAGCGTGATCCATGTCCCGGTCTATTGAACTGAGCATCCTGGACTACTCCCCGGTGGATGAAAATCTCCAGCCGGTGGACGCCCTCGCGGCCTCCGTACGCCTGGCTCAGCACGTTGAATCCAAGGGCTTCAAGCGGTTCTGGGTGTCCGAGCACCATGGCGCTCCCGCGACAGCCGGTAATTCTCCAGAAATACTCATGGCCCGCATTGCTTCGGCAACGCAACATATTCGCGTTGGCTCCGGTGGCGTGCTCTTGCCTAACTACAGCAGCTTGAAGCTCGCCGAAAATTATCAATTGCTGGAAGCGCTTTTTCCGCGGCGCGTCGATTTGGGTTTTGGCCGCGCACCAGGCGCCGACCGCCGTACGAGCACGGCGCTCAACGACGAGAAGGGCCGATCGCTTCCCTATCAACGCAAGGTTGTCGATCTGCTGGGGTTCGTGACGGGTAACCACGCGCCGGATTCGGACTATGAAGGGATGCAAGCGCATCCGCTCACCGCGGGCGTGCCACAGCCTTTCGTACTCGGTGCATCAGGTGCGACGGCAGAGATTGCTGCACAAGCGGGGCTAGGCTTCACGTTCGCGCACTTCATCAATCCGCGCGGCGACGGCCCGCTGGCGGCCAAAGCGTACCGGGCGGCATTCCAGCCGACTGATTTCGCCAGCAACCCCTCAGTGATTGCCACCGTATTCGTTGCAGTAGGCGACACCGAAGCTCAGGCCGAGGAGTTTGCCGATGCTTTTCATCTCTGGCTGACCTATGCCGAAAGCGCCAGCCCCTTTGATCGGGTGCCGTCGTTGGCCACTACCCGTGCTCACCGTTGGGGCCATGAGGAGTTGGCTGTTCGTGAGCGTAATCGCGGCAGGCTTATCTACGGTACCGGACCCCAGGTTGCAGCACAGCTCCGGCGGCTGGCCGATGACTATGGCACCCATGAAGTCATGATCAACCTCATGATGCCTGGGGAGCCGGCGAGGCTGAAGGCGATCGATTCGCTGAGTGCTGCGATGTGCTCCCAAGAGCCATCAGGTGACGGCGTCGAGCGAGAGAGCGCAGGAGGACGCGCATGATCCGCTGTCACCACCAGCTCCACACAATAATCCCCCCGGCAAACATCCTGATCGCCGCAGTGAGTACTGATGTGAGTGGACAGCCTCGCCCAGCATGATCTTGCCGCTGTCGACGCCGCGATCCGACCGCGTGGGCGAGCCCGCCGAGTAAAGGCCAGCGCTCAGCCCTGGCTTTTGCCCATGCGCAACTCCAGCTGCCGGGAAATCTTTGCAGTGCAGGTTTGAATCGCGGCGATTGCGACCTGAGGATCAAGGGCGTGGAAGCGGTAGCTGGGCATGCTCACGCTGACGCAGGCCACCACGCCCTGGCTGGCGGTGACGATGGGGCAACCGAAGCAGCAGATGTCTTCTTCGTTTTCTTCGATATCGGTGGTGTAGCCGCGGCGTGCGCTGAGCTCGATCTCCGCGATCAGGCTGTCGAGATCGGTGGTGGTCTTGGGCGTGAAGGGGCTTAGCGTCAAGCCTTTCAACAGCCTGCGTACCTCATCGGCGGGGCGCTGTGACAGCCAGGCCTTGCCCACCGAGCTGGAATACAAGGTCACCCGGGTGCCCACGCGTGAGGCCATGCGTACCGTGCGACGCGATTCGAGTTTGCTGATGTAGGTCATTTCCGGGCCGCTGCGCACAGCCAGGTGCACGGTTTCGTCGAGGCTGTCGCGCAAATGCTCGATGAACGGCTCAGCCACTGCACGCAGGTCCGAGCCCTCCCAGGCCTTGTACGCCAGGCCGATCAGCCGCGGCCCCAGGCCCAGGCGGCTGTCGCTGCCCATTTCCAGCAACATGCCCTCGGCCAACAGCGCCGCGACGATGCGATGGGTCGTAGGACGCGGATAGCCAAGGGTTTTCGACAGCTCGGTCACCGAGGGCGCCTGGGGCGCATCGGCCACGGCCTGCAACACGTTCATGAACTTGGTGAAGGCCGCCGTGCCGGGTACATCGTTTTGAGCTGAAGCCATGTCAGGTATCTATGCCACCAGGTAGCCCCCGTCCACCGGCAGGATAGTGCCGGTGATGAAGGCCGCGGCAGGGCTGCACAGGAACACCACCGCTTGGGCGATGTCCTGCGGCTGGCCCCAGCGGCCCAGGGGGGTGCGTTGAAGAATGGGCTGCGAGCG
The DNA here is from genome assembly GCF_058986725.1 of Pseudomonas sp. GW821-FHT01A09. Taxonomy (NCBI): domain Bacteria; kingdom Pseudomonadati; phylum Pseudomonadota; class Gammaproteobacteria; order Pseudomonadales; family Pseudomonadaceae; genus Pseudomonas; species Pseudomonas sp. GW821-FHT01A09. Next base: position 97,519 of record NZ_JBYSWB010000006.1, read on the forward strand.
TTTTGGATCCTGCTGCAGCGCCGCGGTCAACGGCGTGGCAATCCAGCCTGGCGCCACGGCATTGACCCGAATGCCATCGGCAGCGTACGCAATGGCGAGCGATTTCGTCAATTGCATCACCGCGCCCTTGCTGGCGCTGTAGGCAGGCACCAGAGCGCCGCCGAAAAAGCTCAGCATCGATGCGGTATTGACGATCACCCCAGCGTTTGCAGCGAGTTTCTCGCGGGCCAGGCGGCAGCAGCGCATGGTGCCGTTGAGGTTGATGTCGATGACCTTTTCGAACACGTCGATCTCGTGCTCCTCGACGCGGCGTATCACCCCGGCGCAGTTGATCAGTATGTCCAGGCGCGGCAAGGCGCTGAACACGGCGCGGAGTGCCTCGGTGTCGGTGACGTCTACTTGCATCGCGCGCAGCTTGCGGCCGGCGGGTATTTCCAGGGCTTCGGGATTGAACCCGATGGCGAGTACTTCGGCGCCCAGTTCGGCCAGCATCAGCGCCACGCCGGCGCCAATGCCGGTGGTGCCGCCGGTGACGACCGCGGTCTTGCCGGCAAACAGGTCAGGGGTATAGGTCATGAGTGTTGCTCCGCAGGGGAAGGGGAATAGAGGTCGGCACTGTCGACGGCGGGAATCGGCTCCTTGACCAGCACGGCGTAGGCGATGGCGCCCAGCACGGCGATTACACCGCTGGCGACCAGGGCGCCTTCATAGGTGCCGGTGGTCTGCACCACCCAACCGGTGATCACGGGCGCGAAGGAGCCGCCCAGGTAGCCGCCGAAATTCTGGATGCTGCCTACCGACGCGACTTTGCGCTTGGGCGCGATGACGCTGACCATGGTCCAGCAAGCGGCGCTGGCCAGGTTGATGAAGAACATGGCGATGGAAATCAGCACCATGGCCCAAACCAGGTCCGGCGTGTAGGCAGCCGGCACTGTGGCTAGAGCGCCGCCCAGCAGGCCGATGCACACGGTCCACTTACGCGAGGCAATGACCGGCAGGTTGCGCCGCGACAGGTAGTCGGCGATCTGCCCGGCGCTGATCATCCCCAAGGCGCCGAACACATAAGGAATGGCCACCACCCAACCGGCGTGCGCCACCGAAAGGCCGCGGTCGTGCTCCAGATAGCTCGGCAGCCAGGTCAGATACAGCCAGACCATGTAGATCACCCCGGCAAACCCTAGCAACATGCCCCAGGTGGTGCGGTGGGTGAACAACTGGCGCCATTCGCGCCAGCTCATCTTGGCGCTGCTTTGCTCGACCTCCTCGTGCTGCGCCAGGTGCTCCAGGTCGCTGTGCTGCAGACTCGCTTCACTGCGGTTGCGGTAGCAGGCGTACCAGCCGATACCCACCAGCAACCCGGCGATCCCGGTGAACACGAACATCCAGCGCCAGCCGAAGGCCAGCATGATCGCAGTCAGCAGCGGTGGCGCCAGGCAAGGCGCGATGCAGCTGGAGGCGATGAACATCCCGGTCGGCCCACCGCGCTCGCGCACCGTGAACCACTCGCTGACCACCTTGGCACCGGCGGGGAACAGCGGCGACTCGCCGATACCCAGCACCGTGCGAGCCAGCATGAACTGGGAGAAGGAATTGACCATGCCGCACAGCAGCTGCGCCACGGACCAGAAGCAGATACCCGCGCCCAGCACCAGGCGGTTGCCCAGGCGGTCGATCAGGGCGCCGACCGGCAGTTGGGAGAACGCGTAGGCCAAGGAGAAGGCCGACAACAGCAAGCCCATCTCGGTAGGGGTCAGGGCCATCTCTTCTCGGATGGCCGAATTGGCGATCGACAGGGCACTGCGATCGATGTAGTTGACGAAGCCGGCAACGGTCAGGAAGGTGACCGCCATCCACTGGATACGCCTAAGCTTCGCGGATTTCGCGAGGGGAGCAGGCATGATTCTCTCTCTTTGTGATTATTGTCGAGACAGGAAACACACGGGCTGGGGAAGGCCGCCAGCCCTTTGAACGGTCAGGCGTCAGCGAATGAACTGGTCGACGTAATCAGCGCCCAGGCCCACGCTTTCGTAGTACTTGCGGCACATGTCGATCTTGGTGAAGACGTCTTCGTAGCCGACGTTGGCGCCCCAGGGGTCGACGTAGTACATGCAGCCCTGCACGTTGAACAGGGTGATCATCTCTTCGACCCCCTCATCCACGACCAGGGTGTGGGTTTCTCCTGGTGGCTCGAAGGCATAGCCGCCTTCGGTGGCTTCCCAGTCATGTTCCAGGTAGCGCCAGCGGCCCTTGATCACATAGGCGTGCACCGGCCCAGGGTGGCGGTGACGGCTAAGCACGCCAGATTTGCGCACCCGCAGAAGATTGATCCAGTAGCCGGCTGAACGGTTCAGGCACAGGGGGCGGAACCACACGTTTTCCGCCTGTGGCACCCAGATGCGCTCGTCCACGGGGACGGCGTTGGGTACCACGAGATCAGGCAGCATGGCTTGAGGTTGCGCGTGCTGAAAGGGCATGCGCTTGAGCTCATCGGCGGTGTACACGGGGCGTTGCTCGAGGGTATCAGACATTTTTTGTTCTCCGTCCACAATGTGGATGTTGTGTCCACAATATGATTGATGCCGAAAGGGGTTCCTGTCAACCTGCACCTGTGGCCCGATCGTCACCCGGCATGGCCTGAGATGAAAATAGCTTTGAATGCCGAGGGATTATCAGCTAGGGTTTGATAATGTGTTGCATGTGAGGCAATTGTGTTGCGCATAGCGCAACATGGAGAGACACAACACCGCGGTCAATAAATCCAATAACAACAGGTGAACCCACGTGCCCAAGGTCTATGTCACCGACTTCGACTATCCCGATCTGTCGATTGAAAAAGCCATTCTCGAACCCGCCGGCATCGAAGTGATCGGCCTGCAGGCGCGCTCCGGCGAAGGCCTGGCGGAGCTGGCCGCGGATGCCGCTGGCCTCCTGCAGCAGTACGCGCGCATCGATGCCGCGACCATCGCCGCGCTGGCACATTGCAAGGTCATTGCGCGCTACGGCATTGGCGTCGACATCCTTGATGTCGACGCCGCCCACCGCGCGGGCATCGTCGTGACCAACGTGCCGGATTACTGCATTGAGGAAGTCGCCGACCACTCCATCAGCATGGCGCTGACGATCATGCGCTCGATTCCGTCTTACGCTGCCGCCACGCGCCAGGGTGCCTGGCACTGGTCGGACTGGAACCGGCCCATCCGGCGTTTGCGCGGCAGCGTGTTCGGCCTGGTCGGCTTTGGCCGGATCGCCCAGAACATGGCGCGCAAGCTTCAGGCGTTCGGCCTCGAACTCATCGCGTATGACCCCTACGTTTCGGCCAGCCTGATGCACGCCCACGGGGTCCGGAAGGTCGAACTCGATGACCTGCTGCGCAGTGCCGACCTAGTCGATGTGATGTGCCCCTACACTCCCGATACCCATCATTTGCTGGACGAGCGCGCCTTTGCGCTGATGAAGAAGGGCGCACTGGTGGTCAATTGCTCGCGGGGCAAGGTGATCGACAACAGCGCGTTGCACCATGCCTTGGCAAGCGGCCATATCGCCGCTGCCGCGCTGGACGACACCGAAGAAGAACCCGCCAAGCAACAAGCCTGGTCGCCGGCCGGCAATCCCCTGTTCGCCCTCGCCAACTGCCTGGTCACCCCTCACGTCGCCTACGTCTCGCAAGAGGCCCTGGACGAATGCCGCCGCACCGCTGCCTTGAACGTGCGCGCGGTGTTGCAGGGCGAAAAACCCCTCAACCCTGTTTACCCTTGAATCCCAGAGGATATCCCCATGAGCATTACCGTTAACCCAAGCCCCCAGGTAGACCGTGAACTGGTTGCGCGTTTCGTCGCCATGGCCGAGGTGATGTCGCTGTCTTGCGTGGTCTCCGACGCCCTCGAGCGCTCCGGCACCATGCGTACCGACATCAAGCCCAAGGGTGCCGACAAGAAGATCATCGGAACCGCCCTGACCGTGCAACTGGCAGCGGGCGACATCGTCGATTGCCTCGAAGTGTTCACTGTCGCCATGCCCGGCGACGTCATCGTCATCGACGCCTTCGGCGAAACCGAAACCTCGATCTGGGGTGGGCTGATGACCGGCCTGGCGAAGAACGCCGGCGTCGTCGGCGCAGTGATCGATGGCAGCTGCCGCGACACCGACGAGGCGCGCTTTCTCGACTTTCCGGTCTCGGCCAAAGCCAGCGGCCCGCGCCAGGCGCACACCGCCCTGAGCGGCCGGCGCGAACCCATCGCCATCAACGTACCGATCTCCTGCGGCGGCGTGATGATCTACCCCGGCGACCTCATCGTGGCTGACGAAATCGGCGTGGCGGTGGTTCCTCAGGCGCGCATGGAAGCGGTGTACGAACGCGCGCAGACCATCGCCCGCAACGAAGCCTCGATGCGCGAGTTGATCCTGGAGGGTGCCACCTTCCAGGATCTGCTTGCCAAGTTCGGGCGCATCTGACCGCCCCCTGCAGCCTATTCCACGATCGTCGTCCAGCCTTACAAAATCCATAAATGGAGACGCTTAACATGATGATGAAAACCCCGGTCGGTCCATCCAGCCTGCCCAAACCCCAGGGCCGCAAACGCTGGGTGGTGCTGTCGTTGCTGTGCCTGTTGGCGCTGATCAACAACATCGACCGCCTGGCGCTGTCGATTGCCGCCCCCGCGATGCAATCGGAACTGGGCCTCACCGCCACTCATATCGGCCTGCTGGGCAGCGCCTTCTCGCTGTTCTATGCGTTCGGTCAACTGCCCTCCGGCTGGTTCGTCGACCGCTTCGGGCCGCGCAAACTGTTGGGGCTGTCGGTGGCGGTGTGGAGCGGCGCCACTGCGGCCATGGGCTTTATCGGCAGCCTGCCGGGTTTCATCGTCGCGCGGGCCTGCCTGGGCCTGGCCGAGGCGCCTTCGCTGCCGTCCACCAACAAGATCGTCACCCAATGGTTTCCGAAGAAAGAGCATGGCTTCGCCAACGGCTGCTGGGATTCGGCGCTCAAGGCCGGCCCGGCTTTCTTCACCGTGTTGCTGGTATGGATAGTCGCCGAGTTTGGCTGGCGCGAGATGTTCATTCTCGCCGGCATCGCCGGGGTCGTGGTGGCGGCGATTTTCCTGCTGTTCTACCGCGACCTGGACAAGTCGCCGAACGTCAGCGTCGAGGAGCTCAGCTATATTCGCCAGGATAGCGGCGTCCAGCTCGATGAAGGTCCGTGGGTGCCTTGGGCGAGCCTGTTCAGGAAGCGGTCGATGTGGGGGATGATGGCCGGCTTCTTCTGCAACATGTGGGCATACCAGATCTTCCTGGTGTTCATCCCGCTGTTCATCATCAACCAGTTCGGTGTCAAGTTTGCTTCGCTGGGGCTGATCGCCAGCGTGCCCTGGGTTGGCGCCATCATCGGCGACCTGGCCAGCGGGCTGATTTCCGGCAGGCTCAGCGAGCGCGCTGGCTGGACCACCATGAAGGCCAAGAAGGTCACCATCATCGCCTCGATGCTGCTGCAGGCGCTGGTGCTGGCGTTGATTCCGTTCAACGGCCTGTTCGGCGAAGGCGCTGGGCTGGCCATCGCCGTCACGTTGATGGCCTTCGCCCTGGGCTTCAATGGCGCGGTGGTCGCCCACGCCTGGTCGCTGCCCTGCGAATTCACCACGCCCTCGACGGTGGCCTCAGTGGGGTCGATTCAGAATTTCGGCGGCTTTATCGGCGCCACCCTGTCGCCGCTCGTGGCCGGGCTGATCATCGATGCCACGCACTCGTTCAATCTGGTGTTCTTCATTTCCGCCGGTGTCGCGGTGCTGTCGGCGCTGTTCTATCACTTCGGCGTGCGCCAACCCATCGTTGCTTCGCCGTCCGCAGCGGCCGGCGCGCCAGCAGCCAACCTCAATGGAGCCCTGGTATGAAAATCGCCCGTATCGAAACCTATCTGCTCAAGAGCCCGCTCGAACGCCCCTTCGCCTATTCCCAAGGCTGGGTAACGGGACGCTCAACCACCCTGGTGCGGGTGGTCACCGACACCGGTATCGAAGGCTGGGGCGAGACCTTCAGCGTCGGCCTGCAGCCGCCGGAGATTAGCGCTGCGGTGATCGACAGTGCCCTCAAGCCGCTGCTGATCGGCCAGGATCCGCTGGCCACCGACGTGCTATGGGACACGATGTATGTGCGTACCCGCGACTATGGCCGCAAAGGTGTGGTGCTCGGCGCCATCAGCGCCATCGACATCGCCCTTTGGGACATTCGTGGCAAGGCCGCCGGACTGCCGGTGTGGCGCCTGCTGGGCGGGGCGTTCCGCGAGCGCGTGCAATGCTACGCCACCGGTTTCTTTCGCAGCCGCGGCCAGGGCCAGGCGGCGGACATGGCGGCCGAGGCGGTACGACACGCGGAGGCTGGTTTCAGCATCATGAAGGTCAAGCTCGGCTTCGGCCTGGACGACGACATCGCGGTGATGCAAGCCATTCGCGAGGCGCTGGGGGAGGGCGTGCAGTTGATGATCGACGTCAACCACGGCTACGGCGCCAACGACAGCATCCGCCTGGGCCGCGCCCTCGACAATCTGCGCCTGCGCTGGATCGAAGAACCGGTGGTGCCCGAGGACCTGGCCGGCTACCGGCGCGTGCGCGATGCTCTGGACACGCCGATTGCCGGTGGCGAAGCAGAGTTCTCGCTGTACGGTTTCCGCGACCTGATCGCCGCCGGCGCGGTGGACATCGCCCAGCCGGATATCTGCCTGGCCGGCGGCTTCACCGCGCTCAAGCACATCAACGTGCTTGCGCAAGCGGGCGGGGTGCAGGTCAACCCCCATGTGTGGGGCACTGCGGTGGGCCAGTACGCCTCGTTGCACAGTATCGCCAACACGCCGACCACTCACTTCGGTCTGTTCGCCGACCAGCCGCTGTTCGAGTACGACACCTCGTCGCATCCGTTCCGCACGGCGCTGGTGCACCAGCCGTTGAGTCATGAGCAGGGTTGGTTGACGTTGCCTGAGGGGCCGGGCCTGGGGTTCGATATCGACGAGGATTTCCTCGCCCGCACAGCGCAGCGCTGAGTTCGCTGCGGCCCGGGGGCGGCGGGCTTTCTCAGCCGTTCCATCCCAGGTCACGGGAGATGGCCCGAGCCGCTTCCTGCAGGGGCTCGAGCACGGTCTGCTGCATCGCGCTCAGGTCGCTTTTAGCTTTGAGTTCGATGATCGACACCGCCGCCACCACATTGCCGGTGACATCGCGAATCGGCACGCCCAGGCAGTTGATGTACTCCTCCAGCTCACCGTCGTCGGTCGACCAACCGCGCTCGCGCACCCCCTCCAGTGCCTCAAGATAAGCCTCACGCGACTGGATGCTGGTGGGGGTGAAACGAGTGAACTCATGGCCTGCCAGCAGTTGCTCGCGCACTTCTTCGCCGGCGAATGCCAGGATCGACTTGGCGACACTGGCGGTGTGCAGGCACACCGCGTCGCCCACCCGCGAGGTCAGGCGAATGGAGCGCTTGGGCTCGATCTTGTCGATGTACACGATCTGGTCGCTTTGCAGTTCAGCCAGGTGCACGGTCTGGTCGTATATCTCGCTCAGCTGCACCAGCCGTGGCCGTGCCAGCCTCACCAGGCTGTATTGGTCCTGCGCGTGGTAGGCCAGCGACAGCAGCGCCGGACCGATGCCATAACGGCCATCCGGCAGCTTGCGCAGGAGCCGCTGGCTGAACAGCACATCCATGATGCGCAGGGCGGTGGAGCGGTGCACGTCGAGGCGACGGGCAATCTCGGCAGGGGTCAGAGGTTCGTTGCCGATCAGCATGAGGACTTCGATGGCGCGTTCAATACTTTGGGACACAGGCTACCTCGAGGGACCAACGTGGGTGAGAAGACCGGTAGCTGGCATTCGGCGGGGCGACAGCGGCGCTCATGATACCCCGTTTGCACCTGCGACCCTACGCATCGGCACCGTCATCGAGCGTGCTGCGAGCAGGTCTTGATCAGTAACGAGCGCAACCAGCGCTGACCTGCATCGCGGTGCGTGCGTTCATGCCAGGCGACGGTCTTGCTAAAGCCTTGGATGGCCAGCGGTGGCTCGATCATCGCCAGATCATTGCGGTGCAGCGCCAATCGCCGAGGCACGACAGCGATCATGTCGCTGACGGCGAGGATCTCTGGCAGCACCAGAAAACTGGTCACCGAGATTGTCACGCGCCGCGACCGTCCGAGCTTTTCCAGGGCCTCGTCCGTGACCCCATGAAATGAGCCCCCCGAGGAGGACACCAATACATGATCCAGCGCGCAAAAACGCTCCAGCGACAACGTGCCGATGGCGGCGTCCGGGTGGTCGGCGCGCATGACGCACACGTAGCGTTCATCGAAAAGCGCCTGAGCGTGCAGACCTGGCGCGGTGAAGTCCGGCGTGACCAGTGCCAGGTCAACATCGCCGCGGTCGAGTTGCGTGAGCAGCGCTTGATTGTCGATCGCCTGAACCGCCACGCGTATATTCGGCGCCTGCAGCCTGAGCGCGGCCAGAAAGGGCACCACCACGGCGCGCAAGGCATAGTCGGTGGACGCCAGGGTCACGGTCATGCTTGCCGTTGCCGGCTCGAACGCTTCGGGTTGCAGGATCGCTTCGATGTCACTGAGCAACTGCTTGACCGGCCCGGCCAACTGTTCGGCGCGCAGGGTCGGTACCATGCCGCGTTGCGCGCGCACGAACAGCGGGTCGCCAAAGCTCTCGCGCAGGCGCGTAAGCATGCCGCTCACCGCCGGTTGGGTCAGGGCCAGGCGCTCGGCGGCCCGGGTGACGCTGCGCTCGTCCAGCAGCGCATCCAGCGTTTTGAGCAGATTGAAGTCTAGATGTCTGATATCAGGATTCATGATGTCTAGGATAAAATATGGCGATTGGCGTTATTTCAGGCTAGCAGCCAAGATGGGCCACGTCTAACCCATCGAGTATCGGACATGCACGAAATCATCTGGCCACAAGACTATCTGCCGGGCTTCACCGAAAACTTCTGTTCCAACGAAGTTATCGTCGCCGGCCTCAGCGCTGCTGACATCTGGCCGCTGCTCAGCTTCGCCCCGAAGTGGCCAACCTACTACTCCAATGCGGCGAACATCCGTTTTTACGACGACAAAGGCCCGGAGCTTTCTGAGGGCGTGCGTTTTTATTTCGAAACCTTCGGCTTCCCGGTTGAGGCTCAGTGCACCGAACATGTGCCTCCCACTCAAGGCCAGCCCGGCCGCGTCGCCTGGCATGGCTGGGCCGGCGAGGGCGACACCCGCCTGGACGTGCACCACGCCTGGCTGATAGAAGACCTGTCCGAGGGCCGCGTGCGCATCCTCACCCAGGAAACCCAGAAGGGCAAACCTGCCGAGGAACTGGCCAAGGCCAAGCCCAACCCGATGATCAACGGCCACCAGGACTGGCTGGACGGGCTGGTCGGCGCGGCGCGCCAGGCCAGGTAACCATCCATGCCGCTGTGCATGTCCCTGTCGATTCGCATTTTCGCAGGCCTCGAGCAAGAAGTCGGTATCCTGCGAACGTGCGGCGGGGTCGATCCTGCAAGCGAATCGCGATAGCTATCGAGCGTTGCGCCCCTATCGTTCGGGCTGATCCTTGCGTTTGATCAGCCTGTGGCGATTGGCTTTGAGCGCGTCTATGCTGGTGATGCCCATCAGCGCCAGGGTGATGTCGGTCTCGGCGCGCAGCAATTCGATCGCTTCGCGCACCCCTGCTTCGCCATTCACTGCCAGGCCGTAGGCGAACGCCCGGCCCAGCAGTACGCCGTCGGCGCCGAGGGCCAGCGCCTTGACGATCTGGCTGCCACGCCGGATGCCGCCGTCGAACAGAATCTCCATACGGCCGTCGACCCAAGCGGCGATCTCTGGCAGCGCCGTGATGCTCGAACGCGCGCCGTCGAGTTGCCGGCCACCGTGGTTGGAGACGACGATGGCATCGACACCGGCGTTCAACGCGCGCTCGGCATCGCGTACCGACAGCACGCCCTTGAGCACCAACCGCCCGGGCCATCGCTGACGCAGCCACTCGAGGTCTTTCCAGGTCATGCTCGGATCTACGTTGCCGGACAGGTACGAGGCCTGGGACATGAAATCCCCGGCCAGCTCCGGGCGGTGGCCGACGTTGCCCAGCTGCGCCTTGCCATTGCGGGCCATGCGCAGGCACCAGCCGGGGCGTGAGGCGAAGTCGAGCAGGGCGCTGAGATTGAGGTTGGCCGCAGTGCGAAAACCGTTGCGGGTGTCGCGCTCACGTACCGAAGAAATGTCGGTGTCGGCGGTCAGGAACAGGGTATCGATTCCCGCCGCCAGGGCGTGGGCAATCATTTCTTCCGCCAGTTGCCGATCCTTGAACACATACAGCTGGAAGGCCAGGCCCTTGGGCAGCGCGGCCGCCACCTGCTCCATGGAATTGATGGAGAAGGTCGACAGGCACATGGGGATGCCTGCCGCTCTCGCCGCGCGCGCCGCCGCCACCTCGCCCTGGGGCCAGAACATGCCGGCGAAGCCGACCGGCGCAAGCATGAAGGGCAGGGCGTGGTCGTTGCCCAGCAGGCGCGTGTTCAAGCGCCGCTCGCTGAGATCGACCATGATCTCCTGCTCCAGCCACCATTGGTCGAAGTCACTGACGTTGGTGCCCAGCGTGTGCTCACTGAATGCGCCGCCGTCGATGTAATCGAAAAACATCTTCGGCAGCTTGCGGCGCGCGCTGCGCCGCAGGTCCTCTACGTTGGCGTTGATCATGTGCGGTACCTGGGCGGGTCAAGCATCGACATGGCGGTAGAGGTCGTCCTGGGCCTGGTAGCCGAGGTATCGGGCGGCGCTGCTGAGATCCCAGTCCATGCCGCGGTTGTTCGACACGCCGTTGACGATCACTGCCGGCGCCGGCCAGTGGCTGCTGTCGGCCAGTACCGCGGCGATGAACAGGCGCTCGAGGTCGCCATTGGACAGCCACATGTTGCGGAACCATCGCAGCGCGCGTTTGGCGTCATCATCCAATTGCTGCGCATCGGCGCTAGAGGCGGGCGAGCCGGAATGAGTAATGTCGCGGGGGTCGTTGGCGCCGGTCAGTGACCAGCCCACCCGCACCGACACCGCGCTGAGTTTGCCAGCGGCGAGTTCGGCGACCGCGGCGCAGAGCTTTTCACCCATCACCTTGGACGTGCCATAGGCCAGCGAATGCTCTTCGTGGTCGCCGTTGTGCCAGCGGGTGCCGGGAGCGGGTGGCAGTTCGGCGGTCAGTTTCCCGGGACCCATCTGCGCGGCCAGGGGCAGGTCCTTGTAGGCGCCCATGGCGTGGTTGGACGAAGCGAAGACGAACCGCTCGACACCGTTGGCGGTCGCTTCGAGCAGCAAGTTAAGGGTCATGTCGTAGGACGCCAGGGCCTGCTCCCAGCTGGCGTCTGGCAGTGGGTGCAGGGCGGCGAAGTGGATCACCGTGTCGACCTCGGCCATGGCGGTGGTCCAGGCGCCGCCGCGTACGGTGAGGTCGCCCTTGACCAGTTCGAGGCGCTCGCGGGCCTCGGCGGAAAATTTCGAATAGTCGCCGCTGCGGTCGATGCCGATGACTTTCGAGCACCAGGGCTCGCGGGCCAGGGCTTCGACGACTTTTTGCCCGAGGTTGCCCCCCGCACCAGTGACCATCACCGTGCGTGGGCGTTGTGCTGTGGTTGGCATGCCGATTGTCCTTGTTCTTGTAGAGAGGCTGGGTCAGATGAACTGCAGGCAGACCGCGCTGGCGATCGGGTAATCCTCGCCCACGTGAGTGAGTTCGCCGCTGTGCGGGTCGATGCTGAAAATGCGGATCACGGCGTCATCCTGGGAGGCGCACAGCAGGTGGCCGCCGTCGGGCGAGAAAGTGAAGTCGCGAGGTGTGCGACCGCCCGAGGGCCAAGTGCCGATGGGCGTGAGGCTGCCGTTTTCGACATCCACCCGCGCTGCAAAAACGCTGTCATGGCCGCGGTTGGCCACGTACACGAAGCGCTCGTTGGGGTGCAAGTGCATGCCGCCCGCGCCGCTCTGGCCATCGAAGGCTGGCGGCAGGCTGGAGACTTCCGCCAGGCGCCGCACCTGCGGGCCATCGAGGCGGTACAGGCTCACCGATGAGCCCAGCTCGTGGTTGACCAGCAAGTGTTTGCCATCGGCGGTGAATGCCAGGTGACGCGGGCCGGCGCCGGGCACTGCGGGGAGCGCCAGGTCGGGCTCGGGGTTGACCTTGCCGGCGTCGATGGCATGGCGCACCACGGCGTCGATGCCCAGGTCGGCCAGGTAGGCGAAGCGGCCATCGGGGCTGACCAGCGCGCAGTGGGCATGGGGACCTTCCTGGCGCTCGGCGTTCGGCCCCTGGCCGCTGCGTTGCAGCACGGTAGGGGTGTCGATCACCTGGCCATCGGTGGCCAAAGGGTAGGCGAGTACTTCACCGCTCAGGTAGTTGGAGAGCAACAGCAGCTGACTGCTGGCATCCACGGCGATGTAGCAGGGCCACTCGCCGGGACTGGAGATGCGCTGCTCGAGCTGCAAGGTCGCGCCACGGGCATCCAGGGTGAATACGTCGATGCCGGGATCACCGTCGGCGCCGATCTCGCGAACGCTGTACAGGTGGCGCCGGTTCTGGGACACGCAGAGGTAAGAGGGGTTGGTCAGGTCGGGGTAGCCGCCCGCCGGGCTCAGCGTGGCGGTGGCCGGGTCGAAGCGCAGTAGTTCGATACCGCGGCCTTTACCGTCGACATGGGGCATTTTCAGCGTGTAGGTACCAACCGCCAATAACGGATTGTTTGCAGTGCTCATGGTCATGACTCTCGCTGGTTTTTTATTGTGCTCCGCCGTTGCTTCAACGGCGGGCGAGTCTTCATTTTCCGGACGCTGGCTCAGGCCGCGCCTGAGGATCCTGCCGGCGGCTTACAACATGCCGCCGGCCTTGCGAATGTTGTCGATCATCTTGGTGCGAATCGAGCTCAGGTGGTTGCGCACCACCTTTTCAGCGCTGGCATAGTCGCGAGCGATTAGCGCTTCGAGGATTTCCGTATGGTCGGCGTGCACGCGCTTTGGCGGCTCCAGGCCTTCGAAGAAGTGGCTGCGCATGATGTGCAGGTGGATGTTGAGGTTCTCGTACGCATCCTTCATGCGCTGGTTGTCGCACGAGTCGATCATCACGGTGTGGAAGGCGCGGTCGGCCATGGTGAAGCGCGAATAATCGCTGAAGGTGTCACCATCGATGCTGTCGCCCATGGCTTGCAGCAATGTCGACATCTCCTCCACCACCTGGTCGTGCACATCGCTTTCGATGGCGTGGCGCAGGGCGAACAGCTCCAGTGCTTCACGAATCTGGAAGATCTCGATCAGGTCGTGCTCGCTGATGCCACGCACATAAGTGCCGCGGCGCGCCTTGACTTCGACCAGGCCCTCGGCGGCCAGGCGCTTGATGGCGTCGACCACGGGCGTGCGGCTGACGCGCAGCTCGGCGGCTATTTCCTCCACGTTGACCTGCTCATCGATCTTGATCAGGCGCGACAGAATGCGGTCGCGCACAGCGGCGTACACCTGGTCGGTGAGGTGGGTGTGCTGGATCGGGGTCCATGTCGAGCTCATTGAATTTCTCCTGCAGCGTCTTCGTCAGTGGACGCGCTGATCACGGTGAACGCTGTTTGACACCACATCTAATGTCTAATATGTTACACGTCAGATGTGACATTGCAAGCGTCATCTCCAAACCAATAATAAAGAAGACCGCCCATGAAGAACAAAAAGATCATCTGTGCCCTGGCTTTGAGTTTTTGCGCGCTGTTCAACCTGCCTGCCATGGCGGAAGACGACGCCACCGCGTTGATGAAAGGCTTGACGGTGCGCGCGGGGGATAACCCCATGACCACCGCCAACCAGTACAAGAAGCCCGCGCCTTATCGCATCGGCTTGAGCATATGGGGTTTCGGCAACACCTGGATGACCCAGATGGTGCATGAGTCGCGTTACGAAGCTTCGCTGCACAAAGACATCAAGCAACTGGTGTTCGCCGATGCCCAGTCCAAGCCGGCCAAGCAGATCGCCGATATCGAAGACATGATCGCCCAGAAGGTCGATGCAATCATCATTGCCCCGGTGTCCTACACAGCGCTCACTCCGGTGATCGAGAAAGCCGTAGCGGCGGGCATTCCAGTCATCATCCATTCCACTGAAATCGACACCGACAAATTTACCGTCGAGATCCAGGGTGACGCCCTGCACTTCGGTGAGGTGGGAGGCAAGTTCCTGGTAGATACCCTCAAGGGCAAAGGCAATATCTGGGTACTGCGCGGCCAGGCCGGCATCGCTGCCGATACCCAGCGCTATCAAGGTCTGCTGGCGGGCCTGAAGGGTTCGGATATCAAGATCGCCGCCGAGCAGTACGGCGACTGGTCCTATAACAAGGGCAAGCAGGTCTGCGAGGCGCTCATGCTGAGCAACCCGGATGTCGACGGCATCTGGTCGTCGGGCGGCGACATGAGCCGTGCCTGCATCGATGTGTTCAAGGAATTCGGCCGCCCCGTGCCGCCGATCACCGGCGAAGGCAACAACGGTTTCCTCAAGGCCTGGAAAGACAGCGGCGCCAACTCCATGGCCGCGCTGTTCCCCTCCGAGCAGGGTTCTGCTGGTATTCGCGCGGCGCTGGCGCTGCTCGACGGCAAGCCGCTGCACAAACGCTACGTCGCCCTGCCGGATCCGGTCACCAAAGCGACCTTCGACCAGTACTACCGTCCCGATCTGAATGACAACTATTGGGTACCGAGCGGCCTGCCGGACGATCAGCTGAAAAAACTCTACGGCAAGCAATGACTGACCGGGAGATCTGGTAATGCAAACCCTTATTGCAGCGCGCAACATTTCCAAACGCTATGACGGTGTGCCTTCGCTTACCCAGGTCGCGATCGAAGGCCGGACCGGTTCGATTCATGCCGTGACCGGTGAGAACGGCGCAGGCAAGTCGACCTTGATGAAAATCATCGCCGGCGTGGTCAAGCCGTCGGAGGGCGAGCTGTTCCTGCAGGGCCGGCCGGTAACGTTCCGATCGCCGCTCGATGCCCTGAACGCGGGGATCTCGACAGTGTTCCAGGAGTTTTCTCTGGTGCCCAACCTGACCGTGGCCGAGACCATGTTCCTGGGGCGCGAGTTGCGTTGTGGCCCGCAGCTGGACCGTGCGGCAATGAACGCGGCGGCCGAGAAGGCCCTGGCCCAGGTCGGCCTGGCAATCGACCCGCGGCGCAGTGTCAGTTCGCTGACCGTCGCCGAGCAGCAGTCGGTGGAAATCGCCAAGGGCCTGACCGTCGATGCGCAGATTTTCATTTTCGACGAGCCCACCGCGGCCCTCAACACCCAGGAAGTGGCGCGCCTGGAAACGCTGCTCAAGGCGTTGCGCGACCGCGGCAAATGCATCTTCTACATCTCCCACCGCATGCGCGAGATCTTCGAGCTGTGCGATACCACCACGGTGCTCAAGGACGGCAAGCTGGTGGGTAGCTACGCCACCCGCGAGTTGAACCCCGACCGGCTGTTGTCGCTGATGGTCGGGCGCGACCTGTCGCAGCTGTACCCGCCCAAGGCGCAGGTACTGGGCGACGCGGTACTGGAGGTCGATGGATTGCAGGTGGACAAGCAGGCCACGCCGTTGAGCTTCAACCTCAAGCGCGGCGAGATCGTCGCCTTGGCCGGGCTCGAAGGGCAGGGTCAGCGCGAGATCGTGCGGACTTTGGCCGGTGTTCAGTTGCATGGTCAGGCCCAGGTCAAGGTCAAGGTGCGCGATGGCACGGGGGCAGTGGCCCAGTTCAACCCGGGTAGCGGCAGTGCTCGCTCGCTGCGGCACGGGCTGGCATTCATGCCAGAGGACCGCAAGGGCGAAGGTCTCTACCTGGATTTGCCCATCCATGCCAACCTCACGCTCGGTATTCACCAGCGGTGCAGGCCGTGGACCTTGGCCCAGCGCTGCTCCGGCGTGGTCGCCGGGCTGGTCAAGGAGTTGAGCATCCGCGCCAGCAGCACCTCCCTCGCGGTGATCAACCTCTCGGGTGGCAACCAGCAGAAGGTCATGCTCGGGCGCTGGCTGGCGGTAGGCGCCAAAGTGTTGCTGATCGAGGAGCCGACCCGGGGTGTCGATGTCGGCGCCAAGACCGAGATCTACAACGCCCTGCGCGCGTTCTGCGCCAAGGGCGGCACGGTGCTGTTCACCTCACGGGAGCTGCCGGAAGTGATAGGCGTCGCCGATCGCGTGCTGGTGATCAAGGGCCGGGTCATCGTCGCCGAGCGTTCGGCGGCAGCCATCACTGAAGAAGACATCCTGCAGGCGGCCGTGGGCAACGCCGTCCACGGCGGCGAGGTGCAACCATGATCAAGTCTCCATATGCCGGCCGTGTTGGCGGCCAATACCTGTCGGCCATCCTGCTGTTGATGGCGCTGGTGGCGCTGGCGGTGTGCTTCGCGCAGTTTCGCAGCGTGGAAAACATCGGCAACCTGCTGGTGCAGGCGACGCCCTTGCTGGTGGTGGCGCTGGGGCAGACTCTGGTGATCCTTACCGGCGGCCTGGATCTGTCGGTGGGGGTGATGATCAGCCTGGCCACTGGTTTGATCGCCAACACTGAGTCGCCGGTGCTCGGCGTTACGCTGGTGATCGGCGCCGCGGTACTGCTGGGGCTGATCAACGGCGTGGGCGTGGCGCGCTTTCGCGTGCACCCGATCATCATGACCTTGTCCACCGCGACGGTGCTGCAGGGCATTGTGCTGATCATCCTGCCGACCCCGGGTGGGCTGGTGGCGCCGGGCATCGTCAATGCCGTGAATGGCAGCATCGGGCCGGTGCCGCTGGCGGTCGCGTGGATTGTGCTGGCGGTGCTGGCCGCCTGGTTCGTGCTGCACCGCTCGCGCTTCGGCCTGCACCTGTACGCCGTGGGCGGCGGCGCCGACAACGCCGCACTGGCGGGGGTCAACGTCAGCTGGACGGTGATTCGAGGCTACGTGCTGTGCGCGCTGTTCGCGGCCGTGGCGGGGATATTCCTGGCCGGGCGCATTTCGTCCGGCGACCCCTGGGTGGGCACCTCCTATGGCCTGGACTCGATTGCTGCGGTTGCACTAGGCGGCACGCAATTGACCGGCGGCATCGGCGGCGTCTGGGGCACCCTGTGCGGGACCTTGCTGTTGGGCCTGGTCGGCAACGGCATGAACCTGGTGCAGATCAACCCTTTCCTTCTATCGGTGGTCAATGGCGCCTTGCTGCTCATTGCCGTGTGCCTGCGCCGCCGTCAACAGTTAGGACTCTGAGGACATGAACATGACTCGAACCCTGGTTGCACCCGTTGGCGATTCGCCGCAGCGCTCTTCCCGTCACACGCTGGGGCGCATCCTCACCGGCATCGCGCCGTCGATCTGGGTGCTCCTCGCTCTGATCGGCTATTGCGCCGTGCTCAAGCCAATGCTGCTGCAGCTGCCGTTCCAGATGGTCATCTTCCGCCAGGCCGCGCCGCTGGGGCTGGCGGTATGTGCGCAATTGCTGGTGATGCGCTGCCGCTCCATCGACCTGTCGCTGGGCGGAATCTTCCTGCTGACCAATTTTGTCTGCACCACGGCGCTGGTCGCCGGGCTCTCGCCGGTCTGGGCCATCGGCCTGCCGCTGCTCGCGGGCGCCGTGGTCGGCGCGGTGAATGGCCTGTTCATCACCGTGTTCCGCGCTTCGGCAGTGATCGTCACGCTGGCTACGGGCGCGATCCTGGTGGGCCTGGTGCTGTACCTGAGCACCGACAACGCGCCGGGCTCGGTGCCGCAGCTGGTCAAGGACCTGGGCCAGGGCCGCGTCGGGCCGGTGCCGCTGGCCGGCATGATCTGGCTGGCGATCGCCCTGCTACTGGGGGTGATCCTGCGGGTGATGGTATTCGGTCGCCTGATGCAGGCGGTGGGCAGCAACCCGCAAGCGGCGACGCTCTCGGGCGTGCCGATCCGCCGGGTGCTGCTGGCGTCCCATGTGGCCGCCGGTGCCTTGGCGGCAGCGGGCGGGCTGCTGTTGTCCGGCTACGTGGGGGTGAGCACCTCCAACCTGGGCGGCGACGTGGTGATGAATTCCATCGCCGGTGTGATTCTCGGCGGCGTGACGTTCGGCAGTGGCCGCGGCGGCATGCTTGGGCCGACCGTGGCGGCGTTCGCGCTGACCTTGCTGTTCAACATTCTCAATGTGTTTGGCGCGGGCGAGTCCGGCAAGCTGATCGTGCAGGGGCTGGTGATCGCCGCCGCGGCGATCCTGGCAGGCATGGCGCAGGGCCGCCGTCGCTGATCTTTAGGGCCACCAACGGACTTTGTCGATGAACAACAATTCTACTTACGACGCCATCGTGATCGGCGCCGGTTCCGCCGGTTGCCTGACTGCTGGCCGCCTGGTCGGCGACCATGGCCTGCGCGTGTTGCTGCTGGAAGCTGGGCCGGGTGACAGCCACCCGCTGATCCACATGCCGGCCGGCTTCGTCAAACTGCTGGGCAACGAACGCTACATGACCTTTCACAAGAGCGACCGACACGGCCATCTGTTCGATCGCCAGCCGTCGATTCCACAGGGCAAGGTGCTGGGCGGCGGCAGCTCGGTCAACGCCATGGTCTACATCCGTGGCCAGGCCCGTGACTACGACGACTGGGTAGCAGCCTCCGGTAGCCACGGTTGGAGCTTCGCGCAGCTGTTGCCGCACTTCACGCGTTTGGAAGGCAACGGCACCTTCAACAACGCCATGCATGGCGCCGCAGGGCCGCTCAAGGTCAGTGATGCGCAGCATCCCAGCGACCTGTCGCGAGCCTTCGTGCTGGCGGCGCAGGCTGCGGGTATACCCTACAACGCCGATTTCAACAGTGGCGTACAGAACGGCACCGGTTTCTATCAGCTGACCACCTTCAACGGTCGCCGCTGCAGCGCCGTCGATGCCTTTCTCAAACCGGTGCTGGGCAATCCCAAGCTGCAGGTGCTCAAGGGCGCCCGGGTGCATCGGGTGCTGATCGAGCAAGGCGTGGCCACCGGGGTGGAGTTCGAGCACAACGGTCAGTTGCGCCAGGCCCAGGCACCGCGGGTGATCGTCACCGCAGGCGCGCTGGTGACGCCGCAGGTACTGATGCTTTCTGGGGTCGGCCCGGCGGCGCAGCTGCAGCGCCACGGGATCGAGGTGAAGGTCGACCTGCCAGGCGTCGGTGAGAATCTGCAGGATCACCATGAGGTGCCGGTTTTGGCGTTCTGCAACGGGCCGTACGGCTATTACAAGCAGGACGAGGGATGGAACCGCATCCGCAACGGCTTGCAGTACCTGGCGTTTCGCAGCGGTCCGGTGACGTCCAACGGTGTCGAGGCCGGGGCCTTCTTCAACCCGGACGACCCGGCGGCGGCGCCGACCTTGCAAGTGTTCTGCGTGCCTTCGGTGTACCTGGATCCCGACGTCACCGACCAGAAGGCCACCTACGGCCTGACCCTCAACAGCTGCGTGCTGCGCCCACGCAGCCGTGGCCGGGTGACCCTCGAATCGGGCGACCCGAAGGTCTCGCCGATCGTCTACCCCAACTACCTGCACGACCCCGAGGACATGCGCCTGTCGGTCGCCGGCATTCGGCAGGCGCTGAGGATCGTCAAGGCCACGCCCCTGGCCGGTATGGTCGCCAAACTGGTGTTTCCGTCGGTGCCGGAGCCTACCGATGCCACGCTCGAAGAACACTGCAGGCGTAGCGTCAAGACCGTCTACCACCCCTGCGGCACCTGCCGCATGGGCCGTGACGACGACCCCATGGCGGTACTCACACCCGAGCTGCAGGTGCGCGGGGTCGAGGGCTTGTACGTATTCGATGCCTCGGCCTGGCCGACCATCATCAGCGGCAATACCAACGCGACCACCTACGCGGTGGCCGACCGTGGTGTGGCGCTGTTGATGGGCGAAGCCTTGCCGCAGCCTGCGATAGCGGCGCCCTTACCCTTGGCGATTGAGCGCGGCGCGGTATGCCTGTCGTGAACGGGGCTGGACTGAAACTGCGCAGCAGCGTATTCCCCTCGCGCTACCTGCAGGGGCCGGGTGCCTTGGCGCATCTTGAAACCGAACTGCTACGCCTTGGCAACCGCGTGTTTTGCCTGATCGACCCGGCGGTGGCGGGCGTTATCGGCCCACGCCTGGACGCCATGGGCGGCCTGCAGATGAGCCAATGCATTGCCCAAGGCGGCTGCACCCTTGCCACGATCGCGGCCACGGTCAGCGCCGCCAAGGGCACCGCAGTGCTGGTGGCCTTCGGTGGCGGCAAGGTCGTGGATACCGGGCGGGCAGCGGCGGACGACCTCGACATTGCCTTTGTCTGCGTACCGACGGTGGCCGCTTCCGACGCCCCGTGCTCGGCTCTGGCGGTGGTCTATGACGAGCGCGGGCGGGTGCTGCAGGACCGCTTCGTGCGGCGCAACCCGGCGCTGGTGCTGGTCGATACCGAGGTGCTGGTACAGGCGCCGGTGCGGTTTTTCATCAGCGGTATCGGTGACGCCCTGGCGACCTGGTATGAAGCCCAGGCCTGCCGCCGCTCCGGAGCTGGCAATCTGTGCGGCGGTACCGGCACTGCGCTGGCCCACCAGGCCGCTCGCCTGTGCCTGGACACTTTGTTGCGCCATGGCGTGCAGGCCGTCAGCGATTGCCGCCGGCAGTTGCTGACGCCCGATTTCGAGGAAACCGTCGAGGCCTGTGTGCTGCTGTCCGGCCTGGGGTTCGAGTCGGGCGGCGTGGCGGCGGCCCATGCCATCCACCATGGCCTGGCGGATGTCGAAAGTACCCATCAGGCGCTGCACGGCGAAAAGGTCGCGGTCGGGCTGCTGGCGTCGATGTTCCTGGCGTTGCACGACCACGCTCGGCGCGTGCAACTGTTCGAGTTCTGCCGCGATACCGGTCTGCCAGTGACCCTGGCGCAGATCGGCATCGATGCCGCCGACCTCGACCAATTGCAACGAGTGGCCCGACGCGCCTGCCGAGCTGGCGAGATCATTCACAACGAGCCTTACCCCGTCACCGAAGCTGGCGTGGTAGCGGCATTGTGCGCCATGGATGGCTTTGGCCGGGCGACTCTGGCCAGCGGCACTGCGTCCTTCACAACAACAGGGTAACAGGAGCGCATCATGCAACAGATTCTGAACAACTACCGGCCCGACCTGTTCGCCGGGCAGTCCGTCTGGGTATCGGGCGGCACCAGTGGCATAGGCCTGGATATCGCTTTGGGGTTCGCCGGGCTGGGCGCGGATGTCACCGCCAGCGGCTCTTCGGCGGCCAAGGTGGCGCAACTGAGCGAAGCCCACTCGGGGCTCAATTTCAATACCCTCGATGTCACTGATGCTGCAGCGATCACCCGCTTTGCCACTGACTTGCCGCGCCTGGACGTACTGGTGAATGCCGCCGGCATCTCGCGGCCCGGCCAGGAATACGATGATGAAGTGTTCTTGCGAGTGCTCGACACCAACCTCATCAGCGTGATGCGCCAATCCATGGCGGTATTGCCGCAGTTGCAGCGCAGCCGGGGCAGCATCATCAATATTGCCTCCATGCTCAGTTACCTCGCCGATGCCCAAGTGCCGTCGTACTGCGCCAGCAAGAGCGGCGTGCTGGGGCTGACCCGGGCGCTGGCGCACCGCTTGGGCGAGCACGGCGTGCGGGTCAACGCCATCGCCCCGGGCTACCACCGCACGGCCATGACCGAAGGGCTATGGGCCGATCCCCAGGCGGAGCAGAAGATCGCCGGGCGCACCGCCCTCAAACGCTGGGGCGAGGCGGCTGACCTGGTCGGCGCCGCAGTGTTTCTTGCGTCCTCGGCGGCGGCCTATATCACCGGTACCACACTGGCCGTCGACGGTGGCTACGTGAGCGGCTAGGCCGCGCCCCACGCCGCCGCCACGCTGCGCCTTGATGCGGCGCTCGGGGCGGCGGCACTCCTGGTTCCAACCCGTACGGGCCCGTTCGAGGCACCGGCGGACAACGCTGCTCGAAAAACAACAACAAAGGGCTTACACCACATGAAAAGCACATTGACCCTGGCGACTTTGCTGGCGCTGTACGGTAGCGCCCATGCGCAGGCAGACACCTACGAACCGCGCAGTTTTTTACTCGGGGATTGGGGCGGCACTCGCAGCCAGTTGCATGACGAGGGCGTCGATTTCCTGGTCACCTATGTCAACGAACTGGCCTACAACACCCAGGGCGGCGACCGCCACAAGGGCACCTACGCCGACCAGATCATGCTGGATGGCAACCTCGATCTGCAAAAGCTGCTGGGCTGGCAGGGCGCGCAGGTGCACATGACGCTCACCAACCGCAACGGCGAGAACCTCAACACCGAAGCCGGCCTGGATACCGTGCTCAACCCACAGGAAATCTACGGCTACGGCAGCGTCACGCGCCTCGCGCAGTTCTATTACCAGCAGAGCCTGTTCGACGGCAGGGCCACCCTCAAGCTCGGCCGTTTGCCCATGAGTGGCGACGTGTTTGCGTTCTCGTGCAAGTTCGAGAACCTGACCTTCTGTGGCACCGTGCCGGGCTATATAACCCCCAATTGGTACACCTGGCCGGTGAGCCAGTGGGGCGGGGTGTTCAATGTCTACGTCAGTGACGAGGTCTCGTTGCAGGCGGCGATCTACCAGGTCAACCCGCGCTTTACCGAGAACGCCCAGGGCCTGAACTTCGGCAGCCCGAAAGGCACCACCGGCTACCTCGGCGTGCTGGAAGCCGGTTGGACGCCGAAGGTCAACGCCATGCCCGGCAGCTACCGCCTGGGTCTGTGGCACAACACCGGTGAGTTCGATGACCTGTACCGCGACAGCACGGGCCAGCCCATCGGCCTGACCGGTGCCAGCGCCGATCGTGACAACAGCGCTAGCGGCTATTACCTGATGGGCCAGCAGCAAGTATTTCAGGACAGCAATGTCAGCGCCCGCAAGTTGTCGCTGTTCGCTAACTTCATTCAGTCGGACCGCGATGTGTCCTACGTCGAGCGCAGCTGGCAGGCAGGCCTGTTCCTCAGCTCGCCGTTTGCCTCGCGGCCCAATGATGAAATCGGCCTCGCGGTGGGCGGGCTGATGGTCAACGAACACTCCCGCGACCGCATTCGCCAGAGCAACAGCCTGTTGCCGGTGGGCGCGACCGGGCAGCCGATCCCCCACACCGAATACCCGGCGGAGTTGTACTACGGCATTGCCGTGACGCCGGCGATCACCGTACGGCCCAACGTGCAATACGTAAAGTCGCCGGGGGGCGTGAGCGGCGCTACCGATGTAGTGGTGCTGGGCGTCAAGACAGTGGTCAGCTTCTAAGGCGCCGCGCAGAAAAAAGGCCCGCTACTGGGAGGTAGCGGGCCTGTTTCGTGCGAGCTGGGGCGATCAGTCGATGGTCACCAGCGTCTTGCCCGGCTGGTCGCCGCCGCGCAGGGCTTTCAAGCCGGCCGGCACTTCGGCCAGTTCGATTACCCTTTCGATCATCGGCGACAACCGGCGGCTGGCCACCCATTCCAGCAGCGTCTCGAGCATCACCGCAAAGTCCTCCTGGGTCGGCTTATGCCCCGCCGCGTAGGCACCCCCGAGTGCCACCTCGTGGATCGACGCGGCATAGGTGTAGGGCGGCACCTGGCTCAAGTTGGGCATCGGGTCGATGCACAGCAGGTGGCCGTTGTAGTGCAGCAGTTCCAGGGAGCGCCGCGCATCCTGAGGGTTGACCACTTCGAGCATGGCATCCACCCCATAGCCCCCGGTTGTCAGGCCCTTGACCTTGGTGACCAGTGCCGGGTCGTCGCGCTCGAACACCGCGTCGGCGCCCAGCGCGCGCACCCGTTGTGCCTGGGGCTCACGGGCCAGGGCGATGACCTGAGCGCCGAGCAGCTTGCCCAACTGCACGGCGAAACCGCCCACCGCGCCACTGGCCCCTTGCACCAGCAAGGTCTGCCCGGCTTGCAGGTTGGCCTTGCGCACCAGTGCCTGGTAGGCGGTAAGCGCGGCGCAGGGCAGGGCGGCGGCGCTGAGGAAATCGACGCTGGCCGGAATGCGCGCGAGCACATGCGCGGGGGCGAGGGTGTATTGCGCGAACACCCCCGGCTCGCGCAGGTTGCCGTGCCAGACCACGCGGTCGCCGACCTGCCAACCCTGAACATCAGGGCCCAGCCGATCAATAACGCCGGCGCCATCGACTCCCAGCACCTGCCCTGGTGTCAGCCAGGGCGCGGTGCCGTCGGCGAGCTTCCAGTCCACCGGATTGAGCGAGGCGGCATGCAGCCGCACCCGTACCTGGCCTAGGCCGGGTTGTGGCACTGGGCGTTCGGCCAGGTGGGTGCTGGCAAGGGTGGTGTCGGCGCTGTCACAGACAATGGCGCGCATAGGGCAGGTCTCCTGATTGTTATTGTGCCTGGGGGGATCAGTTATAGGCGCCGGCCGAGTAGGTCAGCTCGTAGCTGTGGCTGTAGATCTCGAGGATGATGCCGAACGGGTCTTCCATGTAGACCATGCGAAACGGCTTCTCGCCGGGGAAGTATTCGCGCACCGGCATGCGTTGCTTACCGCCGGCGGCGACGATTTTTGCCGCCAGGCCTTCGACGTCGGGGTCCTGCACGCAGAAGTGGAACACGCCGGTTTTCCAGTATTCGAAGTTGTTCTCGGGTTTGACCGAATTGGGGAACTCGAAGATTTCCACGCCGATGCGGTCCCCGGTCGACAGATGGGCAATGCGGCACGACGCCCAGCCTGCGCCGAACACGTCGGTGCACATGACGCCGACGGCGGTGTCGTCTTCAACGATAGTGGTGGGCGGCATGATCACGTACCACCCCATGACCTCGGTGTAGAACTTCACTGCGGCGTCCAGATCGGTGACCGACAGGCCGATGTGGGAGAAACTGCGGGGGTACACCTGGGACATGATCTTCACCTCTGGGAACGATGGACAGCCTCCAATTTAGAACGCCAAGGCTATAATGGAAATAAGCTCCCAGTGATCGTTTCCATAAGAGATGCTTATGCTTAACCCGCAATGGTTGCGCACCTTTTCGGCCTTGGCCGAGCAGGGCAATTTCACCCGCACCGCCGAGCGCCTGGACCTGACCCAGGCCGCCGTCAGCCAGCACGTGCAGCGCCTGGAGGCGCTGCTGGGGCCGCTGCTGATTCGCCGGCCGCGCCAGCTCGAGCTCACCCCCGCAGGCGAGGCCTTGCTGCGCTATTGCGCCGAGGTGGGCGCCGCCGAGCAGCGTTTGCAGCAGCAGTTGTCGGCAGGTCACGAGGACCAGGGCGAGGTCAGCCTGATCAGCCCCGGCAGCATCGGCCTGGCGCTGTACCCACATCTGCTCGATTTGCAGCAGCAGTACCCGGGCTTGAGCGTGCGTCACCGCTTCGCCCCCGATCCAGAAGTGCTCGACGCGGTTCTGGAAAATCGCTTCGAGCTGGGGCTGGTGACCCTCAAGCCTGACGACCGCCGCCTGACCATCGAGAAGTTTGCCGAGGAGCCGCTGGAACTGGTGGCGCCGGCTGGCGCGCAGGTCAAGAGCTGGGCCGACCTCGAGCGCCTGGGGTTTATCGACCACCCCGACGGCCAGGCCATGGCCGCGCGCCTGTTGAGCCGGCGCTTCCCCGGAGCCCCGGGCGTACGCAGTCTGCGGCGGGCGGGGTTTACCAACCAGATCACTCTGATCATGGAACCGGTCGCCCGCGGCCTGGGGTTTTCAGTCCTGCCGCGCTACGCCCGCTTGGCGTTCGGGCGGCCTGACAGCATCCAGGTGATCGCCGGGCAGCCGGCAGTGCTGGACACCCTGTGGCTGATTCATCGCGCCGAATGGCCGCTTTCAGCACGCGCCAGGAGAACCTTGAAATGGCTGCGGGATCGGTTGCCTACTCAATAGGCTGCCGGGTGTGGAGCGCCCGATGACTTGCACTAGTGCACAGGTCTGCCCGTGCTGGAACATATTTTCCTGTCAGCGACATTGCACGCTCTATAGCTTTCTATGAGGCGGCGCTCGCACTGTTAGGCATCACTGCACGATTGGACTACGACGGCAAGGATGGCCCGCCCGGGCATCCTGACTTGAAAGGGTTTGGCGCCAACGGGCGTGTGCGCTAACGGGTCGTTTGCTGCTCCTTACCCAGCTCATGAGCAATGAACCGCCCCGCTGTCTGCGCGGCCTCGATCAGCCTTTTGCGCGGCATGCCGTTACACGCTGCGGACGATAGCCCGCGCAGGGTAATCGAAAGGTAGTCGGTAAGGCATTGGGCTTTTTCAGGCAGTGCCTGATCAAGATAATCCCGAATCGCTTTGATGCCTCCGTCCGCCAACGTTTGCGCCATTTGGCGGGCCACCCCGTCGTCCGCGCGCATGCCCTCAGTGATCATGCAGCCTCGCAGAACTCTGTCTTTTCCATACTGCTTCGCCGCAGCGACCAGCAAGCCTGCGAGCGCTTCAGGCACCGGCCGGTCCGGCGCCAGCAGTTTGTCCAAGGGCAAAGCATGCTCGCTGGCATAGCGCAGCATGGCCTTCTCGAATAACTCAGCCTTGCTGCCATACGCGGCGTAGAAGCTGGGCGGCTTGATATCCATGGCTTCGACCAGATCCGTGAGGCTCACCGCGTCGAAGCCGTGTTCGTGGAACAAAGCCTGGGCGATGGCGATTCCAGCCTCTCTGTCGAAAGCGGGACGGCGTTGGCGGATTTTGTCGGTCATGGTGATCTCGTTAATGTGGTCGCGATTGTAGCGATCGCTATATGCCGGGGCAACTGTGCGTAGCTGAATGGTCGATTTATATAGCGATCACTAAATGTCTTGCCTGAATGGTCGGCGATATGTAGTGTTCGCTACATAAATTCATTCCTCTTCAAAACACACTGGAGCATCCGCATGCAGTTTCAAGACAAAGTCGTTCTCGTCACCGGGGGATCCTCCGGATTGGGCTTTGCCATCGCCCAGGAACTGGCGGGGCAGGGCGCCACCGTGGTGATCAGCGGGCGTCGGCAGGAGCAACTCGACGAGGCATTAGCAAAGCTCGGCGAGCGGGCCAGCGCGGTGGTCGCGGACGTCTCGGTGATAGCCGATCTCGCTGTGCTGTTTGCCGCAATCAAGACCCGCCATGGCCAAATCGATGTGCTCGTCGCCAACGCAGGTATGGGCGAGATCGCTCCACTTGGCAGCATCACCGAAGCGTATTTCGATCGGGTCTTCAGCACCAACGTAAAGGGCGTGACCTTCACCGTTCAAGGCGCGCTGCCGCTCATGGGCAAGGGCAGCAGCATTGTCATCATCGGCTCCACAGCCTCCATCGATCCCGGCCCTGGGCTCAGCGTATACGGTGCAACCAAAGCGGCACTGCGCACACTGGTCAGAAGCTGGACGCTCGATATCAAAGGCAGCGGGGTGCGCATCAACTTATTGAGCCCGGGTCCTGTGGATACTCCGTCACTACGTCATATGCTCGCGGACCACGCTGAGGCGGTAATCGAGTCCTTGAGTGAAAAGAGCACTATCGGGCGTATCGGCCAGGCTCATGAAATTGGCACTGCCGTGGCCTTTCTGGCCAGTGACGCCGCCAGCTATGTCAACGGCGTCGAATTGTTCGCGGATGGCGGCGCATCGCAGTGCTAGATCACTGCGTCGCTGCGGGCCCTGGGGCTTAACCGCGAACGTCGATCCCGCTGCGTCGCCCGCCTCAAGGCGCAGCTCGCTTATCTAGATCATTGCTCGCCAGACGCCATATTGGATTTTCGCCAAGGTCGTCTACCGAGCGCATCAAACGTATAGCAGCGCTATACATCAATCCTTCGTGGGCCAAGGCCTTGGAGAGAGTCATGACCAACTCATCGGAAATACACGCACGTCTCGCCGCCGAGAGCGCCATTCACCGCCTTCACGCCGCCTACATCCACTGCCTTGATAGCGGCGATTTCGTGGGCGTGGCCGAGGTGCTTCAGCATGCAGTGATTCACGTGCTGGGCAACGAGGCCTCCTCGGTCGAGGGGCTGTTGGGTTTCTTCGAGGCGGGCCTGCAGACACATGCCGATGGAACGCCCCGCACGTGGCATTCGATCACCAACGTGCTGATTGATGTCGATCCGTCAGGCGATAAGGCCAGTTCGCAAAGCTACTACACCGTACATCAGCAGCTTGACGGCTTTGCATTGCAGCCCATCTGCGCCGGCAAGTACCTCGACCAGTTCGAGCTGCATGATGGGCAATGGCGCTTCACTCGTCGTGAGGTGACGTTGCGTTTTGCCGGCGACCTGCGGCACCACGTCAAGGGTGCTCAAAGTGATGCGGTAGCCCAGACCGCCTGACGGGAAAACAGACTCCATGCCCGGCTCGGGTATGGGGTTTTAGCTCAGTGACATACTGCTCAAGCCAGTGGTTGTGTGATGAATATCTGATTCTGAGTGTAAGAAACTCGATACACGAAATATCCCTGAAGGCTAACGCTATCGATAACAATTCGCAAACATGACTGGTACTATCTTGCACAGATAGCGTTTTGCCAGGATGGCCTCCGCCCGCCATATTCTGTTCAGGACCTTTCCATGCCCTCCCGATTCCCCTCCAGACCTACTCTGCTGACGCTGTGCTGCTGCCTGTCGTTCGGCGCTCATGCGGCCGATGCCGCCATCGATCTCGGTCCAGTGGATGTAACGGCTGATGCCGTGAAAAAAAGTGCCCAGACGCCAATACCTGAGTACAGCGGTGGCCAGGTGGCACGCGGCGGGCAGATGGGAGTGCTGGGCAACCAGGACATCATGGACGTGCCGTTTACCATGACCAGCTACACCGCCAAGCTGATGCAGGACCAGCAGGCCGAAGACGTCGGCGATGTACTGCTCAATGATTCATCCGTGCGCACCTCCTACGGCTACGGCAATCAGTCACAGATCTTCGTGATCCGCGGCTTGCCGCTCAACAGTGATGACATCTCCTACGGCGGGCTGTACGGCGTACTGCCTCGGCAAATCATCGGCATCGAAGCCATCGATCGCGTAGAGGTGTTCAAAGGCCCGAGCGCTTTCGTGAATGGCGTGACGCCCTCGGGCAGCGGATTGGGCGGGACGGTCAATCTCCAGCCTAAATACGCCACCGACATGCCCATCCGCCGCTACACCCAGGACATCAGCAGTGATGGCCGCATCGGTGAGCACCTGGATATAGGCCAGCGCTTCGGTGAGGACAATCGCTTTGGTGCGCGGGTGAACCTGATGCAGCGCGAAGGGGATACCGCTGTCGACGACCAAAGCCAGCGCAGCAAGCTGTTCGTTGCCGGCCTCGATTACCGCGGCGATGATTTTCGCCTGTCCACCACCTTTGGTTACCAGAAGCAGCGCGTTAACGGCTTGCGCAATGATGTCTATTTAGGGAGCGTCACCAGCATTCCGACCGCGCCCAGCGCCCGCACCAACTACGGCACCGATTGGAGCTACCAGGAAACCGAAGACACCTTCGGCATGGTTCGCGGTGACTGGGACCTGAACGACAGTTGGTCGGCCTACCTGGCAGGTGGCGCCAAGCACGACCGTGAGACGGGTGTGTACGCGACGCCGACGCTGGCGGATTCGCGCACCGGCGCAGCGACCATCAGTGGCTCCGAGATTCCATCCAACATCGACAGCACCAGTTTCATGGGTGGCTTGAACGGCAACTTCAGCACCGGCCCGGTTTCTCATCAGGTGAATATCGGTGCGTCGACGCTGTGGACTCAGCAGGCGTCCGCCTACGAGTTCTACAACGGCACCAGCACTGCGACCAATATCTATTCGCCGGTGGGCGTGTCCAAGGGTACCTACAGCTACCTTACCGGCGGTGACATGGGCGACCCAGGGGTGACCTCCAAGACACGCGCACGCAGCATCGCCGCGTCCGACACGCTGGGCTTTCTGGACGACAGCGTTCTGCTGACCCTCGGCCTGCGCCGCCAGCAGTTGCGCGTCGAAGGCTACAGCTACGACGGCTCCACGTATAACGGCGTGTCCACCGGGGCTGACGGTACCCGCAGTTCCTTGTACGACGAAGGCATCACCACGCCGGTCTTCGGCATCGTCTACAAGCCCGTCGAGCATGTGTCGGTGTACGCCAACCGGATCGAGGGGCTGGCGACCGGCGGCACGGCCCCGCTGACCGCCAACAACAGAGGCCAGACCTACGCGCCTGGGCGTACCAAGCAGGTGGAGGCGGGCGTCAAGCTCGACATGGGTACCTACGGCGCCAGCGTTGCGGCCTATCGTATCGACAAGCCCAACGAAGGCTATACCGACTCGGACAACAACTTCGTGCGCTCGGGCAATCAGATCAACCGCGGCGTCGAGCTGAACCTGTTCGGCGAACCAATGCCGGGATTGCGCTTGCTGGCTGGCGCCACCCGCATGACGTCGAAACTCGAAGACGTCGCTACCGCCAGCAATGATGGTAATCACGCCATTGGGGTGCCGACCTTCCAGCTCAACGCCAGCGTCGACTGGGACGTCCCGGGCCTGGACGGGGTTGCGCTGAATGCGCGCATGCTGCGCACGGGTGGGCAATATGCGGATGAGGCCAATACCCTCAGCTTGCCTACCTGGAACCGCTTCGACGCGGGGGCGCGCTATGCCTTCAAGGTGGATCAGAAAGCCGTCACGCTGCGCCTGAATGTGGATAACCTGACCAACAAGAACTACTGGGCTTCGGCTAACGGTGGTTACCTGACCCAAGGCGAGCCGCGGTTGGTCAAGCTGTCCGGGTCGATAGACTTCTGATTCAGACGCCAGCCGTCGCCCCTCGACACGCGAGTGCCTCGGGGGGTGACCGCCCAGCGAGCAGCCAGCGAATTACACGCTCGCCGGATCGACTTTGGCAGGATCTATGCGCAGCTGCTCCAGCGCCTTCGAAACGACGCTTCGCGCTATGGCGCCCTCGTCGGCCAAAGCTTTCAACGCGGCGAGCACGATGAACTGGCGGTCCACTTCAAAATGCCGGCGCAGCGCCTCACGAGTGTCCGACTGGCCAAAACCATCGGTCCCCAGCGCGACGAACCGGCGGCCCTGGACGAACGGCCGGATCTGATCGGCGAAGATCTTCATGTAGTCGGTGGCGACGATCACCGGTCCGTGGCGGTCGGCCAGGCAGTCTTCGACATGGCAGGTGCGAGGAGCGAGGTCCGGGTTCAGCAGGTTCCAGCGTTCCACGGCCTGACCCTCCCGGCGCAGTTCGGTCAGGCTGGTGGCGCTCCAGATGTCACAGCTGACCCCGTAGTCACGGGCAAGGATGTCGCCCGCCGCAATCACCTCGCGCAATATCGAACCGCACCCCATTAGCTGCACATGGGGCACACCCTGTTTCGCCTCGGTCCTCGATAACGGATACAGCCCCTTGAGAATGCCTGCACTGACGCCCTCGGGCATCTGCGGGTGCGGGTAGTTCTCGTTGAGCAAGGTGATGTAGTAGTAGACGTCTTCATTCTCGACGTACATGCGCCGCATGCCTTCCTGGATGATCACCGCCAGTTCGAATGAAAAGGTCGGGTCGTAGGCGACGCAACAGGGAATGGTCGAGGCCAGCACGTG
This sequence comes from Pseudomonas sp. GW821-FHT01A09, assembly GCF_058986725.1. Lineage (NCBI taxonomy): Bacteria > Pseudomonadati > Pseudomonadota > Gammaproteobacteria > Pseudomonadales > Pseudomonadaceae > Pseudomonas > Pseudomonas sp. GW821-FHT01A09. The sequence goes on from NZ_JBYSWB010000006.1 coordinate 129,014, forward strand.
GCTATGGCCGTCGTCGTGTTGCAGGCCTTCGCCCATCAGCGTGGTGCGCCCCGAAGTGGCGCCCAGCAGGAAGCCGCGGGCACGGGCATCGCCGGCGGCCCAGGCGAGGTCGCCGATACGCTGGAAGCCGAACATCGAGTAGTAGATGTAAAACGGGATAGTCATCACGCCGTGGTTGGCGTACGCGGTGCTGGCCGCGATCCAGGACGACATGGCACCGGATTCGTTGAGGCCCTCCTGCATGATCTGGCCGTCCTTGCTCTCCCGGTAGTAGCTCAGCTGACCCGCATCTTGCGGGGTATAAAGCTGACCCACGTGGGAGTGGATACCGATCTGCCGGAACAGGCTTTCCATGCCGAAGGTGCGCGATTCGTCGGGCACGATGGGCACCACCAGCTTGCCGATCTGCTTGTCCTTGAGCAGCGTGCTGAGAATGCGCACGAAGGCCATGGTGGTGGAGATTTCCCGCTCGCCTGTGCCTTGGAGTTGCGCCGCCAGGGCCTCAAGCGGCGGAATGGCCAGCGGCGCGACCTCGACGTGACGCGCCGGTACATAGCCGCCCAGCCTGGCGCGCGCAGCCTGCAGGTAGCGGGTTTCCTGGCTGTCGGCGTCCGGCTTGAGATAGGGCAGTTCGGCCAGTTGCGCGTCGCTCAGGTTGAGGTCGAAGCGGTCACGGAAGGCGCGCAGGGCGTCGATGCCCATCTTCTTCTGCTGGTGGTTGATGTTCTGGCCTTCACCTGCCTCGCCCATGCCGAAGCCCTTCACGGTCTTGGCCAGGATCACCGTAGGTGCGCCGCTGTGGCGCATGGCGGCGGCGTAGGCGTTGTAGACCTTGAGCGGGTCGTGGCCGCCACGGGACAGCTTCCAGATATCGTCGTCGCTGAGGTCGGCGACCAGCTCCAGCAGCTGTGGGTAGCGGCCGAAAAAATGCTCGCGCACATAGGCGCCGTTCTGCGATTTGTAGTTCTGGTAGTCGCCGTCGACGCATTCCATCATGCGTTGGCGCAGCAGGCCGCTGCGGTCCTTGGCCAGCAGCCGGTCCCAGCCGCTGCCCCAGATCACCTTGATGACGTTCCAGCCGGCGGCGCGGTAAAGGCTTTCGAACTCCTGGATGACCTTGGCGTTGCCGCGCACCGGGCCGTCGAGGCGCTGCAGGTTGCAATTGACCACGAAGATCAGATTGTCGAGCTTCTCACGCCCGGCCAGGGAGATGGCCGCCAGGGATTCGGGCTGGTCCATTTCGCCGTCGCCCAGAAAGGCCCAGACCTTGCGGCCCTGGTGTTCCTTGAGCTGGCGGTTTTCCAGGTAGCGCATGAAGCGCGCCTGGTAGGCGGCGGTGATCGGCCCCAGGCCCATGGACACGGTAGGGAACTGCCAGAAATCGCCCATCAAGCGCGGGTGCGGGTAGGAAGAAATACCGTCGCGGTCGGTTTCGCGGCGAAAGTTGTCCAGCTGCGCCTCGCTGAGCCGGCCTTCGAGGAAGGCCCGGCCGTAGATGCCCGGCGAGCTGTGGCCCTGGATATACACCAGGTCGCCGGCGAAAGTGTCGGTGCGACCACGGAAGAAATGATCGAAACCGACGTCGTAGAGCACCGCCGCCGACGCGTAGCTGGCGATGTGGCCGCCGACGCCGGAATGCTTGCCCGCGCGCAACACCATGGTCAGGGCGTTCCAGCGGATGAAGGCATTGAGGCGGCGCTCGATACCGAGGTCGCCGGGGTAGGGCAGTTCGCGTTCGGGGGCGATGCTGTTGACGTACGGGGTGGTGACCCGGCCGTGGAAGTCGCCGTGGCGGGCGACATCGAAGTCCAGTAGCTGGTCGATCAGATAGTGCGCGCGGGGACGGCCTTCAACCTCGATGACCGACTCCATCGAGTCGAGCCATTCGCGGGTTTCTTGCGGGTCCTTGTCCTGAAGCGTCGATTGCTCATGCATGGCCGATCTCCTTGGGCAGCGTTGGCGGGAACCCTGCGAGCGGGCCCCTGAAGGGGGTGATGCCAGCCGACGAGGGCTGCTGATTGTTTTTGATTGCAAGTGCAACTATGTGCCGAATCTATCCCTTGCTGGCGTACAATTGCAACTAAATTCCCCGCGCTTCAGGAGAGCCCAATGGCTCAGCAATCATCCGACCTCTGGTTCAACTTCGTCCGCGCCCACCGTTCGCTGATTCGCGAAATCGAGCGCCGCCTGGCGGCCGAAGGCTTGCCTGCCTATGCCTGGTACGACGCCTTGTGGGGCATCGAAAGCGGGCCCAAGGGCATGCGGCGTATGCATGAACTGGCCGATGTGATGGTGATCGAGCGCTACAACCTCACGCGTTTGATGGACCGCCTCGAAGCGCAAGGCCTGGTCGAACGGCGCCGCACCGAGGCCGATGGCCGGGGTGCGATAGCCTGCATCACCAGCAAGGGCAAGAGCCTGCGCAAGCGCATGTGGAAGGTGTACGAGGGCGCCGTGCAGGAGTTGTTCCTCAGCCAGTTCGACGCAGCGGGGCAGCCTGCGTTCGCCGCGGCGCTGGAGCAGGCGCGCCTGGCGGCCAACGCGAGCGCTGCAGGTCAGTGACGTCGGCAGGCCTGGGCAACTGCCTGCTCGGCCGTAGCGGCGCGTAATGGCCGTCACGCGAACAGAGCTCCCCCGATTGCGTTTCGGTTAACTCAGACGTAGCAAAATGTCACTTCTGAGCCCTCGCAGCACTGCATAAGATCCTTGCTCCTTCATCGTCAGGAGCAATGAACATGGCTTCGTTGGTAGCACCAACCGTTCCATCAGCGGGTGTGGTCTCGTGAACTCGGTGGCCAGCCCGTTAACCTCAGCTGCACGCGGCGTGCCGGCCAGTGGTCCCGCCAAGCCTGTCGCCGCCGCTTTTGGCGTGCGCATCGCCACGGGGCTGATCGGTATCCTGCTGGCCGTTCTGGTGTCCGGCTTCAATGAGAACGTGACCAAGTTCGCCATGCCGGACATTCGTGGTGCCATGGGGTTGAGCTACGACCAGAGCACCTGGTTGCTGGCGGTCTATTCGGCGACCTCGGTGACGGCCATGGCCTTCGCGCCCTGGTGCGCAGTCACCTTCACGTTGCGTCGTTTCAAGCTGTTCGCCATCGGCGTGTTCACGCTATTGGGTGTGCTCAGTCCCTTTGCGCCCAACTACGAATCGCTAGTTGTACTACGTATTTTCCAAGGCTTCGCCGGTGGTGCGTTGCCGCCGATGCTAATGTCGGCGGCGCTGCGCTTCTTGCCGCCCGGTATCAAGCTTTACGGCCTGGGCGGCTATGCACTCACTGCCACCTTCGGCCCCAGCTTCGGGTTGCCGCTGGCGGCATGGAGTGTTGAGTATCTGGGCTGGCAGTACGCGTTCTGGCAAATCATCCCGGCATCGCTGATCGCCATGGCGTGTGTAGCCTGGGGCCTGCCCCACGATCCCCTGAAGCTGGAACGGCTCAAGCAGTTCAATTGGCGGGGTCTGTTGTTGGGCCTGCCGGCGTTGATCATGATCGTCCTGGGGTTGGAACAGGGTGAGCGCCTGGATTGGTTCAACGATCAACTCATACGCCTGTTGATCGGCGGTGGCGTGGCGCTGTTCGTGTTGTTCCTGGTCAACGAATGGTCGGCACCGGTGCCCTTTTTCAACATCCAGATGCTGCGCAATCGCAATCTCACCCACGCGCTGATCACCCTCGGTGGCGTGCTGTTCGTGTTGCTCGGTGTGATCATCGTGCCGGCCAATTTTCTCGCCGAGGTGCAGGGCTATCGTCCGTTGCAGACCGCACCAGTGCTGCTGTGGGTGGCAGTGCCTCAGTTGCTCGCTCTGCCGCTGGTAGTCGCGTTGTTGAACAACCGTGTCGTCGACTGCCGGCTTGTCCTGGCGGTGGGCCTGGGGTTGCTGGCGCTGGCGTGCCTGATCGGTTCCCATGTCACCCAGGCGTGGCATCGCGAAGACTTCTACCTGATACAGATGATCATGATTTTCGCCCAGCCGATGGCGGTCGTGCCCTTGCTGATGCTCTCCACGGGTGGCCTGCAACCCGCCGACGGCCCCTTTGCGTCGGCGTGGTTCAACACCGTCAAAGGCTTTGCCGCCGTGGCCGCCAGCAGCGCGTTGGAAACCATGACGCTGCACCGGCTGCATTTTCATTCGACGATGCTGGTTGATCGCTATGGCAGCAATCCATCGGTGACCGCAGGCACCGCCCCGCAGCACATGGCCCAGCGTCTGCACGAGCAGGCCGTGGTGTTGACCTCATCCGACCTGTACCTGTGCCTGGGCGCCGTCGCCGTGCTGCTGATCGCGCTGATTCCCATCTTGCCGACGCGCATTTTCCCGCCGCGCGCCGCCTCTTGAACTCTCAGGAAGTTGAAAAATGAGCCAAGCAATTGCTTCGAAAAAGTTGTTATGGATGGTCGTCACCGTGCTGTTGGCGGTGGTGCTGGCCGGCGCGGTGTGGCGCTTCGTGTTTGGTCAGAGTGCGGTGCAGAGCACCAACGATGCCTTCGTCACTGCCGACTTCACTCTGGTGGCGCCCAAGGTGTCCGGCTTCATCGGCGAAGTGCTGGTGGAGGACAATCAGCCGGTCAAGGCCGGGCAGGTATTGGCACGCATCGATGCCAAGGACTATGAAGCGGACCTCGCCGCCGCCAACGCCGCCATCGCCACCGCCCATGCCAACGCGCAGAACGCCGACGCCGCACGGGTACGTCAGCAGGCGCTGATCGAACAGGCCAAGGCCGTCGTGGACGGCGATGTGTCTCTGGTCGAATTCGCCCAGCATGAGTTGCTGCGCTATCAAAACCTCGCGGGGCAGGGGGCCGGTACTCTGCAGAACTTCCAGCAGGCCAGGAGCCGCTTGCAGACGGCCGAGGCGCTGAAAGCCGAACACCGTGCGGCCGTCAATGCCGCCACCAGGCAACTGGAGGTGCTGGGGGCACAACATAGCGCCGCGTTGGCCGAAGTGCTGCACGCCGAGGCCATGCAAAAGCGCGCCAGCCTGGCCCTTTCCTATACCACGCTGGTGGCCCCGTTCGACGGCACCGTGGGCCGCCGCAGCGTGCGCGTAGGGGCCTACGTGAAGCCAGGGGACAACCTGATGGCCGTGGTGCCGATCGCCCAGGCCTATATCGTCGCCAACTTCCAGGAAAGCCAACTGACCGATGTGCTGCCCGGCCAGACCGCCAGCGTGGCCGTGGATACCTTCCCCGGGCATGTGTTCAAGGGGCATGTGCAGAGCATCGCGCCGGCGACGGGCGTCACCTTCGCAGCGGTGGCGCCCGACAACGCCACCGGCAATTTCACCAAGGTCGTCCAGCGGATCCCGGTGAAGATCGTGCTCGATGACCTGCAGCCCATGACCGCGCGGTTGCGCGTTGGCATGTCGGTCGAAGCACAGATCGACACCCACACCACTAACCCCGAGGTGACCCAGCGATGAAGGCGAACCTGATCCCCCTGTTGGCCGGTGCATGCGCTGTGCTGGGCCTCAACGGTTGCACGCTCGGGCCGGACTTCCAGGCGCCGAGCACACCGCTAGGTGCGCAGTGGCAGCAACCAGATGCCCCGACCACTCGCAGTCGCGCGGTGCCTGGCGACGTCGACAGCCAATGGTGGCGCAGTTTCGGCGACCCACAGCTGACCGCATTGCTGGCCGAGGCCCAGGCCAATAATCTGGATTTGCGCGTCGCCGCCAGCCACGTCGAGCAAAGCATCGCCGCACGCGCCACGGTGAGCGCAGACCGCCTGCCGAGTATCGACGCCACGGGCGACTACAGCCGTGCGCGGGGCTCCGCACGTGGCCTGTCGGATATCTCCGGGAACAATGGCAAGGACAATTACAACGTTTGGAACAGCGGCCTGAATCTCGCCTGGGAAGCCGACCTGTGGGGGCGCGTGCGGCGCTCGGTGGAAGCGGCGGACGCCAAGGTGCAGGTCAGCGTCGAGGAGCAGCATGCGGCGATGGTGTCGATCATGGCCCAGGTCGCCCGGGACTACATCGAGCTGCGCGGCACCCAGAGCAGCCTCGAGGTGACCCGGCAGAACCTCGATATCGCCCGCCATAGCCTGGACCTCACCCGGGCGCGATTGGCGCAAGGTGTGGCGACCGATCTGGAGGTAGCCCAGGCAGCCGCGTTACGCGCCTCGATCGAGGCGCGTGTGCCGGCACTGGAGCAGCAGCGTAGCGTGCTGATCAACGCCCTCAGCTTTCTGGTCGGGCGTCAGCCCGGCGCATTGAACGCTGAACTGTCGCCCAGCAAAGCCATCCCGGCAGGCCCCGCCAATGTCCCTATAGGGCTGCCCAGCGAGCTGGCTCAGCGGCGCCCGGACATTCGCCGCGCCGAGGCAGACTTGCACGCGGCGACAGCAGCGATCGGCATTGCCAAGGCCGACTTCTATCCGCGCATCAGTCTGTCGGGCAATGCGGGCTTTCAGGTCATGCAGCTCGCCGATCTGGGCAGTTGGGGCTCGCGCACCTTTGCCTTCGGCCCAAGCCTGAGCGTGCCGATCTTCGCGGGTGGCCGCCTGCAAGGCCAGTTGCAACTGCGTGAGAGCGGCCAGCGCGAAGCCGGGCTTGCCTACCAGCGCACGGTGTTGGCGGCCTGGCATGAGGTGGACAACGCCTTGAGCGGTTATCAGGCCGACCAGCGCCGGCACCAGAGTCTTGAGCTGGCGGTCACCGAGAGCCAACGGGCGCTCGCCAGTGCCCAGCAGCAATATGCGCAGGGATCGGTGGATTTTCTCAACGTATTGGCGGTGCAGAACGCCTTGCTGGCGAACCAGGCTGCCCTGGTGCAAAGCACCGCCGACGTGTCGCTCACGCTGGTGACGCTTTATCAAGCCTTGGGTGGTGGGTGGCAACAGCCGGCTCAGGCCGCCCTCGCCGGGCACGGCAGACAATGGTGATGACACTACCTCGCGGCCCATGTGCTGGCTATTGACTTGAACGCCTTGCGGTTTTGGATATTCTTGAGCGATGAAAACACCTGACCTGAATCTGCTTGTCTCCCTCCATTGCCTCATCGAAGAGTGTTCCGTGGTAGGGGCGGCACGGCGGATGAACTTGAGCGCACCGGCCATGAGCCGAACGCTCGCGCGTATTCGCGAGGTCATGGAAGATCCCATTCTCGTACGCTCGCAGCGCGGAATGATGCCAACGCCCAAGGCCCTGCAGATACAGGAGCAGGTGCGCGGTATCGTGGAGCTCGCCCAGGGCTTCTTCGTGCAAAGCCAGGGTTTCGACTTGAGTACCATGAGCCGAACTTTCAGTATTCGCGCCAATGACGTATTCGTCGGCGCTTATGGCGTAAAGCTCGCGGCGATACTGAAAGAGCAGGCGCCAAATTCGGTTTTGCGTTTTGTCGCTGAAAGCGATCTGGAGGTGGACCCCCTCAATGCTGGCAGCATTGATCTGGTGATAGGTTCGTCGCGAAAATTCGGCGCGGATATCAAAGTGCAGAACCTCTTCAGTTGCCCCTTCGTAGGCATCGCGCGCACTCATCATCCGATATTCGACGAGGGAATCACCCCTGAACGCTTTGCCTCGTTCGATCATATAAGCGTTTCGCGGCGTGGTCGTTCGCAAGGCCCCATCGACGTCGCCTTGGCCGAGCTGTCTCTGACACGGCGTGTCGGTTATATCGTTCCAACCTTTCACGCAGCCCTGTTTGCAGTGGCTGACTCCGATCTTCTGTTGCCCGTGCCGGTTCCGATGCTGGAAAAGATCAGCCATCTCGGTTTGAATCTGCGGACTTTCACCCTGCCGATCCCTACCACCAGCGTCATGATCGTTCAGGCATGGCACCCGCGTCTGGAGCACGATGAAGCGCACCGTTGGTTACGCCGCACTTTGAAGGTCATGACTGCCGATTGAGATCGGACCTCTCGATAATCAAGTATGTGCTGGTGCCAGCGCCAGGCGTCGCGGTGCCTGGTACAGAATAAATACCGATGGACCCTGGTTTCATCTCTCAGCAAAAAAATTACGCATTCTTTATGCGTGCATTGGCTCGTCCATCTAGAGACTTTACGGGCGTCCCCAGGAAAATCTTCAACACGCGGCATACACCGTACCTTGGAGATTCTGGTAATGAACGTTCTGGATGGGATTTCACTCATGCTCGCCATAGGGCTGTTTGCCTACCTGCTCGTCGCGCTGTTGCTCGCGGACAAGGGGTAAGCCATGCACAGCTATGACTATGGTTTGATCATCGCGTTCTTGTTGTTGGTATTGGTGCCCGCGCCGTTTCTGGGGCGTTTCTATTACAAGGTGATGGAGGGCCAGCGCACGTTTCTGACGCCGATACTGTCGCCTGTAGAGCGCGCTTGCTATCGGTTGTCAGGGCTCGACGCCAAGGCTGACCAGAGCTGGCAGCACTACACCCTGGCGCTGTTGGCGTTCAATCTGGCCGGTTTCGTACTGCTCTGGCTGATGTTGATGTTTCAGGGCGCCCTGCCACTCAACGACCAGCACTTCCCCGGCATGGAATGGACACTGGCGTTCAACACCGCCATCAGTTTCATGACCAACACCAACTGGCAGGCGTACAGCGGTGAAGCGTCGCTGTCTTACTTGAGCCAGATGGTTGGCTTGACCGTGCAGAACTTCGTCAGCGCCGCCACCGGCATGGCCGTGCTGGTCGCGCTGTGTCGCGGTATCGGTCGCCGTTCGGCCAATTCGATCGGCAACTTCTGGGTCGATATGACCCGGGCCACGCTTTACGGTCTGTTGCCGCTGTGTCTGATCCTCGCGCTGTTTCTGGTATGGCAGGGCGTACCGCAGACCTTCGCTCATTATGTCAGCGGCCTGACCCTGCAAGGCGCCGACCAGGTCATTCCACTTGGGCCCGCGGCTAGCCAGATCGCCATCAAGCAATTGGGTACCAACGGTGGCGGCTTCTTCGGCGTCAACTCGGCGCATCCTTTCGAAAACCCCACGGCCCTGAGCAACCTGTTCGAACTGGTGTCGATCATTTTGATTCCGGCCGCGCTGGTGTTCACCTTTGGTCATTACGTCAAGGATCTGCGCCAGAGCCGGGCGATCATGGCCTGCATGCTGACGCTGTTCCTCATCGGCGGTGCGGTTTCGCTGTACGCCGAGTATCAGCCCAACCCGACGCTCGATCTGCCGATGGTCGAGCGCACTGCGCCCCTCGAAGGCAAGGAAAGCCGTTTCGGCACCACCGGTAGCGTGCTTTGGTCAGTGACCACCACGGCGGCCTCCAACGGCTCGGTCAACGCCATGCATGACAGCCTCAATCCCCTCAGCGGCATGGTGGCCATGGTCAACATGATGCTAGGCGAGGTGGTGTTCGGCGGCGTCGGTGCCGGCCTCTACGGTATGTTGCTGAACGTGCTCATCGCCGTATTCCTGGCGGGTTTGATGATCGGGCGTACGCCGGAATATCTGGGCAAGAAGCTGCAAGCCCGTGAAGTGCAACTGCTGGTTGCCACGTTGCTGGTGATGCCTATCGCCGTGCTGGTACTGGGCGCCATCGCTTCGGCCTTGCCCGGTCCCGCCGGGGCGGTCAGTAATCCGGGGCCCCATGGTTTCAGCCAGTTGCTTTACGCCTACACCTCGGCGGGTGCCAACAATGGCGCGGCGTTCGGAGGCTTCAGTGGCAACACGCCGTTCCACAACCTGATGCTGTCGCTGGCGATGCTGATCGGGCGCTTTGGCTACATCCTGCCGGTACTGGCCCTGGCCGGTAGCCTGGCGATGAAGAAAACCGCGCCTGTCAACGGCAACACCTTCCCCACCCATGGCCCGTTATTCGTAGCGCTGTTGACCGTGACCATCCTGCTGGTGGGCGGCCTGACGTTCTTGCCGACGCTGGCCCTGGGGCCGATCGCTGAACAACTGAGTATGGGTTTCTGAGGCCTGGACGATCATGACTATTCCTGTTGCTACACCCGCTGTTCAACCACCCGTCAAGACCACCATGTCGGCCCTGTGGCGTCCCGCCCTGGTGCAGGCATTCGTGAAGCTGAACCCCCGTGAACTCAAGCGCTCGCCGGTGATGCTGGTGGTCGAATTGACCGCCATTCTGACGACCGCGCTGTGCGCCATACCGGACCCGACGGTACCGACCTTCATCGCCGTGCAGATCGCCCTCTGGCTGTGGTTTACCGTGCTGTTCGCCAACTTCGCCGAGGCGCTGGCCGAAGGGCGCGGCAAGGCTCGCGCCGACAGTCTCAAGGCCGGCAGCCAGGGGCTCGAAGCACGCCGTCGCACGTCCGGCGATATCTACGAGACGGTATCGGCCAGCAGCCTGCGCAAGGGTGACATAGTGCGCGTCCAGGCCGGGCAGATGATCCCTGGCGATGGCGAGGTGATCCAGGGCATTGCCGCGGTCAACGAAGCGGCCATCACCGGCGAATCCGCTCCGGTCATTCGCGAGTCCGGCGGGGATCGCTCAGCGGTCACCGGCAACACCCAGGTGGTCTCGGACTGGTTGATCATCGAAATTACCGCAGACCCCGGTGAGTCGACCCTCGACCGCATGATCGCGCTGGTCGAAGGTGCAAAGCGGCAGAAAACCCCTAACGAAGTCGCGCTGGACATTCTGCTGATCGGCCTGACACTGATCTTCCTGTTGGTGGTGGTCACTCTGCAGCCGTTCGCGCATTTCTCGGGGGGCAGCCTGCCGCTGGTGTTCCTGGTGGCCTTGCTGGTGACGCTGATCCCCACCACCATTGGCGGCTTGCTCTCGGCGATCGGTATCGCCGGCATGGATCGCCTGGTGCGCTTGAATGTGATCGCCAAATCCGGCCGCGCGGTCGAGGCCGCCGGTGACGTGCACGTGCTGCTGTTGGACAAGACCGGCACCATCACCTTCGGCAATCGGCGTTGCAGCGCGCTGTACGCCGCCCCTGGGGTGACGGCATTGGAACTGGCCGAAGGCGCGCTGCTGGCGTCGCTTGCCGATGAAACGGCCGAGGGCAAATCGATCGTCGAGTTCCTGCGCCAGCTGCACAAGATCAACGAACCGGCCACGACGGCGTTGGTGCCGGTCGCCTTCAGTGCCGAAACCCGCTTGTCTGGCGTCGACTACGACACTCATGTCTACCGCAAGGGCGCGGTGGACTCGTTGCTCAGGTTCGTCGACATGCAGCGTCTGGACCTGCCCGCCGTACTGGCCCGCGAAATCGACAAGATTGCACAAAGCGGTGGTACGCCACTGCTGGTCTGCCGCGACAAGCGTCTGCTTGGCGCCATCCACCTCAAGGACGTGGTCAAGCCCGGTATCCGTGAGCGTTTCGAAGAACTGCGCCAATTGGGGATCCGCACCGTGATGGTGACGGGCGACAACCCGCTGACCGCCGCCGCGATCGCCGCTGAAGCCGGCGTTGACGATGTGATCGCCGAAGCCACACCGGAGAAGAAGCTCGCCCGCATTCGTCAGGAGCAGGAAGACGGTCGTTTGGTCGCCATGTGCGGCGACGGCGCCAACGACGCTCCGGCGCTGGCCCAGGCTGACGTCGGCATGGCCATGAACGATGGCACCCAGGCAGCGCGCGAAGCGGCCAATATGGTCGATCTGGACAGCGACCCCACCAAGCTGCTGGACGTGGTGCGCATCGGCAAGGAGCTGCTGGTGACCCGCGGCGCGCTGACGACTTTTTCCATCGCCAACGACGTGGCCAAGTACTTCGCCATCCTGCCGGCGCTGTTCGCGGCGATCTATCCACAGTTGGGCGTGCTCAACATCATGGGCCTCACCAGCCCGCAGAGCGCGATCCTCTCGGCCATCGTGTTCAACGCGCTGATCATCGTGGTGTTGATTCCCCTGGCCCTGCGTGGCGTGCGCGTCAAGGCCGCCAGCGCTGCCCACCTGTTGCGCCGCAACCTGCTGATCTATGGCGTCGGCGGCCTGATCGTGCCGTTTGTGGGCATCAAGGCCATCGACGTACTGCTGACCGCGTTGCATTTGGTATGAACCTCACTGGAGCTTCGAACATGAGCAAATTGATTCGTCCGGCGCTTAGCCTGGTGGTCCTGATGACCCTGATCACCGGCGTGGCGTACCCCTTGGTCGTCACCGGTATCGCTCAAGTGGCCTTTGCGCAGCAGGCCAACGGCAGCCTGGTACGCGACGCTGCCGGGCAAGTGCGAGGCTCGTCCGTGATCGCGCAGGATTTCAGCGGCGACGAGTGGTTTCACCCACGGCCCTCGGCAGGCGCCTTCGCGACCGTTGCCAGCGGCGCCAGCAACCTGGCGCCGAGCAATCCGGCGCTGGCGACGCGCGTCAAGGACGATGCTGCCAGGCTGTATGTGGACGGGCAGGGGCCGGTGCCCCTGGCCCTGCTGACCACTTCGGGCAGCGGCCTCGATCCGCATCTGTCGCCCGCTGCCGCGGCGTATCAAGTGGCAAGGGTAGCGGCGGCCCGTCACCTCTCCGAGCAGTCCCTGCAAGACTTGATCGTGGCGCATACGCAGACTTCCCTGGTAGGCCCGCCGGTGGTCAACGTGCTAGCGTTGAATGCCACACTGGAACACCTGCCCTTGGCCTCCCGATGATAGCGAGCAATCCCGATGAGTGACTCCGGCCGCGCCGATGCCTTGCTGGCAGCCTTGCCCCGTGCTGGACGGGGCCGCCTCAAGGTCTTTCTCGGCGCCGCGCCGGGGGTCGGCAAGACCTACGCCATGCTGCAGGCCGCCCATACCCAGCAGCGCCAAGGCGTCAGGCTGTTGGCGGGGGTGGTCGAAACCCACGGCCGGGCGGAAACCGAGGCGTTGCTCGCCGGGCTGGCGCAACAGCCCATGCTGCGTAGCCTTTACCGTGACGTACCGCTGGAAGAGATGGACCTCGACGGGCTGCTCAAGGCCAAGCCGCAGTTGGTGCTGGTGGATGAACTGGCCCACAGCAATGCCCCTGGCAGTCGGCACGCCAAGCGCTGGCAAGACGTGCAAGAGTTGCTGGCGGCCGATATCGATGTCTACACCACCGTCAACGTGCAGCACCTGGAAAGCCTCAACGACCAGGTACGCGGCATAACCGGCGTGCAGGTCCGCGAGACGGTGCCCGATTGGGTCTTGCAGGAGGCGTATGAGCTGCTGCTGATCGATCTGCCGCCGCGCGAGCTGCTCGAGCGCTTGCGTGACGGCAAGGTCTATGTGCCGGAACAGGCGCGCGCGGCCATCGATGCGTTCTTCAGTCAGACCAACCTCAACGCCCTGCGCGAATTGGCCATGCAAACGGCCGCCGCTCAGGTCGATGCCGATCTGGCCCAGGGCTACCGCCGCCTGGGCCAGGATGCCCCTACGGTTCGCGGTCGCTTGTTGGTCGGTATCGACAGTGATGATCAGTGCGAACGGCTGGTACGCCATGCCAGCCGCATCGCGCAGAACCGCCATCTGCCTTGGTCGCTGGTGCATATCGACAATGGCAGCGTCAAAGACGAGACCGCTCGCCAGCGCTTGCATCAGGCCCAGCAACTGGCCGAACGCCTGGGGGGCGAAGTGGTGGTGTTGCGTGCCAGTGGCGTCGCTCGCACCTTGATCCAGCACGCCAGCGACCGCCGCGCCAGCTTGCTGCTGGTGGGCCAATCACGACGGCGGGTCATCGGCATGGGGCTGTCGGCCAGGTTGCTGCGCGAACCCTCGGGGCTGGAGATCAACGTGCTGCCGCGCGTTGAATCGCCGGTGCAGCGTCGCCGCCCTGTTGCGCATGGCTGGCGATGGAGCGATTACTCGCTCGCCCTCGCTGCGACGCTATCGGCCAGCGGCTTTGCCTGGGGCGTGTCGCTGGTGATGGACTTGCCCAATATTTCGCTGGTGTTTCTGGCCGCAGTGCTTCTGGTGGCGGTGCGCAGCAGTCTCGGGCCGGCGCTGGCCAGTGCCGTGTTGTCATTTCTGGCCTATGACTTCTTGTTCATACCGCCGAAGTTCTCTTTCAGTATCCAGCGTGAAGAAGATGTACTGACGCTGATGTTCTTTTTGCTGATGGCCGCCCTCACGGGCAATCTGGCTGCCCGCCAACGTCGGCAGCTCAGTGCCTTGCGCGAGGCGCAGGCGCAGACCGCGCGCTTGCTGGAGTTGTCCCGCAGCCTGGCCGCCTCGACTGACCGACAGGCTGTGCTCAATGCCGCGTCTCAGCATCTGCAGGGCTGGCCGGGGCTGGAGGTCTGCCTGTTGCAGAAGTCCGGCGATACCTGGAGCGCGGCCAATGGCGGCAGCGAGCAATTTTCCGAGTCGGAGCGGGCGGCTGGAGAATGGGCGGGGCGGCACGACCAGGCCGCCGGCAAAGGCACGGGGACCTTGCCCGCCGGCCGATGGTGGTGGTGGCCAATCTCGCTGGAGGGGCAAGTACTGGCGTTGATGGCCGTCTCGGAGCGTCATGACGGCGCCCTGAGTGGCGAACTGCGAAGGCTGCTGAGTGCGTTGAGTCAGCCGTTGGCCCAGGCGTTGGCTCGGGCGAATCTGGTTGAGGATCTGGAGGCCGCGCGCTTGCATGGGGAGACCGAGCAACTGCGCAGCGCGTTGCTGGCGTCGGTGTCTCACGATCTGAGAACCCCACTGACATCGATGCGCGGCAGTATCGACAGCCTGTTGGAGCTTGGCGACCTTATTCCCGCAAGCGACCGGATTGAACTGCTGGAAGGCACCCGCAACGAAGCCGAGCGGCTGGATCGTTACATTCAAAATCTCTTGGACATGACCCGGCTTGGCCACGGCGCCCTGAAGCTGGCGCGCGACTGGGTAGCACCTGCGGATATCGTCGGCAGTGCGGTGGGCCGCCTGCGTTCGGTGTTGGCTGGACTGAGGGTCAGCGTGCAGGTACCCACCGAGATACCCCTTCTCTACGTGCATGCAGCGCTGATCGAGCAGGCGTTGGTCAACGTTCTGGAGAACGCGGCGAGATTCTCGCCCCTTGGCGGGCGTATCGAAGTCGCGGCGTCTGTGCATCAGGTGTTCATTGTCTTCAGTGTCAGCGACGAGGGACCGGGCATTCCCGAGGAAGAACGCACGAAGATTTTCGATATGTTCTACACCGCAGCGCGCGGTGATCGAGGCGGGCAGGGTACGGGCCTGGGGCTGGCGATCTGCCAAGGCATGGTGGGCGCCCACGGTGGGCGTGTCGAGGTGGATCAGGGGATCGACGGCAAGGGCACCTGTATTTCATTGTGGCTGCCGTTGCCGACGCAGCCTTATGCCGATCTGGAGGCGGATTGATGACGCGGCCGGCAACCGTGCTGATCATCGACGACGAACCACAGATTGGTGAATGCTTCGCGTCTGATTCGGCGGCGTTTTTATCTGCCCCGCAAACAAGCCTTCGGCTACCGAGCCCTCTCGGTTCACCTCACGCCAGGCCAAAGCCCGCTCGGAATGACCCCTGCACGTTGAAGATCATTCACGCGTATCCTTCGCCTCGATGCCTGTTTCAGAGCGCTGTGCCTGCTTTGAGTGATAAATCCAGCCACGGAAGAACTCGCAATGACCATCAGCAAACGCCTCACCGCCTCATTCGATGTCGATGCACAGAAGTCCTTCACCCCGCTGTGCCCTGACGAGCTGCCGGTGACTGGCGGCGACCGGATCGGCGGCGAATTGAATTTCATGGCCGGGTTCGCCAGCCTGCGGGTCGGCAGCAAGGATGCCCACGCCAGCAACCCCGCCTGGCTGGTGACCGGCCACGAAAACATGCTCAAGCCCACCGGCCTCAAGCACGCCGACGTCACTTGGGTCAGCCATTGCGTACCGGGCACCGAGGGCTTCACCCTGCTGGACGAACTGCCGACGCCCTATGACTACGACTACTTCGTGTGGAAGGGCGTGGAGCCGGACCTTCACCCCTACGGCGCCTGCTATCACGACCTCGACAACAAACTGTCCACCGGTGTGATCGAGTTCCTCCGGGCCAAGGGCATCGAGCAGGTGATCGTCGGCGGCCTGGCGCTGGATTTCTGCGTCAAGACCACAGCCCTGCAACTGGCCGAGGCGGGTTTCGCGGTGTTGCTGTACCTGCCGGCCTGCCGTGGCATCAGCGCACAAGGGGGGATCGACGCGCTGGCGGCGATGCAGAAGGTCGGGATTCGGGTCATTGCCGATCAGGCGGGGTTGATGGCGGCTATTGCGGCGTAAAGCCGCGCGATGCTTGTAGATAGCGATTTTTGAACGCCTATAGGCGTTCTTTTTTATGTTAACGTAAGCCTTTAGGCGTTCGATTTGAAATAGTTTGATACCCTATAAGCGTTCGAAATGGCTAAATTCGTTTCCCTATAAGCTATCAACATGTGATTATTTAAACGCTTTTGGGGATACAAAAACCAAATTTTTGATTGCAGATGAGCGATCAGGGCAGGATAAAATGGGTACTTCTTCGCTCAACAAGCTGCGGATGATTCAAGTTGAACGGGCTCTAGACGCCTTTTCTCCGGTCAAGGGCAAACCGATACCTCCAGGTGGTTGGCTACGGTCGATCCGTGAGTCCATCGGTCGCTCTATTCGTAGCCAGGCAGCATTGCTGTGTGTAGCTCCCTCGACACTGCAGAAATCCGAGATCGCGGAGGCCGACGACCGAATTACTCTCGGCCAACTGCGCAAGTTAGCCAATGGCCTTGACTGTGAGCTGGTGTATGCGCTGATCCCGAAAAAACCATTGCACGACATGGTCGAGGAGCGAGCCGAAGCCATCGCCCGTCAAGAAGTCATGAGCGTGTCGCATACCATGGCGCTCGAAGACCAGCGCCCTGGCGACGCCTTTGTCGAGCGCAAGGTAGCCGAGCGGCGTGAGGAACTGCTGGCCGGCGCATGGACGCGATTATGGCGATAGAAGCGATGCTTCAGCCTGGGCAGACACCACTCGATCCTGACGAAGCGGCTGGTCTGAAGCCCAGGCACATCGCGACTCAAGGTGAGTTGGACGAATGGGAAGCGGAAAACCTGCTGGAGGCTAGGCGGTGGTTGAATCGCCAGAAAGCTCCCGATGTGTTTAGCGAGAAGTTCGCGCGCGAGCTGCACAAACGCATGTTCAATGCGACCTGGAAGTGGGCTGGCACCTTTCGTCGTACCGAAAAGAACATCGGCTGTGAACCGCTGCAGATTGCCGTGAAGCTCAACCAGTTGCTGGGCAATGCGCAGTGGTGGGTTGAGCACGAGATTTTCGCGATCGACGAGATCGCCGCGCGCTTTCATCGCGAGCTGGTGTGGATTCATCCCTTTCCCAATGGCAATGGGCGACATGCGCGCTACATGGCTGATGCGCTGCTCAAGCGCTGTGGCCAGCCTGAGTTCTCCTGGGGAAGTCGTAGGGCTGCATCGACCAGCGAGGTGCGCCGTGACTATATCCAAGGCTTGCGCGCGGCGGACGCCGGGGATTACGGGCTGCTGATGGCCTTTGTGCGCAGCTGATGCATGACGCTGCGCAACAAAGCTATCGAGGTGAGCACACACTACTCTCCCGAACGATCAACTGCGCCGCAAACCGATACGACTGCACCGGCTCGCCCTTGAGGCGTTTGAGCAGGGTCTCCACCGCCCGCACGCCCTGGGCATGCATGCTGGTGCTGATGCTGGTGAGTTGCAGGTGGGCGGCCAGGGGGGTGTCGTTGTAGCCGACCACGGCGATGTCGCGGCCGGCCACCAGGCCGCGATTGCGCATGGCCCCGAACAGCCCGATCGCCAGAAAGTCGTTGACCGCGAATATCGCCGTGGGTGGCTGCGGGTGGGCGAGCAGCCGTTCACCGATGCTGAAGCCGGCCTCGGTGTCGAAGCGGCCGGGGATGATGCGCTCGGCGCCGATCTCGATGCCGCGTTCGTGGTAGTAGGCGACGAAGCTCGCGGTGCGGTCCCGGGCGTTGCTGCTGTGGGATTCGCCGGCGATCACCGCGACCCGGGTGTGGCCTTGGGCGAACAGATGTTCGGCCACCAGGCGACCGCCCATTTCATCGTCCGAGGTGACCGAGCAATGCTCGCCGCGGCGGCGGCTGACCAGCACGAAGGGCACCTGGCGTTCCTGCAGTTCTTCCAGAAACCCGGGCTCGGCGGTGCAATGCACGTCGCTGATGATCAAGCCCGCGACATTGCGCGCCAGGGCCCGCTCGGCGCGCTCGCGCTGACGCTCGGGGCGATCCAGGGTGTTGGCCACGAAGGTGGTATAGCGCTCGGCACCGGCGGCTTCGTCGATGCCTTCGTAGATGGTCGCCAGGACGATATCCGAGAGCCTGGGCACCAGCACCGCGATCTCGTGGCTGTGACGGGTCTTGAGGGTCCGCGCGTGGGTATTGGGTTGGTAGTCGAGGCTGGCGGCCAGGGCGCGAATGCGCTCGATGGTTTCCTTGGACGCGGCACGCCCGGCGTGATCGAGGGTGCCGTTGAGCACGCGCGACACGGTCGACACATGGATGTCGAGTGCCTGGGCGATACCGCGAAGCGTGGCCGGACGTTTGTTCATGGAGGTAGGCCTGTGCGCAGGGAAACTGGGGCGCAGGGTCGCATTTCACGCCGCCCCTTGCACAGGCTTGGCGGCGCCAAACGCATCATCTCCCGCAGCTGCGCCACTATGGAGCGCGGCGTACCAAAAGATTGCACGAAACATCGCGCAACACTACCCAAACGTTTGGGTGATTTTCTCGAGGGATTTTTTGCGGTGTCCATCCCGTTGAAAATCAAGTGGAAATTGCCAGCCGTGAACCTTTCGTCAGACCATCTGGTAAAAGTTGGTATGGCCATTGCGTTGGACCCTCTCAGCTCTCCTTAACTGACTGATGGGACCTACGCCATGACGCACGCTTCAGTAATCCGCGCACGCAGTTTTACCCGGCTGGCATTGGCCTGCTCGATCGCCGTCGGTGCCTTGTCGCCGTTGGCCGCGATGGCCGAAAGCACGCTGCGCATCGCCATGACGGCGGCGGATATCCCATTGACCTACGGTCAGCCGGATCAAGGCTACGAGGGCAACCGCTTTACCGGTATCACCATGTTCGACTCGTTGGTGGAGTGGGACCTGTCTCAGGGCGACAAGCCCAGTGCGCTGATACCTGGCCTGGCCACCGAATGGGCGGTCAAGCCCGATGACCACACCAAGTGGATCTTCAAGCTGCGCCCCGGGGTGAAATTCCACGACGGCTCGGCCTTCAACGCCGATGCCGTGGTGTGGAACGTCAACAAGGTGCTCGACAAGCAAGCCGCGCAATATGCGCCGGGGCAGATCGGCATGACCGTCTCGCGCATGCCGACCTTGCGCAGCGCGCAGAAGATCGACGACCTCACCGTCGAACTGACCACCAGCGAACCCGATGCGGTGCTGCCGTACAACCTGACCAACCTGTTCATGGCCTCGCCGACCGCCTGGCAGAAGGATTTCGACGCAGTGCCGGCCACCACCACCGATCCGGCCGAGCGCTCCAAGCTGGCCTGGACCGCCTTCGCCGCCCATTCGGTGGGGACCGGGCCGTTCAAGATGGACCGCATGGTGCCGCGCCAGGAACTGGTGCTGGACAAGAACCCAGGTTACTGGGATCCGAAACGTGTTCCCAAAGTCGACCACGTGGTGCTGATCCCGCTGCCCGAGGCCAACGCCCGCACCGCCGCGTTGCTGTCCGGCCAGGTCGACTGGATCGAAGCCCCGGCGCCCGATGCCATGGATCAGATCAAGAGCAAGGGTTTCAAGATCTACGCCAACGGCCAGCCGCACCTGTGGCCTTGGCAGTTCTCCTTCGCCCCCGGTTCGCCGTGGCTGGACAAACGCGTACGCCAGGCGGCCAACCTGTGCCTGGATCGCAGCGAGCTGAAAGCCTATCTGGGCGGCTACATGCAGGAAGCCACCGGTATCTACGAGAAGGATTCGCCGTGGTACGGCAACCCCGAATTCAAGATCCACTATGACCAGGCCGCCGCGCAAAAGCTCATGGCCGAGGCGGGCTTCAGCAAAGATCACCCGGTCAAGGTCAAGGTCCTGACTTCAGCATCCGGCTCCGGGCAGATGCAGCCGCTGCCGATGAACGAATATATCCAGCAGAGCCTCAAGAGCTGCTATTTCGACGTCGACATCGCCGTCACCGAATGGAACACCCTGTTCAGCGGCTGGCGTCTGGGCGCCAAGGACCCTGCGGCCCAGGGCGCGAATGCGATCAACGTCAGCGCGGCGGTCATGGACCCGTACTTCGGCATGGTGCGTTTCTCCAGCGAGAAGGCCTTCCCGCCGGTTTCCAACAACTGGGGCTACTTCGCTTCGCCCAAGGTCGAGCAACTGATCACCCAGGTGCGCAATTCCTTCGATCCCAAAGCGCTGGATGACGCATCGGGCAAGCTGCATGCGGCCATCGTCGATGAAGTGCCGTTCCTGTTCGTCGCCCACGACGTCGGCCCACGGGCGATTTCGCCGAAGGTGACCGGTGTGGTGCAGCCGCAGAGCTGGTTCATCGATCTGACGCTGGTGTCCAAGCAGGACTAGAGAAGCCTGCATACCTGTAGCGGGGGGGCTTGCCCCCGATAAATCGTGTCAGCGGCATCTATGTTGCTGACGCACTTTTCGGGGGCAAGCCCCCTCGCTACAGGAGCGATCCAAGCGCAAAACCGTGATAGTCCCCAAGAGGAAAGCCCATGCTTGCCTATATCTTGCGCCGTGTGCTGTTGGCGACCCCGATCCTGCTGGGCGTGGCGCTGGTGTGTTTCATGCTGGTGCACATGGCCCCCGGCGACCCGCTGGTATCGGTGATGCCGCCGGACGCCTCCGAGGCCCTGCGCCAACAGCTGATAACCGCCTACGGCTTCGATAAACCCTTGCCCGTGCAGTTCGGTCTGTGGATCTGGCACGCGCTGCACGGCGACCTGGGCATGTCCATTGCCAGCGGCCGACCGGTCAGCAGCGAAGTGCTCAACGCGGTCAGCTTCTCGTTGCGCCTGGCGGTGCTGGCGACGCTGTTCGGCTTCGTCCTCGGCAGCCTGTTCGGCTTTGTCGGCGGCTACTTCCAGGACAGCTGGCTGGACAAGATCGCCTCGGCGTTCTCGGCCATCGGCGTCAGCGTGCCGCACTACTGGCTGGGCATGCTGATGGTCATCGTCTTCTCTTCGCAACTGGGCTGGCTGCCCGCTACCGGCGGCGGCCCGATGGGCCAGTCGGCCTGGGCGTGGGACTGGGCGCACCTGCAGTTCATGATCCTGCCGGCCATCACCTTGTCGGTGATCCCCACCGGCATCATCGCCCGTACCGTGCGCGCCCAGGTGGCGGAGATCCTGTCCCAGGAATTCATCATCGGCCTGCGCGCCAAGGGCCTGGGCGAGTGGGGGCTGTTCCTGCATGTGGTGAAGAACGCCGCGCCCACCGCCATGGCGGTCATGGGCCTGCAGATCGGCTACCTCATGGGCGGCTCGATCCTGGTCGAAACCGTGTTCGCCTGGCCCGGCACAGGGCTGTTGCTCAACTCGGCGATCTTCCAGCGTGACCTGCCTTTGCTGCAGGGCACGATCTGGGTGCTGGCGTTGTTTTTCGTCGCGCTCAATCTGCTGGTCGACATCCTGCAGACGCTGCTCGATCCACGCATCAAGAGGGGCTGAGCATGAACCTGTCGATGGTACGACCGGCCGCGCCGGTCATTGCAGCAGTCGAAAGTTCGCCGGGCTACTGGCGCGAAGTGTTCGGCCGCGTGCGCCGCGATCCGGTCGCCCTGGCGGTGGCCTTGGTGATCCTGGCGTTGCTGGTGCTGGCGATATTGGGCCCGTGGATAGTGCCGGGTGATCCCTTTACCACCTCGATGTTCAAACGCCTCAAGCCGATCGGCACGCCGGGCTTCCCGCTGGGCACCGACGAACTGGGCCGGGACTTGCTCTCGCGGCTGATGCTGGGCGCGCGGCTGTCGCTGTTCATGGGCATCACGCCGGTGATCTTCGCGTTTTTCATCGGCGGCGCCATCGGTGTGATCGCCGGCTACTTCGGCGGCTGGCTGAACAGCCTGATCATGCGCACCGTGGACGTGTTCTATGCGTTTCCGTCGGTGCTGCTGGCCATCGCCTTTTCCGGCGCGCTGGGGGCGGGGGTCAACAACGCACTGATCTCCCTGACCCTGGTGTTCGTGCCGCAGGTGGCGCGGATCGCCGAGAGCGTCACCACCCAGGTGCGCAACCGCGATTACATCGAAGCGGCGCGGGCCTCAGGGGCCGGGGCCTTCACCATCATCCGCACGCAGGTGCTGGGCAACGTACTGGGGCCGATCTTCGTCTTCACCACCGGCTTGATCTCGGTGTCGATGATTCTTGCCTCCGGCCTGTCGTTCCTCGGCCTTGGGGTGACGCCGCCGGAGCCGGAGTGGGGTTTGATGCTCAACACCTTGCGTACCGCGATCTACACCCAGCCGCTGGTATCGGCCTTGCCGGGGGCGATGATCTTCATCACCTCGATCTCATTCAACGTGCTCGCCGACCGCTTGCGGGCGGCCATGGCGATCAGGAGCTGAGCATGAACCCACGTGATATTGGCGGTCCGGCGCAACCCCTGCTGAAAGTAGAGAAACTGGTCAAGCACTTTCCCGTGAAGGGCGGTCTGGGCAAAAAGAACGTCGTGCGCGCCGTCGATGGCATCGACTTCGTGGTGCACAAGGGCGAGACCCTGGGCGTGGTCGGCGAGTCCGGTTGCGGCAAGTCCACCACCGCGCGGCTGCTGATGCAGTTGATTGCCCACGACAGCGGCGAACTGGTGTTCGACGCCATGACCGTGGGCGGCCATCAACTGCCTCTGCGCGATTATCGGCGTCAGGTGCAGATGGTATTTCAGGACAGCTATTCGTCCCTCAATCCACGCCTGACCATGGAGCAGTCGGTGGCGTTTGGGCCGTCGGTGCATGGCGTCAGTCGCCGCGAGTCGCTGGAACGCGCCCGCGACCTGCTGGACCGCGTGGGCCTGGAGCCGGGGCGCTTCGCCGGCCGCTACGCCCATGAGCTCTCGGGAGGCCAGCGCCAGCGGGTGAACATCGCCCGCGCCCTGGCGGTGGACCCGCGGCTGGTGATCCTCGACGAGGCGGTGTCGGCCCTGGATAAATCCGTCGAAGCCCAGGTGCTGAACCTGCTGCAGGACCTCAAGGACAGCCTGCAACTGACCTACGTGTTCATCAGCCACGACCTGCACGTGGTGCGTTATCTGTCCGATCGGATCATGGTCATGTATCTGGGTGAAATCGTCGAAGTCGGGCCCGCCGAGTCGTTGTTCTCGGCCGCGCAGCATCCTTACACCCAGGCGCTGCTGACCTCGATGCCGTCCATGGACCCGGGCCTGCGCACCCTCGAGTCGCCGCTTTCCGGTGACCCGCCCAGCCCGATCGATCCGCCGCCGGGCTGCCGTTTCCATACCCGCTGCCCCCACGCCGAAGCGATCTGCGGACAAACCGCGCCGGCGCTGACCGCTACCGCTGACAATCACTACGCCGCCTGCCTGATGGTGCAGCCGGGGGCAGGGCACAGCCGCAGTCCGGCGCCCGAGTTGATCTACACAGGAGCCTTGGCATGAGCGAACAACCCATGGTCGCCGTGCGCGACCTCAAGGTGCGTTTCAAGCGCGGTGGGCAGACGTTGTCGGCGGTCAACGGCGTCAGTCTGGAAGTCGCCAAAGGTGAAGTGCTGGCGCTGATCGGCGAATCCGGCTCGGGCAAGAGCGTAACCTTGCGCGCCTTGATGCGCCTGCATTCCGAACGCTCGACGCAGATTGAAGGCCAGATCGAGATCGTCGGCCAGGACCTCATGGCCTTGTCCCGCAGCCAGCTGCAGGCCTTGCGCGGGCCGGTGGCGGCGATGATTTTCCAGGAGCCGCTGCTGGCCCTGGACCCGGTCTATACCATCGGCCAGCAGATCATCGAAGCGCTGCGCCGGCATCAGCCGTTGTCCAAGGCCGAGGCTCGCAGTCAGGCTCTTGAAGCCTTGCGCCGGGTGCGCATTCCCAGCCCGGAACAGCGGTTGGATGCCTACCCCCATGAGATGTCCGGCGGTATGCGCCAGCGGGCGATGATCGCCCTGGCGCTGGCCTGTCAGCCACAGATTCTGCTGGCCGACGAGCCGACCACGGCGCTGGACGCCACGGTGCAGATCCAGATTCTGATCCTGCTGCGCGAGCTGCAGCAGGCGTTGGGGCTGTCGATCATTTTCGTCACCCACGACATCGGCGCTGCGGTGGAAGTGGCCGACCGCGTGGCGGTGATGTACGGCGGGCGCATCGTCGAGCAGGCCAGGCTGGCCGAGCTGCTCGACAACCCCCAACACCCCTACACCAAGGTACTGCTGGGCACGCGGCCCAAGGATGGCCTGCGCAAAGGCGAGCGCATGATCAGCATCCCCGGCGCGCCGCCTGACCTGGCCAAGCTGCCGCCCGGTTGCACCTTCGCCCCCCGCTGCCCGCAGGCCACCGATGTCTGTCGCAGCACCGTGCCTGCCAGCGAAACCGTTATCGCCGACCACCGCGTGAGCTGCCACCACTGGCAGCAGGTGCCTGTTCAATCCCTTTGCGAGTCCTTGTCATGACCGATTCAGCGTTCGCCTTCATGCCTTATCCTGCGGTCGCCGTGGCCCATGCGGCCAGTGGTCCCTTGAGCGGCTATACCTTCGCCGCCAAGGACCTGTTCGACGTCGCCGGCTACCCCACGGGCGGTGGCAACCCGCACGTGCTGGCGATGTCCGGGATCAAGACGCAGACCGCACCGATCATTCAGCGCTTGCTCGATGCCGGTGCCGAGTTGGTGGGCAAGGCCCACACCAACGAGATGGCGTTCTCCATGAGCGGCAAGAACGCTCACTACGGCACGCCGCGCAACGGCGCGGCCCACGATCGCATCCCGGGGGGCTCGTCTTCGGGCTCGGCGTCGGCGGTGTCCAATGGCTTGTGCGACTTTGCCATGGGCAGCGACACCGGTGGTTCGGTGCGTACCCCGGCCAGTTATTGCGGGCTGTTCGGCCTGCGTCCGAGCCATGGCCGACTGTCGCTGGCGAACACCCAGGCGCTGTGCGAAAGCATGGACACCGCAGGCTTTTTCACCCGTGACGCCAAGCTGTTCGGGCTGGTGGGCGAGTGCCTGCTCGGTGAGGACTCGGCGCCGTTGCCGGCTCAGCCGTCCTTGCTGAGCAGTGACGAACTGTTCGCAATGCTGCCGGCGGCGTCCATCGATGCCTTGGCTCCGGCCCTGGCGCAAATCAGCGCGGTGGCGGGCCCGCTGCAACGGCTGGAAGGTGAATTGCCGTCCCTGACAGACGCCTATTGGGCGTTCCGTTACATTCAAGGACGCGAGGCCTGGGAGGCGCAGGGCGAGTTCATCGAGCGCAACGGCCTGGCGCTCGGGCCTGACGTGGCCGCGCGTTTCGCCTGGTCCAAGGCGGTGACCGATGAGCAGTACAACGGCGCCTGTGCGTTGCGAGAAAGCTTCGCGGCGCGCTGGGAGCAACTGCTGGGCAATCGCGTGCTGGTCATGCCCACCGTGCCGGACATCGCGCCGTTGCTGAGCGCCAAGGATGAAGAGATCGAGCAGACCCGGCAGATCTCCCATCACCTGCTGGCGATCGCCGTGCTGTGCCGCATGCCGCAGCTGACCATGCCGCTGGTCAACAAGGACGGCGCGCCGTTGGGGATTTCGCTGATGGGGCCACGCGGCAGTGATTTGAGCCTGGTGAAGCTGGCAGTGCGTATCGCCGGAGTTTGAAGGCGTTCACACAGCCCCTTCGCGGGCAAGCCTTGCTCCCACAGACTCCCACCCGTGGGAGCAAGGCTTGCCCGCGAAGAGGCCGGCGAAGACTGCACACATGCCATTGGAGAACCACCATGAACAACCTGTCCACCTCCACCAGCCCCATCGCTACCAGCGCGCCGCTGATCAACAGCCAGCGCCTCTGGCAGTCGCTCATGGACCTCGCCCAGCTCGGCGCCACGGTCAAGGGTGGGGTCTGCCGCCTGGCCCTGACCGATCTCGATCGCCAGGCCCGTGATCTGTTCGTACAGTGGTGCACCGACGCCGGCTGCGACGTCAGCGTCGATGCCATCGGCAATATCTTCGCCCGCCGCCCGGGTCGGGATCCGCAGCGCGCCCCGGTCATGACCGGCAGCCACATCGATACCCAACCCACCGGCGGCAAGTTCGATGGCTGCTTCGGCGTATTGGCCGGCCTGGAAGTCATCCGTACCCTCAATGACCTCAACCTCGACACCGCCGCGCCGATCGAAGTGGTGGTGTGGACCAACGAAGAAGGCTCGCGTTTTCCGCCGTGCATGATGGGCTCCGGGGTCTTCGCCGGTAAATTCGACCTCGCCGAGACCCTCGCCAAGCGAGACGAACAAGGGCTCGGCGTGGGCGACGAACTGCAGCGCATCGGTTATGCCGGCACACGCCCGGTGCTCGGCCATGGGGTGGGTGCCTACTTCGAGGCGCATATCGAGCAGGGCCCGATTCTCGAAGACCAACGCAAGACCATCGGTGTGGTCATGGGCTGTCTGGGCCAGAAATGGTTCGACCTGACCCTGAGCGGCGTCGAAGCCCATGCCGGGCCGACGCCGATGTCCCTGCGCAAGGACGCCCTGGTCGGCGCCGCAGATTTGGTCACTGCGGTCAACCGTATCGCCAACGCCAGTCAGCCTCACGCGTGCGGCACGGTCGGCTGTCTGAACCTGCATCCCGGCTCGCGCAACGTGATCCCGGGCGAGGTGAAGATGACCATCGATTTTCGTCATCTGCACAGCGACAAGCTGCAGGCGATGGTGGACCAATTGCAGCAAGCCATTGACGACACCTGCGCCCGGAATGGCTTGACCTATGTGCTGACACCCACCGCCGACTTTCCGCCGCTGGACTTCGCCCCCGAGTGCGTCGATGCCGTGCGCGACGGGGCGGCGCAATTGGGCTTGAGCCATATGGATATCGTCAGCGGCGCCGGCCACGATGCGATCTTCATCGCCGAACTGGGCCCGGCCGGCATGATCTTCGTGCCCTGCGAAGGCGGCATCAGCCACAACGAGATCGAGAACGCCACGCCTGAGGATCTGGGGGCCGGTTGCGCGGTGTTGTTGCGTGCGATGGTGAGTGCGGCGCAGTAACACTCATCGGCGTATGCGGGGCGGATTTTTTTGCCCGACGACACGCACAAGCGTCGAGCCAGTGGTTCAAGGCACCTAGGGGCTGGCAGCGGCCTTTTCGCATCACCGCCTGAATCGTCAAGCCTCGGCCAGCAATTGCTGCGACGGGCTCGCCGCGCCCGAGGCATAGACCGACGGCGACAGGCCCGCATGCCGGCTGAAGGCAACACTGAAGGCGCTCGCCGAGCTGTAGCCGACCTGTTGCGCGATGTCGGCGATGCTGCCTTGTCTGCGGCGCAGCAGGTCCTTGGCCAGGGCCATGCGCCAGGCCAGCAGATAGGCCATCGGTGCCATGCCCACCGCGCGGCTGAAGCGCTCGAAAAAGGATGAGCGGGAGAGGGCGGCGGCCTTGGCCAACTGCGCGACGGTCCAGGGTCGAGTCGGATCGGCGTGCATCAGCCTAATCGCCACCGCCAGGCGTTCATCGGCCAGCCCGCGCAGCAGCCCGGGCGTCGCCGAGGTGTCGGCGCAGGTGCGCAAGGCCTCGATCAGCATCACCTCCAGCAGGTGCTTGAGAATGACCTCGCGCGCCGGCCGCTGGGCGCGGGATTCATCGCTGACCCATTGCACCAGCGTCGCCAGACGCTGATCACCGCGGATATGGATCAGGCGCGGCAGCAACGAGACCAGCAAGGCTGCATCCGGCGAGCCGAACACGCAGTGGCCGACCAGTTGCCGGGTATCGATGGGGGCCTCTGGATCGCCGATTCTGACTTCGCCCGGGCGCACCAGCATTGGCGTGCTGTCGGGCGCGTCGCTGGGCAGCGGCTCGAGGCTGGAGACGGTGAACTCATGCACGGCGGGGATCAGCACGAAATCTCCCGCGTTCAACTGAATTGGCGCATGCCCGTCGACCGCCAGCAGGCAGCCACCGGTCACCACTGCGCAGTAGAAGGGCTGGCCCAGGTCGGCGCGGCGAATACGCCAGCGCCCGGCGCTGCTGACCATTTTCGACAGCGCGGGGCGGGGCTGCAGCAAGGTGACGACTTCGGCCAGAGGATCGATCATGGTGGACTGCTACGAATGATTGACGGACTTTCGATTGTAGTCAGTCCGATGGCTTACGCCTATCTTGGTTTGCCCCATCATTATCTGGAGCACAGTCACCATGAAAACCGTCCTTGTCACCGGTTGCTCGTCGGGCTTTGGCCTGGCCATCGCCGAATATTTCCTCGCCCGCGACTGGAAGGTCATCGCCACCCTGCGCACCGTGCGCGAAGACCTGCTACCGCAATCCGAGCGCCTGCAGTTGCTCGCCCTGGACGTCACCGACCCCCAGAGTATCCAGGACGCCATCGCGGCGGCCGGGCCGATCGACGTACTGGTCAACAACGCTGGCATCGGCATGTTCGGCGCCCTCGAAGGTACCTCGATGGATATCACCCGCCAGGTGTTCGACACCAACACCCTGGGCACCATCGCCATGACCCAGGCCGTGCTGCCGCAGTTTCGCCAACGCCGGGCCGGGGTAGTGATCAACGTCACCTCGGCCGTGACCCTCAAATCCTTGCCGCTGCTGGCGGTGTACACGGCGAGCAAGGCGGCGGTAGATGCCTTTACCGCGTCCCTTGCCGTGGAATTGGCGCCTTTCAACGTGCGGGTCAACCTGGTGTTGCCAGGGCGTGCGCCGGCCACGCGGTTCGGCGACAACGCGCGGGCGAAGATGCAGGACAGCATCCCGCAGGCTTATAACGAACTGGCTCAGAGCGTGTTCGCGGCGTGGGGGCAGGACACGACCATCACCCATGCGCAGGACGTGGCTGAAGCGGTATGGCAGGTTGCCAATGCGCCGGACAGTCCGCTGCGGGTGGCGGCGGGGGCGGATGCGCTGGAGTGGATGGGGCGGGGCTGAGGCAGCATCGGCGCTTGGCATTGCCGTCAACTGCGCAGTTCGCTGGGGGTTCCGGGCAGCGACCCGCTTCCCTTGGCAGCTGTTATGGTTGCGAGCTGCATCAATGGACTGCCCAGCGCATAAGCCTTGAGCTTCGGCAAATGCCGAGATTCAGGCCGTATGAAACAGGGCTGATACAAGGCTATGTGGAGTTGACCTAGGCCCCCTGGAAAGTTGGCCGTCAGTGATAAAAAAACCATCCGACCAAAGGGCCACCAGCCAAATCACGATAACAAGCAGCGGCACATTGCCATCTGTATACTCCGCCGTATCGCGTGTCCCCGAGCTTCGCCCATGTCCTACTTGCGCCTCTTCTGGCTGGCCCTACTGCTGTTCCTCACCGCGACGCAGGTGCAGGCCGAAGAGCAGCGCACGCTGCGGGTGCTGACGTGGCCGGGATATGCCGACAGCGATGTGGTGCAGACTTTCGAGAAACGCTACAAGGTCAAGGTCGAAATCACCCTGGTGGGCAGCGACGAGGCCCTGCGCAGCAAGATCGGCGAGAACCAGGGGGGCAACTTCGACGTCATCGCCGCCAACACCGCCGAGATCCACAACTATATCGCGCAGGGGCTGTTGCAGCCGCTGGTGCCCGCGCGGGTCAGTAACACCGCGCAGCAACTGCCGCGTTTTCGGGATTACTCGCGCATTCCCGATATCCGTGTCAACGGCAAGCTGTATGCGGTCCCGTACGTGTGGTCCGATATGGGCCTGATCTACGATCGCAAGCAGTTCAGCCAGCCGCCGGACTCCCTCAACAGCATGTGGGACCCAGCGTTCCAGGGGCGCGTGCTGGCGTTCAACACCAGCAACCATAATTTCTCTCTGGCCAGCTTGTCCTTGGGTGGCGATCCGTTCCAGATCAAGCCTCAAGACTTCCCCAAGGTATCCGAGCGCCTGATTGCGCTGCGCCGTAACGTGCTGACTTTCTATACGCTGCCGGAAGAGGCCGCCGAACTGTTTCGCAGTCACGAGGCTGCGTTGATTTTCGCCAACTATGGCCGTCAGCAGCTTCGGCAATTGCAGGACGCAGGTGCCGACGTCGGCTACGTCATCCCCCGGGAAGGCGCGCTGGCGTGGCTCGACTGTTGGGCCATCAGCCAGGGTGCCCGGGATGCGGCGCTGGCGAGTCTGTGGATCAACTACATGCTCGAGCCGCAGGTGAGTGCTCTGCTCAGCGAACGTCAAGGGCTGGCCAACACCTTGCAGGACCCGGACGGCGCCAGTACCTCCAGCCACCTGATATGGTTGCGGCCGGTCGAAGACGACGCGCGCAGGGCCGCGCTCTGGCAGCGCATTCTGTCCGGTGAGCCGCCGCCGCTGCTGGAGGCGCGATGAAATTCGGTATCGCGTTCAAGCTGGGTTGCCTGATGGCGGTCTTCGGGATCCTGCCGACGGTGTTGGCGGGTTATTCGATCTACAACAACTCGCGCGAAGTGATGCTGCAGGCCGCCGAGCGCGATTTGCTCACCTCGGTGCAGGTGCTGGGACGCAACCTGCACAGCAGCTTGCGCAATATCTCCCTGGACGCCACGGTGCTGAGCAATGCGCCGCATCTGGCGAGCCTGGCCGCCGTCAGCGATCCGCGCCAGCGTGCCGGGGTGCAGGACGATCTGGCGGCGTCGTTCCGGGCGATGCTGATCGCCCATCCCGACTACATGCAGATTCGCTTGATCAGCGCCAGCGACCATGGCCTGGAATGGGTCCGACAGGACCGCGATGGTGGGCGCATCGTCCGGGTCGAGGGCACGGATCTGCAGGAAAAAGCCCATTATTCCTACGTGTTCGAGGCACTGCGCCTCAAGCCGGGCGAGGTGCGCATCTCGCCTATCGTGATCAATCACGAGCAGGGTGCGCACTCCGGGCTGGGCAAGCCGACGCTACACGTCAGCACGCCGGTGGTCGATGCCGCGGGCAAGGTCTTCGCGCTGATCGTCATCAACGTCGACCTCGATCAGCTGTTCACCCAACTGCAAAGCGATCTGCCGAGCGAATATCAGGTCTATCTGGCCAATCGCTGGGGCGATCTGCTGGTCCACCCGGATCACCGCCGCACCTTCGGTTTCGATCTGGGGCGGCGCTTGTTCCTGCAGGACGAGTTTCCCGATGTGGCTCAGTTGCTCGGCGACACCCGCGCCCATAGCCTGATCAGCCGCAGCGTCGAGCAGCCGCGGGAGGAACGCCTGGTGGCGGCCTTCGTGCGGCTGTCCAATGACACCCTCAACTCCGAGCCGTTCGTGGTGCTGGGGCTGGGCCAGCCACAGGCCCACGTGTTGGCGCAGGCCTCGCGGGCCGGCACCGATATCGCGCGCATTGCGCTGTTCTTCAGCCTGTTGGCGTTGCTGGTGGCGTTTATCGTGTCCCGCGCGTTGATTCGCCCGTTGCGCAACATGACCGATGCGGTCGAGCTGTTTTCTCGCGAGCGCAAGATCAGCGGCCTGGCACCGCGGCAGGACGAGCTCGGCGTGCTGGGCCGCAGCTTCCTGGCCATGAAGCAGGAGATCCTCAGCCAGCTCGAGGACTTGACCCGCAGCCGCGCCGCCTTCGAGCACCTGGCGCGCCACGATCCGCTGACCAATCTGCCCAACCGCCGCCGTTGCTTCGAGCTGCTGGACCAGGCGCTGGTGGCGGCGCGGCGCAATGGTCAGAAGATGGCCTTGCTGTTCGTCGATCTCGATCACTTCAAGCAGCTTAACGACCAGTACGGCCATGCCTTCGGCGATCAGGTGCTGGTGGCTGTCGCGCGACTTTTGACCTCGGCCAGTGACGGTGCCGATAACGTCGCCCGCCTTGGGGGTGACGAGTTCGTGATCTTCTTCGAGAACGTCCAGGACCCGCAGAAAATCGTCACGCTGTTGCAGCGCCTGCACCTGTGCCTGCAACTGCCGCTGCTGATTGGCGGCCATAGCGTGAATATCCACGCCAGCATGGGCGTCAGCCTGTTCCCGCGCGACGGGGAAGACATCAGCACGCTGATCCAGCATGCCGATCATGCGATGTACGAGGCCAAGAGCGCGGGCAAGAACCGTTATTCGTTCGATGTGGTGGATAGGGCCTAGGGCAAGCGAGCCGGGATGCTCCGCAGCGATCTAGACTGCATTCACCTACTGCACCTTGGGGAGACGCCATGTTCAGCCATATCCAGCTCGGCGCCCGGGATCTGCGCGCCATGATCGCTTTTTATGCCGCGGTGCTGCCCCATCTGGGCCTCATCCGCCTGCCGGACGAAGACGACGGCGGGCCGGCGGGGGCCGGGTGGCAGGCGCCCGACAGGCCGTGGCCGCAGTTCTACGTGCAGTTGCCCTACAACGGCCTGCCAGCCTCGCCCGGCAATGGCGTGCAAGTGAGCTTTGCCGCGCGCTCCCAAGAGCAGGTGCGCCAGGCTTGGCAAACCGCCATTGCCCTGGGCGCGACAGACGAAGGCGGCCCAGGGTTGCGGCCCCAGTATGCCGAGGATTATTACGGCGCCTATTGCCGCGATCCGGAGGGCAACAAGCTGTGTTTCGTGCATGCTGGCGGGCTTGAGTGATTCCACGTGCGTAGCACATTGTGGTTCGGTATTGAGCAGTTGCTGCCGCTTGCCGGCACCCGATCGGCGCTCCAAGGCAGCGTCGCCAGGCAATGAAGCGCGACAGATGGCCGTCCGCGCACCCCGCGTTTTTGCGATAGTGCCTGACGCTGTCATACCTATAAAAAGGGAATCATCGAATGCTCAAGCACGTTCTGGTCGACCGCTACCGCAGTTACATCGCTTGCCTGAACCAACAGGACTGGGCACACCTGGGCGAATTCGTCGACACGGACGTGTGTCACAACGGCCGATTGCTGGGCGTCAGCGGCTATCGGCAGATGCTTGAAAAGGACTTTGCCGACATCCCGGACCTGCATTTCAACATCGGCCTGCTGATGTGCGATCCGCCCTGCATCGCCGCTCGGCTGGAATTCGACTGCTCGCCCAAGGGCGAGTTTCTCGGCCTTGCGGTGAACGGCAAGCGGCTGTATTTCACTGAAAACGTCTTTTACGAGTACCGCGAGGGGAAGATCAGCAAGGTGTGGTCGGTCATCGACAAGGCGGCGATCGAGGCGCAGCTTTAGCTAGCCGCGTGAACCACGCCGGGAAGAAAAGCTGCCCTAGGGCAGCTCTCAGCAGCGCGGTGCTTAGCTCGCCAAGCGAGCGAGCGCCTCAATCTCAAGCCTTTCAATCAAGGCGATTTCGCTGAACGGGTTTCGATTGCCGGTCTTCTCCTGCACGCGTCGACGCGCCTCGGTTGCAAGGCGGGCCTCAATGACGGGCTTAGGTATGCGAGTAGGCTTCTTCATGGACACCTCTGTGTCTGCGCAGGCTGCGTCAATACTATTCGTCAAGCAAGGGCCCGACAAGTCGTTGGGCGAGGTCGAAACGGAAGCCCGATTCAGTTGCGAGCCCCGCAGAATATCGGCTGGCTGCGCCATTGCAGGGCTAGCATTTGATTCAGCACATTACCGCGAAAACCGCCTGGCCCCTGCCACGCAAGCGATCACCGCGACTGTCACCCCCACCATCCCGCTGCTGACTTGCTCGTGCAGCAACCCGGCGGCCAGCGCCAGGCCGAAGAACGGTTGCAGCAACTGCAATTGCCCTACCGCCGCGATGCCGCCCTCGGCCAGCCCGCGGTACCAGAACACGAAGCCGATCAGCATGCTGAACAGCGACACATAAGCCAGGCACCACCAGGCGCCGGTGCTGATCGAGCTCAAAGAAGAGGGCAGCAGCACGGCCGTCAGGGTAGCCATCATCGGCAACGCCAGCACCAATGCCCAGCAGATCACCTGCCAGCCGCCGAGGCTTCTCGACAGTTTCGCCCCTTCGGCGTAACCCAGGCCGCAGACGACGATGGCCAGCAGCATCAGCAGATCTCCCATGGGCGCAGCGCTCAGCCCCTGGCTGATGGCGAAGCCGACCACCAGGGCGCTACCGAGCAGCGAAAACACCCAGAACGCCCGCCGTGGCCGTTCACCGCCGCGCAGCACGGCAAAAATGGCGGTCGCCAGCGGCAGCAACCCCAGGAATACGATCGAATGAGCCGAGGTGACGTGCTGCAAGGCCAGCGCCGTGAGTAGCGGAAAACCCAGCACCACGCCGGCTGCCACCACGATCAGCGAACCCATCTGCGCCCGCGCCGGGCGTTGCGGCTTCAACAGCCACAGCAGCATCAAGGCCAGCAGCGCCGCGATGGCCGCCCGTGCCGACGTCAGGAACAACGGATCGAATTGCATGACGGCTACGCGCGTCGCCGGTAGCGAGCCGCTGAAGATCGCCACGCCGATCAAGCCATTGATCCAGCCGCGGGTGCTTTGGCTCAAGGCCGGTTTTTGCAGTCGAGAGGTCTGTTCCATAGCGCGCCCATGTGCTGACGGGGTTGTCAGGTACCCATCGTAGAAGCCAGTATCAGGACAATCAAAAAATTGTCATGGATACAGTTGCCGATGCCCTCCGCGCGTTACAAAACGTTGGTCGACACCCTCGCTGCCGATATTCGCGCCGGTCGACTGCCACCCGGTACGCGGCTGCCTACCCACCGGGACCTGGCCGTTCGCGAAGGCGTGGCACTGGTCACCGCCAGCCGGGTGTACAGCGAGCTTGAGGCCATGGGCCTGGTCAGTGGCGAGGCAGGGCGGGGGACTTTCGTCAGAGAGATTGCCTTGCCGGCCGGGCTGGGCATCGATCAGCAGGACGTCGCCGCTGGCATGATCGACCTGAATTTCAACTACCCTTCGCTGCCCGGACAGGCCGAGATGTTGCGCAAGGCGTTGCGCCAGTTGGCATTGTCCGGCGACCTCGAATCTTTGTTGCGCTATCACCCGCACGGCGGTCGGCTGCACGAGCGCGCGGCGGTGGCGCGGCACTTGAGTGATCGCTGCCTGCAGGTGCCCGCCGAGCAGGTATTGATCGTCAATGGCGCCCAACATGGCCTGGCCGTGGCGCTCATGGCGCTGCTGCAGCCCGGTGACGTGGTCGCGGCGGATGCCTTGAGCTATCCGGGGTTCAAGGTGCTGGCCGAGGCCCTGCGCCTGGAACTGCTGGCTATCCCTGTCACTACCAATGGGCCGGATCTGGATGCCTTCGATGCGCTCTGCCGGCGG
This sequence comes from Pseudomonas sp. GW821-FHT01A09, assembly GCF_058986725.1. Lineage (NCBI taxonomy): Bacteria > Pseudomonadati > Pseudomonadota > Gammaproteobacteria > Pseudomonadales > Pseudomonadaceae > Pseudomonas > Pseudomonas sp. GW821-FHT01A09. The sequence goes on from NZ_JBYSWB010000006.1 coordinate 164,052, forward strand.
CGCCCGGTGCGCGCGCTGTACAGCATGCCGACCTTGCACAATCCGTTGGGCTGGGTGATGCCTGCCGAGCAGCGCGAGCGACTGGTCGCCATCGCGCGTTTGCACGGTGTGCAGATCATCGAGGACGCGGCCTATGCCTTTTTGGCCGACGACCCACCCGCGCCCTTGGCGGCGCTGGCGCCGGAACGCACGCTGTACGTATCAGGCTTGTCGAAAAGCGTCGCCACCGGGTTGCGCGTCGGTTTCATCGCGGCGCCCGCTACGCGGATTGCGGCGCTGGAGCGCAGTATTCGCGCGACCGCCTGGAACACCGCCGGGGTGTTGACCGCGATTGCCACGGGCTGGCTGGAGGACGGCACCGTCACCGCGCTTGAGGCGCAAAAACGTGCCGATGCCCGAGTGCGGCAGGCCATCGCCGCGCAAGCGTTGGCCGGCCTGACGTGGCAAAGCCATCCGGCGTCGTACTTTCTGTGGTTGCCCTTGACCGAAGACGCCCGCGCCGATCAGGTCGCCATGGCGCTGATGCGCGAGCAGATTTGCGTCTCCACCGCCGAACCCTTCGCGATTTCGGCAGCGGTGCCCCACGCGCTGCGTCTGGCACTGGGCTCGGTCAGCTTGCCGACGTTAGGCGAGGCGCTGGCCAGGGTGAAGTGGGTTATCCAGGCCCATACCTGACTAGAGCGCAGGGCGTGGCAGTTCGAGCCATTTCAATACGCTCGGACGCTGCCATTTTTTCATGCAGGCACTCCCGCCGGGAATGCAGCCGACGCTTAATCCAGCTGAAGCTGCTTGACCCAGTCTTCCACCGAATCACCGCTGCCGATATTCGGCTGTATCAGGCCGTCGATCATGAAGGTCGGTGATACATGGATGCCGTTCTGACGTGAATATTTGCAGTGCCATTTGATGGTCTGTTCCAGCTCCGGCCGGGCGAAGGCTTCAGCCAGTTTGATCCCGCTGTAGGCTTCGAGGCGGGCGATGATGTCGTTGGGCGTGGCATCCATGTTCGGGCCGAAGGCATGTTTCTCGAACTCGAACTCTTCACGGTGGGCCGCAACCGCTGCCAGCACCGCCTTGGCCGACGCCTTGCCGCCCTCCAGGGTGGAGGCTGCCAGCACCGCGCGGGTGACCACCCCGGAATACAGATGCCAGGGTTGCGATTGCAGGCGGATCTTGAGCGTAATGCGTGCTTCACCGGCCAGGGTCAGCAAGGCATCGAGCTTATTGAAAGCGCGCACGGAGAAGGGGCAGGTGGGTTCGAGGAATACTTCAAAAACGCGCGGGCCATGGCCCCAGGTAAGTGCATCGGCGTGGAAGTTGGACATGATCGGGTCTCCTTGAATGGATAAGGTAATGGACGACATCTGCGGATGAAAGGTTTCAGGTATCGCGCAGATCCAGCGTGGGTAATAACCGTTCGCACCATTCATGCAATCGATAGTGACCATCAATTTTTGCAAGTTCTGTTTTTTTATAAAAGGAGGAGGATAGCCATATCACCACCGCGCTTGTGAAGGACACTTGCCATGAGGATTTCCACGCTGCTGACCCTGGTTGCCGTATTGACCGGAGCACTTGCCGCCACCGCCGGGGCCACCGGTCGGGACAACTGCCACTTGCAGCCCGTGGCCAACAGCCCTGTCACCCTCAAGTCATCACAGACCGTGGGCGTGCTCTACAGCGAAAACACCGTGGGTACTCTGGATTATCTGACGCGCTACCACGCCATGGCGCAGCAAGGCGCCCCGGGCAGCACGCTTGATACGCGTATCCGCAGCGCCTTCATTAACAGTTCCGATCCCCGTCTGGCCATCGACTGGCTGCAGGGGTCGCTGCAAAAGACCTTCGCCAAGGTCACCGTTTACGACAACCTCGACGCGCTGATGCAAGCCCATCCTGACGTCACGGTGATGCTCGACGCCTACAGCCAGTTGGTGACTCAACGCAACAGTCAGGTGGAGGCCCGCTACGTGGCGACCTTCTACGACGCCAATCTGCAGTACATCGGCAAAGCCGAGGGCGCCGGGGCGAAACAGATGTCCGCTGTGTGGGTACACGACAAGACCGCCGAACAGATCGCTGCCCAGATCGACCAACAACGCCAGTTGCAGATCAATGCCCTGCAGCAGTTCGATGGCTCCTTGCAGGCGCTGGTGGGCGCTGGCGAGGGAGCCCGAGTGGCAAGCAACTGATAGATCGGGTTGCCTGACTCTGACCAGATCCAGCCATGAAAATTGGCTGGATTTTTCATTTCAGGCTGTTATGATCGCGGCCTTCGTTGGGGAGTAACCTGCTTGCACAGCAACGTGTGAGCGTTCGTATCAACATTCTCGGCAGCATGCCGTGGTGCGAACACCGTTCCGGTTGGTGAGACCAGCGACACTTCCATGCCTAAAGTCGGGCGGGTGGAGGCGTCGTTGACTCATAGCCCGACTGGACGTAACCGTGAATCCCATTTCCCTCATTTTCCTGGCACTGGCCATGTCTACCGACGCTTTCGCGGCGGCCATCGGCAAGGGCTCCAGCCTGCACAAACCCCGTATTACCGAAGCGCTGCGCACCGGTTTGATCTTTGGTGTGATCGAAGCCATCACGCCCATGATCGGCTGGGCCGTCGGCCAGGCCGCGACCCGCTGGGTGCAGGATTGGGATCACTGGATCGCCTTCACCTTGCTGGTGATTCTAGGCCTGCACATGATCTACAACGGCGTGAAACACGACGACGAGGAACAAGAACAGAAGCCTGACCAGCACTCGTTCTGGATCCTAGCAGTGACCGCCTTCGCCACCAGTATCGATGCACTGGCGGTGGGCGTGGGCCTGGCTTTCGTCGAGGTCAATATCTTCGTCGCCGCTGCGGCGATCGGCCTCGCCACCATGACCATGGTGACCATCGGCGTGATGCTGGGGCGGGTGCTGGGCAACGTGGTCGGCAAGCGCGCCGAGATCATCGGCGGTGTGGTCTTGATGCTGGTGGGCGCGACCATTCTCTACGAGCATCTATCGGCCTGAGGCCAGCCGTTACAGCGGTGATGCCGTGCCACGCCCCAGTGCGGCGTTGGCCACGGTCACCGTGTTGCGCCCCGCGCTTTTGGCGTCGTACAGGGCCATGTCCGCTTCGTGCAGCCACATGTCCGGCGCTGCCAGGTGCGGGCCGTACGAAGCGATACCGATGCTCAGGCTCAAGGACAATTGCGGCAGCCCCGGGTATTCGAATTCGTGCACCGCATGGCGCAGGCGTTCGAGGATTTCCTGGGCTTGGGCGGATGTGGTGTCGGGCAATATCACGCAAAATTCATCGCCCCCGTAGCGGCCCACCAGATCGCTCTTGCGCAAATGGCTGGACAGCGTCTTGCTGACGGTGCGCAGGATCGCATCGCCCACCAGATGCCCGTAGGTATCGTTGATCTGCTTGAAGTGGTCGATGTCGATCAGCGCCATGCTGTTCTGCCGCTCACTGGCGCGGCAGCGGGTGAATTCGCGCAACAACAGGTCTTTCCAAGCGCCGTGATTGATCAAGCCGGTGAGGCTGTCGGTCTGGCTCAGACGTGCCAGGATGCGTTTGTGTTCCGCCAGTTGCTCGGTGACGCGGTAGCAGATCATGCCGATCGCCATCGGATAGATCAGCAGGATCGGCAAGCAGCCGAGCATCTGTGCATGGCTGGTGGGCGGGAACAGTGGCGGCCCGAACAGTCCGAACCCGACGGCGATCCCCAGCGCCTGCATGAGCAGGGTCTTGAACAGCATCCGCCAGCCGCCGGCGGCGATCTTGTCCATGGCAATCATCGACAGGATGATCACGCTCGGCAGCGGATTGAGCCCCATGATCCCGGCCCAGCAGCCCCCGGCGAAACCGTCGATCAACAGGTTGCGCTGCTCGGTGGGATAGGGCCGACGCGCGTTGCGCGAGATCAAAAAGGCCAAATGCGGCCACACGAACGCATGGGCGAACAGCAGTGCCCATAGCCACCAGGGCGGGTCCATGGGCCAGATACCGATGGCCACGCAAAAGAATCCCAGACCGGTGCCGACTGCGCGCGGCAGGTACATGCGCCGGGCGAACGAAAGGCCTTTGCGGGGTCGAGTTGTCATCGCGAATCACCGATTGATCCGGCCCGCTTCGAGGCGGTTCGGGCGCAGTGGAGGGAGCCGCAACGCCCGGGAAGCCAAGCGTGCGTGGACGGAAGGGTCATTGTGCCATCATTGTCTGCGCAAAAGCGACTCGCTGGGGATGAGCGCCATTTCAGCCTTCAGCAAATGAATGATCCAGCAGCCACTCCCTGAACGCCTTGAGCCCCGGCAGCTGCTGATAGGGCGCCGGATACGCCAGATAATAGCTGCGACCGCTGTCGGTGGGCGCATGCAGGGCTACCAGCGCGCCGCTGTCCAGCTCGTCCCGGACCAGAATGCTCGGCACCAGACCGATTCCGATGCCCGCCACCACCGCCTGAATCAAATGCGCCGTCAGCTCGAAACTTGGCCCGTTGCGCAGCGTCGCGGCGGGCGTCATGCCGATGCTCTCGAAATACTCGCCCCAGGCATGGGGGCGCGACACCACGTTGAGCAGCACCTGCTGAGTCAGGTCCTCAAGCGCCACCCGCTCGGGCAGCGCCGCCGGGCTGGCGACCACGACCATCTTTTCGGCCAGCAGGCGGTGCGCGACAAAGCCCGGCCAGTCACCCGAGCCGACGCAGATCAGCGCCGTCATGTCCCCGGCATCGCGGGACAGGTCGGCAGGGAATATGCGCGAATGGATGTGCACCAGGCTGTCCGGGTGCCGACCGTAGAACTCCGGCATGCGCGGCATCAGCCATTTCGACGCGAACGTCGGCAGCACGCCCAGGTGCAGCACGTCACCCTCGGCCTTGCGTGCGATGGTCTGCAGGGTGGCGCTGCGGATGCGTGCCAGGGCGCCGGCCAGCTCCTGTTGGTACAGGGCACCGGCGGCGGTCAGTTCGATATGCCGGCCGTCGCGCTTGAACAACGTCACTTCCAGCGATGCCTCCAACGCTTGCACCTGACGGCTCACCGCGCTCTGGGTCAGCGCCAGCTCATCGGCGGCCTTGGTGAAGCTGCAATGGCGAGCCGCTGCCTCGAAGGCCAGCAGCAAGGACATCGACGGAGTGAGGCGTTTGGGGTTCATTCATGAAACTCATGCAAAATCGACAGGAATTACGTTTGTTTTACCCTGCCGATCCCCGGAAAATCAAGCCGTCACCCTATAAAGCACGGGCCAGCCTGCCAGTCGGACCCCTGCATGGAATGCATTTGCCTGCCGAGACCGCCGACCATGATTGCCCACCTCCCGCTTCAATCGACCTTGCCGCAGCTTTATCAGGATTTCCTGCGCCATCTGGCTCGGGAGGGCTTCAAGGGCGAGATCGCCGACGATCTCGGCCTGCGCACGGTGCTGGCCACTGACAACTCCATCTATCAACGTCTGCCCCAGGCAGCACTGTTTCCTCGCGACGAAGCCGATGTGCAGTGCCTGGCACGCCTGGCTGGCCGGCCGCAATACCGTGCCGTGGTGCTTACCCCTCGCGGTGGCGGCACTGGCACCAACGGCCAGTCACTCACCGATGGCATCGTCGTCGATCTGTCGCGACACCTGAACAACATCCTCGAAATCAACGTCGAGCAGCGCTGGGTACGGGTGCAGAGCGGTGTGGTCAAGGACCAGCTCAACGCGGCGCTCAAGCCCCACGGGCTGTTCTTCGCCCCCGAATTGTCGACGTCCAACCGCGCCACCATCGGCGGCATGATCAGCACCGATGCCAGCGGGCAGGGCAGCTGCACCTACGGCAAGACCCGCGACCACGTGCTCGATTTACGCACCATCCTGCTCGACGGCACCGCGCTCGACAGCGGCCCGATCGACCCCGCCGCGCTGCACGCCGTCAGCGCCCGCGACGACCGTATCGGCGCGGTGTACCGCTGCGCCGCGCAGATCGCCGAGCAGGAAGCCGCGCGCATCGAGGCGATCTTCCCCAAACTCAACCGCTGCCTGACCGGCTATGACCTGGCGCACCTGCGCGACGGGCAGGGCCGGTTCAATCTCAACAGCGTGCTGTGCGGCGCCGAAGGGTCGCTGGGGTTCATCGTCGAAGCGCGGCTGAACCTGTTGCCGATCCCGCGCCATTCGATCCTGGTCAACGTGCGCTACGCCGGTTTCATGGAGGCGCTGCGCGACGCCAACGCGCTGATGGCGCACAAGCCGCTGTCGATCGAGACCGTCGACTCCAAGGTGCTGCTGCTGGCCATGCAGGACATCGTCTGGCATGGCGTGGCCGAGTATTTTCCGGCCGACCCGCAGACGCCAACCCTGGGCATCAACCTGATCGAGTTCAGCGGCGACGATCAGGCCGAGCTCGAACAACGCGTGCACGACTTTATCCAGCACCTTGAAACCGACACCTCGGTGGTGCGCCTGGGGCATACCCTGGCGATCGGCGCCCAGGCGGTGGGTAAGGTGTACGGCATGCGCAAGCGCGCAGTGGGCCTGCTGGGCAACGTCGAGGGGGAGGCGCGGCCACAGCCGTTCGTGGAGGACACGGCGGTACCGCCGGAAAACCTCGCCGAGTACATCGCCGAGTTCCGCGCGTTGCTGGACAGCCACGGTCTGCAATACGGCATGTTCGGTCATGTCGATGCCGGCGTGTTGCACGTGCGGCCGATCCTCGACATGAAAGACCCCGCCCAGGCGGCGATGATCCGGCCGTTGTCGGATGCCGTCGCGGCCCTGGCGCAAAAGCATGGCGGGCTGCTGTGGGGCGAGCACGGCAAGGGCCTGCGCTCGCAGTACGTGCCGGCGTATTTCGGCGAGTTGTACCCGGCGCTGCAGGCGCTGAAAGCAGCCTTCGACCCCGGCAACCAGCTCAACCCCGGCAAGATCGCTACCCCCGCCAGCGTCCCCGAAGCGCGACTCACTGCCGTCGACGAGGTGACCCTGCGCGGCGAACTGGACCGCAGCATCGATGAGCGCGTGTGGCAGCACTACCAATCTGCCGTGCACTGCAACGGCAATGGCGCCTGCTACAACTTCGACCCCAACGACGCCATGTGCCCGTCCTGGAAGGCCACGCGCAACCGCATTCACTCGCCCAAAGGCCGCGCCTCGCTGATTCGCGAGTGGCTGCGGCGCCAGGGCGAGCAGGGCGTCAATGTGCTGGACGGCGCCGCCAAGGCGCATCCGTTGCTGGCGCGGCTATGGCATACCTTGCGCGGTCGCGGTGATTTCTCCCACCAGGTCTATGACGCCATGGCCGGTTGCCTGGCGTGCAAGTCCTGCGCGGGGCAGTGCCCGGTCAAGGTCAACGTGCCGGATTTTCGCGCGCGCTTTCTCGAGCTGTATCACAGCCGCTATCTGCGCCCGCTCAAGGATTACCTGATCGGTTCGCTGGAGTTCAGCATCCCGCACCTGGCGCGCTTTCCCCGTGCCTACAACGCGATCATGGCGGCCGCGCCGGTGCGCTGGCTGCTGGAGCACGGTGCGGGCATGGTCGACAGCCCGCTGCTGAGCGCCGTCGACTTCCAGGCGGTGTGCAACCGCTGGCAGGTGAAGCTGGCCACCCCGCGTGCGCTGGCGGCGCTGTCAGAGGCCGAGCGTGAGCGCAGCGTGGTGCTGGTCCAGGATGCCTTTACCCGCTATTTCGAGACGCCACTGTTGGCCGAGTGGCTCGAGACCCTCTCGCGCCTGGGCTATCGGGTCTGGCTGGCGCCCTTCATGGCCAACGGCAAGCCCTTGCAGGTGCAGGGCTTTCTCGACGCGTTCGCCAAGGCTGCGCGGCGCAACGCCCAGAGCCTGCTGCAGTTGCAGGCCTGTGGCGTGCCGCTGGTGGGCCTGGACCCGGCCATGACCCTGGTCTATCGCCAGGAATACGCGAAGACACTGGGCAGCGAACATGCCCCCCAGGTGGCGCTGCCCCAGGAGTGGCTGGCCAGCGTGTTGCCCAAGGCATCGGCTGCCGCGCTGGGCGAAACCTGGCAGTTCCTGCCGCACTGCACCGAGAAGACCAACGCCCCGAGCAGCATCGAGGCCTGGCGCCAGGTGTTCGAGAAGTTCGGTGCCCGCCTGGAGGTGCTCGCCAGCGGTTGCTGCGGGATGTCCGGCACCTACGGCCACGAAGCCCGCAATGTGCAGACCTCCCAGGTGATCTATGGGCAATCCTGGCAGCCTCTGGTTGCCAGGCATGGCGATCAGGGCCGGTTGCTGGCGGATGGGTACTCGTGCCGCAGCCAGGTCAAGCGTCAGGACGGCCGCAGTCTGCAGCATCCATTGCAGGTGTTGTTGGCGCATTTGCGCGCCGGAGTGTCCGCGCAGTGAGCTAGCCTCAAGAAGTACCGTACCGTGCCGATATGGACTCTATTGCAAAGCCCCGGCCGGTACCTTGTGGCCTTTCTGACAGGATGCTGATCTTGGCGTACAACCAAAAAAAGTTTCTGATCGTTGATGACTTCTCCGATTTCCGTAGCTCGGTGCGTTCGATGCTGCGCGATCTGGGGGTCAAGGACGTGGACACCGCGGACACCGGCGAACAGGCCCTGAAGATGTGCGCGGCCAAGCGCTACGACTTCATCCTGCACGACTTCAACCTCGGCGACGGTCGCAAGAACGGCCAGCATGTGCTGGAAGACCTGATGGTCGACAAGCTGCTGAGCCGCGAGTGCGTGTTCATCATGGTCACCGCCGAGAACACTCAGGCGATGGTCATGAGCGCCCTGGAATGGGAGCCGGACGCCTACCTGACCAAGCCGTTCAACCGCGCCGGCCTGGCCCAGCGGCTGGACAAGCTGGTGCAGCGCAAGACGTTGCTCAAGCCGATCCTGCAGGCGCTGGACCGCGGCAAGCCCGCCGAAGTGCTGACCGCCTGCACGCAACTGACCCAGCAGGATCAGCGCTACGCCCCGCTGTGCCTGCGCTATCAGGCCGATGCGCTGCGCGACCTCAATCAGCACGACGCGCTGGAAAAACTGCTCAAGACCATCCTCGCCGATCGGCCCACGCCCTGGGCGTACCGGATGCTCGGCACGCTGCTGTTCAAGCGCAACAAGATCGCCGAGGCGCAGGGCGTCTACGAACGCGCGCTGGAGGCTTTTCCGATGTTCCCCGCGCTCTACGATGGCCTGGCCGACGTGCTGGTGTCCGCCGGTGAAGTGCGTCGCGCGCAACGGGTGCTCGAAGACGCCGTCAAGCTGTCGCCGCTGGCGGTGCGCCGCCAGAGCCTGCTGGGGCGGCTGGCGTTCGAGAACGAAGACTTCGAAAGCTCGACTCGCGCTTACCGCAGCGCCGTGTCGCAAGGGCAGCATTCGCGATTCAAGAATCCGGAGACCAATCTCGGCTTCGCCAACGCGCTGCTCAACAAGAATGGTGATCAGGGCCTCGATGCCCGCAGCCGCATCGAACTTAACAACACCCTGGGCGAAGTCGCCAAGGAGCACGGCAACGACGAGGGGCTGCAGATTCGTACCCGCCTGATGACCGCCACCAGCCTGCAGAAATCCGACCCCGAGGCTGCCGCCAAGCTGACTCAAGAGGCCATGGAGCGTCTGCAGCGCATGGACGACTTCATGACCTCCGGCGCGGCGCTCACGGTCGCTACCCAGCTGCAGAATCTCGGCCAGCCCGGTGCTGCTGCTGGAGTCTTGAAAAGCTGCGCCGAAATCTACGGCGACGACCCGCAGGTCATGATGCGCATCGCCGCCAAGACCGACGATCCGCAAATCCTCGGCGCCAACAAGCTGGCCATCGACTACAACCTGCAAGGCGTGCGCGCCTACAAGGCGGGCGAAATCGATCAGGCCCGGGAGCTGTTCCGCAAGGGGCTTGGGCTGCAGCCGAAGAACATCAGTATCGCCCTCAACCTGGCGCAGGCGTTGCTGCCGGGCAAAGGCGAGGAACAGGACCTGAGCAAGCTCAAGGAGTGCCAGAACTGCCTGCGCATGGTCGGCAAGATGCCGCACACCGACCCGCGCTTCGAGCGTTTCCAGAAACTGCAGATCAGGGCGTTCGGCGCATGAGCGAATCGCAAGCGGGTCTGGATTTTTCCATGGTCATCGCCTCGACTGTGCACGACATGAAAAACGCCCTGACCACGGTCATGCGCGCCCATGCGCAATGGCTTGACCGCTTGCCCGAGGCGCAGCGCCACGATCCCGAACGCGCGGTCATCGATTACGAATTCGCCCACCTCAACGGCATGATGGTGCAGCTGCTGGGCCTCTATAAGCTGGGGGTCAATCAACTGCCGTTGCGCCCCGATTACCACGAGCTGGACGACTTTATCGGTGCGCAGCTGGCGGGGCATCAGGAGGTGCTCGACAGCCGCGGCATCAGCGCCACGAGCGAGGTCGATGAGTTCTGCCCGCTGGGCTTTTTCGACCGCGAGCTGATCGGCTCGGTGGTCGCCAATATCCTCATCAACGCCATTCGCTATGCGCGCCATGCGATTGCCGTCACGGTCCATGAAGAGCAGGGGCAACTGGTGCTGAGCATCAACGACGACGGCCCGGGTTATCGCACCGAGATGATCGAGCGCCAGTCCGATTACGTGCAGGGCATCAACCTGGTGAGCGGCAGTACCGGGCTGGGCCTGTATTTCGCCGCGCGCATCGCTGAACGCCATCAGCGCAACGGCGTGCAGGGCCGGATCGAACTGGCCAACGGCGGAGCGCTGGGCGGTGGGTTGTTCACGCTTTACCTGCCTTGAAGCCAATACCCCGAGGTCATCTCACCCCTGTGGCGAGGGGGCTTGCTCCCGATACGGCGTGTCAGTCACCCCGTCAGTGCCTGACACACCGCATCGGGAGCAAGCCCCCTCACCACAGGGCGGCAGTTCGATACGGCGTGTCAGTCACCCCGTCCGTGCCTGACACACCGCATCGGGAGCAAGCCCCCTCACCACAAGGGCGGCAGTTCTACCTCATCCACCGTGGCAACCCGGGCTCATGGCGTCTAATCTTGTTGCTGCGTCGCAATCCCTGATGATCACAACAGAATGCGCAACAGGTGCCCCCACACGCAGGCGCCTGACCATGCCATCGACCTCATTCGGTAATGACCGCTCGATATGATCGGTCGCGCGGATGATCACGACCTAAGGAACAGCAGCCATGGCAACAGAATCGAAGTGCCCCTTCAATCACGCCGCTGGGGGTGGCACCACCAATAAAGACTGGTGGCCCGACCAGTTGAATCTCAGGATTCTCCATCAGCATTCGTCGCTCTCCGACCCTCTGGGCGGCGATTTCGACTACGCCGCAGCCTTCAACAGCCTTGATCTGGCGGCAGTCAAGGCCGACCTGCTCAAGGTCATGACCGACTCCCAGGACTGGTGGCCAGCGGATTTCGGCCATTACGGCCCGCTGTTCATCCGCATGGCCTGGCACAGCGCCGGTACCTATCGCACCGGCGATGGCCGTGGTGGCGCCGGCGCCGGTCAGCAGCGTTTCGCGCCGCTCAACAGCTGGCCCGACAACGTCAGCCTGGACAAGGCCCGCCGGCTGATCTGGCCGGTCAAGCAAAAGTACGGGCGCAGTATCTCCTGGGCCGACCTGATCATCCTCACCGGCAACGTCGCGCTGGAATCCATGGGCTTCAAGACCTTCGGTTACGCAGGCGGGCGTGCCGATGTGTGGGAGCCCGACGAAGACGTCTACTGGGGCACCGAGACCACCTGGCTGGGCGGCGATTCGCGCTACGGCAAGGCGGCGCCCGGCGACGGCACGATAGTGGCCGAGCCCGACCTGCATGGCAGCGAGCAGAGCCGCACCGACGGCCCCGGGCGCAACCTGGAAAACCCTTTGGCGGCGGTGCAGATGGGCTTGATCTACGTCAACCCTGAAGGCCCGGAAGGTCATCCCGATCCGGTGGCGTCGGCCAAGGACATTCGCGAGACCTTCGGGCGCATGGCCATGAACGACGAAGAGACCGTGGCACTGATCGCCGGCGGTCACGCGTTCGGCAAGACCCACGGCGCCGGCCCGGCCGAAAACGTCGGCCCCGAGCCCGAAGCCGCCGGCCTCGAAGAGCAGGGCTTCGGCTGGCGCAACAGCTTCGGCACCGGCAAGGGCCCCCACGCCATCACCAGCGGCCTGGAAGTGACCTGGACCTCGACGCCGACGCGCTGGAGCAATCAGTATCTGGAGAACATGTTCAATTTCGACTGGGAGCTGACCAAGAGCCCGGCCGGCGCCCATCAGTGGCGCCCGGTCAACGGTGGCGGTGCCGGCACCGTCCCCGACGCCCACGATCCGGCCAAGCGCCACGCGCCGACCATGCTCACCTCGGACCTGGCCCTGCGCTTCGACCCGGAGTATGAAAAGATCGCCCGGCGTTTCAAGGACAACCCCGAGCAACTGGCCGACGCCTTCGCCCGCGCCTGGTACAAGCTGACTCACCGGGACATGGGCCCGCTGGCGCGCTACCTGGGCCCGGAAGTCCCCAGCGAAGAACTGCTCTGGCAAGACCCGATTCCCGCCGTGGACCACCCGCTGGTGGACGCTGACGACATCACCGCGCTCAAGGCCAAGGTGCTCGACTCGGGCCTGTCGGTCTCGCAACTGGTGTTCACCGCCTGGGCGGCGGCTTCAACCTTTCGTGGCTCCGACAAACGCGGCGGTGCCAATGGCGGCCGTCTGCGCCTGGCGCCGCAGAAAGACTGGGCGGTCAATCAGCCCGCGCAGCTGGCCAGCGTGCTCAAGACCCTCGAAAGCATCCAGGCCGAGTTCAACGCCGGGCAGGCCGGGGGCAAGAAGATCTCGCTCGCCGACCTGATCGTGCTGGCCGGTGCCGCCGGGGTCGAGCAAGCGGCCAAAAACGCCGGGCACACGCAGATCATCGTGCCGTTCACGCCGGGTCGCACCGATGCGTCCCAGGAGCAGACCGATGTCGAGTCGTTCGGTTTTCTCGAGCCCATCGCCGACGGTTTTCGCAACTACCTCAAAGGCCAATACAAGGTCTCGGCCGAAGCGCTGCTGGTGGACAAGGCGCAACTGCTGACCCTCACGGCGCCGCAGTTGACCGTGCTGCTGGGCGGCTTGCGGGTACTGAACATCAATGTCGACGGCGCGGCCCATGGCGTCTTCACCCAGCGCCCACAAGCCTTGACCAATGACTTCTTCGTCAACCTGCTGGACATGGGCACGCAGTGGAAGCCAGTAGCGGGTGGCACGGCGCTGTTCAACGGCGTCGATCGCAAGACCGGCGCGCCGAAATGGACCGCTACCCGGGTCGACCTGGTGTTCGGCTCCCATGCGCAGCTGCGGGCGATCGCCGAGGTCTATGCCAGCAGCGATGCCCAGGCGCGCTTCGTGCGCGACTTCGTGGCGGCGTGGGCGAAGGTGATGGATCTGGATCGCTTTGACTTGAAGTAACGAGGCGCGGATGGCGGTCGCGCTGCGCATTGCGGCCGCCATTTTCTTCATGCTGTAACATCACTTTAATATCACTGCCCTAAGCTCGCTCGTTCAATCCTGCGTGAAGTATTTCGCATGAACGCCAAGCTGCCCTCTTTGCCGCCCGCTGACGGGCTGTGGAACCGCCGTCGGGCCTTCGACCTGTGCCAAGCGGCACCGACCGTCGATGCCGATACCGTCAATATCGTGGTCATGGATCTGTTCTCGGCGCACCGTGAGCTGGTGTCTCTGGCCGTGCTCGAAGAGGGCCGGCCGATCGGCCTGATCAATCGCACCATCTTCATGTCGCAGATGAGCCGGCCCTTCCACCGTGAGCTTTACGATCGCAAGAGCTGCATCGCCTTCATGGACAAGCAACCGTTGATCGTCGACGGCGAAATGAGCATCGAGGCGCTGACCTTCAAGACCGTGGAGTCGGGTGAAAAAGCCCTGGCCGATGGTTTTATCGTCACCCGTGATGGCCAGTTCGCCGGCCTGGGCAACGGCTTGCAGCTGATGGGCGTGGTGGCCGAGATGCAGGCCGAGAAAAACCGCCAGATCATGCAGAGCATCGAATACGCGAGCGTCATCCAGCGCGCCATGCTGCGGGCATCGCGGGACACTCTGGCGACCACCCTGGCCGATGCCGCATTGCTGTGGGCGCCGCGGGACGTGGTGGGTGGCGATTTCTACCATTTCGCGCGTTATGCCGACGGCTGGTTCGGCGCCATCGCCGATTGCACCGGCCATGGCGTGCCGGGCGCGTTCATGACCTTGATTGCGTCGTCGGCCTTGACCCAGGCGCTGGCGCAGTTGGGCCCCCGGCAGCCCGGCGCGCTGCTGGCGGCGGTCAATCGCAGCGTCAAGGGCCTGCTTGGGCAGGAGCAGGGCGGCACCCAGGTGCCGGAGTCCGACGACGGCCTGGATGCGGCGTTCGTCTGGTTCGACAACGCCAGCCAGAACCTGACGTTCGCCGGCGCGCGCATTGCCTTGAATGTGTTACGCCCTGACGCCGACGCCTTCGAATGCATCGCGGGCCAGCGCAGGGGGGTGGGCTACGTGGACAGCGATATCGATCAGCAGTGGGCCGATGTCAGTGTCGCGGTGACTGATGGCAGCCTGCTGTTCATCTGCACCGACGGCCTTACCGACCAGATTGGCGGGCCACGGCGCATCGCTTTTGGCCGCCGGCGCGCCCTGGAAACCCTGCTGGAGCAACGCCACCTCCCCACCAGCGCCATGGCCGACGTGCTGCAAGGCGCGTTGGCGCAATGGCAGGGCGAACAAGTACGCCGCGATGACCTCACATTCTTTTGCGCCCGCCTCAAGGAGAGCCGTCAATGGCCTGTGCTTTGTCTGTAAACGATTATGCGTTTCTGGAACTCGCCCAGCAGCGCAAGGTGATCTTCTATCACCAGGGTTACTTCTCCCACAGCATCGTGTCGGCCATGGCCGAGGTGGTGAAGCTGCAATTGGAGGTGGCCGGTGTCAGCGGTCCGACCCGGCGCCGGCTGTTCTCGTCTTTCGTCGAGCTGTCGCAGAACATCATTTACTACTCGTCCGATACGCTGGGCGGTGACGAGGCGTCCGTGCGCCAGGGCGCGGTGTCCATCAGCGTCGAAGGCGAGCGGCATTACATGCTCTGCGCCAACCCGATTGCCAGCGGCGAAGTGCAGGGGCTGCGCGACAAGCTCGAGCCGCTGCGCAGCATGTCGCTGGAAGAAATCAAGCAGGCCTACAAGGTCTCGCTGCGCGCCGACACCCCGGAACACAGCAAAGGTGCAGGGCTGGGGTTCCTGACCATGGCGCGGGACGCCAGTGCACCTTTGGAGTTCGCCTTCAGAGTCCGCGAGGACGATCCCGAGACCACCGTATTTTGCCTCAAGGCAATCATCTGACTGCAACGGAAGAATGACTTCATGGATAACCTGGCAATTGCTGCAACGGCGACCTCGCCCCTGGTGGACTTTCGCTTCGATGAGCACCGGCTGGCGCTCAAGGGCGAGTCGTATCCCGAAAACGCCGCGGCCTTTTACGCACCCATCATCCAGCAGCTGCGCGAGTACCTGGCGAGCTGTGCAGGGCAGACCATCACGGCCGATATCGCGCTGGCGTACTTCAACAGTTCCAGCACCAAGATGTTGTTCAGCCTGTTCGACGCGCTAGATCAGGCCGCTCAGGCCGGCAACACCGTGCACATGAACTGGTACCACGACGCCGAAGACGAAACCATTTTCGAATTCGGCGAAGAGCTGCAAGCCGATTTCACCGCGATCCTCTTCACCGATCATCCGGTGACCACCTGAAAGGAGCCAGGGCCATGAACAGTATCGCTGCAGCAACCCCTTTGCCCGATCTCTTCGAGAGCGAAACCCAGGCCCTGGAACGCGTTCGCCAGACGCTGGCGACACCCGGCGTCACGTCCACGGTGTACCGCGAGTCACTGGTGGAAATCATGCTGCATTTCGAGCGCTTGATGCGCGAGACGCGCCGCCTGATCGGCCGTAGCGACCGTGCCGAGCGGGAGATGAACGCCCTCAATCTGCAGCTCGGGACCCTGGCCCGGCAGTTGGAATACCGCGCCACCCATGATGCCCTCACCGGGGTGCTCAACCGTGGCGCGATCATCGACAGGTCCTGCGAAACCCTGAGCACTGCGGGCGCGGTGATGATCGTGCTGGACATCGATCATTTCAAACGCATCAATGACGATTTCGGTCATCCGGTGGGGGACGCGTTGATCAAGGGCATCGTCGAGTGCCTGCGCCGGGTCGTTGGCAGCGCCGGGCAGGTGGGCCGGGTAGGGGGTGAAGAGTTCACCGTGCTGGTGCCCGCGGCCTCCCTCGAACAAGGGCGGGGGCTGGCCGAAGCCATGCGCGTGGCCATCGCCGAGCATCGATTCGAGGCACCGGTACAACGGCAGATCACCGCGAGTTTCGGCGTCAGCGCCAATGCTGCCGGCACGCCGTTCGACAGTGCTTACGGGACAGCGGATGCAGCTCTGTATCGCGCCAAGCGAGCAGGGCGCAACCGCGTCGAGTGCGCGCCGCAGGAGTGATGGGTCAGGTCAGGCGCTGCATGCCAGCCGTCTTGGCCGCCTTGGCGTCAAAGCTGACGGTATGGTCGCAGCCGGCGGCATATGCACTGCGCTCGATCAGGCAATCGGCGAAATCTGCATTCGCTTGAGAATATCGGCGCAAGGCCTGCCAGACGATTTCCGAGTTTTCGACGATCAGTTCCCGGGTGCGTAAAAGCGTTTCCAGAACAACGATGATTTCGCTTTTGGCCGAGTCATAGCAAGGCTGAAGTACCCAAACGAGCTCCACGATCGAGACCATCGCGATGAAGCCCGGGGCAGCCGGGGTCAAGGATTCAATGAGCTTGCTGGCCTTGGCGGATTGCCTAGGATCGTTCGCTCTAACTCATGGTGCGCAATCAGGACATTCAGGTGCCCAATCTGGCCACGATCGCGGCATGGATTTCTCCTGGGCCCCGTAAACCGGGGGTTCCCTCTCTATTTATTGCATTTATGTTGTGAGCAATAAACTTGCGAGCAAATCAGTCGCCCCGTTATAACTCCATACTCTCTATGCATTGAATCCTTGCCCTGCAGCCACGCTTCAGTCGTGCGTGTTGCATCAACCCCATGGACAGCCTGCAACCATGACTGCTCTCGACCCCCATAGCCTGGCCTGGGCTGATGCCAACCTACGCGCCGACACCGAGCGGTTCGACGAGCAATGGCTGCGCGATCTGCAGTGGACGCCGCTGCAGGATCATGGCGGCCTGGTGTGGTGGCAGGTGCGCTCGCCCGCGGCCACGCGCAGCTGGCTGGTGGTGCGGCCGCGGGCCGAAGCCAGTGACGCCGATGTGCGCCGCCTGGACCGCGAGTTGCTGTTCGCGGGCTATCTGCAACCGAGCTGGGCGGTGCTGCCGGTGCTCAAGCTGCACTCCAGTGACGGACCGCTGCTGGTCTTCGATGACGACGGCGGCCGCCCATTGTCGGCCCTTGCAGATGGGCAGATCGCCGTGGGCCGGTTCCTGCGGCTGGCCACGGCGGCGGCATCGGCGTTGGCGGCGGCCCATGCCCAAGGCATCACCCACCGTGACATCAAGCCCGCGCACTTCATCCTTGGCGGCGACAACCAGCTGCGTCTGAGCGGCTTCATGTTGGCCACCCATCCGCAGTTGCCCCTGCCCGCGGATGCCGAAGCCATCAGCGGCAGCCTGCCGTATATGTCCCCGGAGCAGGGCGGGCGCCTCAATCACGCGGCCGATCAGCGCAGCGATCTGTATTCGCTGGGTGTCAGCCTCTTCGAATTGCTCACCGGGCAGCTGCCGTTCAAGGCCAGCGACGCTGCCGGCTGGTTGCATCAACATGTGGCAGTGGCGCCGGTGCCTCTGGAGCATAATCGCCAGGGCTTGCCCAGTGCTCTGCAACGCTTGATCGATGGGCTGCTGGCCAAGTCCGCCCGCGAGCGCTTCGCCAGTGCGGCAATGCTGGCGACCCAGTTGCGCCAGGCCTTGAGCGAGTGGAACGAGTTCGCCCATATCAATGAGCCGGTCGGCGCTGATGATGCCGAGGTGCTGGTCGCCGCACAGGCGCCGTTGCTCGGGCGCGCGGTCGAGTACCAGCAGTTGCTTGCCGGCAGTCAGCGCCTGAGCGCCGGGCTCTGCGGTGGCGTGCTGTGCATCTCGGCGCCTGCGGGTATGGGCAAGACCGCGCTGGTACGCCAATTGCGCAGTGAGCTGGCGGGCGGATCGCTGATGTTCGGCAGCGGCAAGTTCGAAGCAGGGCTGCAGAAAAGCCCCTATGCAGCGCTGTCCAGCGTGCTGACTTCGTTGCTGACGCGGGTGGTGGGCGATGAGCCCGAGGAACTCCAACGCTGCAGTGCCCGGCTCAGGGCGACATTGGGTTGCCACGGGCAATTGCTCGCGGGGCTGGTGCCGGAGCTGGAATGGGTCACCGGGCCGCTGCCGGGTGACAACGAACCGGTTGCCGCCCAAGCCCGTCGGCGCCTGCTGGGGCTGTTCCTGCGCGCGCTGCGGGCCCTGGGCAGTGCCGAGCGCCCGGTCATCGTGTTCTTCGATGACCTGCACTGGCTCGACAGCGAAAGCCTGGCGTTTTTCCAGGCGTTGCGCGGCGAAGACTTCCAGCACCTGTTGTTGATCGCGGCCTATCGCAGTGACGTCGACAACGCCGCCCTGCAGGGTTTTCTGCGCGTTGTCCGCGGCTTGCCGGTACCGCACGACGAGCTGCAATTGCAGGGGCTGACGGCGTCCGAAGTGCTGGCCATGGTGCAGGCCGGCCTGACCCTTTGCGAGCCGGACGCGTTGCACCTGGCACAGCGTCTGCACCAGCAGGGCGACGGCAATCCGCTGTTCGTCAGCCAGGCCTTGCAAGCCTTCAAAGAAAGCCCGCCGCAGGCCGAGACCTTGGCGGTGGGAGACCTGCTCGCAGTAATGGCCGCGCGCCTGGCCCGCCTGCCCGAGGCGACGCGGCCACTGCTCGGGCGCATGGCGCTGCTCGGCAACCACGTCGAGCGCAGCTCCCTGGCGGCGGCTTGCGGGTTGTGCCCAGACGCGCTGGATGCGGTGCTGGCGCCAGCCTTGAACGCGCAGTTGATTCGCGAAAGCCACGATGGCCTGCTGTTCTGTCACGACCAGTTGCAAGAGGCGGCCATGCGCCTGCTGCCGGCGCCACTGGGCACCGAGCACCGCCATATCGCCACGCGGCTGCTACGCACGCTGTGCGCGAGCGCCTCTGCCGAACAGGTCTTCCGTACCGCCGCCCATGTGTTGCAGGCCGACAGTCAGGGCCTTGCCGATGAACAGCGCCAGGCATTCATCGACCTGCTGCTGCGCGCCGCGTATCGGGCCAAGGAGGCTGCCGCGGCGCCCTTCGCCCTCGACTACCTGGCCCATGCGCAGCACTTGCTGGATCAGCGGCCGGTGCCGGCGGACGCGCGCCTGACCTATGAAATGGCTTTTCTGCGCGCCCAGTGCCTGATCCTCAGCACCCAGTACCTGAAGGCCGATGAGCAGATCGTCGAGCTCCTCGGTTGGGTCGACGACAGCGCTGCGTTGTCGTCGCTATACGTGCTCAAGACCGAGATTCTGTTGCTGGCCGGCGACTATACCGAAGCCGTCGGCGCGGCCGTCAAAGGGCTCGCCTGCCTGGGCTTGCACGTCGATTGCGCGCCCGACGACGTGGCGGCCGAGCGAGCCTGGCAGGCGCTGCTGGCGAGCCTCGACGGCCGCCCGATCGCCTCTCTGAGCGAGCTGCCGGAGACTGACGACAGCCGTATCGCCTGCCTGGTCGAATTGCTCACCACCGCCGCTATCATCGGCTGCTTCGTGCAGCGCAACCTGATGTTCGTGCTGCTCTGCCATGGCGTGCGCTTAAGCCTGGAGCATGGCCTGACCGCTGCGGCGACGCGTACCTTCGCCTGGTTCGGGGTGTCCAGCGCCCACCGTCACGACAGCCATGCGCAGGGCTTCGAATGGGCACAAATGGCCCTGCGCCTGGTCGACCAGCGTGGCTACACCGAGCGGCGCCCTTCGGTGCTGCTGGCCCTGGACCGCATCAGCGCCTGGGCGCGGCCATTGCCCTTTGCGCTGGGCTGCGCCGAGCAGGCATTGCGCACCAGCCTGGCCCGCGACACACCGATCATGGGCTGTTATGCCAACAACCATATCGTCTCCAACCTGCTGGTGATGGGGGCGCCGATCGAGCGCACGTTGCGCCAGATCGACACCGGTCTGGCGCTGGCCCAGCACCTGGAGTTCGTCGACTCGCAGAACATCCTGTTTATCCAGGCGCTGTACATTCGCCGACTGGCAGGTGGCGGCGCCGGTGGCATGGCGCTGCCGAGTCGCGACGAGATGGCCCGCCGCATGGCAGTCGGCCGCGTTGGCCCGGCGCAGTATTGGTGGCATCTGTTCGAAGGGCTGTTCTTCTATCTCGAAGGCAACTTTCCCCGCGCCAGCCTCGAACTGGATCGGGCCTGGGCCCTGAGCTGGGCGGCGCCAGCGCATATTCACCTGATCGATCTGGCGCTGTTTTCGGTGCTCAACAGTGCGGCGCGGCTGGATGGCTCGCCGGACTCGCTGAGTGCACTGGAACGGCCCATGGAGCGCCTGCAGTATCTGGCTTCGCTCAACCCCAAGGCGTTCGGCGATCGCCTCGCCCTGGGCCGCGCCGAGGTGCTGCGGGCCAAGGGGCAGACGCTGGAGGCGCTGCGGCTGTACGACGAATCAGTGGCCAAGGCAGTGGGGTGTGGCGCCGTGCATATCCAGGGCCTGGCCCACGAGCTCGCCAGCCGCTGTCATCAGGCTCTGGGCCTGACGGTTTCGACCCGCACCCACCTGCGCAAGGCCCGGGACGCCTGGCGGCAATGGGGTGCCCATGGCCTGGCCGAGCAGATGGAGGCGCAGCACCCCTACCTGCAGGATCAGGCCGTGGGCGCCCGCGCCAGCGTCGACCTGCCGGGCGGCCAGCAGCAGTTGGACATGATCTCCATCACCAAGGCCTGTCAGGCACTGTCCCGCGAGCTGCAGGTCGAGCAACTGCTCAAGACGCTGCTGGCCAACACCATTGTCCATGCCGGCGCCAGCCATGCCACCTTGTTGCTGATGCAGGGCGACAGCCTGAGCGTCGAAGCGGTCGGGCAGGCCGGTGCCGACGGCGTCGAAGTCACTCTGATGCGCCATGTTCCGCGGGCCGACCAACTGCCCTTGAGCCTGGTGCGCACTGCCTTGCGCAGCCGCCGCTCGATCGTCATCGAAAACGCCCGTCATCCCGAGCGCTTCGTCGATGATCCGTACTTGCGTGGCCGCCGCACCGGCTCGCTGCTGTGTGTGCCGTTGCTCAAGCAAAACGAGATCATTGGCGCCATGTACCTGGAAAACCTGCTGGTGGCCGGGGTGTTCAATCCGGCGCGGGTCGACGTGCTCGAAGTGCTGGCGGCCCAGGCGGCGATTTCCCTGACCACCGCGCGGCTGTACGAAGACCTGCTCGAGGAGAACCGCCGCCGGCGCGACAGCGAAACGCGGTTGCTGAGCTCCCAGACTGCATTGCGCAGCGCACGGGCGGAGATGGCCCGGATCAGCCAGCGCACGGTGCTGGCCGAACTGGCAGCCTCCATCGCTCACGAAATCAATCAGCCGCTGCTGTCGATCCTGGCCAACGCCAGCGCCAGTCTGCGCTGGCTCGAACGGGATACGCCGGATATGCAAGAAGCCACCGAGAGCGTGCGCGATATTCTCACCGATGGCAGACGCGCCGCCGACATCGTCAGCGCCATGCGTTCGCTCGCGTGCCAGGAGCCGATGCGGCGCCAGCCACTGGCGCTGGAAGCGCTGGTGCATCGCGTGGTGGAGCTGACCCGCGCGGAGCTGGAGGACAAGCACGTCGCGGTGCAGATGGTCATCGAGCCGTTGCCCAGGCTGCAGGGCGACCCAGTGCAGTTACAGCAGGTGGTCCTCAATCTGATCAGCAATGCCGTCGAAGCCATGCAAGCGGTCGAGCCTGGCGCGCGGCTGCTGCGCCTGGCGCTGCGGGCGCTGCCGCAGGGGGCGATGCTGCTGGTGGAGGACAGTGGCCCTGGGGTCGCTGTCGCCGATACCGAGCAGATTTTCCAGGCGTTCTACTCCACCAAGGCCAGCGGCATGGGCATGGGGCTGGCGATCTGCAAGTCGATCGTCGAAGCCCATGGTGGACGATTGATGGTGGTGTATGGACGGGGCGGGGAGACGGTCTTCGCCTTGTTGCTGCCGGGCGGCGGCGATTGATAGCGCTGGCAGGCGCGTTAGGAACAGCGGTCCAGAGGCCGCTGCCCAAACGCGAATATATATATTCTAAATCGCTATTTATAATTATTTTTATTCCCGCATAACATAAGTACACCGGTCAACCGGACTTCGATGCTGGTCAAGACGACAGCATTCCAAACGCTGGCCGGAGCTGCTCGCAGTTCTGGCCTACGCCATCGAAGCGAGGCCCGTGTGACCACCTTTTCCGAGCAACTCCCGGCCGACACCGTTCCGGCCGTCTTTCCCGCCCATGTGATTGCCAGCGACGCTGAGGCCTTGCAGGCCGCCCGCGATTTTGCCGCCTATGCCCGCCGGGACGCGGCGCTGCGTGATCGCGAACGCCGCCTGCCCTGGGCCGAGCTCGAGCGCTTCACCGCCAGCGGCCTGGGCGGCATTACCATTCCTCACGCCTTTGGTGGCGCCGACGTCAGCTATGTGACGGTCGCCCAGGTGTTCAAGATCATCTGCCAGGCCGACCCGGCGCTGGGGCAGATCCCGCAGAATCATTTCGGTGTACTCAGCGTGGTGCGCCATGTGGCCGAGCCGGCGCAGCAGCAGGCCCTGTTCAAGAGCATTCTCGAAGGCCGGCGCATCGGCAACGGTGGGCCGGAGCGGGGCACCCGACATACGCTGGAGATCCGCGCCACTGCACAGCGCCAGGCTGACGGCCGCTATCGCCTCAATGGCGAAAAGTTCTATTCCACCGGCGCCTTGTTCGCCCATTGGGTCAGCATCAAGGCACTGGACGATGACGGCCAGGCGGTCATGGCCTTCGTCGAGCGAGGCACCCCGGGCTTGCATATCGTCGATGACTGGTCCGGTTTCGGCCAGCGCACCACCGCCAGCGGCACGGTGGTGCTGCGCGATGTTGTGGTGCCTGCCGAGCGGGTGATCCACAGCGGCCGCCTGGCGCAGGTGGCGAATATCCAGGGCGCTTTCTCGCAGTTGATTCAGGCCGCCATCGACGCCGGCATCGCCCACGCCGCAGTGACCGATGCGATCGCCTTCGTGCGCGACAAAGCGCGGCCCTGGCACGATGCGCAGGTCGAGCAGGCGCGGCTGGAGCCGTTCCTGATCGCCGAAGTCGGCAAACTGCAGATCGAATTGCTGGCCGCCGATGCGCTGCTCGAACGCGCCGCCCGCACTCTGGACGAAGTAGCCGCACAGCCACTGGACCCTGCCACCACCGCGCGAGCCTCCATCGCCGTGGCCGAAGCCAAGGTGCTGACCACCGAAATCGCTTTGCTGGCCAGCGAAAAACTCTTCGAGCTGGCCGGCAGCCGCGCCACCTTGGCCGAATTCAGTCTCGATCGCCACTGGCGCAACGCCCGCACCCACACCCTTCATGACCCGGTGCGCTGGAAGGTGCACGCCGTCGGCAATTACCACCTCAACGGCGCCTTGCCCGCGCGTCATTCCTGGATCTGAAGCCATGAACGCACCTTTGCAACGCCCCGTGACGGGGTCGGCCGTGTTGATCGAAAACGACGCCCAAGCCTTGGCCGCTGCCGAGCAGTTGGCCGAGCAGTTCGGCCTCGAGGCGGCGCTGCGTGATCGCCAGCGGCGGTTGCCGCATACCGAACTGGAGGCGTTCTCCCGCTCCGGGCTGTGGGGCATCACCGTGCCGAAAGCCTTTGGTGGCGCCGAGGTCAGCAGCGTGACGCTGGCCAAGGTCATCGCCCGGATCGCCCAGGCCGATGGCTCGCTGGGGCAGATTCCGCAGAACCACTTCTATGCACTGGAGGTATTGCGCGTCAACGCCAGCCTGGCTCAGCAGCAGCGGCTGTTCGCCGAGGTGCTGGCCGGCGCGCGCTTCGGCAATGCGCTGGCCGAACTGGGCACCAGCACTTCGCAGATCCGCACCACGACACTGACCCGCGAGGGCGACGGCTATCGCGTCAACGGTCGCAAGTTCTACGCCACCGGCGCCCTGTATGCCCAGCGTATTCCCACCTCGGCGGTGGACGAGCAGGGTGTGCAGCACATGGTCTTCATCGATCGCGACACCCAGGGCTTGAGCATCGTCGACGACTGGTCCGGCTTCGGCCAGCGCACCACCGGCAGCGGCTCGGTGGTGCTCGACAACGTCTACGTACAGGCCGACGACATCGTGCCGTTCCAGGCTTCGTTCGATCGCCCCACCAGCGTCGGCCCGCACGCGCAGTTGATGCATGCCGCCATCGACACCGGTATCGCCCGCGCCGCGTATGAGGACACCCTGCGTTTCGTGCGCGAGCACGCGCGGCCCTGGCCGGATTCGGGCGTCGACAAGGCCACGGACGATCCGCTGACCATCAGCGAGATCGGCCGCCTGGCCATTCGGTTGCATGCCGCCGAAGCGCTGCTCGAACGCGCCGGCACGGCCGTCGATGCCACGCTGCACGCGCCCGACGCCGACAACGTCGGCCATGCTTCGTTGGCGGTTGCCGCCGCCCGGGCCTTGAGCACAGAGGTATCGCTGGCCGCCGGCAGCAAGCTGATCGAGCTGGGTGGCGCCCGCGCGTCCCTCAGCGAACATGGTCTGGATCGCCACTGGCGCAACGCCCGGGTGCACACCCTGCACGACCCGGTGCGCTGGAAGTATCACGCCATCGGCAACTTCCACCTCAATCAGCAATTGCCGCCGCGCAAGGGCTACATCTGAGCCGCCGCTCAGCCCAGCGCATGCTCCGGCCACCAAGAGATCACTCCATGGCACAGCCAAAACAGATTCTGCTCAACGCCTTCAACATGAACTGCGTGGGCCATATCAACCACGGCCTGTGGACCCACCCGCGGGACCGCTCGACTGAATACAACACCCTGGAGTACTGGACCGACCTGGCCAGGACCCTGGAGCGCGGGCTGTTCGACGGGCTGTTCATCGCCGATATCGTCGGCGTCTATGACGTCTACCAGCAGGGCATCGACCTGACGCTCAAGGAGAGCATCCAGCTGCCGGTCAACGACCCCTTGCTGCTGGTCTCGGCCATGGCCGCAGTGACCCGCAACCTGGGTTTCGGCCTGACCGCCAACCTCAGTTACGACGCGCCCTATCTGTTCGCCCGGCGCATGTCGACCCTCGATCACCTGACCCGTGGCCGCGTCGGCTGGAACATCGTCACCGGTTACCTGGAAAGCGCGGCCACCGCCATGGGCCGCCCGGCCCAGGTCGAACACGATCGCCGGTACGACCAGGCCGATGAATACCTGGAGGTGCTGTACAAGCTCTGGGAAGGCAGCTGGGAAGACGACGCCGTGGTCAAGGACCGCGAGCGCCGCGTCTATGCCCAGCCGGGCAAGGTGCACAAGGTCGAGCACCGTGGCGAGTTCTATCAGGTCGAGGGCTATCACCTGTGCGAGCCTTCGGCGCAGCGCACCCCGGTGCTGTTCCAGGCCGGCTCGTCGCCCCGTGGTCAGCGCTTTGCCGGCGAGCATGCCGAGTGCGTTTTCATCAGCGGGCAGAGCCGCGCGGCGGTCAAGGTCGCGGTGGACAGCATCCGTGAAGGCGCACGCAAGGCCGGGCGCGATCCCCAGGCGATCAAGGTGTTCATGGGCATCAGCGTGGTGGTGGACAAGACCGAGGCCCTGGCCCGCGAAAAACACGCCGAATACCTGCGTTATGCCAACCCCGAGGCTGGCCTGGCGCACTACGCCGCCTCCACCGGCATCGACCTGTCGCGCTATGAACTGGACGAGCCGATCCGTTACGAGAAGAACAACGCCATCGAGTCGGCGGTCAAGACCCTGACCCGCAACAACGACTGGACGGTACGGCGCATCCTCGAGGAAAACGCCTTGGGTGGCCGCTACCCAGCGCTGGTCGGCGATCCCGAGCAGGTGGCGGATGCGCTGCAGGCCTGGATCGAAGACACCGGCCTGGACGGCTTCAACCTGACCCGCACCGTGACCCCGGAAAGCTACGAAGACTTCATCGACCTGGTGATCCCGGTGTTGCAGGCCCGCGGCCTGTACAAGACCGAATACGCCCAGGGCAGCCTGCGCCACAAGCTGTTCGGCCAGGGCGATCGTCTGCCCGCCGAACACAGCGGGGCGCGCTGGCGTCAGGGTGGCGGCGCTGCGAATACCGCCAAAGTGGCGCGGTCATGACAGCGCTACTGGACGTCCGTGGCCTGGAGGTCGGTTTTGCCGGTCAGGCCGTGGTGCGCGACCTGGACTTCACCCTGCAGGCCGGGGAAACCCTGGCCTTGGTGGGCGAGTCCGGCTGTGGCAAGTCCAGCACGGCCATGGCGCTGATGCGCTTGCTGCCCAAGCAGGCCAAGGTCCGCGGGCAGGTATGGTTCGAAGGCCGCGAGCTGCTAGGTCTGGCGGAAAAACCCATGAGCCAGTTGCGTGGTGATGCCCTGTCGATGATTTTTCAGGAGCCCATGACCTCGCTCAATCCACTGCAAAGCATCGGCCATCAGGTTGCCGAAACCCTGGTGCTGCACCGTGGCATGACGCAGCAAGCGGCGCTGGCCGAGGCCCTGACCCTGCTCGATCGGGTCAAGCTGCCCGAGGCCCGCAAGCGCTTGCATGACTATCCCCACCAGCTGTCTGGCGGCCAGCGCCAACGGGTGATGATCGCCGCGGCCATCGCCTGCCGACCTCGGTTGCTGATCGCCGACGAGCCGACCACGGCGCTGGACGTCACCCTGCAGGCGCAGATTCTCACGCTGCTGGATGAACTGCGTGCCGAGCTGGGCATGGGCTTGCTGCTCATCACGCATGACCTCGGCGTAGTAGGGCAGTGGGCGGACCGTGTGGTGGTCATGCACGGTGGCCGCAAGGTCGAACAGGCCAGCACCGAACGCTTGTTCGCCGCCAACCCGCAGCCACCGTTGCACGCTTATGCGTCCGGGCTGCTGCAGGCCTCGATGCACGACGGCAGCAAGGGTCATTACCGCGACAAGCGCTTGAGCGAGATCCGCGTGCGCGAGGACGCTCGGGGCCAGCCGCTGTTCCAGGGCTTCACCCCGGCGCCCGTGCAGCTGTTGCCGATTGGCCGTCAGCCATTGCTGCAGGTGCGGGATCTCGAGGTCCACTACACCGCGCCCCATGGCGAGCGCGTCGAAGCCGTGCGTGGTGTCAGTTTCGACGTACGAGGCGGGCAGACCGTGGGATTGGTGGGCGAATCGGGGTGCGGCAAGTCGAGTCTGTCGCGGGCGATCATGCGCCTGGTGGACAGTGCCGGCGGGCAGATTCTGCTCGACGGCGAGGACATCACCGCGCTGCACGGGCGTGCGCTCAAGCCGTTTCGGCGCCGAGTGCAGATGGTCTTTCAGGACCCTTACGCCTCGCTCAACCCGCGGCAGAACGTGGCGACGCTGCTCGACACCGCCTTGCGCATCCATGCCGTGGGCGATCGTCGCGAACGTCAGCAGCGCGCGTCACGCATGCTCGATGCGGTCGGCCTGCCGAACACTGCCCTGGCACGCTATCCCCATGAATTCTCAGGCGGCCAGCGCCAGCGCATCGGCATTGCCCGGGCGCTGCTGCTGGAGCCGCAACTGTTGATCTGCGACGAGCCGGTGTCGGCATTGGACGTCTCGGTGCAGGCGCAGATCCTCAACCTGCTGGTCGAGCTCAAGGCGCAGTTCAACCTGGCCTATCTGTTCATTTCCCACGACCTGGCGGTGGTGCGTTATTTCGCCGATCAGGTGCTGGTGATGAACGCCGGGCGCATCGTCGAAAGCGGCGATCACCAGCAGGTCTGGCAGCACCCGCAACACCCGTACACCCAGAGCCTGATCGAAGCGGTGCCGAGCTGTCGGCCCGAGGCGAGCTGGCAGTCATTGTCTCGGCCCACGGCGGTGTCCGCCGTTTAAGCGCTGTGAGCGCTCTTTTCAGGAAACAACCTCATGCACGACTTTTCATTGCTGCCCCGTCGCGCCCTCGCGATGGTGGCCAACACGGTGCTGGCTGGCAGCTTGTTGTTGAGCGCCAGCGCCTTTGCCGACGACCCGGCAGCCGCTACGGGCAACGCCCCAGCCAGTGAGCAAGGCGCCCAGCGCGGCGGCGTGCTCAAGGCGGTCATCCAGCCCGAGCCGCCGACCCTGGCGTTTTTCATCAACACCGCGACGCCGACCCGGGCGGTGGCGAGCAAGATCTTCGACGGCCTGTTCGACTACGGCCCGGACCTCAAGCCGCGCCCGCAACTGGCCCAGAGCCTGGACATCTCGGCGGATGGACTGACCGTGACCTTCAAGTTGCGCCCCAATGTGCAATGGCACGACGGCCAGCCGTTCACCGCCGCCGACGTCAAGTTCAGCGCCGAAGTGATCTGGAAGAAATACGCTCCGACCGCACGGCGGATCTTTCAGAATCTGACCTCGGTGGACACTCCGGACGATCTGACCGTGGTGCTGCACCTGTCCAAGCCGGCGCCGGTGCTGGTCAATGCGCTGGACGTGGTCAGCGCGCCGATTCTGCCCAAGCACCTGTACGAGGGCACCGACATTCTTGCCAACCCGTACAACAACAAGCCGGTGGGCACCGGGCCGTTCGTGTTCAAGGAATGGCAACGCGGCAGCTTCATCAGCCTGACCCGCAACGATCACTACTGGGAAGCCGGCAAGCCGTACCTGGACGGTATCGTCTGGAAGATCATTCCTGATGTCGCCGGCCGCGCCACCGCCTTCGAGACCGGGGACGTGCAATACGGCGAGCGCAACCCGGTGACCTTCGCCGATGCCAAGCGTCTGAGCAAGCTGCCCAACCTCGAGGTCTCGACCGACGGCTACAACGGCTTCGCCTCTTGGTTCTGGCTGATGCCTAACCTGCGCGATCCGATCCTCGGCAAGCTGCAGGTGCGTCAAGCCATCGCCCATGCCATCGACCGCCAGGCGCTGGTCAAGACCGTCTGGAACGGCTACGCGGTGCCCGCCACCGGGCCGGTGTCGTCGTTGCTCAAAGGCTTCTATGACAAGGACACCCAGCAGTACGACTACGACCCCGCCGAGGCCGAGCGGCTGCTCGACGCCGCCGGCTTCCCGCGTCAGGCCGATGGCTGGCGCTTCAAGCTCAACCACGACTACATCCCCTATGGCGATGACTACAAGCGCACTGGCGAGTTCGTCCGTCAGGCGCTGCGCAAGGTCGGTATCGACGTGACCCTGCGCAGCCTCGACCTGGCGACCTGGACCAAGAACGTGTTCACCGACTACAACTTCCAGCTGGTCAGCTCCTGGGGCGCCAACTGGCAGGATCCGCAGCTGGGGGTCGAGCAGCATTTCTGGTCCAAGGCCGAGAGCAAGGGCACGCCGTGGTTGAACGCCACCGGTTATGCCAACCCGGACATGGACGCCGCGCTGGAGGATGCCCAGACCCAGCTCGACCCGGCCAAGCGCGTGGCCGACTACAACAAGGTGCAGCAGTTGGCACAGCGTGATCTGTCACAGATCGTGCAGTTCGAGTTCCGCTGGTTCGGTATCTGGGACCGTCAGTTGCACAACGTCACCGACACCTACGATCACTCGCAAAGCAACTTCGCGCACGTCTGGCTTGCTCCCAAGGCCGGCGCCCAGTAATACCTCCCGGTCGCGGGGTGCCCATGGCGGGCATCTCGCGGCGGGACCTGACCCGGTGACACAGCCATGCTGAACCTGGTATTGCGCCGCTTGCCATTGATCGTGTTGACGGTCCTGGCCACGGCGGTGCTGAATTTCTTTCTGCTCAAGGCGGTGCCGGGCGATCTGGTGGATGTCATCGCCGTCCAGAGCGGCTCGGCCACCCCCGAATACATGGCGCAGCTGCGGGCTGCCTATGGCCTGGACAGCGGTCTGCTGACCCAGCTCTGGCACTATCTATGGCAGTTGGCGCACCTGGATCTGGGGCATTCGTTTCGCTACAACGAATCGGTGCTCGGCCTGATCCTCGGGCGCCTGCCCGCGACCCTGGCACTGGTGGGCGCGGCACTGACGCTGGCGGTGGTCTTTGGCGTGCTGTTCGGCATCGCCTCGGCGCAGCGCCCCCATGGCTGGCTCGACACCTTGCTGTCGAGTCTGTCGACGCTGGGCTACAGCGCGCCGATGTTCTGGACCGCGCTGATGCTCATCGTGCTGTTCGGCGTGCACCTGGAGTGGCTGCCGGTCTCGGGTATCCAGGAGATCGGCGTCGAGCGCCACGGCTGGGCGCTGTGGTGGGATCGCGCACGGCATCTGCTGCTGCCGGCCTCGACTTTGGCCCTGTATTACCTGGCGGTGTTCGCGCGGTTGTCGCGGGCGTCGATGATCGAGACCCTGCAGGAAGACTTCATTCGCACCGCGCGGGCCAAGGGCAACCGAGGGCCGCGGATCGTCTGGCGGCATGCCTTGCGCAACGCCATGCTGCCAGTGGTGACCATGTTCGGCCTGCAGAGCAGTGCCTTGCTCGGTGGCAGCATCGTGGTCGAGAGCGTGTTCGCCTGGCCGGGGCTGGGGCAGTTGTCGTTCGACGCCATCAGCAATCGCGACCTCAACGTGCTGCTCGGCATCCTGCTGTTCAGTGCGGTGCTGGTGGTGCTCCTGAATCTGTTGGTCGACCTGCTGTACCGCGTGCTCGATCCGCGCGTGAGGAGTGAAGCATGAAGCAACTACTACGCACTCTGGCACGACAACCCTCGGCCTGGATCGGCGGCATCATGTTGCTGGCGGCAGTGGGTGCAGCGCTGAGCGCGAGGTATTGGTTTCCCGGTGATCCGCTGGAGATGGTCGGTGCGCCGTACCTGGCGCCGGGCGAGGACGGTGATTTCCCCTTGGGCACCGACTTGATGGGCCGCGATCTGCTGGCCGGGTTGCTTCACGGCGCGCAAGTGTCGCTGCTGGTGGGCGGGGTGGCGGCCTTGATCGCCTTGAGCATCGGCATCCTCATCGGTGCGCTGGCCGGGTTCTATCGCGGCAAGGTAGATGCGGTGCTGATGCGCATCACCGAGTTCTTCCAGACCATCCCGGCGTTTTTGCTGGCGATCATTCTGGTGGCGGTGCTGCAACCGTCGTTGGCGACCCTGGTGTTCGCCTTGGGCGTGACCTCGTGGACCGGCATCGCACGCCTGACCCGTGGCGAGTTCCTGGTGCTGCGCGAGCGCGAGTTCGTGCGTGCCGCCGAGGCGCTCGGTGCATCGTCGTTACGCCTGATCGTGCTGGAGATCCTGCCTAACGCGCTGACGCCGATCATCGTCAGCACCGCGTTGCTAGTGGCCAACGCGATTCTGTCCGAGGCGGGGCTGGCGTTTCTCGGACTGGGAGACCCTAACCATGTGAGCTGGGGCAGCATGGTCGGTGTGGGCCGCGAGGCGTTGCGTACGGCGCCTTACATGACCGCGCTGCCTGGCGTGGCGATCATGCTCACCGTACTGGCGCTCAATTTGCTCGGCGATGCCCTCAATACCGCCCTCAACCCCAAGCTAGCTCGCCAGCGAGGCGCGGCGCTGGTTTGAATCATCTGTAGCGAGGGGGCTTGCCCCCGAAAGTCTGCCAGCAAGGGGGGTGCAACTGGAGACCGAATCGGGGGCAAGCCCCCTCGCTACAGGGACGGTGCTGAAGCTATATTTATATTCCATTTGAGTATTTAAAGCTCGGCTCTTATTCGTATAACTTTAGTACTCCTAACCTAAATCCCTGCCTCGACCGGACTACCGGAGATCGCTTCCTTCAGGAGCTTTGCCGTGTCGATCAGGTCCGTATTGCGTCACTCTCTGCTGTTCTCCGTGCTGCTCACACCGGTGGCGGGCTTCGCCGCGCAGCCCACTCAGCACATTCGTATCGGTATCAACGACAGCCCGCAGAACGTCGCACTGGAGGTGGCTGCCCAGCGCGCCGCCGCCAGGGGGCTGGACGTCGAACTGGTGTCGTTCAGTGATTGGAACACGCCGAACATCGCGCTCAGCAACGGTGATATCGACGTCAACTACTTCCAGCACCAACCCTTCCTCGACAACGCCAACAAGCAGAATGGCTTCGATCTGGTGCCTATCGGCTATGGCGTCGAGAACCGCGTCGGCCTGTATTCCAACAAGATCAAATCCTTCAATCAGGTCAAGGACGGCGACACCGTTGCCGTGGCCGACGACCCGGTCAACCAGGGCCGCGGCCTGCATCTGTACGAGCAGGCCGGTCTGATCACCTTGCGTGCCGATGCCGGGCCCAAGGCCGGGCTGCAGGACATCACCGCCAACCCCAAACACCTGAAGTTCATCGAGCTGCCTGGGCCACAACTGGCCCGCGTGGTAAATGACGTCACCATCGCCCAGAGCTACCCGTCGCACATGCTGGCTGCCGGCAAGGACCCGAACAACGCTTTGCTGTTCAGCCAGAACGCCCCGGGCGACCACCTCTATGCGCTGCGTTTCGTGGTCGCGCGCAAGAACCTCGATAACCCGGCGATCAAGGAGTTCGTGCAGATTTTCCAGAACGACCCGGAGGTCCGCGCAGCCATCGAAAAATCCTACGGCAACCCAAAACTCTACTCGCTGGGCTGGCTGGATGACGCCAAAGAGGCCTCGCGATGAGCCAGGTGGTGCCACTGCGACCATTGGCGCCTGCGGTCGAGCCCGCGCCGGACACCGCCCAGGTGCATGTGCAGATCAGCCAGCTGGGCAAGACCTACCAGGCCGGCAGCGGTGCCGTCACGGCTCTGACCGGGGTTGACCTGAGCATCCGCCGTGGGGCGATCTTCGGCGTCATTGGCCGCAGCGGCGCCGGCAAATCCAGCCTGATTCGCATGCTCAACCGCCTCGAGGAGCCCACCGAGGGCAGCGTCAGCATCGACGGCATCGACATTGGCACCTTGCATGGCAAGGAGCTGGTGGCGTTGCGGCGGCGCATCGGCATGATCTTTCAGCACTTCAATCTGTTGTCGTCGCAAACCGTGCTGGAGAACCTGGCGCTGCCGCTCAAGGCCGCTGGCATCGGCCGCGCGGTGATCGAACAGCGCGCCCGCGAACTGCTGGCGCTGGTGGGCCTGGAGGGCAAGGAGAAGGTCTATCCGTCGCGGCTGTCGGGCGGGCAAAAGCAGCGCGTCGGCATTGCGCGGGCATTGATGCTCGAACCGCAGATCCTCTTGTGCGACGAAGCCACCAGCGCGCTGGACCCGGAAACCACCCAATCGGTGCTGGCGCTGCTCAAGGAAATCAACCAGCGCCTGGGCCTGACGCTGGTGCTGATCACCCACGAGATGGCGGTGATCCGGCAGATCTGCGATCACGTGGTGGTGCTGGAACAGGGCCGCGTGGTGGAGCAGGGACCGGTATGGAAAATCTTCGGTCAGCCCCAGGCCGAGGCCACCCGGGCATTGCTCGCGCCGCTATCGACGCAGCTGCCGGCTGATCTGGCGGCGCGTCTGCACGCCAGCGAGGGCAAGGGTGCGACCGTGCTGGAGTTGATTTTCGATGGCCAGAGTGCGCGCGAACCCGATGTGTTCGCTATCGGCCAGGCATTGGGCGGGCAGGTGGAGTTGCTGCATGGCGGTATCGACCGGATCCAGGGGCGCGCCCAGGGGCGGCTGCTGATTTCTACTGTGGCGCCGGCCAGCCGCGTGGCGGCCTTTTTGGAAAAAACCGGGCTGTTCAGCAGCGCCAAGGTGATCGGTCATGTCTGAATTCATGCTTAAAGCCTTGTGGAAGGCCTTTGTCGACACCCTGACCATGGTCGGTATCTCCGGTGTGGTGGTGTGGTTCGCTGGCATCGCCCTGGCCATGGTGCTGATCACCACCGCGCGCGGGGCGATCTTCGAAGCGCCGACCTTGAACCGGGTGCTGGGCGGCATCGTCAACGGTTTTCGGGCCACGCCCTTCATCATCTTGCTGGTGGCGCTGATCCCGCTGACGCGCCTGCTGACCGGCACCACCATCGGTGTGTGGGCGGCGGTGGTGCCGATCACCCTGAGCGCCACGCCGTTCTTCGCGCGTATCGCCGAGGTCAGCCTGCGTGAAGTCGGCGGCGGCGTGATCGAAGCGGCCCAGGCGCTGGGCTGCGAGCGGCGACATATCATCTTCAATGTGCTGCTGCCCGAAGCGCTGCCCGGCATCATCGGCGGCTTCACCATCACCCTGGTGGCAATGATCGGCGCCTCGGCCATGGCCGGTGCCATTGGCGCAGGCGGCCTGGGCGATCTGGCGATCCGTTACGGCTATCAACGCTATGACACCCAGGTGATGCTGTGCGTGATTGCGATCCTGATCGTGCTGGTGTGCGGCATTCAGTACCTGGGGGATCGCTACGTGCAGCATTTGCGGGCGCGGTGAGTAGCGGATTGTGCACCGGTTGGAGCACGGCTTGCCGGCCAAGAGGCCGGCAAGCAGGGCCACTGTTCAACGGCGGCATTACTCCTGGGAGGGCAGCTCCAGCCAGGGGCTGCCGATCCCCGTCTGCTTGACCATGATCTGCCAGCGTCGATCGCTGGCGTCCCTGCGCAGCAGCACCGTGGCTGGATAAATCACGCCGCTGCTTTGCGGCAGCACCAGACGGTAGCGGCTACGCACCAGACTTTTGCGCACCTCGTAGACGCCTTGGCTTAATCGTATGAAGCGTTGATGGTTGCGCGTGGCCATGCCGCGGTGATTGAAATTCAGGCCGTCGGGGACTGTGTTCAATCGGGCCTGGGCGAGCAGCCTTGTCAGGTCCGGCCGGGTGCCTTGCCAATACAGGTCAGAGACGATTTCGTACTCGCCGGCCTGGTTCTTGCGCACCTGCGGCGGATGATTGGCTTCGGCGTTGCGCGGGTCGATGATGTGCCAATACTCGCCGTCGAACTCGATCTTGTAGCGCCGCCCGGCACGATCTTCGATCAGGTACTCGGCGGCCGCGCCGTCCTCGCCCAGGGTTTCGTACACGCCCTCACGGTAGATGCCGTCGATGCGGTAACGCAGGCGCGTGTTTTGCCGTGGCACGGCCATGGCGCTGTTGAGCACCGAAGGAGAGTGCAACGGCAGGTTACGGAAGGCGCGGGCGAACACCGGTGAGCCCGCCAGGCTCACGCCCGCATCGCCCAGATAAGTGATGCCGCTCATGAAGTGCTGCAACGCCGCATCGCGATCGCGATGGTTCTCAAGACCCTCCCACAGATTGCCCAAGGCCCTGGCCAGCGCCACCAGCAAGGGCACCGGCATCGGCGCGAATCCGGCCATCAGCTCCAGTACCGAGAGCCCGACCTGAGTGAAGATGATGCTGTCCAGGCGCCCGGTACTGGTGGTCTGTGCGCGGATATTGGCCAGGACATGGCGTACTTCCGCGTCATAGCTGCGCTCGATGAAGTCGCCATCGATAGCGGCCAGTTTCAGCGCGCTGCCCCCGGCCGGGTTTTCCAGCGCTTGCCGGACGCGCGCTTGTTCGGCCAGGCTGGCCCGGTTGACCAGATAGTCCAGCAGCGCAGCCTCGCGAGTGAAGGCCTGTATGAATGCGGCACGGCTGCTGTACTCGCGCCAGGTTCGGCGATCTGGCGCGGCGGGGGTATAGACCACGACGTTGAAGGGCGCCTGGGACGCGGTCGCGGTGATCACCAGCACGCCGCTGATGGTCGCTTCCTGAATCAGCAGTTGATTGACTTCCAGTCGCCGAGGACTCGGCAATGCCTGGCGCTCGCTGGCCTGCGGATGATCGAGCAGGGTGCAGGCCCAGTTGAAACCACGCTGCTGCGGGTGATCGATAAAGCGCCCGCTGGCGTTGCTCTTGTAGGCCTCGTAGCGCATGCGCGCCAGCGCCAGATGGCGGTAGCGCTCGCGCCGCCATTGCGCGTCGGTGTCGTGCAGCAGTCGCTGCTGTACGAACGCCACATAGCTGCTGCCCAGATTGAGCCGGCGGACCAGCTTCTTGACCACCGTGGCGGTCAGCGCTCGTGGGGCCGGTGCGCCATCGAGGCTCACCCGCGCGGTCAGGATGAAGTCCAGATCCAGCAGGCTGACGTTTTCCAGTGCCAATGCCGCCAGGCTGCGGCGGTGGGTAATGAGGGTCAGCGATTCCCCTGCCTGGTCACGCAGTACGCCCGAGATGTAGCTGCTGGGCTGCAGTGGGTGCAACAGCGGCCCGGTCCGGACCGCCCGGGTAGTGGCGATCATCACCTGCTGTGGGTCCACCTCGATGCCGAGTTCGACAAGGATGCGCTGGCGCAATTGGCGCGTGGCAAAGGCCAGCAGTTCATCGCGCTGACTGAATTGGTGGGCATTGGGCAGCGCCGGGCTGCGCGCCAGGGTCATGGCCAGGATCAACTCGCGAATGGCCTGCATGGCGTTGATTTTCTGATCCTCGGCGGTGTTCTTGAACCAGGGCAGCATGTGCCGGGCCAGCAGCAGCGCATAGCGCGTTTGCAGTGCGCCACGACGATGCAGCAACTGCGCCAGGTCGGCACCTTTATCGAGGTGCTGTTCGAGGCTCGCCAGATCGGTGTCGAGTGGGCGCTGCTGCCACGCTTGACGCAGATGGCGCAGATGCCAATCGCGCAGGTCGCGGGCAATGGTCGCCGCCAGTTCGCCCTGAAGCGGCTCGAAGACCAGGGCATCGGCCTGGTGGGCCTCATGGCGTTGCGCGGTGGTCAGCGGCGCCAGCAGGGCGCTACCTTGGCGCGGGTCGTCGAGGCGCTCGCTGAACTCCCGTTCGAGGCGCGACAAAGAGACGAACTGTTCGAAGCCGAAGGCCAGGCTGTGCAGCAATACCGCCGGGGCACTGTCGGCGCCGATGACGAATACCCCCGGCAGGGCGAGGCTGGATGCTTGCGGCTCGGCTTTCAGGCACAGGCGCTTGATCCAAAGGCCGGCGGGCGCGCTGGCCAGCGCCTGGTGCATCAACCCGATACTGCCGGCGTCCAGTGTATGGTCCTCCTGGCGCAGGGCCAGTTGAGCGCGCCAGCGGCGTTGCAGCTCTGCCGCCAGGCCCTCCAGCGCCGGCAGCGTGGTCCCCGGCCAGCGTGCGGTTTTCCAGAAACCGACGGCGCTGTCCACGGCGAGCTGCGGCAGTTGCTCGCCCAGCCGCCGCAGGTAGTCGAGTAATGCCTGGCTCTGCGCCGTTGGCAGCGCGGTGCCATCGTTTTGCTCAATCGCGGCGTCGTCGTCGAGTCCGGCGATCAGCGCTTCAGGCAGGCTGAGTTTGCCAATGCGCAGCTGCGTGGTGTCGAGCTTCGGCAGGCGGTCGGCGACGCGCTTGGCGAGCAACCGGCGGAGGGAAAAGGCGTTCGCCAGTTCAGCGCTCAGGGCTTGATCCTGCGCTTCGAGTTGTTCCAGGGGACCGATGGCGTTCATGTCGGTGTACCTCAAGAGAAGGGACACCGAGCCTAGGCCCGCGCCGGGCGCCTCTGGCGCTAGAGGGGTACCGCCACGGCATCAGGGTTGCGGCGCCAGGGCGGCTTCGACCACCTCGATCCAGTGCCGAACCGGCGTGCGTCCAGCCCCTGCCAGATGGCTCTGACAACCGACGTTGGCGGTGACGATCAACTGCGGATGGCCGCTCTCCAAAGCATTCAGGCGCTCGTCACGCAGCTGCCGCGCCAGCGCCGGCTGAGTGATCGAATAGGTCCCCGCCGAGCCGCAGCACAGATGCCCATCCGGCACCGGGGTGAGGACGAAACCCAGGCGGGTCAGCAGCGCTTCGACGGCGCCCCCGAGCTTTTGCGCATGCTGCAGTGTGCAGGGGCAGTGAAACGCCAGGCGCTGTTGCGGCGCCATGTCCAGTCTGTGCAATGGCTCCTCGGCGAGGACCTCCACCAGGTCGCGGGTCAGCTCACTGACCCGCTTGGCCTTGTGCGCATAGCGGCTGTCGGTGGCCAGCAGCTTGCCGTAGTCCTTCATGAACGCGCCGCAGCCGCTGGCGGTCTGCACTATGGCTTCGGCGCCTTGTTCCAGGTGCGGCCACCAGGCATCGATATTGCGCCGGGCGCGGTCCAGCCCGGCGGCCTGGGCGTCGAGGTGATAGTCAACGGCGCCACAACAGCCGGCTTCGCGCACTGGCGTGACGCCGATGCCCAACCGGTCCAGCACCCGCGCCGTGGCAATCGTGGTGTTGGGCGCCAGGGCGGGTTGCACGCAGCCTTCGAGTATCAGGACCTGTCGGCTATGCTGCCGGGTCGGCAAGGGTGGGCGAGCCACTGCCCGGTCCGGCAGTTTGGCTCCCAGGGTTGACGGCAGCAGCGGCTTGAACAGCTGGCCCATGTGGATCAGCGCAGCGAACAGCGTCGGCCGTGTCACCACATGGCGCAGGCCGGCACGCAGCCAGCGCTGGCCCGGCTGCCGCGCGACCGCGTCGTCGACCACTGCGCGGCCGATGTCCAGCAGGTTGTGGTAGTCCACGCCGGACGGGCAGGTGCTCTCACAGTTACGGCACGACAGGCAGCGGTCCAGATGCAACTGGGTGGAGGCGGTAACCGGCTGGCCCTCGAGCACTTGCTTGATCAGGTAGATGCGCCCGCGCGGCCCGTCCAGTTCGTCACCCAGCAATTGATAGGTCGGGCAGGTGGCGTTGCAGAAGCCGCAGTGCACGCAACTGCGCAGGATGCGTTCGGCTTCGTCGCCGCGTGGCAGTTGCCGGGCCTGTTCGCTGAGGGTGGTCTGCATGGTCAGAGCTCCTGATACAGGCGGCCGGGGTTGAAGATGCCTTGTGGGTCGAGCTGTGCCTTGAGCTGGCGCTGATAGCGCAGCAAGGCGGCGGGCAACGGATGCAAGGGCGACGCCGCCGCGCCCGGGGTCAGGCAGATCGCATGGCCGCCATGGGCGCTGGTGACGGCGCGGATCTGCGCTTCGTCGGCCGCCGAGCACAGCCAGCGTTGCGCGCCGCCCCAATCCAGCAACTGGTGGCCGGGCAGCGGCAGCGCTGGGCAATTGTCGGGCAGCGACAGGCGCCACAACGGGTGCTCGTGCGCGAAAAATGCCAGCCGCTGGGCGTTGAGGTCTTGCCAGTAGCTCGCCTCCAGCGGCTCGCCGCCGAGCCGATCGCTGGCGGCCTGGACCGAGCCTTCGCCGCCTTCGAGGCGCAGATGCAGGCGCTCGCCATCGTGGCAGGCAGCGCTGATCGGCAGCGGCTGTTGGCGCCATTCGGCCAGGCACGCCAACGCCTGGGCGGTGTCCATGGGCAAGGCCAGACTGGTGCAACAACGCGGTTTGGGCAGGACCTTCAAGGATACTTCGGTGATCACCCCGAGGCTGCCCAGACTGCCGGCCAGCAAGCGCGAGAGGTCGTAGCCAGCGACGTTTTTCATCACCTCACCGCCGAAGCGCAGGTGCTTGCCGTGGCCGGTGATGACCCGGGTGCCGAGTACGAAATCGCGCACTGCGCCGGCCCAGGGCCGTCTTGGCCCTGACAGCCCGGCCGCGACCATGCCACCGACCGTGGCACCGCGTTCGGCGAAGGGCGCTTCGCAGGGCAGCATCTGGCCGGCCGCATCGAGGGTCTCGTAGAGCGTCTGCAGCGGCGTACCGGCGCGGGCGGTGATCACCAGTTCGGTCGGATCGTAATGGACGATGCCGCGGTGCGGGCGCAGGTCGAGGGCTTGGCCGGTGGTCTCGCGGCCCAGCGCTGCCTTGCTGTCGCCACCGCGGATACGCAGCGGCGTGCCATGGGCGAGTGCCTGCTCGACCTGTTCGAGCAGGGTCGCGGCGAAGTCCTGATCGGGTCGATCGAGCATCAGAATCGCTCCAGTTCCGGGAACGGCAGCTGCCCGCCATGCACATGCATGGCACCGAATTCGGCGCAGCGCTGCAGGGTCGGAATATTCTTGCCGGGGTTGAGCAGGCCATGGGCATCGAAGGCGGCCTTGACCGCGTGAAAGAGGGTGATTTCGTCACTGTTGAACTGCGCACACATCTGGTTGATCTTCTCGCGGCCCACGCCATGTTCGCCGGTGATGCTGCCGCCGACCGCGACGCACAGCTCCAGAATCCTGCCGCCGAAGGCCTCGGCGCGCTCCAGCTCGCCCGGCTGGTTGGCGTCGAACAGGATCAAGGGGTGCATGTTGCCGTCCCCGGCATGGAAGACATTGGCGACCCGCAACTGGTATTCCCGCGCGAGCTCGGCGATGGCTTGCAGCACCCGGGGCAGGGCGCGCCTGGGGATGGTGCCGTCCATGCAGTAGTAGTCTGGCGAGAGGCGCCCGACCGCGGGGAAGGCATTCTTGCGCCCGGCCCAGAAGCGCAC
This sequence comes from Pseudomonas sp. GW821-FHT01A09, assembly GCF_058986725.1. Lineage (NCBI taxonomy): Bacteria > Pseudomonadati > Pseudomonadota > Gammaproteobacteria > Pseudomonadales > Pseudomonadaceae > Pseudomonas > Pseudomonas sp. GW821-FHT01A09. The sequence continues at coordinate 204,326 of NZ_JBYSWB010000006.1, forward strand.
GCGCTCGGCCTCGTCCCGGGCCTGGCGCAACTCGGTGGCGCCAGCGCGCTCCAGCACCTCGCGGACCCGCGCGCAGTCGTCGTGGACATCCGCTTCGACGCCGTCCAGTTCGCACAGCACAATGGCCTGGGCATCGACCGGGTAACCGGCGTGGATGAAATCTTCGGCGGCGCGAATCGCCAGGTTGTCCATCATCTCCAAACCACCTGGGATGATCCCGGCGGCGAGGATATCGGCCACGGCCCGGCCGGCTTTCTCGACATCATCGAAAGCCGCCAGCAGCACCTTGGCCACCTGCGGGCGGGGCAGCAGCTTGACGGTGACTTCGGTGATGATCCCGAGCATGCCTTCGGAGCCGGTGAACAGCGCCATCAGATCGAAACCGGGCGCGTCCAGGGCCTCGCTGCCCAAGGTCAGGTGTTCCCCCTCGACGGTGAGAATCTCCAGCTTGAGCAGGTTGTGCACGGTCAGGCCGTACTTCAGGCAGTGCACGCCGCCGGCGTTCTCGGCGACATTGCCACCAATGGAGCAGGCAATCTGCGAGGACGGATCGGGGGCGTAATACAGCCCGAACGGGGCAGCGGCCTGGGAGATCGCGAGGTTGCGCACGCCGGGTTCGACCCGCGCCAGACGCGCCGCCGGGTCGACTTCAAGGATGCGGTTGAAACGCGCCATGACCAGCAGCACGCCCTTGGCCAGTGGCAACGCACCGCCGGACAACCCGGTACCGGCGCCGCGCGCCACCACCGGCACGCGGCGCTCATGACAGAGTCGCAGCAGCGCCTGGACCTGATCGAGGCGCCGCGGCATGGCCACCAGCAGCGGCGTGGTGCGGTAGGCCGAAAGGCCGTCGCACTCGTACGGGCGCAGGTCTTCGCTGCGATGCAACAGCTCCAGATCCGGCACCCGCGCGCGCAGCGCTTGCAGCAGTTCGGTCCGGTCGACGGCGGGCAGGGCGCCGTCGACGCGTTCGTCGTAAAGGATGTTCATCGGCAGCACTTGACCCGGTGTTGTTGTTATGGGGGCTTGTCGCTTGCATGGACCGTGGGTGTCACAGCCGGCTCAGAGCTTCTTGGCCTCCTCGCGCAGCACGTACTTCTGGATCTTGCCGGTGGAGGTTTTTGGCAGCGCGGTGAACACCACGGTTTTCGGCGCTTTGAAGCTGGCCAGGTGCTCGCGCACGAAGAGGATGATCTGCTCGGCCGTGGCGCTGTGGTTGTCCTTGAGGGTCACGAAGGCGCAAGGCGTCTCGCCCCATTTTTCATCCGGGCGGGCCACCACGGCGGCTTCCAGCACCGCCGGATGACGGTAAAGCACGCTCTCGACCTCGATGGTGGAGATGTTCTCGCCGCCGGAGATGATGATGTCCTTGAGACGGTCACGGACCTCGACATAGCCGTCCGGATGCCACACGGCCAGGTCGCCGGTATGGAACCAGTCGCCGGCGAAGGCCTCGGCGGTAGCCTCCTGATTGCCCAGGTAGCCCTTCATCACCGTGTTGCCACGCATGAAGATTTCCCCCAGGGTCTCGCCATCCTGGGGCACGGCGAGGCCGGTCTGGGCATCGGCGACCATCAGCCCTTCGAGGGTTGCATAGCGCACGCCTTGCCGAGCCTTGAGCCGGGCGCGTTCATCAGGGCTGTGCCGATCCCAGTCCGAGTGCCAGGCGCAGACCGTTACCGGGCCGTAGGTTTCGGTAAGGCCATAGGCGTGAGTGACCTGGATGTTCATGGCTTCCACCGAGGCGATCACCCGTGCAGGTGGCGCGGCGCCGGCGGTCATCACCGCCACGGGATGCTCGAAGGGCGTGGTGTCCGGCGCATTGGCCAGGGCGTTGAGCACCACTGGCGCGCCGCAGAAATGGCTGACGCGGTGCTCGCGGATCAGCTCGATGATCTTCACCGGGTCGACCTTGCGCAAGAACACATGGGTGCCGGCCTGGGCGGTGATGGTCCAGGGGTAGCACCAGCCGTTGCAATGGAACATCGGCAGGGTCCAGAGGTACACCGGATGATGCGCCATGCCCCAGGCCATCTGGTTGCCGACGGCATTGAGAAAGGCGCCGCGATGGTGATAGACCACGCCCTTGGGGTTGCCGGTGGTGCCGGAAGTGTAGTTGAGCGAGATGGCGTCCCACTCGTCTTCGGGCCAGGCCCAGGCGAAGTCGGGGTCGCCGCTGGCCAGCAGCGCCTCGTAGTCGAGGTCCGATACGGGCTCGCCCTGGGGGTATTCGGGATCGTTGACGTCGATCACCAGCGGTGGGTTGTCGAGCTGGGCCAGGGCGGCGCGAATCACTGTGGCGAATTCGCGGTCGACCAGCAGTGCCCGGGCCTCGCCATGGCGCAGCATATAGGCGATCGCCGGTGCATCGAGGCGGATGTTGAGGGTATTGAGCACGGCGCCGAGCATGGGCACGCCGAAATGCGCTTCGAGCATCGGCGGGATGTTCGGCAGCATGGTCGCGACCGTGTCGCCAGGGCCGATGCCGTGGGCCGCGAGGGCCGAGGCCAGACGCCGGCAACGGGCGTAGGTCTGCGCCCAGGTGCGCCGCAAGGAGCCATGGATGACCGCAAGGTGGTTGGGGTAGGTGTGGGCGGTGCGCTCGATGAAACTGAGTGGGGTAAGGGCCACGTGATTGACTGGCCCTTTGGCCAGGCCTTGCGTGTAGATCGACATGCGGGCACCTGCGGCGTTTGTTAGCTCTGTAAGTGCACGGCTTGGGGGCCGGGCATCGGGTGTGCAGGGCAAACTATGCCACGGTGGTGCGTTGTTGGACAGTCGACCAAAGGTTAGCGGCCCACCCGCCAGGGTAGCGAGGGGGCTTGCCCTTGAAAACCGATAAACCACTATGTTGCGTGTGGGCTTCGATTATCGGGGGCGAGCCCCCTCGCTACGGGGTCTGCAGGTTATTCTTGCTCGGGGGTGCCGATAAAGGTCAGCGAAGTGAAGTAGCTGTTCTTGTTGACGTCGGCATCGCCGGTGACGTCCTGAGAGGTGTAGGCGGCGATGATGTTGAGGCCGTCGTTACGCACCGCGATAGCGGCGCGGCCTTCGGCGTCGGTCTTGGCCGATAGGGTGTGCGGTGCGCCACGGAAGTCGCCGATCAGCGATACATCCCTGGCCGGCTTGCCGTCGAGCAACACCTGCACCGGCAGGTCCTTGCCCACGCCGACATGCAGTGGATCAACCTGAGGCACGATCACGAAATGCACGTCCTTGGGCACCACTATCCTGGCCTTTTCTTCATGGACTGCCAGGCTATAGCGCACACTGCGCAACGCGTCGAGGGCGCCGGGCACTTCCCGTTTACCCTGCGCTACCCACGTCTTGTCGGGCTTCTGCGCCCACAGACCACCGTCCATGGCCACGAACAGGGTGGCGGCCTTGTTCGCCGGTTTAAGCCGTGCGTGGTCGGCTTGCGGCTCGACGGTGACGGCGATTTCCTTGCCGGTCGAATCGTAGGCCCAGGCGTTTTTGATCTGCTCGGCCTTGTAGGCGTCATCTTCGGCACCGTCGCCGAATACCACTTCGATATTGCCGCGGCGTTCTTCGGTCCACAGGCCGTGGGCGCAGGCATTGGCGCTGAGAAACACGCCCAGGGCGGCGGCGATCAGCGTTTTTGGCAGGTGACGCATGGAGAGGATCCTTGAGTGATGGGCGGGGTAAGGGGCATACGAAGGTGCTGAGAGTGACCGAATGAGTCTCGGCCTGAAGCGCTGCGAGCACCACGACGCAGAAGTCGCAGATGCATGTCATTCGTATTTGCGCATCCTAACGGCAATGGCAAGTGGCTTGCTTGCCCAGCCTGTTGCTGGATGTTTCACCGGATGCCCTGGATACATTTGTCTGTCATCTTCGGCACCGACTATGTTCGTCCTCGAACCACAAAAACTACCCAAGCAGGAGCGTCCCCTTGTCGAGCTGGCATAAAACCCTGTTGATCAGCGCCTTGTCGCTGACCCTCGCCACCCCCTTCGTTCATGCGGCCACCGCGCCGGGCCAGACACTGGCCAAGGCGGCGGGCATCCCCTGGCCGGCGGTGATCGCCCATCGCGGTGCATCCTACGACGCGCCGGAGTCGACTCGCGCGTCCTACCTGCTGGCCCGCGAGCTGGGCGCCGACTACCTCGAGATGGACCTGCAACGTACCCGCGACGGCCAGTTGATCGCGCTGCACGACACCAACCTCAATCGCACCACCGACATCGCCCGCAAATTTCCCGAGCGCAAGGACCAGCCCGTCAGTCAGTTCACCCTGGCCGAGCTGCGCACGCTGGACGCCGGCAGCTGGTTCAACCAGGCGTATCCCCAACGCGCCCGGCCCGGCTATGCGGGATTGCAGATTCTGACCCTCGACGACATCATCGATATCGCCGATCAGACTCCCCGGCATCGCCCCGGCCTGTATATCGAGACCAAGGCGCCGCAGCTGTTTCCGGGGATCGAAAAAGACCTGCACGCCAAGCTTCAGCAACGCGGCTGGATCACCGCCAATGGCGACGTCGCCAGCGGTCATCACCTGATCCTGCAGACGTTCGAGCGCAACAGCCTGACGCTGCTCGACCAATACATGCACAAGGTGCCGAAGATCTTGTTGCTGTGGGTGGGCGAGGGCGGCATGACGCCGGCATCCACCAAGCCGTTCGACGCCGCCAGCGGCCAGAGCAAGGCGGCGTACTATGCTCGGCAGCAACCCAAGGACCCCGCCGAGTTCGGGCAATGGATAGATTTCGCCAAGGCCAACGGCGCCGTCGGTACCGGCCCCTCGGCGGCGCTCACTCAGGGCGGCGATCAGAGCTACATGGACTTGGTGCAACCCTGGATGAACAAGCTCACCCACGACAAAGGCCTGCTGGTGCACGTGTACACCGTGGACGATCCAGTGGACTACCAGAAAGTCATGGACGCCGGCGTCGACGGCATCTTCACCAATCGCGCCAGTGAACTGCTGAAGTTCTACAAACGCCCGGCAACGCGGTCGGTGGATGAGATCTTGAAGGGGTTGGGGTACTGAAAATCAGCCGCTGCAAGGTGCTCGAGAAGGTTTGATCAGGCTTTCGGCCGGGATCCCGAACATCTCGTGAAGCCGCCAGATCATCGGCAGCGTCAAGGCTCGGGTACCGTTCAGCACCTCGTAGACGCGATTCTGTCGGCCGATCGCGGGTACCAAATCGGCGGCGGACAACCCCGACTGGTCCATGCGAAAACGGATGGCGGCAATGGGGTCAGGCAAGTCCAGGGGGAAATGCCTGGCCTCATAGACTTCGATCAAGGTCACCATGACATCGAAGAAGTCGCCTTCCGGGGTGCCTGGCTCGGGCTCATTGTCGAACATCGGCGACACGGCTTTGAGCGCCGCCTTGTAGTCCTGCTCGGTATGGACAGGATGAATATTCATGTCGATCACTCCATTTCAACAGTATCGGCGTCGATGGCGTCGTACTGTTTGTGGGTACCCACGAACTTGACGTAGACAGCAGCGAATCTATAGGCCACAGCGACGACGAGCCGGTAGTCATTGCCCTTGATGTTGAATACCACGCGGCGACTTTTGAGAATGCTCGCAGCACGAAATTGCGGCTTGATATCACCCGGATGAAGCCACCGTGCCTTTTTTGCTTCATCGATCCATGACAGCAGCGGCTGTTCGGAATCGGGATGACGTTCCCAGAACGCTTTCAGATGACTTGTCGCAATTATTCTCATGGCTGGATCCTAGTCCCAAAATGGGACTTGGTCAACGCGCCCGTCCCGAAGCCGAGCAGTAAGCCGCATCGGCATACCTCCCGGGTATCACAACATAGGCACAAAGTATTTCTCCGCCGGGTCCGTTCGGCCTAACCTGCCTCTACGGGCGGTTATCCTTGCCAGCGTATGTGGATAGCCGGCCTGGCTGACAGCCCGCTATTCCTTCTGCGCGGGGAATTGGCTTAAGCTGCCGGTATTGCCAGCATGGGCGAAGACCCAGACCTACAAGAACAACAAGCCGTGAGTGCCGTGTGATGGAAAGTCGTCTGCTGAGTGAGTGCAGTCGGGTGTTCGAGCATGCCGACCCCTATGCCGTTTCTTCCTATGTCAATCAGCATGTCGGTGCCCACTGTATCCGCATGCCCGATCGTGGCCAGGGCGCCGCCGATCTCAACCACCGCAAGCTTGCCAGCCTCGACCTGTGCCGCATCAGTTATGGCGCCAGTGTCAGGGTCACTTCGGCGGCGCTGGACACCATCTATCACCTGCAGATTCTCTTGCGTGGCCACTGCCTGTCCCGTGGCGCCCAGGAAGACCTGTACCTGATGCCCGGCGAGTTGCTGCTGATCAACCCCGATGACCCGGTCGATCTGACCTATTCCGAAGACTGCGAGAAATTCATCCTCAAGATGCCTCGCGGGGTGCTCGACGATCTGTGCCGCGAGCAGCGCTGGGACGTGCCGCAAGGGGGCGTACGCTTCGTGCAGAATCGCTACCGCCTCGCCGACCTCGACGGTTTCGCCGGGCTGCTGGGCATGCTCTGCCATGAGGCCGAAGCTGCCGATTCGATGCTGCGCGTGCAGGAGCATTACCAGCAGATCATCGCCGGCAAGATGCTCAGCCTGATGAACACCAACGTCCAGCGCCCGGCATCGGGCTTGCGCAACCCGACCTTCGAGCGCCTCAACGATTACATCGAACGCAATCTCAAGCTCGATATCCACCCTGACGACCTGGCACGCCAGGCGCAGATCAGCAGCCGTGCGCTGTATACCCTGTTCGAGCGCCATGCCGGGGTCAGCCCCAAGCTGTTCATCCGCCGCAAGAAGTTCGAACGCGTACACGCCTGCCTCAGCGATCCGCAATGCCATGTGCGCAGCGTGACTGAAATCGCTCTGGACTACGGCTTTCTGCATCTCGGGCGGTTCTCGGAAAACTACCGGCTGCTGTTCGGCGAGCTGCCCTCGCAAACCTTCAAGCGCCATCGCTGATCAACCTTGACGATGGCGCCCCACCGTCGTCAGGCGCCGCTGCACGATCCCTCCTGCGAAAAGCGGATAGGCCCGTGCCAGAAACGGCTACTCATCGGCGCAAAGCGGATATCAGCCTGCGACCGTTGGCTATTGCGCCGCCCCGTCAAATCCTAATCTGACCTGGCCTGAACAATAACAACGGAGGCCCCGGCCATGTCCCTGGGAACTGCATACCTCAATTCTTTGCTCGAGGAAGATCACGAGCAAGGCGTCTTCCGCTGCAAGCGCGAGATGTTCACCGACCCGCGGCTATTCGACCTGGAGATGCAACACATCTTCGAAGGCAACTGGCTGTACCTGGCCCATGAAAGCCAGATCCCCAACAACAACGATTACTACACCACCACCATGGGCCGCCAGCCGATCTTCATCGCGCGCAACAAGAACGGCGAGCTCAACGCCTTTCTCAACGCCTGCAGCCATCGCGGCGCCATGCTATGCCGCCACAAGACCGGCAACCGCGCTTCCTATACCTGTCCGTTTCATGGCTGGACCTTCAACAACTCCGGCAAGCTGCTCAAGGTCAAGGACCCGGCCGAGGCGGGCTATCCGGACAGCTTCAACTGCGAAGGCTCCCATGACCTGACCAAGGTCGCGCGCTTGGAGTCCTATCGCGGCTTTCTGTTCGGCAGCCTCAAGGCCGATGTCGCGCCCCTCGCCGAGCACCTGGGCGAGTCGGCGAAGATCATCGACATGATCGTCGACCAGTCCCCCGAAGGCCTGGAGGTCCTGCGCGGTTCCAGCAGCTACATCTACGAAGGCAACTGGAAACTCACCGCCGAAAACGGCGCCGACGGTTATCACGTCAGCTCCGTACACTGGAACTACGCCGCCACTCAGAACCAGCGCAAGCAACGCGAGGCCGGCGACGACACACCCACCATGAGCGCCGGCAGCTGGGCCAAGCAGGGCGGTGGCTTCTACTCGTTCGACAAGGGCCACATGCTGCTCTGGACGCGCTGGGCCAACCCCGAGGATCGGCCGTTGTACGAGCGTCGTGACGAGCTGGCACAGGCGTTCGGTTCGGCCCGCGCCAATTGGATGATCGAGAACTCGCGCAACCTGTGCCTGTACCCTAACGTTTACCTGATGGACCAGTTCAGCTCGCAGATCCGCATCGTGCGGCCGCTGTCAGTGGACCGCAGCGAGATCACCATTTACTGCATCGCCCCCAAGGGTGAAAGCGACGAGGCGCGTTCCAGGCGCATCCGCCAGTACGAAGACTTTTTCAACGTCAGCGGCATGGCCACCCCCGACGACCTCGAAGAATTCCGCTCCTGCCAGATGGGCTACCAAGGCAGCACCACCGCCTGGAACGACATGTCCCGTGGCGCCACCCATTGGGTCCAGGGCGCCGATGCCGCCGCCCAGGAAATCGATCTGCAACCCCTGCTCAGCGGCGTGCGCACCGAGGACGAAGGACTGTTCGTGATGCAGCACAAGTACTGGCAACGGACCATGCTCGAGGCCGTGGCCGAAGAGCAGGCCAAAGGTATCCCGGTGGAGGCCGCGCAATGACCATGACCTATGAAACGGTGCGCGACTTCCTCTACCGCGAGGCTCGCCACCTGGACGACAAGCAATGGGACAGCTGGCTGGAAATGTACGCCAGTGACGCGACCTTCTGGATGCCGTCGTGGGACGACGACGATGAACTCACCGAGGACCCGCAGCGGGAGATTTCGCTGATCTGGTACGGCCGCCGCGACGGTCTCGAAGACCGCGTGTTCCGCATCGAGACCGAGCGCTCCAGCGCCAGCATTCCCGACACCCGCACCTCGCACAACCTCAGCAACATCGAGCTGCTTGAGCAGGGTGACGGTCTGTGCAAGGTGCGCTTCAACTGGCACACCTTGAGCTTTCGCTACAAGACCGTCGACAGCTACTTCGGCACCAGCTTTTACACCCTCGACATCCGTGGCGAGCAGCCGCTGATCAAGGCCAAGAAAGTAGTGCTCAAGAACGACTACGTGCGTCAGGTCATCGACATCTATCACATCTGATCCATGCACCTGATTCACTGAAACCTTATAAAAAGCGAGGTGCAGCATGCACACGATCGCCCTGAATTTCGAAGATGGCGTTACCCATTTCATCCAGGCCAATGGCGCCGAAACCGTCGCCGACGCTGCCTATCGCCAAGGTGTCAACATCCCGCTGGATTGCCGCGACGGCGCCTGCGGCACCTGCAAATGCTTCGCCGAAGCTGGCCGCTACGACCTCGGACAAGAGTACATCGACGACGCCTTGACCGAAGAGGAAGCCGAGCAAGGCTTTGTGCTGACCTGCCAGATGCGTGCCCAGAGTGACTGCGTGGTGCGCGTGCCCGTCGACTCGGGGGTGTGCAAGGTCAGCCAGGCGACCTATCAGGCGCAGATCAGCGCCGTCGAGCAGCTATCGGACAGCACCATCGCCCTGAAAATCAAGGGCGAGGCGCTCAATCAGCTGGCGTTTCTGCCTGGCCAGTACGTCAACCTGCAGGTGCCCGGCAGCGAGCAGACCCGCGCGTATTCATTCAGCTCGTTGCAAAAGGGCGGCGAGGTGAGTTTTCTGATCCGCAATGTGCCCGGCGGCTTGATGAGCAGCTTCCTCACCGGCCTCGCCAAGGCCGGCGATACCCTCAGCCTGGCCGGGCCATTGGGCAGCTTCTATCTGCGCGAGATTCGTCGGCCATTGTTGCTGCTGGCCGGAGGCACCGGGCTGGCGCCTTTCACCGCCATGCTGGAAAAAATTGCCGAGCAGGGCAGTGCTCATCCGGTGCATTTGATTTATGGCGTGACCAACGATTTCGATCTGGTGGAGCTGGACAAGCTCGCCGCGCTGGCCGCGCAGATTCCCAACTTCACCTGGGGCGCCTGCGTGGCCAACCCTGACAGCCAGCACCCGCTCAAGGGCTATGTCACGCAGCATATTGCGCCGGGTCATCTCAACGAAGGCGATGTGGACGTGTACCTGTGCGGGCCGCCACCGATGGTCGAAGCGGTCAGCCAGTACATCCGTGAGCAGGGCATCACGCCAGCCAATTTCTACTACGAAAAATTCGCGGCATCGGCGGCCTGAGGAGGCAATTCATGAGCAGTCAAATTTCTCGTCAGCGCTTCGGCGCCAAGGTCGCGCTGGTCACCGGTGCCGCACAGGGTATCGGTCGCGGTGTCGCCGAGCGCCTGCTGGCCGAAGGCGCGCGGGTGATCGCCGTGGACCGCTCCGAGCTGGTGCATGAATTGCGGGAGTTACCGGGATATCAAGGCGCGGTGTTCACCTTGACGGCGGACCTGGAGCAATACAGCGAATGCGAGCAAGTGGTGGCTGCCGGCGTCGCCCACTTCGGTGCCTTGGACATTCTGATCAACAACGTCGGTGGCACCATCTGGGCCAAGCCGTTCGAGCATTACTTGCCGGAACAGGTCGAGGCCGAGGTGCGCCGCTCGTTGTTCCCGACACTCTGGTGCTGCCACGCAGCGTTGCCAGGCATGCTCGAACGAGGGCAGGGGGCGATCGTCAACGTTTCGTCCATCGCCACGCGTGGCGTCAACCGAGCGCCTTATGGCGCGGCCAAGGGCGGGGTGAATGCGCTCACCGCCTGCCTGGCGTTCGAGACCGCCGGGCGCGGCGTGCGGGTCAATGCCACGGCGCCGGGGGGCACCGAGGCGCCCCCACGACGCATCCCGCGCAACAGCGCCGAGCCAAGTGCGGATGAAAAAGTCTGGTATCAGCAGATCGTCGACCAGACCATCGACAGCAGCCTGATGAAGCGCTATGGGACCATCGACGAGCAGGTTGGCGCGATTCTGTTTCTGGCTAGTGACGAGGCTTCGTACATCACTGGGGTGACCTTGCCCGTAGGCGGCGGCGACCTGGGCTGAATCATGAACCCTTGCACGGGAGGAGGCCGCGCCCACGGATTGGAATCCGTTCCATCGTGGGAGTGGGCCTTGCCCGCGAAGAGGCCCTCAGCGTCCGAGCTTCTTGTACAACGTAGTGCGCGAAATCCCCAGCTGTGCGGCAGTGGCGGAGATGTTGCCGCCATTGGCCGCCAGGGCTTGCTTGACCGTACGTTGCAGCGCCGACTGCAAATCATCGCCATGACTGACCAAGGGCACCTGTTGAACCTGCGGCGGCAGATGCTCCAGGCGAATCATCGACTCGCCCTGGGCCAATGCCGAGGCCAGACGCACCGTCTGCTCAAGCTGGCGGATGTTCCCCGGCCAAGGCTGGCGCTGTAGAGCTTGCAGCGCCGCAGCATGCAACGGCGGCCCGGCATGGCGCAGGCGCAGGCGTTCGATCAGGGTGTCGAGGTCTTCGCGTTCGCGCAGAGCCGGCAATTGCACGCACAGACCGTTGAGCCGGTAGTACAGGTCTTGGCGAAACAGCTGTTCGGCCATGCGTCGCAGCAGATCGCAATGCGTGGCGCTGATGACCCGCACATCCAGTGGTTGGCGCTGGCTGCTGCCCAGGCGGGTGATCTCTCGCTCCTGCAACACCCGCAGCAGGCGGGTCTGCAAGGCCGCCGGCATATCGCCGATCTCATCCAGCAGCAAGGTGCCGCCGTGGGCCGCCTCCAACTGGCCGCGGGCACCGCCCTTGCGCGCACCGGTAAAGGTGCCTTCGGCGTATCCGAACAGTTCGGCCTCGATCAGGCTCTCCGGGATGGCCGAGCAATTGATCGCCACAAAGGGCGCCTGGGCATTCCACTGCTCGTGCAGGGCGCGGGCGAACACCTCCTTGCCGGTACCGGTCTCGCCTTGCAGCAGAATCGGCACCCCGGCGGCGAAGGCCTTGTGCGCCTGCTGCAATTGGCGATTCAGCGCCGGGTCGGCCCCCAGCGGCGAGGGCGATTGATTCAGGCGCGTACTGCGGGTCGCGGCCGGGCGTTGTTGCTCGAGCACTCGGGCAAACAGCCGCGAGCCATCGTTGAGCGTCAGTTGCTGGGGCGCGCGATGCAGGTCGATGGCGGTGCTGGCTTCGAACAATTGGTCGAGATGACGGCCTTCGGGCTGGTAGTGCTCCAGCCCCAGCAGCCGCTGAGCAGCGCGATTGGCGCTGCGGATGCGTCCGGCATGGTCGATGGCCAGCAGGCCCTGCAATGGCGTACCAAGCAAACGCGGATCATGCTGCAGGGACAGGATGCGGCAGTCGCCCAAGGTCGCGAACAACCGGTTTTCGGCGGCCATGGCGGCGTGGCTGAGCTGCTCCAGTACCGCACCGGCCTGGCGTTCGCCGACGCCGGTGATGTCCATGGCGCCGATGATTTCGCCGTGCAGGCCGCGTACCGGCACGCTGACGCAAAACACATGTTCCAGTTCGCTGAGGTAGTGCTGGTTGCCGATCACCACCATTGGCACGCCTTCGGCCAGGGTGCAGGCGGGGGCGGTGGTGCCGATGTCGGACTCCTGGATACGCCGACCGATCTGCAACGGCAACAGCGGGCCGTCGAGCTGTCGAGACTGGCGGGCATGGACGATCACACCCTGAGGGTTGACGCAGAACAGCGTCCACGAGGCGCCGCCGATCTGTTGCCACAGGCGATCGATCTCCGGACGCACGCACTCGGCCAGGCGATGGTCGGCGGCGTCCAGTACCTGCAGTTGATCGTCGCGTTCGGCCTGCCAGGTGTTCCAGGGCAGCAAGCCGCTGGCACGGGAGCGGGCCCAGGATTGCGCAATGGGTTCCGGTAGCAGGCCGGTGGGTAGGGGCATGCCTTCGACGAAGCGATGGCGCGCGTGGATCAGCTGTTGCTGATCCAGCAAAGCACGGGCATCCATGGAGATACCTCTATCATTGTTGGGAGAACGCTTGTAAGGCGCTGCGGCGTTGCGCCGGCACAGGCACCGACCACGACCCTTTCTCAGATATACCTTCCCCCCGCCAGCGTCAAGATCAAAACAGCAGCAAGGCCCGCAGGTTGATCCCTGCGTCTTCCTCGAAGCCACCCACGGCCCTGATGTCGTGGGTCAGTTGCGCGCTCAGCTGCACGCGCCTCCCGACCATCTGCTGGAACTCCAGGCGCACCTGCTGCACCTGGGTTTTCTGCCCGCTGTAGTTGCCATCCAGATACTGCTTGCCGCCGGTGCTGGCGCTGTAGCCCAGGGCGACGCGCTGTGCCGGGTTGAAGTCGTAGCGCAGGTTGCCTTGCACCTGATAGGTCGGGTCCTGCTTCAAGGTCTGATTGCCGCTGCCAGCATCGTCGTTATGGCCATAGACGATGGCATCGCCGTACAGCTCCATCGACACCTTGCCCCACAACGGCTCCACCCAACCCACCTGCAAGTCGCCCTTGAAGCGGTTCTCGCCCAGGTTCAGCGAGTCGTGGCGATCATAGCTGCCCCACGGCAGGTACAGCAGCGGGGTAATCCCGAAATAGCGGCCGCTGGCGCCTGCTGCCGGTTGATTGACCAGCCAGAAGGTCGCGCCGACGATGGGGTCGCCCATGCCGCTGGCGCTGCCCAGCGACTGCCCGCCGATACGCGCGTCATAGACATGCCCGAAGGGCAGGAGAATCTGCGGGTCGACAGTGATGCCGCCGATGTCCATGAAGTGAATCAGACGCAGGATGCTGATGTTGGACTTGAGGCTCGTCTGCCCTGTGCTGTCCGGGCCACCATCGGCATTGAAGCGGTCGGAGCGGCTGTACTGCTGGTACCACGCGGCGACGTTGGTGCCGGCCGGCAAGGCGGTGTAGTCACCGGCGTTGACGTCGACGGCCATGGCTTTGCTCGAACCGAGGGCGAGCGCCAGCGCGCCCAGACGTGAGCGGGAAGAAACCTGCATGGGAAGTACCTTTCTTGTTGTTATGGGTGAACAGCCCGGTACGCTGAGCGCCCCGGGCGTTCAGTCATTGGCCGATACGGATGATGGGTTTGAGGGTGATACCTTGTTCGCTATCGGCGGCAGCCTGGTTGATCTCGTTGAAGCTGTAGAACTTCACCAGCTTGTCGAACGGGAAGCGCCCTTGCAGGTAGAGGTTGACCAGTTCCGGGATGAACTTCTGCGGCACGCTGTCGCCTTCGACGATGCCGCGGATGGTCTTGCCACCCAGCAGCAGATCGTTGACGTCGAACTCCGCAGTCGTGCCCAGCGCCGGTGCACCGACCACGCCCAGCGCGCCGCGGCTGCCGAGGGCGTCCACGGCCTGGCGCAGCACCGCCGGGCGGCCAGTGGACTCCAAGGCGAAGTTGACGCCGCCGCCGGTGATTTCACGGATGAGCGCGACCGGGTCGGTGTCCCTGCTGTTGATCACATGGGTGGCCCCCAGCTCGGTGGCCAGGGTCAAGCGTGACGGCACCACGTCGATGGCGATGATGGTGGTGGCGCCGGCGACCCGGGCCGCCAGCACTGCGCTCAGGCCCACCGCACCGCCGCCGAAGGCCGCGAAACTGCTGCCAGGGGTGACCTTTAGCGAGTTGATCACCGCGCCTGCGCCGGTCTGGATACCGCAGCCCAATGGCCCGAGCAGCTCCAGCGGTGCCTCGCGGCTGACCTTGACCGCGTTGTTCTCACGGCTCAGGGCAAGGGTGGCGAAGGAGGATTGGGCGAAGAAGTGATCGTTGAGGCGGGCACCGGCTTCATCCTGCAACGCGCTTTCGCCCAAGGGATCGGCACCACTGAAGTTGCGCCCGAAAAACTCCTGGCAGTACGCCGTATGGCCGCCGCCACAGGACAGGCAATGGCCACAATAGCCATAGCTGAGGACCACGTGATCACCCACTTGCAGGCCCTGCACCAGCGGCCCGACAGCCTCGACGATACCCGAGCCTTCGTGCCCCAGTACCGCTGGCAATGGCACGGGGTAGTACTGGTCGCGCACGATCATGTCGGTGTGGCACATGCCGGTGGCGACGATGCGCACCAGCACTTCATCGCCACGTGGATTGCGAATCTGCGCGGCTTCGAGGGTGAAGGGCGCGCCTTTGCCACGTGTGACGGCTGCAGTAACGGGACGGTAGACAGTTGCGTTCATTGTTGTTGTTCTCCTGGTGTCAAAGCGGGTAGGCCGGGGCATCACCTTTGACGGTCAGCCATTGCCATTGCGTGAATTCTTCCCAGTTGGCCGGGCCGCCGATGCTGGTGCCGTTGCCCGAAGCGCCGACGCCGCCAAAGGGGTTGATGACCTCGTCGTTGACCGTCTGATCGTTGATATGCAGGAGGCCGACGCGTAGTTGCTCGCCGAGCTTGAGCGCGCGGCCGACGTCCTGCGACAGTACAGCGGCGCTGAGGCCGTACTCGGTGTCGTTGGCCAGGGCGATGGCGTCGGCATCGGTATCGAACGCAATCACCACGGCCACCGGGCCGAAGATTTCTTCATGGAAGGCCGGGTTGTCGCGGGTCACATCGCTGAGCACCGTGGCCTCGAAAAACAGCTCTGTGTAATTGCCCCCGGCAGCGAGGGTGGCACCGGCCTCGACCGCTGCCTTGACCACTTTGGCCGCATGATCGCGCTGCTGAGCGTTGATCAACGGCCCCAGATGGACCTGGCCGCTGGCCGGATCGCCGACCGAGAGGCTTTCGGCCTTGGCCACCAGCTTGGCCAGGAAGCGCTCGTAGATACCCCGCTGTACCAGCAGGCGCCCGGTGGACATGCAGATTTGCCCTTGGTGCAGGTAGACGCCCCAGGTGGCGTTGGCCAGGGCGAGTTCGAGATCGGCGTCGTCGAGCACGATCAGCGAGTTCTTGCCGCCCAGCTCCAAGGATACTTTTTTCAGGTGCCTGCCGGCCGCTTCACCGACCTTGCGCCCTGCGCCTGTGGAGCCCGTGAACTGAATCATCGCCACGTGCGGATCGCTGGTCAGCGCCGCACCCGCGTCAGCGCCACCAGGCAGCACGTGCAGCACGCCCGCCGGCAATCCAGCCAGTTCGAACAGCCGCGCGATCACCAGCCCACCACACACGGCAGTGCGCGGGTCGGGCTTGAGGACTACGGCATTGCCGGTGGCCAGGGCTGGGGCCACGGCCCGCATGGCCAGATACAAGGGAAAGTTGAACGGTGAAATCACCCCGATCACGCCCAGCGGCCGACGTCGCGCCAGGCTCAAGCGGCCGGCGCTGGAGGGCAGGACTTCGCCCTGGCTGCGCGACGGCAGCGCGGCGCTTTCATACAGGGCCTTGATGGTGATGCTGGTTTCAAAGGCGGCCTTGGGCTGGGTCGAACCGCTCTCGCGCACCAGCCAGTCGACGATGCTGTCGAAGTTGCTTTCGGCCAGTTGTGCGGCCTTGCGCAACACTGCGGCGCGGTCGTCATAGGGCAGGGCATACCAGTCACGCTGGGCACTGGCGGCGACCTTGGCCGATTGCCCGATCTGGCCGCCATCGGCATTGGCGATCTCGCCCAGCGCCTTGCCAGTGGCAGGCTCGATCACCGCCGTCGGGGCGGCGCTGCCGGGTTGCCAGGTACCGGTGAACAGGCGTTGGGTCCAGAGTGATGCGGGGAGAAATTCTGCAGTGGCGGCAGGGGTGCTCATCAAAAATGTCCCTCGTGTCTTCAGGTTGTCGTTATGAGGCGCGAGCGCTCACCAGCGCCTGATGGATGGGCTGGTGTTGCAATAGTCTTAGCAGGGGGCGTGCCATTTTGTCGCAGGCCTTGGGGGCGGGGCCCGGCTGGCAATGGCGGTGTGGCAGGAGGGGGTGAAGTGTCCAGCGGCTGGACAGTTCAGAGGGCGGGCATTGTCCACTTTCTGGACGATCCAAGCGCGGCGTCTTTGCGGGTTTCTTCGTGGGCAGAGCCCACCCCCACAGGTTGGAATGCGCTCCCCCTGTGGGCGTGGGCTCTGCCCACGAAGGCGTGCAATCAGACTTGTGGGATTCGCACCCAGCCTTCCATCAACACTCGGGCGCTGCGGCTCATGATGGCCTTGGTCACCACCCATTGACCGTCTTCCTCGCGCGCTTGCGCGCCGACGCGCAGGGTCCCGGACGGATGGCCAAAGCGCACCGCAGTGCGTTCGACGCCGCCGGCCGCGAGGTTGACCAACGTGCCCGGGATCGCTGCCGCCGTGCCGATGGCCACGGCTGCGGTGCCCATCATCGCGTGATGCAGCTTGCCCATGGACAGCGCCCGCACCAGCAGGTCGATGTCGCCCGCGGCTACCGCCTTGCCGCTGGACGCCACGTAATCCGCCGGGGGCGCGACGAACGCCACCTTGGGCGTGTGCTGACGCTTGACGGCCTCATCGAGGTGCTTGATCAGGCCCATGCGCAGGGCGCCATGGGCGCGCACGGTCTCGAACATGGCCAGCGCCTCTGGGTCGCCATTGATCGCGTCCTGCAGTTCGGTGCCCTTGTAGCCCAGCGCCTCGGCGTCGATGAAAATGGTCGGGATGCCGGCGTCGATCAAGGTCGCCCGGAAGGTGCCGACGCCGGGGACTTCCAGGTCGTCGACCAGATTGCCGGTGGGGAACATGGCGCCGCCGCCATCGCCTTCATCGGCTGCGGGGTCGAGGAATTCCAGCTGCACTTCGGCGGCCGGGAAGGTCACGCCGTCGAGCTCGAAATCGCCGGTTTCCTGGACCTGCCCGGCGGTGATCGGCACGTGGGCGATGATCGCCTTGGCGATGTTGACCTGCCAGATGCGCACGGTGGCGATGCCGTCTTCCGGGATACGTTGCGCATCGATCAGGCCGTTGGCGATGGCGAACGGGCCCACCGCCGCAGACAGATTGCCGCAGTTGCCGCTCCAGTCGACGAAGGCCGAATCGATGGACACCTGGCCGAACTGGTAATCGACATCGAAGCCGGGGCGTTGGCTGCGGGAGATGATCACCGTCTTGCTGGTACTGGAAGTGGCGCCGCCCATGCCGTCGATCTGCTTGGCATAGGGGTCAGGGCTGCCGATGACGCGCAGCAGCAGGGCATCACGGGCCGGGCCGGGGACCTGGGCGGCGGCGGGCAGATCTTCGAGTTTGAAAAACACTCCCTTGCTGGTGCCGCCACGCAGGTAGGTGGCAGGGATACGGAGTTGCGCGGGGTGGGGCATGGTGGTGTCTCCGAATAAGGCTTGGGATAGCGGTGATGCTACCGGCGTCTTCGCGGGCAAGCCCTGCTCCCACAGGTGTACGACTGTGCAGGAGCTGGGCTTGCCCACGAAGGGGCCCTTGCGGGCTCTACAAAATCACGCCACCGCCGATGACTCCAGGAAGTCCTGGGCAAAGCGCTGCAGCACGCCGCCGGCCTCGTAGATCGAGACTTCCTCGGCGGTATCCAGGCGGCAGGTGACCGGCACATCCAGGCGCTCGCCGTTGCGTCGCGTCAGCACCAGCGTCAAGGTCGCCCCCGGGGTACGTCGGCCGATCACGTCGAAGGTCTCGGTGCCGTTGATGGCCAGCGTGTGACGATCGGTGCCCGGCTGGAACTCCAGCGGCAACACGCCCATGCCTACCAGATTGGTACGGTGAATGCGCTCGAAGCCTTCTGCCGCGATCGCCTCCACGCCTGCCAGCCGCACTCCCTTGGCTGCCCAGTCGCGGGACGAGCCCTGGCCATAGTCGGCGCCGGCAATGATGATCAGCGGCTGCTTGCGCGCCATGTAGGTTTCGATCGCTTCCCACATGCGCATCACCTCGCCCTGCGGTTCGACCCGGGCCAGGGAACCCTGTTTGACCTTGCCGTTCTCGACCACCATCTCGTTGAACAGCTTGGGGTTGGCGAAGGTCGCGCGCTGGGCGGTCAGGTGGTCGCCGCGGTGGGTGGCGTAGGAGTTGAAGTCTTCCTCGGGCAGGCCCATTTTCGCCAGGTACTCACCGGCAGCGCTGTCGAGCATGATGGCGTTGGATGGCGACAGGTGATCGGTGGTGATGTTGTCCGGCAGCACCGCCAGCGGGCGCATGCCGGTCAGGCTGCGTTCGCCGGCCAGGGCGCCTTCCCAGTACGGCGGGCGGCGGATGTAGGTACTCGTCGGCCGCCATGCATACAACGGCGCGACCTTGGGGCCGGTGTCTTCATGGATGGCGAACATGGGGATATAGACCTGGCGGAACTGCTCGGGCTTGACCGAGGACTTGACCACCGCATCGATCTCTTCGTCGCTGGGCCAGATGTCCTTGAGGCGAATTTCGTTGCCCTGGGGGTCGATGCCCAGTACGTCTTTCTCGATGTCGAACCGGATGGTACCGGCAATGGCGTAGGCCACCACCAGCGGCGGCGAGGCGAGGAACGCCTGCTTGGCATAGGGGTGGATGCGCCCGTCGAAATTGCGGTTGCCCGAGAGCACCGCCGTGGCATACAGATCGCGCTCGATGATCTCTTGCTGGATGACCGGGTCCAGCGCCCCGGACATGCCATTGCAGGTGGTGCAGGCAAAGGCCACGACGCCGAAGCCCAATTGCTCCAGTTCGCTGGTCAGCCCGGCTTCGTCGAGGTACAGCGCCACGGTTTTCGAACCCGGCGCCAGCGACGACTTGACCCACGGCTTGCGCGTCAGGCCCAGGCGATTGGCGTTGCGTGCGATCAGCCCGGCGGCGATGACGTTGCGCGGGTTGCTGGTGTTGGTGCAGCTGGTGATGGCAGCGATGATCACTGCGCCATCGGGCATCTGCCCGGGCACCTCGTCCCAGTGCCCGGCGATGCCCTTGGCGGCCAGTTCGCTGGTGGCCATCCGCGCGTGGGGGTTGCTCGGGCCGGCCATGTTGCGCACCACGCTGGACAGGTCGAAGCGCAGTACGCGCTCGTATTCGGCGCTGGCGAGGCTGTCGGCCCACAGCCCGGTGAGGCGCGCGTACTGCTCGACCAACTGCACTTGCTGGTCTTCGCGGCCGGTGAGCTTGAGGTAGTCGATGGTCTGCTGGTCGATGTAGAACATCGCCGCAGTGGCGCCGTACTCCGGGGCCATGTTGGAGATTGTCGCGCGATCGCCCAGGGTCAGCGCCGAGGCGCCGGCGCCATAGAACTCCAGCCAGGCGCCGACGACCTTTTGCTGACGCAGGTATTGAGTCAGGGCCAGGACCATGTCGGTGGCGGTGATCCCAGGTTGCAACTTGCCGCTTAGCTCGACGCCGATGATATCCGGCAGGCGCATCCAGGAGGCGCGGCCGAGCATCACGCTTTCGGCTTCCAGACCGCCGACCCCGATGGCGATCACCCCCAGCGCATCGACGTGGGGCGTGTGGCTGTCGGTGCCCACGCAGGTATCGGGAAACACCACGCCCTCGCGGGCCTGGATCACCGGCGACATTTTCTCCAGGTTGATCTGGTGCATGATGCCGTTGCCGGGCGGGATCACGTCGACGTTCTTGAAGGCCTTCTTGGTCCAGTTGATGAAGTGGAAGCGGTCCTCGTTGCGGCGGTCCTCGATGGCGCGGTTTTTTTCGAAGGCGTCAGGGTCGAAGCCGCCGCTCTCCACGGCCAGCGAGTGATCGACGATCAGTTGCGTGGGCACCACCGGGTTGACCTGGGCCGGATCACCGCCTTGATCGGCGATGGCGTCGCGCAGGCCGGCGAGGTCGACCAGGGCGGTCTGGCCGAGGATGTCGTGGCACACCACCCGCGCAGGGAACCACGGGAAATCGAGATCGCGTTTGCGCTCGATCAACTGGGTCAGCGAAGCCTGGAGGGTGCTCGGGTCACAGCGGCGCACCAGGTTTTCGGCGAGCACCCGTGAAGTGTAGGGGAGGGTGGCGTAGGCGCCCGGCTGGAGCGCATCGACTGCCGCCTGGGCGTCGAAGTAGTCCAGTGGGGTGCCGGGGAGGTTGGTGCGGTACTCAGTGTTCATGGTCTGGGGCTCGCTCACGGTAATGGGGCTGGGCGCTTATGGGGGGCGCTGGTCGGTGTGGCGGCTGGCCTCTTCGCGGGCAAGCCTCGCTCCCACAGGTGTACGCCATCGGAGCAGTGTGCAATGTGGGAGCAAGGCTTGCCTGCGAAAGCGTGCGCGAGGGCACCCGCGCAGCCCGCCGACTCAGCGCTCGCCGATCGGCACATAGCTGCGGTGCTCCACCCCGGTGTACTCGGCGCTCGGGCGGATGATGCGGTTGTTGGCGCGTTGCTCGAACACGTGCGCGGCCCAGCCGGTCAACCGCGAACAGACGAAAATCGGTGTGAACAGCGGTGTCGGGATACCCATGAAGTGATAGGCCGAGGCGTGATAGAAGTCGGCGTTGGGGAACAGTTTCTTCTGCTCCCACATGGTCTTGTCGATCGCTTCCGACACTGGGTAGATGACGGTGTCGCCGACCTCGCTGGCGAGCTTTTTCGACCACACCTTGATCACCTCGTTACGCGGATCGCTGTCCCGGTAGACGGCATGACCGAAGCCCATGATCTTGTCCTTGCGTTCGAGCATGGCCAAGGTGCCTTTGACGGCGTCGTCGGCCGAGGAGAACTTCTCGATCATCGCCATGGCCGCTTCGTTGGCGCCGCCATGCAAGGGGCCGCGCAGGGTGCCGATGGCGCCGGTGATGCAGGAGTGCAGGTCCGACAGGGTCGAGGCGCAGACCCGGGCGGTGAAGGTCGAGGCATTGAATTCGTGCTCTGCGTACAGAATCAGCGACACGTCCATGACCTTGCGGTGCAGCTCGCTCGGCGTCTTGCCATGCAGCAGGTGCAGGAAATGGCCGCTGATCGAGGCCTCGCCGGTGTTGCAGTCGATGCGCTTGCCGTGGTGGCTGAACTGGTACCAGTAGCACATGATTGCCGGGAACAGCGCCAGCAGGCGGTCGGTGGCGTCGCGCTGCTGCTCGAAGGAGGTTTCCGGCTCCAGGTTGCCGAGGAACGATGCGCCCGTGCGCATCACGTCCATCGGGTGGGCATCGGCGGGGATGCGCTCGAGCACTTCCTTGAGCGCCACCGGCAGCTCGCGCAGGGCGCCGAGTTTGCTCAGGTAGGCGTCGAGCTCGACCTGGGTCGGCAGCTCTCCGTACAGCAGCAGGTAGGCAACTTCTTCGAAGCGCGCGTGCTCGGCCAGCTCGCGGACGTCGTAACCCCGGTAGGTCAAGCCGGCACCTGCCTGTCCCACGGTGGACAGCGCGGTCTGCCCGGCGACCTGGCCGCGCAGGCCGGCGCCGCTCAATACTTTTGCTTCAGCCATCTCAGTTCTCCAATCTTGTTGTTATGTCCGCTTGTGCATCTGTAGCGAGGGGGCTCGCCCCTGAAAAGCGCTGCTATCTGCCTGGGGCTCATGGTTCGGGGGCTATCCCCCCTACAGGCTGCTGACGTTCAAGCTTTCTTCTGCGCGAACAACGCATCGAGCTTTTGTTCGAACACGTGGTAGTCGATCGCGTCGTACAGCTCCATGCGTGTCTGCATGGTGTCGATCACGTTCTTTTGCGTGCCGTCGCGGCGCAGCGCGGCATAGACATTTTCGGCGGCCTTGTTCATCGCCCGGAACGCCGACAGCGGGTACAGCACCAGCGACACATCGGCACTGCGCAACTCGTCCACGGTGTACAACGGCGTAGCGCCGAACTCGGTGATGTTGGCCAGGATCGGCGCCTTCACCCGCGCGGCGAACAGCTTGTACATGTCCAGCTCGGTGATGGCTTCGGGGAACACCATGTCGGCACCGGCTTCGATGCAGGCGGCGGCGCGCTCCAGAGCGGACTCCAGGCCTTCCACTGCCAGGGCGTCGGTACGCGCCATGATCACGAAGCTGTCGTCGGTGCGGGCATCCACCGCTGCCTTGATACGATCGACCATCTCCTGCTGAGAGACGATCTCCTTGTTCGGCCGATGGCCACAGCGCTTGGCGCCGACCTGATCCTCGATGTGCATGGCCGCCGCGCCGAACTTGATCATCGACTTGACCGTGCGCGCCACATTGAAGGCCGAGGAGCCGAAGCCGGTGTCGACATCCACCAGCAGCGGCAGGTCGCAGACATCGGTAATGCGCCGCACGTCGGTGAGCACGTCGTCCAGCCCGCTGATGCCCAGATCCGGCAGGCCCAGGGAACCGGCGGCGACACCGCCACCGGACAGGTAAATGGCCTTGAATCCGGCACGCTTGGCGAGCAGGGCGTGGTTGGCGTTGATGGCACCGACCACCTGCAGGGGCCGTTCGCTGGCGACGGCATCGCGAAAGCGCTGGCCGGGGCTGTTGGGCTGACTCATGACTCACCTCGTAGGCTGTTGTTATGGGGGGCGTCCTGGTAGTGACGCTCGACGTTGCGTTTGGATGCAGCGATATGCCGGCGCATCAGCAGCTCGGCCAGCTCGCCGTCGCGATCGGCAATGGCATCGAGGATGCGATGGTGTTCGGTGAAGGCCTGGCGCGGACGGTTGGGCGTGGCCGAGAAGTGGATGCGGTACATGCGCACCAGTTGGTACAGCTCGCCGCAGAGCATCTGCGTAAGGGTGCGGTTGCCGCTGCCCTGGATGATCTTGTAGTGGAAGTCGAAATCGCCCTCCTGCTGGTAGTAGCCGACGCCGGCCTGAAAGGCGGCATCGCGTTCATGGGTATCGAGCACGCGGCGCAGTTCGTCGATCTGCTCCAGGGTCATGCGCTCGGCTGCCAGCCGGCAGGCCATGCCTTCGAGGGATTCGCGGATTTCATAGAGTTCGATCAGTTCGGCGCGGTCGAGCGACACCACCCGCGCGCCGACATGGGGCACGCGAACCAGCAGGCGCTGGCCTTCAAGGCGGTGAATGGCTTCGCGCAGCGGCCCGCGGCTGATGCCGTAGGTGCGGGCGAGTTCTGGCTCGGAAATCTTGCTGCCCGGGGCGATCTCGCCGCCGACGATGGCCGCCTGGATGCGGCGGAAAATGTTTTCCGCCAAGGTGGCCGAATCGGCGCTGGGGATTTCTATCTGGTCAGACATTGTCGACACATTATGATTTGAATGCCTTGAAACTAATCATTGAGGCGCTTCAAGTCAAATTAATATGCGCTAGTGTCGACAATCCGTATCGGCTAAGCCATTAACGCTCCCACGCCGGCGTGACCGAACGTTGGCGTTCTTCGGCGGTGAGGGCCGCGCCGCTGCCCACGGCATCGGCCAGGTCAGTGAGATCGCGGCCGCGGGTTTCGACCGAGAGCCAGGTGCCGATCAAGGTCAACATCGCCAACACCAGGGTGTACACCGCCAGCACCCAATAGGCGCCGCCAGTGATCCCCACCAGGAAAATCCCCAGGATCGGCACGATGCCGCCCGACAGCATCGCCCCGACCTCCCGCGACAGGGCCACGCCCGAGTAGCGATAGCGGTTGCCGAACAGTTCGGTGAAGTGCGCGCACTGCGCCCCGAGCATGCTGTTGGCGCCAATGGCGAAGCCGCCGACGGTGGCCAGAGTGACCCAGCCTTGCTGGCCGGTGTCGATCATCCACCAGGCCGGGAAGGCCCACAGGGCAGCGAATATCGCCCCGCCGCGGTACACCGCCAGACGCCCGATGCGATCCGACAAGGCGCCGAACAGCGGCGTGGTGATGACGCTGGCCACACTCGCCAGCAACACCGCGTTGGTGCCGATGGTCCCCAGGCCGGCACCGCCATTGGCCGCATGCTGGGCGGCAAAGCTGGTGAGAAAGGCGATCGATACCGTGGTGTAAAGCGTTGACGACCCGGTTTCGGCCATGCGCATCAGGGTGGTGGCCAGCAGCGGCCGGCGAGCGTTGCGCAGCACCGAGCGCATTGGCGAGGCAATGACGTTCTCTGATTCCGCCAGTTGCTTGAACACCGGACTCTCCTTGAGCTTCAGGCGAATCCAGATGGCCATGACGATCAGTACCACGCTGGCCAGGAACGGCAGGCGCCAGCCCCAGGCGATGATCTCTTCGGGAGTGAGCAGGGCCTGCATCACCCGAAAGGTCACCGTGGCCAGCGCCAGGCCGCTGAATACACCGATAAAGGGCAGGGCCGAATACAGGCCGCGGCGCTTGGCCGGAGCCAGTTCGGCCATCAGGGTGGCGGCGCCGGTCTGTTCGGCGCCGGCACCAAAGCCCTGCAGCAGGCGCAACAGCACCAGCAATACGGCGCCGATGCTGCCAGTGGGCAGCAGGCCGATGGCGGTAGTGGCCAGGCCCATCAGGCCGATGGTCAGCAACAGCACCAGCTTGCGCCCTTTGCGATCGCCCAGCGAACCGAAGAACAGGCCGCCGAACGGTCGGGCCAGAAACCCCGCGCCATAGGTGGCGAAGCTGGCCAGCAGTGCACCCGTGGTGCCCAGGGAGGGGAAGAAGATATGCCCGAAGACCAGCGCCGAAGCGAGGCCGTAGATGGCGAAGTCGTAGTATTCCAGGGCACTGCCGACTGCGCCGGTGAAAATGGCGCGGCGCAGTTGTTTGGCATCGGGCGGGGTGACGGCTGGGGTGGCATGGGGGAGCATGGCGGGCCTCGCTGTTGTTTTTATAGACCTGCAGGGCCGAACGACAGTCGAGGACGCATGCAGGCGAGGCCTTCACGCTAGAAGCTGGGTACGATAAGTACCAATGGTAAATGTTCAGTAACTGATAACGCGGGGTTATCGCTAAACGGTCAGCCGACGATGTTCCCCTGTGGCGAGGGGGCTTGCTCCCGATACGGTGTAACAGGCACAGGATCAGCGACTGTCATACCGTATCGGGGGCAAGCCCCCTCGCTAGAGGGTTGGTAAGCCTAGCCCACCGGGGTGATCAACGTACCATCGGCAAAAAACTGCTGCAGATTGGCGAACACCAGATCCGCCATCGCCTGCCGCGTCTCATGGGTGCCGCTGCCGATATGCGGGGCCAGCACCACGTTGTCCATGGCGAACAATGCCGGCGGTACGTTGGGCTCGTCCTCGAACACGTCCAGCGCGGCGCCGGCGATTTCGCCAGCTTGCAAGGCCGCGATCAGGGCCTGTTCGTCCACCACCGAACCCCGGGCCACGTTCACCAGATAGCTGTCCTTGCCCAGCGCCTGAAGAATCTCGCGGTTGACCAGGTGTTGAGTCTGAGCGCCGCCCGGAACGATCAGTACCAGATAGTCAGAGACCTTGGCCAGTTCCGCCAGGTCGCTGTAATGGGTGTAGTCGACATCGCTGTAGGGCTGGCCGCGGCGGTAATAGGCGATCTCCATCTCGAACGCCGCGGCGCGTTTGGCGATGGTCTTGCCGATCTTGCCCAGCCCGACGATGCCGCAGGTCTTGCCGGTCAGCTGTCGGCCCAGTGGGAACTTGCCGGTAGGCCAGGCGCCCGCACGCACGAAGCGATCGGCCTCGGGGATGCGGCGGGTCAGGCCCAGCATCAGCGCCAGAGCAGTTTCGGCGACGGCGTTGTTGAGTACGTCCGGGGTGTTACTGACCGGGATGCCGCGCTCGGCCAGATAATCGATGTCGATGGGGTCGTAGCCGACCCCGAAGCTGGTCACCACCTGCAGATTGGGCAGGCGCTCGAGCACGTCGATTTCAGTACCGAAAGCGCCCGTGGTGACCACGGCCTTGATCTTGCTGCCGTGGGTATCGCCCCAGCTGGCCAGGTCGGTGATTTCGTTGCGCAGGTGCACGGTGTAGTCGCGGCGCAGATTGGCCATGAGCGAAGGGTTCAGTTCGGCCCAGGCCAGTACATCGGCTTTGCTTGCGGTCATGCTTGACTCCGTTGCGGCGGCCCCGACATCGGGGCCGGAATGAATGAGAAACCGTCGTCAGCGGCGAGCGGGGCTCAACTGCGCGGGTTCCGGCGGCGTGCTCAGTGTAGCCTCTTTGCCCTTGAACAGATGGGCGATGCACATGGTCAGGATCGGTGCGAACAGCGCGAAGTACGAACTGTCGATGCCGTAGGGATTGCCCGCCACGAACCAGCCGATGGTCGAGATCACCGAAAGGATCACCCCGGCCAGCGCACCGCGGGGCGTACCGAACTTCGGTGCATAGAAGCACATCAGCACTATTACCGCGAGGGTGGCGCGCAGGGCCTTGCCGAGGAAGGCGATGAGCAGGATCTTGTCGGCGTACAGGGCCAGCACCAACGGCAGAAAGCCGATCACCACGATGGCGATCTTGACGAAGATTACCGATTTGAGATCGTTCTTTTCCTTGTTGAAGAATGGGTCGTAGAAATCCTTCAAGGCCAGCGTGGCCGAAGCCAGGGTGTTGGCCGAGATACCGCCGAACAGCGCGCCGGCCAGGCCGATCACCACCAGGCTGGCAGAGTAGGTGGGCATGTGCGCGATCAGCGCCGGGAAGGCGTCGATGGACTTGATGCCCGGGTACAGAAAAGCGCTGCACATGCCGATGGTGGCGGCCATCAGGCCGAACGGAATCATCAACGACGACACGTAGAAGCACGCGCGCTTGGAGGTCTTTTCATCCTTGGTGCTGACCAGCGCCTGAATCACGTACTGAGTCGCAAAGATCGAGCCGATACCGCCGATCATCCACGCGAAGATCTGCCCCCAGCCCACCCCGGTGAGGTCGAACATCTTGCTCGGCAGATTGGCCTGCAGGTTGGCGATGCCGCCGCTGGCCTTGAGAGCGAACACTAGCGCCAGGACGATACCGACGTACTTGATGGTGGCGTGGATGAAGTTGGTGTACACCACCGAGCGCATGCCGCCCAGGCTCACGTAGAACACCGTGACCACGCCCACCAGCAGGATCGCCAGGGTCTTGTCGATGTTCAGCACCGCCGCCAGCACCGCGCCGCCGCTGGCATAGAGCGCCACCGAAACGATGCTCAGGGCGCAGATGGTCAGGATCGACGCTGCGTAGCGCACGCCCTGGCCGTAGTTCTGCGCCAGGATGCCGGAGATGGTGTTGAGGCCGGTCTCGCGGTACTTCTTCGCCAGGACAAGCGCCAGCAGCAGGAAACCCAGGGCCAGCGCCACCAGGTTCCAGGCCGCCGATATTCCCGCTTCGAAGCCCTTTTGCGCGGTACCGATGCTGACCGAGCTGCCGATGAATTCCGACAACAGCAGGGCGCCGATCAGGAACGGCGGAAAGCTGCGTCCGCCGCCGGTGAATCCATCGCTGCTCTTGGCATGCTTGCGCACGCCGTAGCCGATGCACGACATCACCACAAAGTAGCCTGCCGTCAGGGCCAGGATGATCATTATTCTTGTATCCATTGCGGTCTCCTCATTCGTGAGAATGGTCGAACATTGTTATTGGATGGCTGTAGCGGTGATGCGGTGCGGCGGCTCAGCGTTGCAGGCAGGGACGCTTGGCGTCGAACTGCCAACCGGGAATCAGGTATTGCATGGCCACCGCATCGTTGCGCGCGCCCAGGCCCATGCCCTTGTAGGTTTGGTTGGCGGCGGCGAGGGCGTCCCAGTCGAGCTCGATGCCCAGCCCGGGTTTTTTCGGCACCTGCACCAGGCCTCCTTCAATCTGCAGGGGGGCCTTGGTCAGACGCTGGCCGTCCTGCCAGATCCAGTGGGTGTCGATGGCGGTGATCTTGCCCGGCGCGGCCGCAGCCACATGGGTGAACATCGCCAGCGAGATATCGAAGTGGTTGTTGGAGTGCGAGCCCCAGGTCAGGCCCCATTCGTTGCACATCTGTGCCACCCGCACCGAACCGCGCATGGTCCAGAAATGCGGGTCGGCGAGGGGGATGTCCACCGATTGCAGCTGGATGGCATGGCCCATTTCGCGCCAGTCGGTGGCGATCATGTTGGTGGCGGTGCGCAGGCCGGTGGCACGGCGGAACTCGGCCATGACTTCGCGGCCGGAATAGCCGTTCTCGGCACCGCAGGGATCTTCGGCGTAGGCCAGCACCCGATGTTGATCGCGGCACAGGCTGATGGCTTCTTTCAAGGACCAGGCGCCATTCGGATCGAGGGTGATGCGCGCGTCCGGGAAGCGCTCGTGCAGGGCCGTCACCGCTTCGATCTCGGCGCCGCCGGCAAGCACGCCGCCCTTGAGCTTGAAGTCCTTGAAGCCGTAGCGCTGGTAGGCGGCCTCGGCCAGTTCGACCACCGCTTCCGGCGTCAGGGCCGGGTGGTGACGGCGGGCGAACCAGGCATTATCGGCGTCGTCTTCGCGGCGATAGGGCAGGTCGGTCCGGCTGCTGTCGCCGACGTAGAACAGATAGCCGAGCATTTCCACGGCATCGCGTTGCTGGCCTTCACCGAGCAGGGCGGCGACCGGCACATCCAGATGCTGGCCGAGCAAATCGAGGAGGGCAGCCTCCAGGGCGGTGACGGCATGGATGGCGATGCGCAGGTCGAAGGTCTGCAGGCCGCGGCCACCGACATCGCGATCGGCAAAAGCGCTACGGGCCTGTTCGAGGATGTTCTGATAACGGCCGATGGACGCGCCGACCACCAGTGGGCGGGCATCTTCGAGGGTCTTGCGGATGGCTTCGCCGCCGGGGACCTCGCCGACGCCGATATGGCCGGCGCTGTCCTTGAGGATCACCACGTTGCGGGTGAACCAGGGGCCGTGGGCGCCGCTGAGGTTCATCAACATGCTGTCGTGCCCGGCCACCGGTACCACTTGCAGCTCGGTGATGACGGGGGTGCCGGTCTGGGTGTGCTGAGTCAGTGCATTCATTGTTATTGGGTGCTCGTCGGTGGTGTCGAAAGGCGCAGCAGACGTCCGAGTGCATATCGTACGTCATCGTACAACTATGAAGGTAGATAATATACTGATAGCGCTATCATTCAAGCCCGACCGTCAGAATTGTTCTGCCCTGTCGCAACGTAGAAACCTGAAGGAACACTCTCCCTGAGCAGCGGGAGGCGATTTCTGGCATTTACTGAGCGGCGGCTAGCGGGTGAAGTCGCCCGGATATCTTGCGCGAATGCTGATCATCGGTCGGCTTTCGGGCAGGGCGGATATCTGGTCAGGCGTAAGGCATGGCCTTACGAAATGGTTGCTCAATGTAATGTGATACCTTACACTCGCTCATGATCAAGACTTTCCGACACAAAGGACTGAAGACCCTGTACACCAGCGGCAGTACGCGCGGTGTGAGGGTCGATCACGTGGCTCGGCTGCGCCGTCTGTTGGCGGCGCTCGACCAAGCCACAGTGCCCCAGGACATGGACCGTCCCGGAAATCGCCTGCACCTGCTCAAAGGTGATCTGACGGATTTCTGGTCGGTTTCGGTGTCGGGCAACTGGCGCCTCATCTACCGTTTCGATGGCGTCGACGTAGAACTGGTCGATTATCTCGACTACCACTGACAGGAGCAGGACCATGGTGATGTTCAACCCCCCCCACCCCGGCGAGGCGCTGCGCGAAGACGTGCTACCGGCGATCAAGATGACGATCACCGCGCTGGCCGAGCATCTGGGCTATTCCCGGGGGCAGCTGTCGACGGTGCTCAACTGCCGCGCGGCGATTTCCGCCGATCTGGCCTGGCGCCTGGAGATGGCCGGCCTGGGCAGTGCGCGCATGTATCTGGCGGAGCAGGCCGCCTACGACCTGTGGCAGGCGCAGCATCGCGACGTTCCCGCTATCGCGCGGCTCGATGTGGCGCTGGCCGAGGTGGCATCGCCGGTCAATGGCTGAACTCGCGCAAACGACAAACCGTGGTCGCGATAACGGCGCCACGGTTTTTCAAGCTCAGCTACTGCCGCGATCCTGCAACACGAATCCAGTGTCCACCGCCAGCCCGCGGTTGCACTGCCCATCGGCGAATCTCCCCAGCAGCGCTTCGGCCACCTGCAGGCCCATTTGCGCGGCATTGATGCTCACCGTGGACAATGACGGATGGGCGAAACTGGCTTCGTTCAAGTCGCCGAAGCCCACCACCGCCAGTTGCTCGGGCACGCGCAGGCCCAGGCTGGCGGCCTCGGCCAGCACGCCCAGGGCAATGGTGTCCGAGCTGCACAGCACCAGCTGCGGTGGTGATGGCAAGGCAAGCAGTTGGCGCAGGCCTTCGCGCCCCAGTTGCCAGGTGGCCGGCAGCGGCATCACTTGCACCGGCACCTCGCTGATGCCGCTTTGCGCCAACTGGCGAACCAGCGCCTGGCAGCGTCGATGGCCACGGGGGTCATCGGCGGTGATCACGGCGAAGCGTCGATAGCCCTTGTTCAGGTAGTGCGTGGCCAAGGCCGCACCCACGGCCTCATGAGAAAATCCCACTTGCATGTCCAGCGGCTGATCGCTCAGGTCCCAGGCTTCGACCACCGGGATGCTGGCGCTGGCCAGACGCGCGCGGCTGGCTGGGGTGTGCAGCGAGCCGGTCAGGACGATACCGTCGGGGCGCCGACCGAGGATGGCTTCGAGCAGTGCCTGCTCCTTCTCCGGGGAATAGCCGGTGGGGCCCAGCAGCGTTTGATAGCCGGCCTCGGTGAGGCGATCCATGATGGCTTGCACGGTATTGGCGAACAGCGAGTGGCTGATGGTCGGCAGCAGGATGGCCACCAGGCGGCTTTTGCTCGACGCCAGACTGCCGGCCAAGAGGTTGGGCACGTAGCCGAGGGTCTGTACCGATTCGAGGACTTTGTCGCGGGTGCTCTGGCTGACCAGTTCCGGACGACTCAGGGCGCGCGAGGCGGTCATGGTCGAAACCCCGGCATGGCGGGCGACATCGGCGAGGGTCAGGGGGATATCGCGAGCGACGGCGTCGAGAGAGGCCAGTTCGCGTCTGGATTTTTTTACCACTGGGGATCCTGCTGCGGGCACGTATTGAATGGCATCGTAGCCGCATCGGCAGGGAGGGTGCTATGGCAATCCGAAAGTAGCGAGGGGGCTTGCCCCGAAAATGTCTCTCCCGCGCAAGAGTTGCGTCAGGAGGGCTTTTCGGGGGCAAGCCCCCTCGCTACGGCGACATCACGAAGCGCGGCGCTTCTTCTTGCTCACCGCCATCTCGAACAGCAAGGTCGAGCGCCCGGTCACTTGATAACTGCTGCCGAACTCGAACTTGTCACCCGCATCCAGATCCGGCTGATTGGTGTCCAGTTGCAACAGCCAATGCTGACCCTGTGGCACTTGCGGCAAGACGAAATCCACCACGTCATAGTGCGCGTTGACGATGATCAGCAGCGACGCATCGGCGCCGGCCTTGCGAATCCCGGTCGGCTGCGCGCGGCCATCGAGGAGTATGCCCATGCAGCGGTTGTTGCCATCGCTCCACTGGTCGCTGCCCATCTCTTCGCCGCTGGGCTGTAGCCAGGTGACGTCCTTGATGTCCAGCTGCTCGTTGTACATGCCGGTGAAGAACCGGTTGCGGCGCAGCAGCGGATAACGTTTGCGCAGGTCGATCAAGTAGCGGGTGAAGTCCTGCAGCTCGGCGCTCTTCTCGCTGATTTCCCAGTTGATCCAGCCGATTTCGCTGTCCTGGCAATAGGCATTGTTGCTGCCGCCCTGGGTGCGCGCGAACTCATCGCCGGCCAGCAGCATCGGAGTGCCCTGAGCGAGGAACAAGGTCGCCAGCAGGTTGCGCATCTGCCGGTAGCGCAGCTCGATGATTTCCGGGTCGTCGGTCTCGCCTTCGACACCGCAGTTCCATGAGCGGTTGTCGGAATGGCCGTCGCGGTTGTCTTCGCCATTGGCTTCGTTGTGCTTCTCGTTGTACGACACCAGGTCGTTGAGCGTGAAGCCGTCGTGGGCGGTGATGAAGTTCACCGACGAAGACGGTTTGCGCCCACGCTGGTTGAACTGATCACCCGAGGCCAGCAAGATCTTGGCGAAGTCGCCGATCTGCTCGTCGTCGCCTTTCCAGAAGGCGCGGGAGATATCGCGGAATTTATCGTTCCACTCCATCCAGCCGGGCGGAAAGTTGCCGACCTGATAACCACCGGGGCCGCAGTCCCAAGGCTCGGCGATCAGCTTGATGCCGTTGAGCACCGGATCCTGACGGCAGGCGTCGAGGAAACCACCGCCTTCGTCGAAGCCGTGGGGTTCGCGGCCGAGAATCGTCGCCAGGTCGAAGCGGAAGCCGTCGACACCCATTTCCTGGGTCCAGTAGCGCAGCGAGTCGGTGACCATCTGCAATACGCAAGGGTGACTCATGTTGAGGGTGTTGCCGGTGCCGGTATCGTTGATGTAATACCGTGCATCATCCGGCATCAGTCGATAGTAGTTGGCGTTGTCGATGCCCTTGAGCGACAGCGTCGGGCCCATTTCGTTGCCTTCGGCGGTGTGGTTGTAGACCACGTCGAGAATCACCTCCAGCCCCGCCTTGTGCATGCGCGAGACCATCACCTTGAACTCGCCGATCGACTGCCCGGCCATGTAGCGTGCATGGGGCGCGAAGAACGCCAGGGTGTTATAGCCCCAATAGTTGTGCAGGCCCTTTTCCAGCAGGTGATTGTCGTCGAGGAAGTAGTGGATGGGCATCAGCTCGACCGAGGTCACGCCCAGGGACTTGATGTAGTCCACCACATCGCTTTCATGGAAGGCAGCGAAGGTACCGCGCACTTCTTCCGGCACGCCCGGGTGCTGCTTGGTGAAGCCGCGCACGTGGGTCTCGTAGAAGATGGTCTTGTCCCAAGGCACGCTGGGCTTGGGCACGTTGCCCCAGGTGAATGCCGGATCGATCACCCGGCAACGGGGCATGAACGGGGCGCTGTCACGCTCATCGAACGACAGGTCCGCATCGGGGTGGCCGATGGTGTAGCCGAACAGCGCATCGTCCCACTGCAGTTCACCGACGATCTGCTTGGCGTAGGGGTCGATCAGCAGCTTGTGATGGTTGAAGCGATGGCCGTTCTGCGGCTCGTACGGACCGTGCACGCGATAGCCGTACAGGGTGCCGGGGCGGGCGTTGGGCAGATAGCCGTGCCAGATCTCGTTGGTGAATTCCGGCAGTTCGATACGTTCGATTTCTTCCTTGCCCTCGGCGTCGAACAAGCACAGCTCGACCTTTGTAGCATGGGCGGAAAAGATCGCGAAGTTGACTCCCGAGCCGTCCCAGGTGGCGCCCAGCGGATAGGGCTGACCTTCCTGGACACGGGATTGGGTTTTGTTCTGGAAAGCAGTCTCGGCGGCACTCGAAACCCCGCCATCAAGCGTCATCGTGTTCATGGGCATAGCTCTTCAGTCAAATTGAGTCGCGGCAAGAAAGCCGCGAACGCCAGGCGGACGCTGCGTGATAGGTAGAGCGCTGGCCGAGTCCGACAGTTCAGAAAATTTAAGTGCCGTCGCAGGCGAGGCGACATTGGCGCTTTGTGTGGGTTGAAAATAAAGAAAAAATATTCTGTCAATTCATAGAGCGAAATAATATTCCGTAAAAGGCACTCATCTTGATGAACGAGCACTCCTTGCGCAGCAAGCGCGCGAGTCGCGCTGGGTGGGATTGGCGCAGGTGTAAGGCCTCAAGTCGCGTCATGATCCGCCGATACTGTTGAGGTCGTACGATGACTTTTGCGTCGTCGACCCCCTTAACAATAATGAGCCTTCGGTCATGAACCTACGCAATTTGACCATCGCCCGCCGCGCGGGCATCGGTTTTACCCTGATTTCGCTGCTTGTGGCCCTGTTGGGCTGGTTCGCCATGAGCCAGATGTCCGACATCCGCCAAAGCGAGGTACAGGTCGAGACCGACCTGCTGCCGAGCCTTCGCGTAGTGGGGGACATCCGTGAGGCCATGTTGCGCATCCGCACCATCTCGCTGCGCATGGCGCTCGACCCGGACCCCAAGAACATCAGCACCTATCGCAGCCAGATGGATGCCCGCAGCCAGCAGTTGGCCGAGCGCCTGCAGACGTTCAGCAAGTTCGTCGACACGCCGCAAGAATCCGCCCTCGACGCCGCCTTTCGCAAGACCCTGGGCGAATACCAGCAAGGCCTGGCGCAGTCATTCGTGATCGCCGAGCGCGGCGACATGGCGGCGCTGAACAAGCTGCTGCTGGTGGACATGAAGGTGGTGGTCGATGGCTCCGGCAAGCAGCTCGCCGACCTGGGTGACTACTATCAGAAGCAGGTCGACCTGCAAGGCCAGGCCGCCAAGAGCCAATACGACCAATCGCGCAATGTCGTGCTGGCATTCATCCTGCTGGCCGGCATCGCGACCGTGATCCTTGCTCTATGGCTGACCCGCAGCATCATTCGTCCCCTTGAAGGTGCCGTCCGGGCTGCCGAGCAAGTGGCGGCCGGTGACCTCACGCAACTCATTCACGTCGACGGCCAGGACGAAATCACGCGCCTGCAGCGCGCCCTCGAACAGATGCAAGGCAACCTGCGCAGTACCCTGCGGCTGATCAACGACTCGGCCAGCCAGTTGACCTCGGCGGCCACCGAGCTGAACAACGTCACCGAAGACAGCCATCGCGGCCTGCATCAGCAGAATGCCGAAATCGAACAGGCGGCAACGGCCGTCACCGAGATGTCCTCGGCGGTGGACGAGGTGGCGCGTAATGCGGTGTCCACCTCACAGGCCTCCAGCGACTCCAATAGTGCCGCTCAGGATGGCCAGAGCCGCGTGCTGCAGACGGTTCAGTCGATCGAAAACCTGTCGACCCAGGTTCAGGGAACCTCGGTGCTGGTGCAGAACCTCGCCGACCGTTCCCAGGACATCGGCAAGGTGCTGGACGTGATCCGCGCCATCGCCGAACAGACCAACCTGCTGGCGCTCAACGCCGCCATCGAAGCCGCTCGCGCCGGCGAATCGGGGCGCGGCTTTGCCGTCGTCGCCGATGAAGTGCGCGCCTTGGCCCATCGTACTCAGCAATCGACGCTCGAAATCGACAGCATGGTCTCGGCGATGCGCAGCGGCTCCAGTGAGGCGGTGGCGTCGATGCAGATCAGCCGTGAGCGAGCCGGCTCGACCTTGGCCCTGGCGCAGGGTGCGGGCGAATCTTTGAGCCGTATCGCCACGTCGATCAACGAGATCTCCGAACGCAATCTGGTGATCGCCAGTGCCGCCGAAGAGCAGGCCCAGGTGGCGCGAGAAGTGGACCGCAACATCGTCAACATCCGCGACCTGTCGGTACAGTCGTCTTCGGGCGCCAATCAGATCAGCGCTTCCAGCCACGAGCTGGCACGCCTGGCGATGGAGTTGAATCAGGTGGTGGCGCGCTTCAAGGTCTGATTCGGGTCACCCGCTCACGACTGCCAACCCAGACCGAGTGCCTTGTGCAGCGAGACAAAGTCCTTGAGCAGCTGCGCGTCGCCGCCGATGCGATTCTGCTCGGCGTCGAAGCGCGTGCGTTCGGCGTCCAGCCAGTCCAGGGTGCTGGCAGTGCCGGCGCGATAGCGTTCACGGGTGAGGTCGGCGGCGCGGGCGGCGGAGGCTTCGATGCTGCGTAACAGCGCCAGGTTCTGGCGGTCATGGCCGTAGCGCGACAAGGCCACATCGGCATCGCGCAAGGCCCCCAGCACCACGCCGCGGTATTGCGCCTCGGCCTGATCGCGACCGGCCTTGGCGCTGTCGACGCTGGCCTGCACGCGGCCGAAATCCAGGGCGTTCCAGGTCAGACGCGGCAGGGCCAGCCAGGTGCCGTTATCCTTGCGCACCAGGTGCGAGGGGTCGCCTGCGGAGAATCCCAGGTCACCCATCAGGCTCAGCTTGGGGAACCAGTCTGCGGTCTTTTCGCCAATCTGAGCGTTGCTCGAGGCCAGCTGGCGCTCGGCGGCGCGGATGTCCGGACGCTGCTTGAGCAGCGCGCCGGGGTCAGCGATCGGCAGTTGCGCAGGCAGTCTCGGCAGCGCCTTGACCGGACCGAGGCGGGCGTCGAGTTCACCCGGCTCCAAGCCGCACAGGGCGGCCAGTTGATCCTGGGACTCGATGATCTGCGCCTGCAGCGGCAGGCGTTGCGAGCGGGTGGTCTGTTCCTGGGTCAGGACCTGTTCGAGCTGCAACTGCGAAGCGACGCCACGGCTGCGACGTTGCTGGGTCAGGTCGAGCACCTGGGCCTCAAGCTCGGCGCTGGCATCCACCAGGGCCAGGCGCGCCTGCTGTTCGCGCAGCCCTACGTAGGCTTGAGTGACCTCGGCGGTCAGTTGCACCTGGGCATCGGCCAGTTGTGCGGCGGCGGCATCGCTGCTGGCCGAGGCCGCTTCGATGGCGCGGCGGGTGCCACCAAACATGTCCACTTCCCAGCTGGCATCGAAGTCCGTCAGATACAGGCTCAGGGGCCCGCGGCCGCCGCCCCCTTCACCGCCGGTGAACGACGATATATCCGGGGAGCGCGTGCGCAGCATGTTGGCGCTCAGGCTGGCTTTAGGCATGCCGCTCGCCTGCTGGCTGCGCAAGCCCGCGCGCGACTGCTGCAAGGCGGCGCGGGAGGAGGCGATGTCCGGGTTGTGCGCCAGTGCCGCGCTGATCAGCGCATCCAGCTCAGGGTCGGCCAGGCGCTGCCACCACTGCGCGACGGCGGGTGCGCCGGGCTGCTCCTGAGGTGCGTGGGGCAGGCGCCCGGCTTGCACCGTGTGCTCGCCCACGGCCGGCGCACCCTGGTAATCCGGGCCTACTGTACAGCCGGCCAGGGCCATGAGAATCAGGGTCGACATCAGAGAACGCTGGATCATTTCTTCAAACTCGCCGGGCGCTTCTTCAGGGTCAATGCCAAGGGCACGCAGGCCAGCAACGCCAGGCCCAGCAAGAAGAAGGATTCGTTGTAGGTCATGACGGTCGCCTCGCGGGCGATGGTGCTGGCCAGCTGCGCGTAGGCTTGCAGTTGCGCCAGGGCAGCATCACCGCTTTGCGCCAGGAACGACGCGCTGCTGCTGGCGATGTGCTCCTGGCCGATGCTGCTGTTGGCGCTCAGGGACTCGCGGATGACCTCGTCGTGATAGTGGCTGCGGCGGTCGATCAACACGCCGAGCAAGGCCAGGCCGATCGAGCCGCCGAGGTTGCGCGCCATGTTGTACAGGCCCGCCGCGTCACCGGCCTCGTGGGCCTCGACGGCCGCCATCGAGGCCTGGTTGAGCGGCATCATCGCCAGCATCTGGGCGAAGCCCCGCAGGATCTGCGACAGATAGAAGTCATGGCCGACGCTGTCGGCGGTGAGGCTGATGTCGAGCATGCAACTGGCGAAATACAGCAGCAGGCCGATGCACACCAGCGCCCGTGCCGAGTAGCGGTTGAGCAGGGTCGGCAAGAACGGCATCAGCAAGAACGCCGGCGCCCCCGACAGCAGCATGATTCCACCGGCCTGCTGGGCGTTGTAGCCAGCGACGGTTCCGAGAAACTGCGGCAGCAGATACGACACGCCGTACAGCCCGGCGCCCACCGCCGCGACAATGATGATGACGCTGGCGTAACGCGGATTGCGCAGCAGGGCCAGGCGCACAATAGGCTTTTTGGCGGTGAACTGGCCGGCGGCGATGAGCACGAAGCCGATCGCCATCAAGACGCAGAGGGTGGTGATCATGGTCGATTCGAACCAGTGATCGCGTTGCCCTTCCTCAAGCACCACGGTCAGCGAGCTCAACCCCAGCGCCAGGCCGAGGATGCCCAGCCAGTCGGCCTTGAAGAACTGCTCAAGGTCCATCCTGTCGGAGGTGAGCCCGGTCCACAGCAAGGTGATCAGCGCCGCGCTCACCGGCAGGTTGAGGAAGAAACACCAGCGCCAACTGGCGTTTTCGGTCAGCCAGCCGCCCACCACCGGGCCCATCAATGGGCCGAGCAGCACGGTCAGGCCGAACATCGTCATGCCGATCGCCATCTGGTGTGCGGGCAGGCGGGTACGGATGATGGTCTGGGCGGTCGGGATCATCGCGCCACCGGCAAAGCCCTGGCCGATCCGGCCGATGATCATCGCCGTGAGGCTGTTGGACAGGCCGCAGTACATCGAGCACAGGGTGAACAGCACCGCCATGGCCATGAGGAAACGACGCAGGCCGAAGACCCGCGTCAGCCACGCCGCCAACGGAATCATGACGATTTCCGAGAGCAGGTAGCCGGTAGAAATCCAGGTGCCCTCGGTACCGGTGGCGCCAATCTGCCCCTGGATCTGCGGCAGCGCCGAGTTGGTGATGGAAATGTCCAGGGTGGCCAGCAGCGCGCCCAGCGAACCAGCGGCCACGGCGATCCAGTCGGTGATCGAGGCGTTGGCGGGTTTGTCGGCGCCGGCGGGGGGCAAGGCGTCAGCCACGGTCGTGGCCCTGGCTGCGGATATCGACGTCGACGTTGACCGACAGGCCTGGCACCAGCACCTGACGCACATCGTCGGGGATGTCGACCTGAATGCGCACGGGTACGCGCTGGACGATCTTGGTGAAATTGCCGGTGGCATTGGACGACGGCAGCAAGGCGAACTGCGAGCCGGTGCCCGGCGTGATGCTGTCGACGTGGCCCACGAGGTCGCGGCCGGAGAGGGCATCGACGTGCACGGTGGCGCTCTGTCCGGGGCGCATGCCACCGATCTGGGTTTCCTTGAAGTTGGCGGTCAGGTACAACGCCTGCACCGGCACCACGGTCAGCAGGCGTGTGCCGGGCTGGGTGAATTGCCCGACGCGCACGCTGCGGTCGCCGACGCGGCCATCGATGGGCGCACGCACCGTGGTGTCTTCCAGGTCGAGGCCGGCCTGGGTGGCGCTGGCCTGGGCCATCGCCAGTTGCGCGCGGGCCTGCAGCAGTTGCGCCTGCAGGGTGCCGACGCGGGTCTGGCTGGCGCGCAGGGCGGCTTGACGGGCGGTCAGGCTGGTGCTGGCGCGGGCCAGGTCATTTTGCAGATCGGCCAGGCGCTCTTCGGTCTCCGCGCCCGAACGGGCCAGCGGTGCGTAACGCTGCACCTGCGCCTTGGCATGGCCGGCATCGGCTTGAGCGCCCTGCATGTCGGCGCGGCTCTGGGCGATGCTGGCATCCTGTTGGACCAGGTCGGCCTCGGCCTTGGCCACATCGGCCTGACGCGCGGCGACAGTCGCCTGGGCTTCGTCGAAGGCGGCGCGGTACTTGCGATCGTCCAGGCGGGCCAAGGGCTGACCGGCGGTCACGGTCTGGTTGTCAGCCACCAGCACCTCGGCGATATAACCGCCGACTTTGGGCGCAACGGTCATGCTGTCGGCTTGCAGGAAGGCGTCATCGGTGCTCTCGATAAAGCGCCCGACCAGCCACCAATGCCCGCCCCACAGCACGGCGGCGATCAGGGCAGCGACCAGCAGCGACAACAGCGCCCAGCGGGCACGGCTCGATTTCTCGGGGGGTGAGGGCGGCGCGGGCTGCTGGGCGGTGGCAGGCAGGCTCGCGGTGGACTGAGCGGTCATGCAGGTGCTCCAAAATATTCCAAGTGGAATAAGTTGGAGTTTGGTGGAATTTTTGTCAAATGATATATTTTTGCCCTCGCGCCTATTTCAAATCCGGAAGCCTTTCCCATGGCAAGACACAAACCAGCGGCTGAAGGTGGTTACCAACGCGGTGAAGAGACCCGGGAGCGCATCGTCGAAGCGGCCCTGGGCATCTTCGGCGAGCGCGGTTACGACGGTGCTTCAACCCGCGAGATCGCCTCGGCGGCCGGCGTCAACGCGCCGGCGTTGCAGTACTACTTCGATAACAAAGAGGGTGTTTACGTCGCCTGCATCGAGTACATCCTCAAGCGCGTCTGGCTGCAGGTGGCGACATTCGTCGAGGCGGCGCAAGCCTTGCTGGCGGCGCCAGGTGTCGATGACCAGCAGTTGATCGAAGCGCATCTGCAGATACTCGGCAGCTTCTTCGCGTTCATTCATGACACCCCACAGTCGACCAGCTGGCGGCAGTTCATGGCCCGCGAGCACGCTGAACTGGGTCCGGCCACGGCTTTCGAGCGTATCGACAACTCGGTGCACCGGCGTATCGGTGACGTGACCTGCGCCATCGTCGGCCGTCTGACCGGCATGCCGGCCCAGCACGAGGAAACCATCCTGCGCACCTTCGCCATCAACAGCCAGGCCATGGCCTTCCGTGTGCTGCGCCGCAAGGTCCTGAAGGCGCTGGACTGGGACAGCATCGACCGCGAACGCATGGAGCGTGTGCGCGACCTGCTGGTGGCGCAGACGCGCATTACGCTGGAAGGCCTGGTGCGCCAGCGCGACGCCATATGACCCTGCGGCGGCGCGGCGGCGCAACTGCTGCCGCCGCGCTGAGTGGGTGTGCTAAACCGTGCTGCCCGGCAGTTGACTCAAGCGAATCTGCTGCATGGGCTCTGCAAGGATCTCCTCCAGCACCGGCATGGCATGGGTCAGGGTCGGCGCTTTCATATGGGCCTGCAGCGCCGCTTCGTCGTCCCAGCTTTCGTAGGAGACGAAACGCGTCGGGTCCTCAAGATCGACCAACAACGCATAGGCCTGACAGCCCGGCTCCTGCTGGAAATGAGGCAGTGCGGACTGCAGCAGGGTGTGCAGCTGCGCTTGCTTGCCGGGTTTGGCTTTCATGATGGCGACGACGTTCAGGGGAAGATTCATGGGGGTACTCTCGCAGGGTTAGTGCTTGAGACCGGCGCAGGGGGGCGTTCATTCAGAAAAGATGCGCTCCTTACCACCAGGATTCCTGGGACCTCCTCGATAAGCCCCATTGAAATCGCCCACCCACGGCAAGCACCGTTCAGCGCTATCTTCATTCGCAAGGCGATGAAACGATCTCGCCTGCTTGACAACAAATTGCATACAACCTACGTTTAATTCCACGTTTAAACCAATAAAAACCGGATTTAACCGGAAGGTTGTATACGATGTCTGCCTCGCACCTCACCCTCGTCCCTAGCGACGATCCCTATTCACTGATCAAGCAGGCCATCAGCGACGCCCGCTATGTGCCCGGAGAGTTCCTGCGCGAGTCGCGCATCGCCGAAGACCTCGGCGTCAGCCGTACCCCGGTGCGTGAAGCGATTCGCCGTCTCGAAGCCGAAGGCTGGCTCGAGGTCCTGCCCAACCGCGGTGCTCGGGTTCGGCGTTGGTCGATCCGTGATGTCGAAGAAATATTCGAATCCCGTCTGTTGATCGAACCCTACCTGGTCGGCCAGGCCGCCCTGCGCGTGACTGCCGAGCAGATCGCCGAGCTCGACGCACTGGCCGAGCGTACGCGCGTCATCGCCAGCCGCGGCCCCGACGCCGAACCCACCGACAGCTGGTTCGAAACCAACAAGCGCTTCCACGACATCCTCACCAGCGCCGCGGGCAATAGCCGTCTGTCCCAGTCG
Organism: Pseudomonas sp. GW821-FHT01A09; assembly: GCF_058986725.1. Taxonomy (NCBI): domain Bacteria; kingdom Pseudomonadati; phylum Pseudomonadota; class Gammaproteobacteria; order Pseudomonadales; family Pseudomonadaceae; genus Pseudomonas; species Pseudomonas sp. GW821-FHT01A09. Next base: position 246,144 of record NZ_JBYSWB010000006.1, read on the forward strand.
CTGCAGTCGATGAAGGAAGTGCCGCTGATCAAGTGGACCTACGCCAATTATCGCGACACCGACCGCGAGCGCAGCGCTGGGCAGCACATCGAGATAGTGCAAGCGGTCAAGGCGAGAAATTCAGCCTGGGCCGAGGCAGCGATGCGCTGTCACATTCTGGCGGCGCAGACCTCGCTGATGGCCAGGCTCGACCACGCCTTCATCGATCAGGCCCCCGAATAAAAAGCGCGGGCGCGCTAGCGGATCGCCCATCAGCACTGCGCCGAAACGGACCGGCATCGGCTGCCCCTCAGGGGCCATTACAACAATAAGAAACGGCAGGAGACTGCATCATGATCAGCACTGTAAACGCAGGTGCGCGGCTGGATCGGCTACCCACGTCGAGCTTCCATCGGCGCATTCTCTGGTTGATCGGCGGGGGCATGTTCCTCGACTCTTTCGACCTGTATCTGGCGGGCGGCGTGCTCGGCGAACTGGGGCGCAGCGGTTGGTCGTCGTTGATGCTCAATGCGGCGTTCCTGTCGTCGACTTTCATCGGCATGCTGATCGGCGCAGTCGCCGCCGGCATCCTGGGCGATGCCAAAGGGCGCAAGTTCACTTATCAATTCAATCTGGCGATTTTTGGCCTGGCCTCTCTGGCGGGTGCCTTCGCGCCGAACATGGAATGGCTGATCGCCTGCCGCTTCATCATGGGGTTGGGCCTGGGCGCCGAGATCGTGGTCGGCTATGGCTCGATTGGCGAGTTCATCCCGCCGGCGGTGCGCGGCAAATGGTCAGCGTATCTGTCGCTGATCACCAACGCCGGGCTGTTTTTTTCGACGTTCATCGGCTTCCTGCTGATCCCGACCCTAGGCTGGCGGGCGATGTTCGCCATTGTCGGGATCGGTGCGATGGTGATCTGGGTGCTGCGCAAAAAGATGCCCGAGTCGCCGCGCTGGCTGGAGTCCAAGGGCCGCTTCAGCGAGGCCAATGCGATCCTCGAGCAGATCGAAGCCGAGACCGCGCAAGGTCGGGCCCTGCCGCCGATCACCGAGACCTATGCCGCGCCGATCCGCAAGACCCGCATGAGCGAGCTGTTCGGGAGAGCGCTGCGGCGCCGGACCTGGATCGCTATCTGCATCCAGGTGGCGATCAATATCGTCATCTACGGGTTTATCGTCTGGGTGCCGACCTTCCTGTTGCACCAGGGCATCGACCTCAAGGCTTCTTTGGGCTACACCGCGCTTATGTCTCTGGGCGGGCCGGCGGGTGCCTTGGTCGGGGCGCTGTTGGCCGATCGTATCGGGCGCAAGAACGGCATCATCGTCATCTCTCTCGCTGCGGCAGTGGTGGGCTGGTTCTACGGTCAGTCGACCAGCATTACCATGGCCGTGAGCCTGGGTTTCGTGCTGTTTACTCTGACTTATTTGCTGGTTGCGCTGGGCATCGCCACCTACATCCCGGAATTGTTCGCCACTGAAAACCGCATGCGCGGCAGTGGTGTGGCAGGCGCCGCGGGGCGCATCGCCGGCATCGTGGCGCCGCAGATTGTCGTGGCCGTGTATGCCGTGGGCAATATCGAAAACGTGCTGTTGGTGATCATCAGTGCCTTGCTGATCATGGCCGTGGTGCTGTTTTTCTTCGGTGTTGAAACCAATCGCCGATCCCTTGAAGACATTGCTGTGCGGGTACCCGAGCGGACTCGTGCCGAGCATGCCATGGGCGTTACCAAAGACCTTCATCACTGAGTGGGAGTTGTCATGAGTTCATCCTTGAGAAAGCAATTGAAAGCCAAGCTGGCCGGCGACCAGCTGGTGGTCGCGCCGGGCGTGTTCGACTTGATTTCGGTGCGCATGGCCGACAGTCTGGGCTTCGACTGCCTGTACATGACCGGCTTCGGCACTGTGGCGTCCTACCTGGGTGAAGCCGACGCGGGCATTGCTACCTATACCGACATGATCAACCGGGTGACGGCCTTTTGCGCGGCCAGTCGGACGCCGATCATCTGCGATGGAGACACCGGCTACGGCGGCCTGCTGAACGTCGCTCACACCGTGCGCGGTTATGAGCGGGCAGGGGCGGCAGGTATCCAGCTCGAGGACCAGGAATTCCCGAAAAAATGCGGCCACACCCCGGGGCGTCGAGTGATCGCTCAGAGCGACATGGTGCAGAAGATTCGCGTCGCGGTCGAAGCGCGGCAAGACCCGGACATGCTGATCGTCGCCCGCACGGATGCGCGTACTTCGTTGGGGCTGGATGAGGCGATGCGGCGCTGCGATGCCTATCTGGAGGCGGGCGCCGATGTGCTGTTTCTGGAGTCGCCGGAATCCGAGCAGGAGCTTGAAACGATCGGCAAGCGCTTCGATGCGCCCTTGCTGGTGAACGTGGTCGAAGGCGGGCGCACGCCGCAATTACCACCTGCCGAGCTGCAGCGGCTGGGGTTCTCGCTGGCCATTTATCCTGCATCCGGGTTTCTTGCGATGGCTCAGGCGCTGCACAAGGTCTACGGCGAGCTGCGGGCGCGCAAGGGGACTGTGGGGCATATGGATGAGCTGTATTCGTTCGAGAAGATGTGCGAGTTGATGGGGTTTGCGGCGGTCTGGGAGTTTGATCGTCAGCATGCTCAGTGATCTGGGGATCATGCTGGCGCTGTTTGGGCGGGGTGGTTCCGCTTTCGAGCCGGCCTTGGGGTCGCCGCCCCCACCATTGGCCCCTCGCTGGCGCGAGGGGTTCCCGCGTGGAGGCAC